>CANJBY010000037.1 GCA_947472735.1 Sphingomonadaceae bacterium | reverse complement strand
TTTCAAGGAGTGTTGGGGCTTCATCTTCGTTCCTTCGTCACTACGACGAAGCCCCAACACTCCTTAAATCACAACCTCAAATCTGTGCCATTGGTGCTGACGGGGAACAATTTAATCCGTATTTATGATCTATTTATAAAATACGTACTTTTGAGGCATAATTTATACGTAACATTAATTCAAAAATTAACGATATGAAAAATCTTAACATAAAGAATATAAAGAGTTAAACTGAATTCTGATTTATATATTTCTCATATCAAAATCACTATATGTTGTGATAAATCCAACATTCACTCATTACATATAGTGTTTTATGATTTTTACTATTATTAGATTATAAATTTCGTTTTGTGAGAATTTAAAAATACACAAACTAATTCAGATTTCATTTGGTACGAGGTATCCTCTTTACGTTCCAATCTTTCGATGTATTTCTTTAAGGTCACCCATATCAGCTTACCAGTATACGGTTTTCCATTCGGACTGACATTGCCAAGATCGTTTAAGCAGTCAGCAATTTGCCTATCTGACCACCCCATCAATCGGAGCTGTAGCAGTTTATCTAACCGCTCCTTCCGTTGAACATTTAGACGAACCTGTGACAGCACCTTAGTCCGTATAACCATATGATAGGAAACGGTTAAACAGTTCCAATTGTCTATAATTCTGATTCTATTCCACCGTTACGGACTTTGCCAGATTGCGCGGCTGATCGACATCGGTGCCCTTCACGCAGGCCACGTGGTAAGCCAGCAGCTGCACCGGCACGGCATAGACCAGCGGCGCGATCAACGGATGCACCTTGGGCATCTCGATCGTGGCCAGGCAGCCCTCGCCCGCTTCGTCGAGCCCCTCGCGGTCGGAGATCAGCACGATCTTGCCGCCCCGGGCGCGCACTTCCTGCATGTTGGACACCGTCTTCTCGAACAGCGGGCCCGAGGGTGCGAGCACGATCACCGGCACCGCCTCGTCGATCAGTGCGATCGGTCCGTGCTTCATTTCGCCAGAGGCATAACCTTCGGCGTGTATATAGCTGATTTCCTTGAGTTTTAGCGCACCTTCCAGGGCCAGGGGATAGTCCGGACCGCGCCCCAGGTAGAGCACATCACGCGCCGGGGCGATGAGGTGCGCCATGGCGGCGATCTCATCGTCATGAGCCAGCGCGGCATTGAGGCTGGCGGGTGCCTCGAGCAAGTGCCGCACCACCTCGGCCTCCTCTGCCCGGTCCATCCGCCCGCGCTTGACGGCCATGTGGGAAGCAAGCGCAGCCAGCACGGCCAGCTGGCACGTGAAGGCCTTGGTCGAGGCGACCCCGATTTCCGGTCCGGCGTGCGTCGGCAGCAGCAGATCAGCCTCGCGCGCCATCGAGCTGGTCGGCACGTTGACCACCACGGCGATCGTCTGCCCGGCGGCCTTGCAATGGCGCAGCGCCGCGAGTGTATCGGCCGTCTCGCCCGATTGCGAGATGAAGATCGCCAGCCCGCCCGGCTCAAGCACCGGGTCGCGGTAGCGGAACTCGCTCGCCACATCGATGTCGACCGGCAGGCGGGCAAATTGCTCGAACCAGTACTTCGCCACCATCCCGGCATAGAAGCTGGTGCCGCAGGCGACGATGGTAACGCGGTTGATCCCGGACAAGTCGAAATCGAAAGCGGGCAGCGCCACGCTCTGGTCAAGCTGGCGGATGTAGCTGTGCAGGGTCTGCGCCACCACGGTCGGCTGCTCGAAGATCTCCTTCTGCATGAAGTGGCGGTAATTACCCTTCTCGATCGCCGCCGCAGACGCTCCCGAAGTGGTAACTTCGCGCGCTACTGGTTTGTTATCCTTATCAAAAATCTGTGACCCCGCGCGCGTCACGATGACCCAGTCGCCTTCGTCGAGATAGCAGATCTTCTGCGTCAGCGGTGCCAGTGCGAGCGCATCGGAGCCGAGATAGGTTTCCCCTTCGCCATAGCCGACGACCAGCGGCGAGCCGAGCCGCGCACCGATCAGCATGTCGGGATGCTGCCGGAAGGCGATTGCCAGCGCGAACGCGCCGCGCAGCTGCGGCAAGGCCTGCTGCACCGCTTCCTGCGGACTCGCCCCGCCCTCGATCAATTCGGAGACGAGATGGGCCACCACCTCGGTATCGGTTTCGCTTTCGAAGCGCCGTCCCCGGGCGGTCAGCGCATCGCGCAGCTGGCGGAAGTTCTCGATGATCCCATTGTGGACCAGCGCCAGCTCGTCCGTGGCATGGGGGTGGGCATTGGCAGCGGTGGGCGCGCCGTGCGTGGCCCAGCGGGTATGCGCGATGCCGACCTGGCCCGGAGCGGGATGGCGAGCCAGCTCCCGCACCAGGTTCTCGAGCTTGCCCGGCGCGCGGCGGCGGACCAGCTGGCCTTCGTCAAGAGTGCAGACGCCGGCCGAATCGTAGCCGCGGTATTCCATCCGCCGCAGGCCATCGACCAGCCGGTCCGCCACCTGTTCCTTGCCGACGATGCCGATAATGCCACACATGGAAAATTGCCTTCGCTAGAGGATGTAAGGAACCCGGATACCCGGCATAGCTGCCGGAAAGTCCTCTGTATTTCGTGTAATTAGTACGCGGCCGCGGATCTGGGCAGTTGCCAGGATGATCGCGTCCGTCGATCTAAGCCGCGTGCGCTCGCGCCGCAATGCGGCGGCCCGGTGGGCGATTTCATCGTCGATTTCGTCGATGCCGAATCTGGAGAGGAACGCCAGTGCATCCTGCACGAGCGCCTCGCTGCCTTTCGACAGGACTTCTATCCAGACCATGCGGCTGATCCAGGGTCGCGAGGCCAGGCCAACCGCCCGCTCGATTTCCGTTCGGGCAGGAGGATATCCGGCGAGCGCGTCGATCAGGATATTGGCGTCAAAAGCGAAACCGCTCACGGGCTGTCCGGCCGCTTCGCCGCAGGATACTTGCCCGCGAGCATGGCGAGATAGATCTGCCGCTGGCGATCGTCCTCTTCGTCGAACAACTCGGGCGACTCGGCGCGAACCACCTCGTAATCGTCATCCCAGTACCGCGTCCATTCGGCGCGGCGCTTGCGCTCGTATTCCGCGGGATCGACATTGACGCCGTGCCGGGCCCACAGCCCGCACCCCTTGTCGAGCCAACCCAGGTCGGAATGGGCGGGCTGAGCGGCATAAGCGGCTACAGCTTCACGCAATACGGCGGCGCGGCTCTTGCCCTGATCCTGCGCGATGCGATCCAGGCGCTTGATGTCTTCATCGGGCAGGTCGGCAAGAATCCGCGTCATTGATATACTGATATCATATCATGATATCAAATAAAGCAGCGTTTTCGCTAAGCTCCGCATTGCGCAGTGCCTCGATCAACTGCTGCACGTCTGCTCCGGAAACCGGCTTGCTGAACAACCAGCCCTGCCCGTGCGTGCAGCCCAGTTCCTTCAGTCGCGTCTCGATCGCGGCCGTTTCGACGCCTTCGGCAATGACCTCGACGTTGAGCGAGCGGCCCAGTCCAAGGACTGCCGTGACGATCGCATCGGATTCCGTCGACTCGCCAAGCGATCGGACAAAGCTGCGGTCGATCTTGATCCGGTCGAACGGCAGCGCGCGCAAATGCTGGAGCGACGAGTAGCCCGTGCCGAAGTCATCCAGAGCCAGCCGAACGCCCTGATTCTTGAGCGAGGAAACCACCGACTTGGCCAGTTGCGCGTCGGAAATGAGGACCGATTCCGTCATCTCCACCTCCAGCAGGTGTGGGGCGAACCTGGTTTCGGTCAGGATCTTGAGCACCTGCTGGGCAAAATTCGGATCGCGCAGCTGAGCCGGGGCGACGTTGAAGCTCACCCGGTAACTCTGCGACCATCCCCTGGCTTCCGTCAGGGCGCGGCGCAGCAATTGCAGCGACAGCTCGCCGATCAGGCCGCACTCTTCGGCGATGGTAATGAACAGCGCCGGCTCGACCAGTCCGCGCACCGGATGCTGCCAGCGGGCCAGCACTTCGAAGCCGACGATCTCGCCGGTTTCGAGGCACTTTTGCATCTCGTAGTAGGGTACGATTTCCTCACGCTGGACCGCCGAGCGCAGTTCGGACTCGAGCTGCGCGCGTTCGCGGATGTCCTGCTCCATGCTGGCATCGAACCAGCGGAAGCAGTTCCGACCGGCCTGCTTGGCCCGGTACATCGCAACGTCCGCCTGCCGCAGCAGCGTCGACACATTGGCGATGCCATCCGATACCATCGCGATGCCGATCGACGCGCCGACCGTCAGGTTAAGCTCCTGCACTTCGATCGGCTGGTTGAGCGCGTCGAGCAAGTGGCAGCAGACGCTCTCCGGAACGATCTGGAAGCCCGTTTCGAATGTGAAGGCCACGGCGAACTCGTCTCCACCCATGCGGGCGACAAGGGCATCGTCAGGGCAACTGGCGGAGATCCGTTCGGCAACCTCGCGCAGAAGATCGTCCCCGGTAAGGTGCCCGTGCTGGTCGTTGACGATCTTGAAGTTGTCGAGATCGATAATCATCAGCACGAGCGGCCGCCCGCGCGCGGCGCCTTCGCGGGCGAGCACCGAGATGTCCTCGATCAACCCGCGGCGGTTGTAGAGGCCGGTGAGGGGATCCCGTTTGGCCAGCGCATGGGCGGCCCGGTGAGCGCGGGCTCGCTTGCGGATTTCGAGCCGGTGTTCCGCCACGCGGCGGATGCTGCGCATCGCCAGCAGCAGGACCGCCAGCGGCGAGAACAGGAACAGGACCGCCAGCGCCGGACCACCGCTGCGGACAAGGGTGTGCACCAGATCAGAGATATTCACGGAAAACAGCAACGCGACCGCGACACCCGCCCCTAGGGCGGCGCCAGCCAGTGCGCGCCACGTCGACGTATTCGCCATGTTTCCCCACGTTCAAATCTTGAGCGCGAGGTTTACAAGCGCAAGGCCAACGGTTGCTGAATAGCCATGCTTAAGAAGAACTTCTCCGGATCGGATAGGATAGTGCTTTTACCTTGAATACCAAGTATTTACACATACTAGACCCGGCGTTCGGATTTCTTTTTTCGCATCGCGTCATGGAAGCGGTCGGCCCAGCCCGGCTTTACAAGCTGGTCGGCGCGCACGATCCGTAATTCACCGGCCGCCACATCGCGGGTGACCGCGCTGCCTGCCGCCACGATGGCGTCCGCACCGATTCGCACCGGCGCCACCAGGGCGGAATTCGAGCCTATGAAGGCGCGCTCGCCGATCACGGTCTTGTATTTGAAATAGCCATCGTAATTGCAGGTAATGGTCCCGGCGCCGATATTGGCCCCGGCCCCGACCTCGGCATCGCCGATGTAGGAGAGGTGGTTCGCCTTGGCACCCTTGCCCAGCGTGGCCGCCTTGATCTCCACGAAATTCCCAACCTTGGCTTTCTCCCCAAGCACCGCACCGGGGCGGAGCCGCGCGTAAGGGCCCACTTCCGCCGCCGGTCCGACGATCGCACCTTCAAGGTGGCTGAAGGCCCGGATCCTTGCGCCATCGGCAACTTTCACGCCGGGGCCGAACACCACGTTCTGCTCGACCAGCACGTCCCGGCCAAGCACGGTGTCCCAGGTGAACCACACGGTCTGCGGCGCAATCAGGCTCGCGCCATCATCCATCGCCTGGCGGCGGCGGCGCTGCTGCCATCGCTCCTCGGCATCGGCGAGTTCGGCGCGGCTGTTGATCCCGGCGACTTCATCCGGATCAGCAGTGACGACCACGGCGCAACTGCGACCGTCGCCGAGCGCGATGTTGACGACGTCCGGCAGGTAATATTCGCCCTGGGCGTTGTCGTTGCCGACCCGCGCCAGCAGCGCGAACAAATCATCCGAGCGCGCCGCGAGCAGGCCGGAATTGCATAAGCGACAGGCCCGCTCGGCGTCGCTGGCGTCCTTGAATTCGACCATCTTCGCGATCCGGCCGCCACTGGCGACCACCCGGCCATATTGCAGTGCGTCTGCCGGCTCGAAGCCCAGGACCACCGCGGCTGGATTGTCCGCTTCGTGCAGCCGGTCGATCATCGCCCGCATGGTCGCGGCCGAAACGAACGGCACGTCGGCATAAAGCACCAGCACGTCACCGCTGAACCCGACCAGCGCAGCCTGTGCCTGCTGAACCGCATGGGCGGTGCCGAGCTGCGGCTCCTGCACGGCATAGGTCGCGCGCGTCCCCAGCGCCGCCTCAAGCTGCTCACGCCCGCTGCCGACGATCACCACCTGATGCGCTGGCTCAAGTTCGGCCACACTGGCAAGCAGGTGTTCGATCATGGCCCGTCCCGCGACGGGGTGTAGCACCTTGAGCAGGTCGCTCTTCATGCGAGTGCCCTTGCCCGCAGCAAGGATGACGACGGCGATGGGTGATGCGGAGGCGTTCATGCCGCGCTCCATGCCAGCAATTGCTTGCCGTTTCCACAATTGCGCGCCATCGCGCGCGGCCATGAACGATTTTCCCTTTGCCACCGTCGGCTTCGACCTTGACGGGACCCTGCTCGATACCAGCGCAGACATCAGCCACGCTCTCAACCATGCCCTGGCGCTGATCGGGCGCGAGCCGATCCCCCTGCCCCAGGCACGCGGGCTGATCGGCGGCGGGACCCGCAAGCTGCTCGACCGGGCTCTCGATCTGACCGGCGGCGCGCTGCTGGAAACCGAGATTGCCACACTCAACCGGCAATTGGTCGAATTCTACGGGAACAACATCGCAGTCCATTCGCGCCTGTTCCCGGGCGGCGAGGCCATGCTCGATGCGCTGGCGGCTCGGGGGGTGGCACTGGCGGTGGTCACCAACAAGCTCGAGCATCTGGCGCGCAAGCTGCTGGATACGCTTGGCCTGAGCGAGCGATTCTATACCATCATCGGCGGCGATACGCTGGGCCCCGGACGCGCCAAGCCCGCGCCAGACCTGCTTCACGAAATGGTTGCCCGTACGCCCCGCATCGGCCCGGTGGCCTATGTCGGCGACACGACTTACGATACCGGCGCGGCCAAGGCGGCGGGGATCCCGTGCGTTGCGGTCAGCTTCGGCTTCTGCGACCTGCCGCCCGCCGAGCTTGGCGCGCGCGCCGTGATCGATCATTTCGACGAATTGGTGAACTCGCTGCAAGCCTTGCGATGATTCCGATTTATTGAAACTGTCACATTCGGTATCCATGCGCAGGGGCGGAGGATGCCCGATGCGTTTCAAGATCCTGTTTGCCATGCTCGCTTCAATTTCCAGTCCTGCGCTGGCGGAGCGACTGACGCTCGATCACCGTAGTTATCCCGCGCTGTCGCAGGCAGTGATGAGTGCCCGTGACGACGCGATCTTCTATCAGGATGCCAGTCCCGACTTCGTGCTCGACCGGATCATGGTGCGCGGCCGGTCCGCCAGCGACTGGGACGAGGCGATTGAGATGATCGTCTACCCGCGCGGGAGAAAGCTCTCGAAGCTGGAAGACTGGTACCGGGGTTACACATCAGCAGAGCAACGATCCTGCCCCAGCCGCTGGACGGTGATCCGCCAGGACGAGGGCGGCATCACCTTTTCCAGGGACCGGGCCCAGTGCGCAGATCAGTCCGGCCAGTCGCGCCTATACCGTGCCTTCATGGGCAAGCGGCACGTCTTCCTGGTCGGCGGGCTTTACCGAGGCGAGATGCCGGAAGCCAACAAGGCGCAGTGGCTCGTTGTGCTGGACAGCGCCCGAGTCGTCGACTGAGCGCCTGCTCGCCGCGTGTCCACTCAAGAGGGCGACGCTACGGAACGCGCCCACACTTTGCGCCGGGTTGTAATGCGGCATCCGTCATGCCATCGACACCGCCTGTTTCCCGCGGATTCACCCGCGTTGCCGGAGTGCGCAGCATGACGATTTCTTTCCAGGACAAGGTCGCCATCGTCACCGGCGCAGGTGGCGGACTGGGCCGCAGCTATGCGCTCGAACTGGCGCGTCGCGGAGCCAAGGTCGTGGTCAACGATCTCGGCGGCGCGCGCGACGGGACCGGACATTCTGATGCAGCGCTGGCGGTGGTCGAGGAGATCAAGGCCGCCGGCGGGGAAGCCATGTCCAACGGCGCCAGCGTCACCGAACCCGAGCAGATGGAAGCCATGGTCGCCAAGGCGAGGGAAACCTGGGGCGGCGTCCACATCCTTATCAACAACGCCGGCATCCTCCGCGACAAGACCTTCGCCAAGATGGAAGTCGCGGACTTTGATCTGGTGTTGAAGGTCCACCTGCAGGGCGCGGCTTATGCCACCAAGGCCTGCTGGGAGCTGATGCGCGAGCAGAACTACGGCCGCATCCTGATGACCACATCGTCGACCGGGCTCGGCGGTAACTTCGGCCAGGCCAACTATGGCGCGGCCAAGCTCGGCATGGTCGGCCTCGCCAAGACGCTATATCTTGAGGGCGCGAAGTACAACATCCGGGTCAACTCGCTGGCCCCGACCGCCGGAACCCGCATGACCGAGGACATCTTTCCCGAGGAAGCCTACAAGGCGTTCAGCCCGGAGAACGTCGTCCCCGCCGCGCTGTTTCTCGTTTCCGACGACGCGCCGACCAACGCCATCGTCGGCGCCGGGGCCGGCGTCTACGCCTCGGCCTGGGTGACGATCAACCAGGGCACCCTGCTGCCTCCCGACGAACGCACCGTCGAAGGCTTCGCCGCCGCCTGGAACAAGATCAGCGATCGGTCGGGCGACATCGTTTTCCAAAACGGCATGCAGCAGTCGATGATGGCGCTGGAACTGATCCAGAAGGCGCTGAAGGGCGGATAATGGCCCTAATCCGCGACCAGCTTCACTAGCCGGCGTTCAATCGGGAACAGCACGCTGGCCAGCTCGTGGCCGCGTTTGAGGACCTGGCCGCCTTCCCCGTACAGCGTCCACATGCCTTGGCGATTGCGCAAGGCGGGGCACTTTTCCAAGCGCGCCTGGGGATGTTCCGCAGTGCGGCGGAAGGCGCTGAAAATGGCGGCTTCCTTGCCGAAGTCCATCGCATAGTCGCGCCATTCCCCGGCTGCGACCATGCGCCCGTAGAGATCGAGGATGCGCTGCAATTCCTCGCGTTCGAAGCCGACTTGCGCGTTGCGCGCCTGGGCCTGGGGGAAAGGGGTAACGACCGCGCTCAAGCGGACTTCTTGTCCGTACCCTCGCGCGGCTCATCCGCCGCGTCACGCTCTGCCAGCAGCAGCGCAAGGCGCTTGTTCAGCGATTCGATCTCGCACTGGATGATTTCCAGCTTCTGCGTCGCCGGATCGAACCGTTCGGAGCACGGCGTGCCATAGGGCACGAAGTCCTTGGCCCAGGTCTCCGCCGCGACCAGGGTCGAGCGGGCCTTGACCCCAACCATCGTTGCACCCTCGGGCACATCCTCGGTCACCACGGCGTTAGCCCCGACGCGGGCGCGCTGGCCGACCGTGATCGGACCCAGGATCTGCGCGCCGGAACCGACGATGACGTTGTCCAGCAGGGTCGGATGGCGCTTGCCCCCAACGCCGTTGGCAGGGTTGGTGCCGCCCAGGGTGACGCACTGGTAAATGGTCACGTTGTCACCGATGTCCGCCGTTTCGCCAATGACGGTAAAGCCGTGGTCGATGAACAGATGCCTGCCAATCGTCGCGCCCGGATGGATGTCGATGCAGGTCAGGAAACGCGAGATATGGTTGACCAGCCGGGCAAGGAAAAACAGCCGCGCGCCGAACAGCGCATGGGCGATGCGGTGATACCCCACCGCCCAGACTCCCGGGTAGAGGAGCACCTCCCAGCGCGAGCGCGGAGCCGGATCACGGGCCTTGATCGAGTCAAGGTAAGAGATGAGTGCAGCGATCATGACCCGCTTTTGTCCCATTTATTAGCGTTCAAAGCAAGCGTGGCTGGCTCGTCCCGGCCAGTTCTTCGATCGCCTCACGCCAGATCGCCATGGTTGGCGCCTGCTTCCGCTCAAGACTGAGGCGGTCGATCGCGGCGACAAGTCGCTCGATTTCTTTATGGGAGCGAGCCGTTCGCGGGACAAGATAGGCCGCCGCCTCGCTACCAAGCGAGAGCGCGCGCTGCTCTGCGTGAACCGCGATGAGTTCGGCCAGCATGGCGTCGTCGGGGGTTCCGATCTCGAGGTGGAGGGCGGCGCCCAGCCGCGAGGCGAGGTCCGGCAGAGCGATCGGCCAGCCGCCGTCCGCCGCGTTGCACACCAGCAGCAGCGGGGTGCCGCTCGCCTGGGCGCGGTTCCAGCGGTGAAACAACTCCGTCTCATCCAGGTGCTCGGCGTCGTCTATCGCCTCGCCCGCGCCCGTTTCAGCGAACCAGCGCGCGATCAGCGACTTGCCGGAGCGTGGCGGGCCGAACAGTACGGCAGTGCGGAAGGGCCAGTTGCCCGCGTGCCCCAGCGCCTCGATCGCGGATGTATTGGCATTGCCCACCACGATGCGCGAAGGCGCCCCGGCCCCGCCGGGCGCGAGGGGAAGCGCGATCTGGCTCATGTCATTTGCGGATCGACAGCGCGCCGGTGCCAACCGTCACGGAATAGCCCTTGGCCCTGAGCGCGGCGGCAAGCTGATCAAGCGTGCCGGCAAAGCTTACGCGCATCACCGAAGTGCCGCCGATCGCCAGTGAACTGGTCGAAGCACCCTGGACCCCGGAAGTCGACCGGACCGCTCCCAGCGCTGCATCGACCGCGCGCGCATCGGGCGAGGCAAACTGGACAGTGAAGGATGAGACGGTCGGTGCGGCCTGAGTCGGGCTCGGCGTCGCGCCAGGTGCGGGGACATCGCCGGGCAAGGTGCTTGCGGTCTGCTGCGCCTGTCCCTGGGTGATGATCGCGGCCAGGGTCGCATCAAGAGCCGGCGCCTGAGTCTGGAGCGTGGGATCCGGCCGGAGCAGCCCGCGCACGAGCGCATCGGTATAGAGCGCATCCAGCCGCGTGATCGCGGCGTTGAGCATGGCGGGCACGCCCTTCTCGTCATTTGCAGTCAGGGTGAAGCTGTCGAGGTAGGTGTTGTCGGGCCCATAGCGCGCCGTGAAGGTGCCGCGAACCGGGCCGCCCGGCCATTGCCGTTCAAGCCGGGCCAACGGCATGATCACATCCGCCGCGCCGAACTGGTCAAGCAGATTGCGCCACCACAGCCGGCTGCGACGGTTCGGTTGCCCGGCGGTGATCACCAGCGAATCGCCGCCACTGCCCGAGGGCCGGACATAGTCGATCGCACTGGTCCCGGCGCGGAACTCCGCCCATGCCTTCTGCCAGGGGCCGCGCACTTCGTAGACCTGGGCCGTTCCGCCCGAATAGAGCACCGGGATGGTCAGCAGCGGTGCAGATCGGCTGGTCGCAATGTCGCCGCCGCCGATGAACTGTCCGGCGCGGGTCCGATCGAAGATCACCCCGAGGGTAGCGATGTAGCGGCGCGGACCGATCTGCTCGCGCTCGATCACCACGGCCGAAACCATGGCTTCGATCTGGCTGTCGCTCATGGCCGGGCCCTTGATCTGTTCCCAGGCCTTGCGCTGGGCCATTGTCCAGCCGGCTTCACGGGCTTCCTGCGCGGTCTTGCCGGTGGTTTCGACCTGGATGCCGTTCACTTCGATGTCTTGCGAGGCCGCCACCGGGGCGATCCCGCGATCGCCTTCGATCTGCGCCAGCAACTGCGCCGGGCCGACCAGCAACACGACGCAGGCCAGCAACAGCACAAGCGCGCCGAGCCACTGCGCGGCGGGTCCCGGGCGGTGTTGCCGGAGCTGCTGAAAGGTGTTTGATAGTGCCATCGGGGAAAACCGCTGGCCTTTTGCCCAATCACTCATGGAAATCCAAGCGCGAAAGCGTTAGGCGCATCGCCATGGCCGACAATAACCGTCCCAACCGCTATACTTATGAACATTCCGGCGTCTCGATCGCCGCGGGCAACGCGCTGGTCAAGGCCATCGGACCGCTGGCGAAAAGTACCGCGCGGCCCGGCGCCGACGCGGAACTAGGCGGCTTCGGCGGCTTCTTCGATCCGCGCGCCGCGGGCTACAAGGACCCGCTGCTGGTTGCCGCGAACGACGGCGTCGGCACCAAGGTCAAGCTGGCGATCGACCATGATCGTCACGACGCGATCGGGATCGACCTCGTCGCCATGTGCGTCAACGATCTGATCGTGCAAGGGGCCGAACCGCTGTTCTTCCTGGACTACTTTGCCACCGGCAAGCTGGAGAACGGCGTGGCCGAGCGGGTGGTCGCCGGCATTGCGGAGGGCTGCAAGCTGGCCGGCTGCGCGTTGATCGGCGGCGAAACGGCGGAAATGCCGGGGATGTATGCTGCCGGCGATTACGACCTTGCCGGCTTCTGCGTTGGCGCGGTGGAGCGCGGCGAGCAGCTGACCGGCGACAAGGTCGCGGTCGGCGACGTCCTGCTGGGGGTCGCAAGCTCGGGGGTCCACTCCAACGGCTACTCGCTGGTCCGCCGCCTGGCCGCCGACAAAGGCTGGAAGCTTGACCGTCCCGCCCTGTTCGATTCCGAGGTCTTGCTGATCGACGCCCTGATCGCGCCGACGCGGATTTACGTGAAGAGCCTGCTGCCACTGGTCCGCGCCGGCAAGATCCATGCGCTCGCCCACATCACCGGCGGCGGTCTGCTGGAAAACGTCCCCCGCGTCCTGCCCGAAGGGTTGCATGCGCGGATCGACGTGGGCGGCTGGGAGCAGCCGCGGCTGATGGCTTTCCTCCAGGCTCAGGGCAATATCGAACCGTCCGAGATGGCGCGCACCTTCAATTGCGGGATCGGCATGGTCCTGGCCGTCGCAGCCGTTGATGCGGCCGGCGTACAGGCAGACCTCGAAGCGGCTGGGGAAACCGCGCACGTCATCGGCGCGATCGAACCGGGGTCGCGCGGTTGCACCGTGCAGGGCAGCGCTGAAGACTGGGCCGCCCGCGAGACGTGGGAAGCCACGCACCTTGGCTGAGCGCGCCAGGGTCGCCGTGCTCATTTCGGGCAGCGGCACCAACATGGCCGCCCTGCTCTACGCCTCCCGCACCGCGGACTGTCCTTACGAGATCGTCCTTGTCGCCAGCAACGATCCCGCCGCCACTGGACTGGAGCTCGCCGCGGCCGAGGGCGTGCCGACGTTCGCCCTGCCTCACCGCGGCATGAACCGGACCGCGCACGATCTGGCGATGGATACCGCACTTCGCGAACATGGTGCGCAATACGTGGCGCTGGCCGGTTACATGCGGATCCTCACGGCGGAATTCGTGGGGCGGTGGGAAGGCCGGATGCTCAACATCCACCCCTCGCTGCTGCCGAAGTACACCGGGCTACACACGCACGAGCGCGCGCTGGCGGCGGGGGATACCCATGCCGGCTGCACTGTGCACATGGTCACCGCCGAGCTTGATGATGGTCCGGCGCTGGGCCAGATCGCGGTCGCGGTCCTACCCGGCGACACCGCCGGGTCACTCGCGGCAAGAGTTCTGATCGCCGAGCACCAGCTCTATTCGCGCTGCCTTGCTGAACTGGTGGCCGGCGCTCAAAACCCGGCATAGCGCCTGACCAAAGTCCGGCCGGCACTGTCGCCTCAGCTCTGCTCGCCGCCCCCGCCTGCCCGGCGCATCTTGCGGGCGGTGCGCTCGTGCAGGATCGCGGCTTCGCGAAGCCTGCGCTGAAGAAACGGGTCGGTGCTGGCATCGGCCTTGATCCGGGCCACTCGCGCCAGTTGTTCATGATAGATGGCGTCGCGGATTACTTCCATGCTCGGTCGCCTAGCACGTGGGACGAGATTCGCAGGTCGCCCAAAAGGGTTCATCGGGAGCCTGAATTAGCAGCATGTGGAATCACAAGGGCCGCCCGATCGCTCAGGCGGCCCTGTGCAGCGCTGAACCGATGGATCAGCCGACGATTTCTTCGGGCTTGAAGAAGAACGCGATCTCGATCGCGGCATTCTCCTCCGAATCCGAACCGTGGACCGAGTTGGCCTCGATCGATTCGGCCAGTTCCTTGCGGATCGTGCCGGGCTCGGCGTTGGCCGGGTTGGTCGCGCCCATGACGTCGCGGTTGCGCTTCACGGCATCTTCGCCTTCGAGCACCTGAACCACGACCGGACCCGAGGTCATGAACGAGACGAGGTCGTTGAAGAAAGGACGCTCGCGGTGGACGCCGTAGAAGCCCTCGGCCTGCTCCTTGGTCATGTGGATGCGCTTGGAGGCGACGACGCGCAGGCCGGCTTCCTCAAGCATCCGGGTGACCGCGCCGGTCAGGTTGCGGCGGGTAGCGTCGGGCTTGATGATCGAGAAGGTGCGGGTCACCGCCATGGGGAATTCCTTGCAAACTTGGATTGGAATGGAGTGGCGCGCCCCTAGCCGGGAAAATGCTGCGCCGCAAGATTTCGCGTCAGGGTCCCTCGACCCACCGCGCGCCATCGCGCTTCCAGAACCGCCGTTCCACCCCGTCCTTGTCACCCAGCGCGCGCCAGGCCCCTCGGGCACCATCCAGCGTAGCGGCGCTGAAAAGCAGGAATGCGCGCTCGAACACCAGCGCTTCGTCCCGCCATTCGCCATCGGCCAGGGCCACGAACCGCGCGCCGTTGGCCGGTTCGGCCGATGGGGCAAGCAGGATCGGCTGACGCGCATCGTGATCGCCGCCGGCCATCCCGTTAGCCAGAAAGCTGTCCTTCGCTTCCCACAGCACCGCACCGATCCGCGCCAGTTGCGCCTCGTCCGCCGAGACCACCAGCATTCGCTCACCAATCTTCAGCGTTTGCCGGGCAAGCTGCGGGAGGGCTGCTTCCGCGCTCAGATTGCCGAGCTGGTAGAAGTCTACCCGCATTACCCTTCGAGCGTGTCCCGCACGAACCGGTCAAGCAGGCGCACGCCATAGCCGGTCGCGCCTTTGTCCCAGGTCGCTCCGGGCTTGTCGGCCCAGACCATGCCGGCAATGTCGAGGTGCGCCCACGGGATGCCCTTGTCGATGAAGCGCTGGATGAACTGCGCCGCGGTGATCGAGCCACCATAGCGCGGGCCGACGTTCTTGATGTCGGCGATCGGGCTGTCGATCAGCTTGTCGTATTCCGGTGCCAGCGGCATCCGCCACAGCTTGTCTCCGCTGGCAAGACCGGCGGCGAGCAGGCCATCGGCAAGCTTGTCGTCATTCGCGAACAGCCCGGCGTGTTCCTGGCCGAGCGCGATCATCATCGCTCCGGTCAAGGTGGCAAGGTCGACAATGGCCGACGGCGCATGGACTTTCTGCACCCAGGTCAGCACATCGCACAGCACCAGCCGGCCCTCGGCATCGGTGTTGATGACCTCGATCGTCTGCCCCGACATCGAGGTCACTACGTCACCGGGGCGCTGGGCATTGCCGTCCGGCATGTTTTCAACCAGGCCGCAGATACCGATCACATTGGCCTTGGCACCCCGCAGCGCGAGAGCGAGCATGGCCCCCGCGACCGCGCCAGCGCCGCCCATGTCCCACTTCATGTCTTCCATGCCCGCGCCCGGCTTCAGACTGATGCCGCCGGTATCAAAGGTCACGCCCTTGCCGACGAAGGCCGTGGGCTTCGTGCCGGCTGCTCCGCCGTTCCAGCGGATCGCGAGGATCGCCGGAGCGCGGACCGAGCCTTGCGAAACGCCGAGCAACGCGCCCATGCCAAGTTCGCGCATCTGTGCCTCGTCCAGCACGGTCACTTCCAGACCCGTCCCCGCGTACCGTGCCTGGCACCGCGCAACGAAGCTTTCCGGATAAATGATGTTCGCCGGCTCGGTGACGAGCTCGCGCGTGAATTCTACCCCTGCTGCCAGCCCCGCTTCGCCCGCCCAGGCGGTTTCGGTGCCAGCCGGCACGCCGACTGCCTCGATCCGGGCCAGCGACGGCTTCTGCTCTTCGCTCAGCTTGGTGCGATAGGCATCGTGGCGCCAGGCGCGCAAGCGTGCGCCCAGCAGCACCGCCGCCACCTCCGGCGCGTTCAGGCCCGACGAAGTGAAATCAATCGCCAGCGCAGTTTCGCCGGAGGTCAGGTACTTGCCCACCAGTCCGGCACCGGCCTTTTCCAGATTGGCCGGCCGCGCCCGCGAATTCTTCTCGCCGATCCCTGCCAGGGCAATGCGGATCAGGCGATCTGCGCGCTGCGCAAAGCCTTCGAACAGTTGGCCCGGCTTGCCCGCGAAGCGCGAAGCGCGTGCGGCTTCCGCCAGCACCGGCTCCAGCCCCGACGGCAAGGCGTCCTGATCGACCAGACTCGCGACCAGGCGGGCCTGCGGCGCGGAAACGAACTCGACTTTCATGGCAACTCCCGGGAAAGGCTGGCTCACGGCAGGGCGTTTGTCTTCGCGGCCAAGCCGGATTGCAGTTAAGCGCGGGCGGTGCAATAGGCAAGCGATGCTCCCGATCAGGCAGCCCCGACTGCGCACCCACCTCTGTATCCGCCCGACGATTGCGGCGGCGATTCTCGCATTCCTTATTACCTGGGATGCGCAGGTTGCCCTCGCCCAGTCGGTCGAGGCAGCGCCTGGCACATCACAAGCCCTGCGCTCAGACGAACCGATCGCCTTCGAGGCGGACCGGATCGAGTACGCGAACGACAGCGATACGGTCACCGCCAGCGGAAACGTGGTGCTGCGCCGCGACGGGAAATCGGTCCGCGCTGACCGGGTCAGCTGGAACCGCAAGACCGGTCTGGTCGAGGCAAGCGGTTCGATCCGCGCGGTCGATGACGATGGCAACCAGCTCTATACCGACAAGCTGGAGCTGACCGACGAGCTCAAGGCCGGGGCGATGGAGAACATGCTGCTGGTGCTGCGCGAAGGCGGCAGGCTGGCGGCCAATGACGGGGTTCGGCGTCCCGATGGCAACATCGTGCTCGATCACGCGGCCTACACCGGCTGCGAGGTGGAGGACGAAGCAGGCTGCCCGCGCACCCCGAGCTGGCGGATCACCGCGCGCGAGGTGATCTACATGCCGGACAAGGCCACCGTCCGCTTCAACGGCGCCCGGATGGAGATGTTCGGCGCCCGGTTGCTGCCGCTTCCAGGGCTGGTGGTCGCCACCGATGGACGGGCGATCTCGGGCACATTGATCCCTGACTTGCGGCTCTCCGCCTCCAACGGGGTGGAAATCAGCGAGGCGTGGTACCAGCGATTCAGCAACAACCGTGATTTGACCGTAACCGGCTACGTCTACACCCAGGCCCTGCCGATGGTCAGCGCGCAGTATCGCACACTGACCGGTTCGGGCGCGTATCAGGTCACCGGCTACGCCACGCGCAGCTCGCGCATTCCGCTGGGCAGCGCGACCAAGCAGACCGACTGGCGCGGCTATCTGGCCGCCAACAGCCGGTTCCAGCTGTCACCGCACTGGAGCCTGACGGCCTCGGGCCGGATCGCATCCGACCGCACCTTCCTGCGCCGCTACGACATCAGCCGTGATGATCGACTGCGCTCGATGTTCGATCTGGAACGCATTGATCCGAAGTCTTATCTTTCCATATCCGGATGGGCCACCCAGACCTTGCGCGTGGGCGACAAGCAGGGGCTGGTCCCGGTCGCCCTGCCGGTGATCGACTATCGCCGGCGCATCCCCGAGCGCATGCTGGGGGGGCGGATCGAGCTGCAGGTCAACACCCTCGCGGTAACCCGCACCGAAGGGCAGGACACGCAGCGCGCTTTCGCCAGCGCGCGCTGGGACCTCACCCGGATTACCGGCATGGGCCAGGAAGTGACCCTGACCGCCATGGGCCGCGGCGACGTTTATCACTCGGACGAGAACCAACTGACCGCCACCAGCATCTATCGCGGCAACCCGGGCTGGCAGGCGCGCGGTTACGGGGCGGCTGCGATCGACATTAAATGGCCGTTTCTCGGAAAGATGGCGGGTGGAACTCAGGTTATCTCGCCGCATTTTCAGATCGTCGCCATGCCAAAAGTGCGCAACCTGGCGGTGCCTAACGAGGATGCCCGCGCGATCGATCTGGAAGATTCCAATCTCTTCGCGCTTAACCGTTTCCCCGGTTACGACCGGATCGAAGACGGGATGCGCTTCACTTATGGGCTCGACTGGCAGCTCGACCGGCCTGGAATGCGGATCACCAGCACGGTCGGTCAGTCCTATCGCTTGAGCCGCAAGCCGACGCTGCTCCCGGATGGCACCGGGCTGACCGATCGTCTTTCGGACTTTGTCGGCCGGACCGAGGTCCGCATCGGCGACTTCGTCAAGGTCACGCACCGCTACAGGCTCGACAAGGACACGCTCGCCATTCGCCGCAACGAATTCGACGCGACGGTTGGCGATCACCGCACGTATGCCGAAATCGGTTACCTGCGCCTGAACCGCGATGCCTCGCCCGCGCTGGAAGACTTGCGCGACCGCGAGGAACTGCGCTTTGCCGGCCGGGTCGCCTTCGCCCGCTACTGGTCGCTGTTCGGCTCCGGGGTGTTCAACCTGACCAACAAGGACGAAGACCCGACCAACGCTTCGGATGGTTTCCAGGCGCTGCGCACCCGCATCGGAGCGGCCTATCAGGACGATTGTCTGGAGGTGTCATTGACTTGGCGGCGTGATTTCGTGGCAACCGGCGATGCGGTGCGCGGCAACACGTTCCAGATCCATCTGGCCTTCCGGAATCTTGGTTTCCGGTGACAGGCCCGGTAGAATCGTTGGCACGCAGCGCCAAACGCGCTATCCGCGCTCAGCTTTGGTTAAGCCGTCCTGCCGCAGCAGGTCGGCCAATTGGCCCGCCACTGCGCGGGCGCGACACGGGATCGAGACGCTAGTGAACATCATTTCGCGCAAGTCCGCGCCCCACAAGACTCTGGGCCGCATCGTCATTGCCATCGGACTGAGTTGCGCCGCCATCGCCACCGCGACTTATGCGCAGGACGCCGCACCCGCACCGGCGCAATCGAACTCGCTCAACATTCCTGAAAACATCACCATTTTCAGCCACAACGATCCGAATGTCCGCAAGGCGGCCGTGGTCATCAATGGCGAGATCATCACCGGCACTGACGTGGACCAGCGCGTCGCCCTGATCATCGCCGCGAACGACAACAAGGTCACTCCGGAGGAAATGCAGCGCCTGCGCCTGCAAGTGCTGCGCAACCTGATGGACGAAACGCTGCAGATCCAGGCTGCGAAGGCCAAGGATTCCGAAGTGACGGACGAGGAGGTCGACCAGACCTACGCCCGCGTTGCCTCGCAGAACTTCAACCAGGATGTGGCCGCAATGAACGGCTACCTGGTCAAGATCGGCTCATCGTCGGCCTCGCTCAAGCGGCAGATCCGGGGCGAACTGTCCTGGCAGCGGGTGCTGCGGCGCGAAGTGCAGCCCTACGTCAACGTCTCCGACGAGGAAGTGAACGAACTGCTCCAGCGGCTGCAGGCGGCCAAAGGCACCGAAGAGTACCGCATCGGCGAAATCTTCCTGTCCTCGACCCCCGAAACCGAAGCTGCGGTGTTCGAGAACGGCAAGCGCATCGTCGAACAGCTGCGCCAGGGCGGCAGCTTCGTGGCCTATGCCCGGCAGTTCTCCGAAGCCTCGACCGCAGCGGTCGGCGGTGATCTGGGCTGGATCCGTCTCGCGCAGCTCCCTTCCGAACTGGCAGCGGCGGCTCGCGAACTTGGCACCGGCCAGTTGGTGGGGCCGGTGCAGATCCGCGGCGGCTTCTCGATCATCTACCTGATCGACAAACGCCAGGTGCTGACCGCCGATCCGCGCGATGCAATTCTCAGCCTCAAGCAGGTTTCGATCAACTTCCCTGCCGGCATCAACCAGGCCGATGCGCAGAAGAAGGCCAACGATTTCGCAGCGGCGATGCAGACCGCGCGCGGCTGCGGCAATGTCGATGCGGTGGCAGCCGGAATCGGCGCGACGGTGGTCGGCAATGACGGGGTCAAGGCCCGCGACCTGCCCGGACCGCTCCAGGAGGCCATGCTCCAGCTGTCGCTCGGCGAGACTTCGCCGCCGTTCGGTTCGATCGAGGAAGGCGTGCGCGTGCTGATGCTGTGCGGCCGCGACGATCCCAAGGCCGACGCCGGACCGAGCTTTGATGAGCTGATGGCCCAGCTCGAGGACGACCGCGTCAACAAGCGCGCGCAGATGCTGCTGCGCGATCTGCGACGCGACGCAATCATCGACTATAACTGACGTGCCGGCCCCGCTCGCCGTCTCGCTCGGCGATCCCGCGGGGGTTGGGCCGGAACTGATTGCCGCGGCCTGGCAGGCGCGCGACGCGGAGGGTTTGCCGCCGTTCTTCGCCGTGGGCGGTGCCGGACTGCTGGCCGCTGCGGCAAAGTCGCGAGGCATCGATCTGCCGATCGCCGCGATCACCACTCCGGAAGAAGCCCGCGCCGCATTCGCAACCGCCCTGCCCGTGCTGGGCACGCTCGACGGCCCGTATCAGCCGGGCACGCCCTCACGGGACGGCGCCCATCTGGCTTTGGCCTCGCTCGAACTGGCGACCGCCCTGACGGTCGCGGAACAGGCGGGCGCGGTGGTCACCGGGCCGATCGCCAAGGCCCGCTTGGCGGAGATCGGCTTCGACTTTCCCGGCCAGACCGAGTTCGTCGCGGATGCCTGTAACGTGCCGGCTGGAGACGCGGTGATGCTCCTGGCCGGGCCCCAGCTGATGACCGTGCCGCTGACAGTGCACATCGCGCTGCGCGAAGTGCCTGGCCGACTGACCGCCGCGATGGTTGAGCGCAAGGGACGGATCGTGGCCATCGCCATGATCCGGGACTTCGGGATCCAGACGCCCCGGCTCGCCTTCGCCGCGCTCAACCCGCATGCCGGCGAGGAAGGCCGGATGGGAGACGAGGAAGGCCGGCTGATTGTCCCCGCCATCGAGCGGCTCAAGGCCGAAGGCATCGACGCGAGCGGACCGCACCCCGGGGATGCACTGTTTACGCCGCGCGCGCGGCAGACGTACGACGTCGCGCTTTGCCCGTACCATGACCAGGCATTGATCCCGCTCAAGGCGCTCGATTTTGATGAAGGGGTCAACATGACGCTCGGCCTGCCGATCGTGCGCACGTCGCCCGACCACGGCACGGCGTTCGGCATCGCCGGGAAGAACATTGCGCACCCCGGCGCGATGATCGCCGCGATCCGCATGGCTGGGGAATGCGCGATGCGACGGGCCGGAGGGTTTGCATGAGGAAATCGCAGCGCGCGGCCTTCGACAAGCTCAGGCTGAGCGGCGGCGGGAGCACTTTCCTTCTACACCCGCTCATGCTGAGCTCGTCGAAGCACCTGCGCAAGGATCGAGCCCGGTGAGTCCTGACCTCCCTCCCCTGCGCGAAGTTATTGCCCGCCACGGGCTGACCGCGGCCAAAGCGCTGGGCCAGAACTTTCTGTTCGACGAACAACTGCTCGGCCGGATCGCCGCCATTCCCGGCAAACTTGCGGGCCAACAAGTGCTCGAAGTCGGGCCAGGCCCGGGCGGCTTGACCCGCGCGCTGCTGCGCAGCGGGGCGCAAGTGACAGCGATCGAGATGGATCGCCGCTGCCTGCCGGCGCTGACCGAACTGGGGGAGGCATTCCCGGGCCAGCTGCGGGTGCTGCAAGGCGATGCGATGAAGCTCGCCCACGGGCTCTACGGTCCGTTCCACATCGTGGCCAACCTGCCCTACAACGTCGGCACCGCGCTGTTCACCGGCTGGCTGGGCGGCGAAGCATGGCCGCCTCAGTGGGCCAGCCTGACCCTGATGTTCCAGCAGGAAGTGGCCGATCGAATCGTCGCCTCCCCGGCGGACCCTTCGGATTACGGACGCCTCGCCGTGCTCGCGCAATGGCGCAGCGAAGCGCGGATCGCGATGAAAGTGCACCGCAGCGCCTTCACCCCGCCGCCCAAAGTCATGAGCGCAGTGGTCCACGTCACTCCGGCGGATATGCCGAACGGCGTCAGCGCGCGGATGCTCGAACGCGTTACCGAAGCCGCCTTCGGCCAGCGCCGCAAGATGCTGCGCCAGAGCTTGAAGGGCCTGCCGGGTGCGCTGGCGGCGCTGGAGCGGCAGGGGATCGACCCGCAGCGCCGTGCGGAAACGCTGAGCGTGGCCGAGTTCGTGTCGGTGGCGCGGGAGCTTTCGGCCTAGCCTGCGGCCTTCTTCCGCAGCCGCCACGCATGCAGCAGCGGTTCGGTATGTCCGTCGTCACAACATTTGGCACACTTTGCGGCTTAGATTAGCGGAGTGCGGGCATCGTCAGGGGGTTGATGTTAAGCGGCGATCTTGCGGTGTTGCAAGCGCCGA
>CANJBY010000036.1 GCA_947472735.1 Sphingomonadaceae bacterium | reverse complement strand
TGTTGGGGCTTCATCTTCGTTCCTTCGTCACTACGACGAAGCCCCAACACTCCTTAAATCACAACCTCAAATCTGTGCCATTGGTGCTGACGGGGAACAGAAGTTCTGACTACAGCCGCAAGGCTGAACGAAACGGGCCGGCGCAGGAAACTGCGCCGGCCTTTTTCTTGGTAGAAGCTCGCCGCCGGATATTTTTGAATCTGCGCCCGTTGAAGGGTCAGGCTCGCCCGACGCTTGAATAGGCGAAGCCCTTGGCGCGGACGTCCGCCGGGTCGTAGATGTTGCGAAGGTCGACCAGCACCGGGGCGTTGGCCAGGGCCTTGACCCGTTCGAAATCGAGCGCGCGGAACGCGTCCCACTCGGTGACGATGGCCACCGCGTCGGCCCGCTCGATCGCCGCATAGGCATTCGGCATCATCGCCACACCGGGCATCAGCGGTCGGGCCTGCTCCATGCCTTCGGGATCGTAGGCGGCTACTTCCACCCCGGCATCGGTCAGGGTCTGGGCGATCGCGATTGCGGGAGAATCGCGCATGTCGTCGGTGTTGGGCTTGAAGGTCAGGCCGAGCAGCGCGACCCGCTTGCCGCGCGCAGCCTCCATTCCCCCCAGCGCCTCAATCACCTTGCGGCCCATTGCACGCTTGCGGCTGTCGTTGACCTTGACCACCGCCTCGACGATTCGGGTCGGGGCTTCATAGTCCTCCGCCGTCTTGAGCAGCGCGAGCGTATCCTTGGGGAAGCAGCTGCCACCATATCCCGGCCCCGCGTGGAGGAACTTGGACCCGATCCGGTTGTCCATGCCAATCCCGCGCGCCACATCCTGCACGTCTGCGCCCACTTTTTCGCACAAGTCTGCCATCTCGTTGATGAAAGTGATCTTCACCGCGAGGAAGGCATTGGCGGCGTACTTGATCAACTCGGACGAGCGGCGCGAGGTGAACAGCAGCGGCGCCTTGTTGAGGAACAGTGGGCGATAGACCTCGGTCATGACGCCGCGCGCCCATTCGTCGTCGGTGCCGATCACGATCCGGTCGGGCCGCTTGAAATCGCTGATCGCGGCGCCTTCGCGCAGGAACTCGGGATTGGACGCGACGGCGAAGCGCACCGAGGGGTTGGCGTCGGCAATGATCCGCTCAACCTCATCGCCAGTGCCGACCGGCACGGTGCTCTTCGTCACGATGACGGCCGGGCTCTTGAGGTGGGCTCCTACTTCGGCCGCAACGGCGTGAACGTACGTGAGGTCGGCGTGGCCGTCCCCGCGGCGCGAGGGGGTGCCGACCGCGATGAAGATCGCACCGGCGCCGTCAACGCCCTCTGCCAGATCGGTGGTGAAGGAAAGCCGCCCGGCGCGCACGTTGCCGGAAACCAGCTCGGCCAGACCCGGTTCGTAGATCGGCATGATTCCGGCCTTGAGGCTTTCGATCTTCGCCGGGTCCTTGTCGATGCAGACCACGTCGTGGCCAAAATCGGCAAAGCAGGCACCGGAAACCAGCCCGACGTAGCCAGAACCAACCATGGCAATCTTCATGCAATCATCCTCCGCGCGATGGAAATTGTGCCGTCGGCATCGCAGGCCTGCAGCAGGCGCTGCGAGGTCCCTTCCAGGCGCAGCGCAGTCAGCACGCCATGGACATAGCCGCCGGTGTCGATTCCGATCCGATTGGAGCGGACCTCTACTTCCTCGCCGATCGAATGGCCATGCACCACTATGGCGCCGTGGTACCCCTTATGGCTAAGGAACGGCTCCCTGATCCAGCGCAGCGTCCGGGCGCTCTGGTTGTCGATCGGGATGCCCGGCTCGACCCCGGCATGGGTGAAAAAGTAGTCGCCGATGCTGATCCCGCGTTCGAACCCGGCCATGTAGTCACGGTCTGCCTGGGGCACGGCAGCGGCCATGATGGCCTGAAGATCGTCCAGTTCGGCGGCAGCATAGTCGGCCGGATCGATCGGATAGGAGAGCAGCGTCTCGCGTCCACCATGGCGCAGGAACTGGCGCAGCACATCCTTGTGCGCGAAGGCTTCTAGGAACATCTCCTCGTGATTGCCGCCGATGATCCGCACCTGGCGGCGGGACTGCCAGGCCCGCGCGGCTGCAATCACGCCAGCACTGTCCGGGCCGCGGTCAACCAGGTCGCCCAGCAGGATCACGGTGGTATTGGCCGCCCCGGAAGCGGCATCGTCTTCCTCGATCGCTGCGACCAGTTCCTCGAACAAGTCGAGCCGTCCGTGGATGTCGCCGATCGCATAGACCCGCTCGCCTTCCGGAACCTCCGGCGGGGGCAGGGGGGGCTCGCCTCCGAGCAGTTTACGAAGAGATTTCAACATCGGTCTAAGCAATAACATGGCCTCTGGCGTGATGATCTACGCTACTTTCGGGCGCGTTGCGACTGGTCAATGGTGCGTTGCACAAAATCCACACTGCTACAGCAGAGTGTCAGAAAATTGCCGGTCGTGTCTTGTGCAATGCAACGAAAATATGCCAAGCGCCGTTTTGCAAATGCGAAGGGCGCCCGGACACGAGGCTTCCAGCATGCGCGCAGGTGGGACGAAGCGACAATCCATTTAAGGAAGATTGCCATGCTCACGTCCGTTCGCAGCCTTGTTGCTGCTACTCTTCTGTCCGCTGGTTTTGCGGCTGCTACTCCGGCTCTGGCCGATGAAACCGCTCCCCCGAGCGACATCACCGTTTCCGGCAACGTCGCACTCGTCACCGACTACCGCTTCCGCGGTCTTTCGCTTTCGGGCGGTGACGCGGCGATCCAGGGTGCGATCAACGTCAACCACTCAAGCGGCTTTTATGTCGGCGCCTGGGGCTCGAATCTTGAAGACTCGGCCGTCTACGGCAACATGGAGCTGGACGTTTACGGCGGCTGGACCGGCGCAATCGGCAGCGGCCTGACCGCCGACGTCGGCCTGCTCTATTACGTCTATCCCAACGGCAACGTCGGCGATGCCAACGTGTTCGAGCCTTATGCCTCGGTATCCGCAGCGTTCGGTCCGGCCACTGCCAAGCTGGGCGTGGCTTATGCCTGGAAGCAGGATTCGCTGGGCGGTGACGACAACCTCTACGTCTACACCGACCTGAGCAGCGGCATCCCCGATACGCCGATTTCGGTCTCTGCTCACCTTGGCTACACCGATGGCGCGCTTTCGCCCAAGCTGCTGACCGGCGTCAGCACCGATGGCGGCTTCGACTATTCGGTGGGCGCCAGCTACAACATTACCCCCAAGCTTTCGCTGGGCGTGAGCTATGTTGGCGTGGACGGCGCGTCGATCGACAGCTTCTCCAACGATGCTGTGGTCGGTACGCTGAAGCTGAGCTTCTAAATAAGGCGCAAATAGCGCAGGAGGCGGGCCCGCTCTGGATTTTCCGGGGCGGGCCCTCTGCTTTTTGGGGTGGACGCGGCGGGTTCGCGCGGACAATGTCGGGTGACGACAATCCGTGAGGAATTCCCATGCCGCAGTATCTGCACACCATGATCCGGGTCACCGACCCCGACGCGACGATCCGCTTTTTCGAGCTGCTCGGGATCAAGGAAACCCGCCGGATGAGCAGCGAACAGGGCCGCTTCACCCTGATTTTCCTCTCGGCCCCGGGCCAGGAAGGAGTGGCCGAGGTTGAGCTGACTCACAACTGGGACGAAACCACCGGCTATGATGGCGGCCGCAACTTCGGCCACCTCGCGTACCGGGTCGAGAACATCTACGAGACGTGCCAGACGCTGCTGGACGCAGGGGTCACGATCAACCGTCCGCCGCGCGATGGACACATGGCTTTTGTGCGCACGCCCGATGGCATCTCGATTGAACTGCTGCAGGACGGCAAGCTTGATCCAGCGGAGCCTTGGCTCAGCATGCCTAACGTCGGCAGCTGGTAAGTCAGTCGCGAGCGCTCAGCCGCAGCACTGCATAGCCGAGCAACGCCGAAGCGAGCGATCCGGCCATGACCCCCAGCTTGGCCTGTTCGACCAGGTGGGGCGCAGCCGGGAAGGCGAGTGAGCCGATGAACAGGCTCATCGTGAAGCCGATCCCGCAAAGCAGCGACAGGCCCCAGAGCTGAATCCAGCTTGCCCCGGCCGGGCGCGCGGCGATGCCGCTTTGATCTGCCACCACGATCGCGCCGAAAATGCCGGCCTGCTTGCCCAGGAACAGCCCCACGCCGATTGCCAGTGGCAGGGTCGGATCGGCACTGCTGCCAGCTTGCGCCAGCGCCACGCCGGCATTGGCCAGTCCGAACAACGGCACGACCAGGTAGGCGTTCCAGGGCACCAGCGCATGCTCCAGCCGCAGCAGCAGACTGTCACCGCGCCGGTCGACCTTCAGCGGCACCATCAGCGCTGCCGCGACCCCGGCCACGGTGGGATGGATCCCCGAATGCAGGACCGAGTACCACAGCGCCACGGCAAGCAGCAAGTAAGGCCATGCCCGCGATATGCCCGCCCGGTTGAGGCCCCCCATCGCTCCCAGCACAAGCAGCCCAAGGCCCAGCCAGGCAATGTCGATCGAGGCGGAATAGAACAGCGCGATCACCGCAACCGCACCAAGATCATCGACAATCGCGACGGTCAGCAGGAACAGCCGCAACGATGGCGGCACGCGGCGCCCGACCAGCGCCAGCACGCCGACTGCGAAGGCGATGTCCGTTGCCGCCGGGATCGCCCAACCCGCAGTAAAGGCCGGATTGCCGCGTGCCACCGCGAGATAGAGCAAGGCCGGTACGACCATTCCGGCGATCGCGGCCAGCACTGGCAAACGGCGCTGTGCCGGGGAGGCCAGCTCGCCGTCCAGCACCTCGCGCTTGATTTCCAGGCCGACGACGAAAAAGAACACGGCCATCAGCGCATCATTGATCCACTGGTGCAGGTTCTGAAGCTTCGCCACCGGGCTCCAGCCCAGCGGTCCATGCAAGACGTGGTGCCACGACGGCGCCAGCGGAGAATTGGCAATGCCCATCGCCAGCACGGCCACGCACAGCAGCAGCACGCCCGCGCCGGCTTCGCCTCCGAACGTCCGGCGCAGCGCGCGCGCAGTGCGCGAAGCAAGGCGAGGACGTGGTGTCATCAGTGCCGCAGATTGCCGCTGCCGGCGGCGTGCGCAAGTGAAATCGGTCCGCCGTCACGCACGGCTCGCGGCCGAGATCGCTCTGATTCGGACACGATTTCCGGGGCTTGCAGCACGAAGTTGCATTGCCACCCCTTGCCGAGCTGCATAGGCTCCGCAGTCGTCAGCCACTGAGAGAGGGGCAAGCGGGGCGCGTGACGTTTTGGCCGGAACCGGTGGTTGTGCAACTGTTTGCCGGCCTCCAGCACATCGAACATGAATTGCTGCTCTTCGCGGTGTTCTGGTTCGTGCTGGGGCTGGCGGACGAGCTGGCGGTAGACCTGGCCTGGATCTGGCTCAGGCTGACCGGGCGGGTCCGCACCGACCGGTTGGCGGCGGGCGTGGCAGGGACCCCGCTCAGCGGCGAAATCGCGGTTTTCATCCCTGCCTGGCAGGAGGCGCAGGTGATCGGAGTGACGGTGGCGCATATGCTGGAGGCATGGCCACAGGCCGGTTTGCGGCTGTATGTCGGCTGCTATCGTAACGATGTTGCCACCCTGGCCGCGGCGATGTCGGGCGTCGCGGGGGATCGCCGCGTCCGGCTGGTGATCCACGCCCGCCAGGGGCCGACCACCAAGGCCGATTGCCTGAACCGGCTCCACCAGGCGATGGTCGATGATGAAGTGCGCAGCGGTCGCCGGTTCCGCGGGGTGGTGCTGCACGATGCCGAAGACATGGTTCATCCCGCAGCGCTCCCGGTGATCGACCGGGCGCTGGCGAAGTACCATATGGTGCAACTGCCGGTCCGCCCAGAACCGCAGCCCGGATCGCGGTTGGTGGCGGGGCACTATTGCGACGAGTTCGTCGAGGCCCACGCCAAGTCGATGGTGGTCCGCGATGCGTTGGGTGCCGGAATCCCCGCAGCCGGGGTCGGCTGCGGCGTCTCCCGCGCCGCGCTTGGCGAGCTGGCCGCGCTGCGGTGTGCCGAGGGCGAAGCAGGTCCATTCGCGGCTGAGTGCCTGACGGAGGATTACGAACTGGGGATGATCCTCAGCCACGGCCCCGGCGGCAAATGGCGCGGCCGGGGCAGCACGTTCCTGCGGCTGCGCGACGCCGATGGTCAGCTGATCGCCACGCGGTCCTACTTTCCGGCGCAACTGTCCGATGCGGTCCGCCAGAAAACGCGCTGGATTCACGGCATCGCGCTGCAAGGGTGGGAACGGCTCGGCTGGTCGGGTGACGGGGTCGACGTGTGGATGGCCCTGCGTGACCGGCGCGGGCCGCTGATCGCGCTGGTGCTGGCGGCTGGCTATGCGCTCGTGGTGGTCGAAGGCGTCCTCACGCTCGGCGCCTGGTTCGGACTGGTTCGCCCGGCGCCGGCCGATCCTGCGCTGCGTTCGATGCTGCTGCTGGGACTGCTGGGGTGCCTGTGGCGCATGGGCTTGCGCTTTGCCTTCACCGCCCGAGAGTATGGATGGGTCGAGGGATTGCTTGGCGTATTGCGGATTCCGATCGGCAACATCGTGGCGATCATGGCGGGCCGCCGGGCGCTCGCTGCTTACTTGCGCACGCTCGCCGGGGGCAAGGTGTCATGGGACAAGACGGGTCACAGCTTGCACCCGGCTCGCAACATCGGCACAGGTCTGCACTCATGAGGACTCGCTCCCAACGTCGCGGCGAACCGCTGATCGTCATGTCGGCCGTGGTGCTGACGTGGATCGCCGGGCGTATGGCGATCTGGCAGGCTCCCGATCCCGCACCGGAAATGGTCCAGCGCGCACCGGTGACCATTCCCGGCGCGCCAGAGCTGGTCCGCGTCAACCAGTTTGCACTCAAAGGCGCATTCGGTTTCGCGCCCGAGCAGTCCGGCCGGCTGAGCTTTGCCGGCTTCGCCTCCAGCGCACCGGCCGGTCTGGCGGCGCAGCCCGCGCTGATGCCGCTGGCGCTGGTCGGCACGGATTGGACGGCCCGGCGGGTTGCCGGCTCCGGACCACGCACCGTCGCAACCGGATCGGCACCGGCCACTCATCGCGCCGCGCCAATGCGGGACCAGAGTAGCTACTCGGCCGCGCCGGTACCAGCTCCCATGATGCTGTCGCCGCCGGTCGGATCCGGACCGCCGCCGGTCGCGCCGGTCCAGAGCCGTCCGCCGGAACGGGTGAGCGCGAGCCATAACCTGCTGTGGCTAGCCGCTGTCAGCAACATTCCCTTCAGCCAGATCATGCGGGCGGCAGATAGCGGGGCAGCCGCGTCGCCGCCTGTGCCGGCGCCGCTATCTCCCGCCGCATCCCGGCCGAACCAGCGCCGTTGGTCTGCCGACGGCTGGATGCTGCTGCGCCGCGGCGGCGGGATCGGCGCGGCGGGTGCAGCCTTCCCGACTTACGGCGCGAGCCAGGCAGGGGCCGTCCTGCGCTACCGCCTTGCCCCGGACAGTACCCATCGCCCCGCTCTCTACTTGCGCGGCAGTGCCGCACTGAATGGCAGCGGTGAGCGGGAACTGGCAGGCGGGATTTCACTCCGGCCCGTGGGGGCCGTGCCGGTATCGTTCTCGGGCGAACTGCGAGTGACCCGCTTCGCCGGCGGAGCGCGGGTCCGCCCGGCGGTCGCGTTGGTCACCGAGCTGCCCCCGGCTCAGCTTCCCGCGGGTTTGCGTGCGGAAGCCTATGGCCAAGCGGGCTATGTTGGCGGGACATACGCCACCGGCTTCGTCGACGGCCAGCTCAAGCTGGATCGGCGGATGTTTTCGGCAGCCCAGGGCAAGGGTGAGATCCGGCTCGGGGTAGGGGTTTGGGGCGGCGCGCAGAAAGGCGCCTCGCGTCTCGATGTCGGACCCAGCGCCACGCTCGGTTTCCGGGTCGGAGAGGGCAGCGGGCGGCTTTCGGCAGACTGGCGCTTCCGCATTGCCGGCGAGGCCGCACCAAAGTCCGGACCGGCTCTAACGCTTTCCGCAGGTTTCTGAACCTTCTCGCCTTCCTTCGCTGCTGACCCTGCGGTAGGCTGTCGGCGCCGATGTATGTTTACCTTCCCATCGCCGGCCTCTCGGTCAACGGCCTCATCATCGTCGCGCTCGGTGCGCTCACCGGGGTGCTTTCGGGGATGTTCGGCGTCGGCGGCGGTTTCCTGACCACGCCGCTGCTGATCTTTTACGGCGTGCCTCCGACAGTCGCCGCGGCTTCCGCCGCCAGCCAGGTCACCGGCGCCAGCATTTCCGGCGTCTTCGCGCATACCCGGCGTGGCGGGGTGGACTACCAGATGGGCGGAGTGCTGGTCGCGGGCGGAGTGCTTGGATCGGGGATCGGGGCACTGCTGTTCCGCTTGCTCCAGTCATTGGGCCAGATTGATACGGCGATAAGCATCCTCTACGTCGTCCTGCTAGGTTCGATCGGATCGATAATGGCCCGCGAAAGCATCCAGGCCTTGCGGGCGGAGCGCAGCGGGGTGCCACTGCCGGCCCGCAAGCGGCGGCATCACCCGATGGTCGCCAGCCTGCCGATGCGCTGGCGCTTTTACCGTTCCGGCCTTTACATATCGCCGCTGGCGCCGCTGCTGCTGGGCATCACAACCGGCATTCTGACCATGCTGATGGGCATAGGCGGCGGCTTCGTGCTGGTTCCGGCGATGCTGTACATCCTCGGGATGAGCGCGGGGGTAGTGGTCGGCACCTCGCTGTTCCAGATCCTGTTCGTGACGATGGTCACCACCATGATGCATGCGCTGACCACCCGCGCGGTCGACGTGGTCCTGGCGGTGCTGTTGCTGCTTGGCTCGGTCACCGGCGCTCAGCTCGGCTCGCATTTCGCGCAGTCCGCCAGCCCGGTGAAGCTGCGCCTGTTGCTGGCGGTGATCGTCCTGCTGGTGGCAGCGCGGATGATGCTGGGGCTGACGTATCGGCCCGATGAAATCTATACGGTCTCCCCATTGTGAGGACGCTGCTTGCCTGCCTGGCCCTGATCCTGCTGACCGGCGCGCGCGACCCGATCCTGGTACCGGAAATCTCGCAGCACGAGGTGCAGGTGCGGCAAGGCTTCACCGGAGCGCAGCTGCTGCTGTTCGGAGCGATCCTGAACCCTGAAGGCACCCGCGCGGGTCGAGACTACGATATCGTGGTGGTGTTGAAGGGCCCGACTCAATCGATCGTGCTGCGCGAGAAAAGCCGAGTCGCCGGGATCTGGATCAATGCCGACAACACCGAGTTCCGTTCCGCTCCCGGCTTCTTCGCGGTCGCATCGTCACGCCCGATCAAACAGATCGTCGACGACAAGACCGCCGCGATCTACGAACTGGGGCTGCCATGGCTCCAGCTTTCGCCGATCGGATCATACGACCCGCGCGAACAGGCCCGTTTCGCGGCTGGCCTGGTCGACCTCATGTCTCGCCAGGGGCTTTACCGGCAGGACGATCATGGGGTGCAGGTAAACGAGCAAGTGCTTTACCAGGCGCGCATCACCCTGCCATCCAACGTGCCGACCGGCATCTATACCGCGGAGACCTTTGCCATCAACCGTGGCCGGGTGGTGACGTCAGCCATCAGCCGGGTCGAAGTCCGCAAGCTGGGGTTCGAGCGGGCCGTGGCCGACTTTTCCCAGGAACGCGCGTTTTTCTATGGACTTATCGCAGTGGCGATCTCGGTGGGGATGGGCTGGGCGGCCGGCCGGCTGACGCAATTGGGATGAGCTCCGCTTAGCCGGAAATTAACTCGCCGCGCCTAGAGCCCATGGAAACGACGCGCACCCACAGCGGGGATACGGCAAGCACTATGTCTGACATGAGTAATGGCAATTTCGGCGGCGCGAAGCCGGTAAACGAACAGGAACTGGCACGGGGCAGCAGCGATGCAGCCCCGGCGCCCCAGGCCCAGTCTCGTCCGCCGGTTGCGCCACTCCAGTCCCCAGCTGCCGTCCAGCCTCGTCCGCAACCCCAGGCACCACGAAGCGAGCCGCAAGCCGAGATCGAACAGGTTTCGGACAATGTGCGCCAGCCGATCGGGATTGTTCTCGAGATCGCCGGATCGTCGTCGCACATCGCGCTTGATCTCCAGCGGTTGCAGGAATGCTCGGCCGATTCCGATCCTTCGATTGCGCTGGCCGGGCAGGTCGGTAGCCAGATCAAGATCCGCGTCGGCAAGCAGTGGCTGCTGGCCAGTGTTCGCACCCAGAAGCAGGATTCGCGGACCCCTGGCGGCATTCTTGCTGCGATCGACTTCCTCGGCGAAGGGGATGAGGAGCGGCTGACCGGCCGGATCCACTCGTTCCGCCGCGGTGTGACAACCTACCCGATTCCGGGGGCCATGATCTATCCGGCGAGCAGCAGCGATCTCAAGCAGATCTACGCCAGCGACGGCCGGTCTTCCGTCCAGATTGGCACGGTCTTTCCGACCAAGGACATCCGCGCCGGACTTTATGTCGACAGTTTCCTGGGCAAGCACTTCGCGTTGCTCGGCTCGACCGGTACCGGCAAGTCGACCAGTGCCTCGCTGATCCTCCACCGGATCTGCGAAGCCGCACCGGACGGCCACATCCTGATGATCGACCCGCACGGCGAATACTGCGCGGCGTTCAAGGAAACCGGGTTGGTGCTCGACGTCTCCAACCTGCAGATGCCCTATTGGCTGATGAATTTCGAGGAACATTGCGAGGTCTTCCTGACCACGTCCGGCAACGACCGGCAGGAGGACGCGGACATTCTCGCCAAGTGCCTGCTGCAGGCCCGCGGAAAGAACCGGCTAGCCGAGCAGCTGGGCAAGATCACGGTCGATTCGCAGATTCCCTACCTGCTCTCCGACCTGGTCAACGCGATCCAGAACGAAATGGGGAGACTCGACAAGGCCGGATCTACCGCGCCGTTCATGCGGGTGAAGACCAAGATCGACGAGATCAAGGCCGATCCGCGCTACCAGTTCATGTTCTCCGGGATGCTGGTGGGCGATACGATGGCAGAGTTCATCGCCAAGATTTTCCGCATGCCAAGCCGCGGCAAACCGATCTCGATCATCGACGTTTCCGGCGTGCCCTCCGACATCACTTCGACCGTGGTGGCCGTGCTGAGCCGCCTGGTGTTCGACTACGCCATCTGGTCGCGCGAGGAGAAAACCCGCCCGATCCTGCTGGTCTGCGAAGAAGCCCACCGCTACGTTCCGAACGAGAAGAACGCGGACGGCTCGTCCGTCGGCCGCATCCTCAGCCGCATTGCCAAGGAAGGCCGCAAATACGGCATTTCGCTCGGTCTGATCACCCAGCGTCCGTCCGACCTTGCCGAAGGCGTGCTCTCGCAGTGCGGCACGATCATCTCGATGCGCCTCAACAATGATCGCGACCAGGCCTTCGTGAAGGCCGCCATGCCCGAAGGTGCCCGCGGCTTCCTCGATTCAATCCCGGCACTGCGCAACCGCGAATGCATCATCTGCGGCGAGGGCGTCTCGATCCCGATGCGCGTCGCCTTCGACAACCTCGAAGAAAACAAGCGCCCGGCCTCGGCCGATCCGTCCTTCGTTGAACTGTGGCACGGTACAGGAGGCGAAGAGGAATCGGTCCAGCGCACAGTCATGCGCTGGCGTTCGCAGGGACGTTAATTCCGCAGCCGTTCGATCGCCTGGGCGAGCGCCACGTAAAGCTTGCCCATGTCGGAGGATAGCAGCGTTACGCCCATGGCATGCCCGTCGCGGGTTGAGAGCAGCTGGCGCAGCATGGCTTCGAAATCATGGATGTAGCGGCTGACGTGATCGCGGAACGCAGCGTCGTTCTCATAGACCCGCGCGATCGCCTTGGCCTCTGAATTGTCGAGCAACTTGACCGCGCGGCGCGTGAAGATCCCGCGATCGCCCTTGAGGTAGCTGGCCCAGGCGGTATCGGCCACGGTCGCGTCCAGTGCCCGCGCTATGTCGATCGAATTGGAATTGAGCGATTCGGTGACGAGCGCGGCACGGCGTGCGAAATCGTTGTCGACCTGCTCTTCTGCTCGCTGGCGGGCCTGGGTGACGCGCTGTTCGAGATTACCGGCCAGTTCGTTGACCTTGGCAAGTTGGTCGCGCAGGTTGATGGCGGCTTCCCGGCTCGCAGTCGCAGCTCGGGTGCTTGCCTCCTCCAGCCGGGATGAAATGTCTCCGACCCGGGTCTCAAGCAGTCGGTCGATGGCGGCAGAGCCGGCCTGATCGAGCTTGTCGGCAAAGCCGGAGGCGGCTTGCTCGCCCAGTATTTCAAGCTGCGTTACCGCGCTTCCTGCCGCTGCGGCGAGCCGACTGGCCGCTCCGTCCAGCGCCGTACTGGTCGTTTCGGCAAGGGTCGCGCTTTGCTGACTGATGATCTCCAATCGCGCCTCGAGCTCGCCCAGCGCTTCGCGGTGCGCGGCATTGCGTTCGGTGATGGCGTCCTGAGCCGGGGTGAGCCGAGCCAGCGCTGCCTCGGTGGCGATGACATAGTCGGAAAGCGATTCGCCGGTGTTCCCGGCCTCGCCGATGGTATCGCGCAAGGCGATGGCCCGGCGCTCGATGCCGGCAAGGTGCTGCTCGCCTTCGGCAATCGCCGCTGGCAGCTCCTCGCGGGTCTGCTTGGCGCTGGCCTGGAGCAGTTCCAGCAGACGCACGCTGCTGTCAGTCAGCTGGATGATTTCCCGGTCGGTGCCCGCCAAGGCCTCACGGCTCGCGCTCAGATGCGTGGCGAGGGTCTGAAGGGTCGCTCCGATCGCAGCTTCGGCCTGGCTGCCCTCGGCGCGGATGTCCTCCATGCGCCGGGCGAATTCCTCGAGTGTGCCAGTCACCGAGCTAGCGTGGGCGCTGATCGCCCGGGCGTGCTCCTCGTGCTGCTCAAGTCGGCTGGCGATTTCCCCGTCGAGCAAGGCCAGACGCTGGAGCAGTCGCTCACCCGCTTCCGCCTCGCGGACTTCGGCCTCGGCCGCGCGGGCCCGCATCTCGTCGGTGAACTTGCGGTTGCGCTCGATGATCCGCGCGTCGAAGCGCAAGGCCTCTTCGGTCAGCTCGCCAAGGCGATGGCGGGCGGTTTCCATCGCCTTTGAGTCGGCATCTTGCAGCGTGGCTATCGCCTTGTGCATGTCGGCCTGCATAGCGGCGAGGCTCTCGCGCCAGGCGTTGACGGCACCGGCTTCGCCCTCGCGGAGCGAACGCGCGAGCGCGGTGCTTTCATCGCGCAGCGATGTCAGGCGGGCACGAAGCGAAGTAATGCTTTCCGCTTCATGGCCATCAAGCGCGCTGCGGGTCTGGCCCAGTTCCTCGGACAGCGCAGCAGCGCGGGCGCGGATCGCGGCCAGGGCATCGATCTCCTGCTGGTCGAGACGTGCGCGGAACTCTTCGCTCTGTTCGCCGAGCGTCACAAAGCGGTCTCTGGCGATGGTGCCGAGTTGTTCGGTGCGGTTGGTGAAGGTGCCGAGCACGTCGTCGACCACCTTGCGCAGGCTTTCCACCTGGCGCTCGCTGGCAAGGCCGAACTCGTTGAGTTTGTGGAAGCCCTGGACGAGGTCCTGCAGCTGCAACTGCGCGGCGCGCCCGGCCTGGCCGATGTTGTTGGTCACGTCTTTGGTCGAATTGGCAATCACCGGCAATTGGCCGCGCAGCTTCTCCATGTTGTCGAGCGCGGCTTCGCTGACGTCGCCAATTGCGGCGACCTGCACGCCGTTGTCGTGGATCAGGTCCTTGAGCGCGGCGGCGTGACGAGACAGGCGCTCGGTCGCCAGGCGACCAAGCGATTCGAGATCTCGCGCCTGCGCAGCGATGAATTCGCGCGCCAGGCTGAGCTCCCGGTTGACCGTCACCAGCCGGGTTTCCAGCGCGATGCTCTCTTCCCGCAGCCGGGTGGCGGCATCGCCGAAGCGGCTGGCCTCACGGCTGCTGGAACGCATGGCGATGAGATAGCCGACCGCAACTAGCAGCACGGTGGGCGACCAGGCGGCAATCCAGGCCACCCATTTCGCCGGGGTGGCAGGCGCGAGCATCTCTGCGCGGTTGGTCCAGACAAAGAAGGTGGTCCATGCCACCGCGGCGATCGTGGCCAGTACCGGCCCGATCCAGACGAAATTGCGAGGGGCGACGAGATCTTCCTCCGCACTGTCCGGCTCGGCCCAGCTCGCGTCGAGCGCCAGGGGCTCGTCGTCGATCGGAGTCGTGGAATTACCGGCGGGGGCGCTCTCAACGCCCTGACCGATTGCGACAATGTGCGAGTTGCCCACCATGGGGTGAGGATAACATGGAAAGGCTCGCAATAAACCCCGGATTAACCCATCCGTCGTACGTCTGTGAAATGGCTTACGAAGCAGGTGCCCTCGACGTAACTCTCGCCGCTGCTGCGGGAGACGATTCCGCGCTTCTTTGGGAGCTGCGGCTCGCGTTTGTCGACAGCGCCAGTCGGCAGGTCGACCTGCTGCGACGTTCGCGTTGCGACGGTAACTGGCAGGTGGCGGCGATGCGGTTGAAAGGCCTGGCCGCCAGTTTCCATGCCGAAACCCTGTTCGAACTGGCTGAAGAGGCGCTGGACGGCGCTCCCGGCGAGCCCGGCGTGCTTCGCAGGATGCAGGGTTTTCTCGACGAATACGGCCAAGTCTGATTCGCTTGCGCCATACGGCGCTTGGCCTCCCGCATTGCCTGCCCTAGTAACCCTGCTTCCCCGAGCCAGGAGAAGCAGGTGCGCGTGGCTTTGTTGAGCATGATGGAACAAGCGGGGGCGTCCGATGGGGCCCGCCGTGCGTTCTTGCGTGTCGGCCGAGCTGCCATCGGGCGGCATCAGCTGGGCCTGGTGCTCGCGTTGGGTTGCGAACGGGTGATCTGCCTGGCGCGCAGCCTCGATCCCGAATTGGTCGCCCTCCAGCACGCGGCGGAGCAGGCCGGGGCGAAGTTTCATGTGGTCAACGGCTCCCGCGGCCTGATGGGGCTCATCTCCACCGCTGACGAAGTGATTGCGCTGGCTGACGGACTGTTGCCCGTGCCCGAGGAAGCCGTAGCGCTGGTCGAGGCAGGGCCGGGCATCGCGGTTCAGCCGGCCGGCGCAGGAATCCCTGCCGGATTCGAACGGATCGATGCCGCCATGGCCGCTGCGGGACTGATGCGGGTGCCGGGTCGACTGGTCGAGCGGCTGGCCGAACTGCCGGCGGACTTCGATACCTACTCGGCCTTGCAGCGGATCGCGCTGCAGGCCGGCGTCCCGCAACGCCCCTTGCCGGCCGGACTGGTCGAAGCAGGCCGGTGGACACTGGTGCGCGACGAAGCCCAGGCCCACGCCATCGAGGGCGGCTGGATTCGCCAGCTCGCCGCGTCTCCAGACGATACGGCACCGACTGCAGTACTTGCCGGCTTGCTGGTGCGCGGCGTCGGACCCGCCCTTCTGCACGCCGGTACTAGCGAAAACGCGCTGGTCGGGGCGGCGGGGCTGTTGTTGTTGCTGACCCTGGGCTCGGCTTGGCTCGGCCATGGCGCGCTGGCCCTGGGGTTCTGCGCCCTGGCAGTGTTGGTGCGCCGCATCGGCGGCCTGCTGGCGCGGGTCGAGCGCGCCTCACTCAGCCTTCCGGCCTCGCGTTTTCCGCGCGAGGCAATTTTCGGCTGGATCGTCGATGCGGTTATCGCCGTCGCGCTCTGCTGGTCCATGTGGCGGTTCCCGGGAGATCCGGCTTGGCCCAGACTGTTTCCGGCGCTGGCGCTGCTGGGCTTTGCGCGAATCGTCCCGCGGTTGATGGACAAACGGCCCGCAGGTTGGCTGGCCGACCGCGCGGCGCTGGCCTTGCTTCTTGCCGTCGCCGCGATCGGTGGCGTCCTGACCCATGCCGTGCAGGCCTTCGCGCTTGGTCTGGCAGCAACCGGAATTGTCTGGCCGATTGGTGCGGCGAGACTAACGCGAGCTTAACCATACTGGGCTATGGCGCTGGCATGAGCGAATTGGCTGAAAATCCGGCAACGACAGTGACGGTAGAAAGCGTTGTCGGCGCGGACCTGGCGCACGGCGACGAAGTGCTGGGCACTGTTGCGCCGATTCTGCGGCATCTGATTGTGAGCGACGACCGATCGCTGCTGGCGGAAGAGACCGTGGCGCGCGTTCGAGGAATGCTGGCGGACCTTGCCCGGCAATCGCTTGCCGCGATTTCGGAGCAAGGCGCCGGTCTTGCCGATCCGGCCCGCTCTGCCGCACTGATTGACGGATTCTGTGCTATTCCCGGCTTGCTTGGCCACGTCCACGCGCTGGCGCTGGAAGGCCAGGTGGCCGAGCGCCTGCATGGCCGCCTGGCGCTTGATCCGGTTTTACCGCCACTGTTGCAGGCGCTGATTGCCTCACCCGATGGTCCGACGGCGGCGACTGCCATGAAACTTCTCGCCGCACAGGCCCGTTTCGTCCAGATGCAGCGGCGCATGCAGCTTTCCCTGACAGAACTTCCCGGCGACATGCTCCACGGTATCCTGGTGGTGGTGCGCACCTGCTGCGGCGATGACGTGGCGTCCGATGCCCGCGCCACAGCGGCCGAGGCGCACCTGCGGGCCACTTACGACGAGAGCCGTACCCGCCTGGGGCTGATCGCCCGTCTGGTTACCGGCATGGGTGCCGGAGCGGTTGCGGCCTTGTCGATCAGCCATGCCGGCCTGGCGATCTTTGCCACTGCGCTGGCCCTTGCTTCCGGACAGGACCGCGACCTTGCGGTCCTCGCCACCAACGAAACGCAGGTGGCCCGCCTGGCCCTGTCGCTCCGGGCCGCCGGGGCAAAATTGCAGGCGATTGAGGAGCAGTTCCTCGCCTTGCACCCGGACATCGCCCTGCCCGAGGGCTTTGACCGGATCGGTCCCGACCGCGCCGCGTCAATGCTGTCATCCGCCGCCGTGCGGATGGGAACCTGAGGCATGTCGGGCGGCGGCCTGGTCCTGGCCCGGGGGCTGAGCGATGGCGATGATCGCCTGATCTCGGCCGAGGAGCCGCTGGCCGGTCTGCAACTGCGTTGCGGCGGCGCTTTGCCCGGACTGGTTGCCGTTCCCGAATTGCTCGAACTGGTGCGCAAGGCGCGCGGTTACGGCCTCAAGCTGGCGCGCAAGTTCACCGCTTATGATGGGAACGAGACTGTTTCCGCCTGGGCGGAGATCGAACCGGGTCAGGCCGGGGGTGGCTGCGCGATTACCTTGCGCAATTGGCGGTCGGTCAGGCCCGATCAGGCCGGGGCCGACCTGGCGGACGCCCGGATGATCGCGGTTGACCGCAACGTGGCCGAATTTACTGCACGGCTCGACGGGCGACAGGCCCTGCTGGCAATAGATGCCGAGGCGCCGGATCTGGCTGAATTGCTCACCGCGATGCGCGGCGGGATCGGCCGGCCTTGGACCGATTTCGTGACCATTGAAGGGAATGCACACCGCCAGCCGCTGCAGTGGCGCCTGATCGACGGGGCAAAAGTGCTGGTCGTCGGGTCGCCGCGGCACTGGCGGGCCCGATTGGTTCCCAGCGGCGTACCCGGAGATGAACCGTTCGGCTTTGAACTTCTGCTCACCGCAGATGAGGCGCTGCCAGTTGCCGCAGCTTGCGAAGCTCCGAAGGAGCGGTCTGCGGCCGTGACCGGACAAGGACTGGTTGGCCGTGATCTGGCGCCGGTCCTGCGCCAGCCGGTATCGAGGATCATTGCCAACGCCGAGACGATCCGCACGCGCATGGCTGGGCCTCTGGCCGAGGAATACAGCAATTACGCCGCCGACATCGCCTCTGCTGCCCAGCACTTGCTCGCACTTATCGAGGACATGACCGACCTCGAAGTGGTCGAAGCCGAAGACTTCGTGACCGCGCCGGACCGGATCGATCTGGCCGATGTGGCCCGGCGATCGGCGGGCATCCTCGGAGTTCGCTCGCGCGAGCGCGGAGTCGTCATCGACGCGCCGCGTGCCGGTGAGCACCTGTTTGCCGTGGCCGAGTTTCGCCGCGTGCTGCAAATTCTGCTCAACCTGGTCGGCAATGCGATCCGCTATGCGCCGGCCAATTCACAGGTCTGGATCCGGCTGGAAGATGGCGACGGCCGCGCCCGGCTGATCGTCGCCGATCAGGGGCCGGGGCTCTCCGCCGAGGATCAGGCACGGGTGTTCGAAAAGTTCGAACGGCTAGGCCGCAGTGGCGACGGCGGATCGGGTCTCGGGCTCTACATCTCGCGCAAGCTGGCGCGGGCGATGGGGGGTGAGCTTTCAGTGGAGCGCGCGCCGGGGCAGGGCGCGCGCTTTATCCTCGATCTTCCCGCTGCAGCCGATGTGCCGGAGGCCGAGGCGTCACCGCCCGCGTCGTGACAGCCAGACCAGTCCTGCGCCGACCAGCGCCGTAATCACACCGTTGATTGCCCACTGCTGGTCCGCCAGCATGAAGCTGGACGCCGGCCACATGATCAAGCCAAGGCCCTGACCGGTCCACAGCAGCCCGAAGGCGATCAGCAAGATCCCCAGCACCAGCCCGATTGCGCGCAAAACCTTCATACCCTGCTCTCCCTGTTGGATCGGGAAAGCCTAGGCCGAATGACACGCTTCGGCAAATGGCGCCCCGCGCCGTGCCTCAGCGCTTGGTCAGGGGCACGTAGGAGCGGTTAGCCGGACCGGTGTAGAGCTGGCGGGGACGGCCGATCTTCTGGCCGGGATCGCTGATCATCTCGTTCCACTGCGCCACCCAGCCGACCGTGCGGGCCAGCGCGAACAACACGGTGAACATCGTGGTTGGGAAGCCGATCGCCGAGAGGATGACGCCGGAATAGAAATCGACGTTGGGGAACAGCTTCTTCTCCATGAAGTAGGGATCGTTGAGCGCCATTTCCTCAAGCTGCAACGCAACTTCGAAGACCGGATCGCTGACCTTGAGCGCGGTGAACACCTCGCGCACGGTCTGCTGCATCACGGTCGCGCGTGGATCGTAGTTCTTGTAGACGCGGTGACCGAAGCCCATCAGGCGGAACGGATCGTTCTTGTCCCTGGCGCGCTCGATATAGTGCGGAATGCGATCCGGCGTGCCGATCTCGTGCAGCATGTTGAGCGCAGCCTCGTTGGCGCCGCCGTGCGCCGGCCCCCACAGGCAGGCGATGCCGGCCGCGATGCAGGCGAAAGGGTTCGCGCCCGAGGAACCGGCGAGCCGCACGGTCGAGGTCGAGGCGTTCTGCTCGTGATCGGCGTGGAGGATGAAGATCCGGTCCAGCGCGCGTTCCACCACCGGGTTGACCTCGTAGTTCTCGGCTGGGACGCCGAAGGTCATCCTCAGGAAGTTGCCGGTGTAGGACAGGCTGTTGTCGGGATAGACGAAAGGCTGGCCGACCGAATACTTGTAGGCCATCGCCGCGATCGTCGGCATCTTGGCGATCAGGCGGTGCGAGCTGATCTTGCGGTGCACGGGATCGGCGATGTCGGTCGAATCGTGATAAAAGGCCGAAAGCGCGCCGACCACGCCGCACATGATTGCCATCGGGTGCGCGTCGCGGCGAAAGCCGCGGTAGAACGTGGCCAGCTGCTCATGCAGCATGGTGTGACGGCTGATCGTGCGGGTGAAGTCGTCAAGCTGCGCCTGGTTCGGCAACTCGCCATTGAGCAGCAGGTACGAGGTTTCCATGAACGTGGAATGCTCGGCCAGTTCGCCGATCGCATAGCCACGGTGCAGCAACACGCCTTCATCGCCGTCGATGAAAGTCAGCGCGCTTTCGCAGGCTGCGGTAGACGTGAAGCCGGGATCATAGGTGAACATCCCCGTCTGGCCATAGAGCTTGCGGATGTCGATCACATCCGGGCCCACGCTGCCTTTGATGACGGGATATTCGAAATCGGCGCCGCCCGCGCTCAGCTTTGCAATGTCACCCACCTGTATGCTCCCTCGAAATCTGTGCGGCGGCTCCGGCCTGATCGGCGATGCGCGCCAGGCTCTCGTCCCGCCCAAGCAGAACCAATACGTCGAAAATCCCCGGCGAGGTTGTCTGCCCCGTCAGTGCTGCTCTTAGCGGCTGGGCGAGTTTCCCCAATCCCAGACCTAGCTCCTCTGCCTGAGCTTTCAGACTGGCTTCCAGTAAGGCGGTTGTCCAGTCGTTTTCAGCGCTTAGCCGTCCGGCAATCTTCCCCAGCAGCGCGCGCGCTTCCGGGCTGAGCAGCGCTTCGGCCTTGGGATCAAGCGCCAGCGGGCGTTGCACGAAGAGGAAGGCTGCGCCGTCCGCCAGTTCGTTGAGGTCTTTCGCCCGGACCTTCAGAAATGGCATGGCCTGCGCCAGCAGCGCTTCATCTACCACGCCCGCCATGCGTGGGGCCGCCAGCCCGGCGAGGCGCGCATCGTCTGCCTCGCGCAGGTAGTGGCCGTTGAGGTTGAGTAGCTTGGCCAGATCGAAGCGCGAAGGGCTTTTGCCGACATGGGCTATGTCGAACCACTCGACCGCCTGCTCGCGGGCGATGATCTCATCGTCGCCGTGGCCCCAACCCAGCCGCAACAGGTAGTTGAATAGCGCCTCGGGCAGCACGCCCATCTCGTCGCGATAGGCATCGACGCCCAGCGCGCCGTGGCGCTTGGAAAGCTTCGCTCCGTCAGCGCCATGGATCAGCGGAACGTGGGCGTAGACCGGGTCTTGCCAGCCACCCTCAATCCCGCGCATCGCCCGGATGATCACGAGTTGGCGAAAGGCGTTGTTGAGATGATCGTCACCGCGGATTACGTGCGTTACGCCCATGTCGTGATCGTCGACGACCACCGCCAGCATGTACGTCGGCGTGCCGTCGGAACGGAGCAGCACGAAATCGTCGAGCTCGACGTTGGCGACGGTGACCGTACCCTGGACCTCGTCCTCGATCACCGTCTCGCCCTCGCGCGGGGACTTGATCCGCACCACATAGGGCATGTCTTCGGGCCAGCTTGCCGCGTCAGCATCACGCCATTCGCTTTCGAGCCGGAACGGGCGGCGCTCGGCCTGCGCCGTGTCGCGGCGGGCCGTAAGTTCCGCGCTGGTCAGGTAGCAGCGATAAGCGTGGCCGGCATCCAGCAGCTGATGCGCGACTGCGGCGTGACGGGCGGACCGGGCGAACTGGAACGTCGCCGGCTCGTCTCCGCCCAGGCCCAGCCAATCCAGTCCGTCGAAGATCGCCGCGATTGCCGGTTCGGTCGAACGGGCGCGGTCGGTGTCCTCGATCCGGACAAGGTAAGTGCCGCCATGGTGACGCGCGTAAAGCCAGTTGAACAAGGCGGTTCGGGCGCCGCCAATGTGCAGGTAACCGGTGGGCGACGGGGCAAAGCGGGTGACGACCGCGCGGCTGCCTGCCGCTCCATCGTTCAGCGCGCTTTCGCTTGCCATCGCCCAACCCTTCCTGTCCAATGGCGTCATGGCGGGGGAAGCCGAAAGCGCCGGATTTGCGACCAGCCTGTGGGGCGCTGGCGCTGCATTGCAGCACGGCCCTTGGCGCAAGCACGCCAGCTTGTCCAGCATCCTTGAACGCTGCGAACGCTTTCTTTCCGTACAGGCTTTCGAGCGCGCGCCATGGATCGCGGTGGGCTTCGCATGCGGCATTGCGGCATGGTTCCAGCTGGCCGGCCCGTGGCAGTGGCTTGCGCTCCTCGCGTTTTGTGGGTCGACCGGATTTGCGGCGCTGGCCCTGCTCCGGCCGGCCGGGCGGTTTCCGTTCCTGCGAACGGCGGTGGCGACCATGGCGCTGTCCCTGGTTGCCGGCTGCGCCACAGTCTGGACCAAGTCCGCGCTGGTGGGGACCGAGCCGCTCGCCCGACCGGCGGCTGGCACCTTTTCCGGAACGATCCTGGCGCGTGAAGAACAGCCCGCCCAAGGCCGGGCGCGGATCGTCCTGGCGACGCGCGAGCCTGAGACCGGGCGACCGATTCGGGTGCGGCTCAATTTGCCCTTCGCCACCGACCGGCCGGATGCGGCCGAGGGAGCGCAGGTTGCGCTGACAGCACGGCTGGTTCCGCCGGCACCGCCAATGCTCCCGGGGGCCTATGATTTCGCCCGTGCGGCCTGGTTCCAGGGTTACGCCGCTACTGGCAGCGTGCTCGGCAATCTCGAGGTGCGGCAGGCAGCCCCAACGGCGACCGGGATGTCCGGCCTGAGCCATGCCTTGTCTGCGCACGTTCGTTCGCGCCTGGCCGGATCAGCGGGCGGGATTGCGGCAGCCTTCGCCAGCGGAGATCGCGGCGGGATCGCGCTTGCCGATGAAGCGGCGATGCGCGACGCGGGATTGACTCACTTGCTGTCGATCAGCGGTTTGCACGTCAGCGCCGTGATCGCTGCGGCCTATGTGCTGGCGATCCGCCTGCTGGCGCTGTGGCCGTGGCTGGCGCTGCGGGTGCGCTTGCCGTTGCTGGCGGCCGGGACCGCGGCGGCGGCCGGGATCGGCTATACCCTGCTGACGGGCGCCGAAGTTCCGACCGTGCGCAGTTGTTCCCCGTCAGCACCAATGGCACAGATTTGAGGTTGTGATTTAAGGAGTGTTGGGGCTTCGTCGTAGTGACGAAGGAACGAAGATGAAGCCCCAACACTCCTTG
>CANJBY010000035.1 GCA_947472735.1 Sphingomonadaceae bacterium | reverse complement strand
TTGGCAGCCGCGACGGCCTGGGTGTGTTGGCGACGATGGGTCATGAAGAGAAATACCTGCTGATCGGAAATGTGGTGGCCCGGCATCGCAAACCCATCGCTCGTTGTTCGATGAGTGTTCCGATACCACCGCCCGCCACAGCCCCGATCTGCCCCCCGAAAGAAGGGGAAAAAGATCGCCACCGGTTGTCTGGTCCGCTCTCCGGTCGGGGCTGCGCCCCTCCCTACGATCAGACCAGACAACCGATCCTACCGGCCATCATAGTCGCCGCTCAACCGGCCATCGTAGTTGTCGCCGCGCAGCCAGTTTCTCAAGATCGGTCAGGCACTACGCGGCCGGCAATATCGATATGTGCGACCTCGGCGATCCGAAAAAGACTTTACTTTGCGCTGTTCTGGCGCAGCACGCTGCCCCTCGGCCAAGGCGCCCGATTGCTAGCAGCGAGATGAGCCGTTTCACACCACACGTTAGGCGCAAGTTCGGGCGACATTGATCGACAATTTAGCTGCAAAAAGGAGGCTCAAAATTCACGAGCTACGACCGGCTTTCCCCACGACGCCCCAACCTGTACCAAAATTGGAGACAATATGGAGACAATGGGGGTCTCGGTGAGGCGTTGTCTCCAGAATTTCAAGGGTCGCCGGTCGGCGAAATCGTTGATTTTCTGGGAGAAAACTGGAGCGGGCGAAGGGATTCGAACCCTCGACCCCAACCTTGGCAAGGTTGTGCTCTACCCCTGAGCTACGCCCGCTCTGGCGCTAGGCGGGTGCTGGACCTGCCGGGTGAGGCGCGCGGTTAGCATCGGGTCTGGCGCTTGCCAAGGGGAAAATGGGCGCGAAGCAAATTGCTTGCGTGCCCCCTTGGCAAATCGAGGTGAAAGGCCGATTTGAGACGAGTAGACAATTTCCGATCAGTCACGATGGAGCCTTCCCTTGGCCAGCATGGGTCTCAACCTCGATGAACAGAAGTCGGTCGACCGGTTTCGCAAGAACGTCGTCGAGCCTTCGATGCATTCGCTCGTCATCCTCGATTTCTGGGCGGAGTGGTGCGGGCCGTGCAAAGCGCTGGCACCGCTGCTGGAAAAGGTCGCGGCGGACTATGCCGACAAGGGCGTGGTGCTGGCCAAGCTCAACGTCGATGAAGAGCAATTCATCGCCGCGCAATTCCAGGTACGCTCGATCCCCACGGTCTATGCAATGTTCCAGGGCCAGCCGGTTGCCGACCTGACCAATGCGCGTAGCGAGAGCCAGCTCAAGTCGGTGCTTGACCAGCTGCTCGCCAAGCTGCCGGTGCAGCCGGGCGGACCTGGCGAAGTGCAGGACGTAACGCCGCTGTTGGCCATGGGCGATGAAGTGCTGGCCTCTGGCGAGGGCGAGCGCGCGGTGAATATCTTCGCCCAGATTGTCGAGATCGCGCCCGATAACGCCGCCGCTCATGCCGGCCTGATCCGCGCGCTGCTGATGGCCGGGCAGGCCGAGGAAGCGCAGGGCGTGCTGGACACGCTTGATCCCAAGATCGCGGCGGATCCCGCGGTGCAAAGCGCCGCTGCGGCACTGGCCCTGGCCGCTGAGGCTCCACCGGAAGGCGAGCTTGCGCAGCTGCGTGCGGCTGCTTTGGCTGCCCCCGACAATATGGAGACGCAATTCGATTACGCCAACGCTGCCTTTGCGGCAGGTGACCGCGATACTGCCGCAAATGTGCTGCTGGCGATGATCACGGCCAACCCCAGCTGGAATGAAAGTGCGGCGCGGGCCAAGCTGCTGCAGATCTTCGAAGCGATCGGGCTGGAAGACCCCTGGGTCTCCGCCGCGCGCCGCCGGCTCTCCATCGTCCTGTTCGGTTGAGGAGGAGGGGAGGGTCGTGCGCATCTCGATCTTCCCGCTGTCTGGTGCGGTGCTTTACCCGGAGCTGCAGTTGCCGCTCCACATTTTCGAGCCGCGCTACCGGGCGATGGTATCCGATGCACTCGCGCGGGACCGGCGGATCGGCATGATCCAGCCGCACCGGCAGGAAGACGGCGCGCCTCTGTTCAACATCGGCTGTCTCGGCAAGATCGGCGAGGTCGAGGCGCTGCCCGATGGGCGCTACAACATCATCCTTGAGGGCGAGGCGCGGTTTCGCGTCTTGCGCGAGCTGGAGGTGACAACGCCATTTCGGCAGGTCGAGGCGGAACTCCTTGAAGAAACCGACGAAGTCCTCGCCCCGGTCGAGCGCGCGCTGTTCGAGCGGGAGTCCCGCCGCTTTGCCCAGGCGCAGGGCTATTCGATCGACTGGGAGGCCGTAACGCGGCTCGACGACGTCTCTTTGATCAATGGCGTGGCGCAGATCGCCCCGTTTGATCCCGCGGCGAAGCAGGCGCTGCTGGAGGCCGGTTCCGTGCCGGAACGGTGCGAGTTGCTGGTCCAGCTGATGCAGTTCTTCGGCCGCCGCGACGGCGAGGATGACCGGGTGACGCTGCAGTAGGGAGCGGTTCCCGAGCCTTCGACAGGCTCAGCCTGAGCGGGAACGGTGATTTTCAAGCACTCCGCTCAGGCTGAGCCTGTCGAAGCCCCCGCGCGATCTTACCCCAGCACTTCCTTAACCCCATCAATCACGTACTGTGCCGCCAGCGCGGCGAGCAGCACGCCGAGCAGGCGGGTGATCACCGCTTCCACTCGGGTGCCGAGCAGCTTCATCAGCGGTCCCGCCGCGATCAGCGCGGCGAGGGTCAGCACCAGCACCGCTGCTAGTGCGGCGAGCACGACGAGTGTTTCCTCGGTGCCGCGGGCCCGGGCGGTGAGCAGCATGATCGTGGCGATCGAGCCGGGGCCGGCAATCATCGGCATGGCCATCGGGAAGACCGAAACATCCTCCACCTCGGGCGTGGCCTTGACCTTCTCGGCCCGCTCCTCGCGGCGCTGGGTGCGTTTCTCGAATACCATGTCGAGCGCGATCACGAACAGCATGATCCCCCCGGCGATGCGGAAGGAGTTTAGCTCGATGTGCAGTGCGCCGAGCAGGTCCTCGCCGAACAGGGCAAAGATCAGCAGGATCACGGCCGCGATGAAGCTGGCGCGAAGCGCCATGGCACTGGCCTGCCGGTGCGTCGCGCCGCTGACCAGACCGGCATAGATCGGAGCGCAGCCGGGGGGGTCGATCACCACGAACAGGGTGACAAAAGCGGAAAGGAACAGATCGAGCATCGCGTCAGCCGGTCGCGGATGGGGCCGGGGGAGGGGCATCGACGGATTCAATCAGCATCGGCTGCATCGCGCCTTCCTTGCGCCAGCTTACCGACAGGTTGCGGGCGCCGGACGGATCGACCGTGACTTCCCAGATCAGCGAGCCATCGTCGGACTGGCCGGTGCGCCGCGCGGGATCGAGCGGGGGAAGCTGGCCCTTACGCAGCTTGACCGGCTTAAGTACCGGCGGGCGCCGTTCGGCCTTCGCCGGGCAGTCAGCGACGAAGCCCGACAGCATTTCCGGGGCGGTGAGCGCTTCGACCAGGCGATCGCCATGATCCAGGATCCACTTGTACTTCCCGTTATTCTGGCGCTGCCAGATCGTGGTGAAATAGCCGACCGAATTCGGTTGCTGCCAGGCGCCGTGGCTGACCATCAGTGAACCGTCGCAACTCGCCCAGACAATGTGCGGCTGCCACTTGACTGCCGCAGGGGGGTTAGGCCGGTCTTTCAGGACCTGCTGCGCATAGACCATCGCCGGTTCGAACATCACCGCATCGGCGGCGGCGGTGTCGCGAAACGCGGTCCACTGGCCTTTGGTCTGCGCAGCTTGCGCAAAGGCGACCTCGGCTGCGATCACCGCGCTGGGATTGGCATAGCCGCGCCCGGGCAGCGGCGAGCGATCGCGCGCGACAAGCGGCGGGGTGAACAAGAGGGCGAATAGGACGATGGCGCGCTTCATGCGCCCCGTTCTAGAGCGAGGCTTCGTCCAGCGCCACCCCGGCATTGCGGTGCGCCGCGACCAGCGCGTTGCGCAGCAACACAGCAATGGTCATTGGGCCGACGCCGCCGGGCACGGGGGTAATCGCTCCCGCAACGGAGGCGGCAGAGGCAAAGTCCACGTCGCCGACCAGCTTCGTCTTACCTTCGGCCCCCTCGATGCGGTTGATGCCGACGTCGATCACGGTTGCGCCCGGCTTGATCCACGAACCTTTGACCATTTCCGGACGACCGACCGCGGCCACAACTATGTCCGCGCGGCGCACGACGCCTTCGAGGTCCTTGGTGCGGCTGTGAGCGATGGTGACGGTGCAGCTTTCCGCCAGCAGCAGCTGTGCCATCGGCTTGCCGACAATGTTCGAGCGCCCGATCACGACGGCTTCCAGCCCGGAGAGCGAGCCGAGCCGGTCCCGGAGCAGCATGATGCAGCCCAGCGGCGTGCAGGGGACGAAACCGGGCAGGCCGGTGGACAAGCGGCCGACATTGGTAACGTGGAAACCGTCCACGTCCTTGTCGGGGTTGGTGGTGGAAATGATCTTCTGCTCGTCGAGATGGCCGGGCAGGGGCAACTGGACGAGGATCCCGTCAACCGCTGGATCCGCATTGAGCTGTTCCACCATGGCCAGCAGGTCGGCCTCGCTGGTGTCAGCCGGGAGCTTGTATTCAAAGCTCTCCATGCCGCACGCGACGGTCTGCTTGCCCTTGGAACGGACATAGACCTCGCTCGCCGGATCGGCCCCGACCAGCACGACCGCGAGGCCGGCCTTGCGACCGGCGGCCTGTTCGAAACTCGCGGCCATTTCGGCGATGCGGGCGCGCAGGCCTTCCGCGAAGGCCTTGCCGTCAATGATCTCTGCGGTGCTCATGCCATTCCCACGTTTGCTCGAACGAGATTGCCCAGGATGATCCCAAGGATGTTCAGGCCGATGATCAAGACCATCGGGGAGAAATCGATTGATCCGGTGTTGGGCATGGCACGCCTGATCGGATTGAGGATCGGATCGAGCAGCGCTCCCAGCGCGTGCCAGATCGCGGCCACGAAATTGTTGTGCAGGTTCACGACGTTGAAGGAGATCAGCAGGCTCAGTACAAACTGGACGATGACCAGGGTCGTGACGATGGAGATGAGATAGTCAACGATTTGTAGCAGCGTTACGAGCAGCATTGCGATGGTCCTCTCTCGCAGTTACGACGCGAGTATTTTCGAGCGCAATATACGAAACGTCCCACTTGGCAATCTCCTCGCGCTGACGGAGCGGGCACGTCCGAAATCGGGTTCGTCCGGGCTGGCCCGTTACCTTCACGCGTGGATCAGCGTACCCGCGCCCTTTACCGTAAACATCTCGATAAGCATGGCATGTGGCACCCGGCCATCAAGCACCACCGCTGCCTCGCAGCCTGCCTCCACGGCATGGATGCAAGTTTCGAGCTTCGGGATCATGCCGCCGGAAATGGTGCCGTCCGCCTTGAGCTTCTCGATGTCCGCCGGGACGAGATCGGTGAGGAGCTGCTTGTCCTTGTCGAGCACCCCGGCAACGTCCGTCAGCAGGAACAGTCGCGCTGCGCCCAGCGCAGCGGCGATCGAGCCCGCCATTGTGTCGGCGTTGATATTGTAGGTCTCGCCGTCCTTGCCGACGCCGATCGGCGCGATCACCGGGATCATCCCGGCGGCGCAGATCGTCTCGATGATGGTGGTGTCGATCGTTTCGGGCTCACCCACGAAGCCGAGGTCCACCACCCGTTCGATCTGGCTGTCGGGATCGCGAGTGGTGCGTGTCACCTTGGCCGCAGTGACCAGGCCGCCGTCCTTGCCCGAGATCCCGGCCGCCTTGCCGCCGGCCCCGGAAATCCACCGCACGATCTCCTTGTTGATCGCGCCGGAGAGGACCATCTCGGCAACTTCTGCGGTAGCCTTGTCAGTCACGCGCAGGCCATCGACGAAGCGGGATTCGACACCGAGCCGCTTGAGCATCGCTCCGATCTGCGGACCGCCGCCGTGCACCACCACCGGGTTGATGCCGACCGCCTTCATCAGCACCACGTCTTGCGCAAAGTCATGCGCAAGGTCGGGATCGCCCATCGCGTGCCCGCCGTATTTGACGACAAAGGTGCGCCCGGCGTAGCGCTGCAGATAGGGCAGCGCCTCGACGAGGGTCTCGGCCTTGGCCAGCATTGCGGGATCGTGGGGATTGGACATGGCCGCGCATTTACTCGCCTTGGCGGGGAATTGAAGCATTTTTACCCTTTTGCATCCAGCCGCCGTCCCAGCGCCACGAAAACAAGGATCAGCGGCGGCACCATGATTGTGGAGAGCACCAGCTTGGAGATGATCTGGCCTTCCATGATCTGCCCGATCGGCAGGCCGGTTCCGGCGAAGCTGATGCCGATGAACAGCACCGTGTCGACCACCTGGCTGAGCAGGCTGGCGATCCAGGCCCTGAGCCACAGCGCACGACCCGCTCCGCCACTGGCCAGCCGCGCAAAGACCGCGACGTTGAGCGTCTGGGAAATGCCATAAGACACCAGTCCCGCGAACTGCATCCGCGCACCTTGCCCTAGCAGGCGGGCAAACGCGTCCTGATCCTGCCAGAAGGAGGCCGGAGGCACGACATGGATGACCACCATCAACAACAGCATCGAGACGATCAGCGGCACGAAACCGTAGCGCACGAGCCGGTCGGCGGTGGCCCGTCCATAAAGCTCGGCCACGGTTGACGAGAGCACCACGAGCATCAGGAAGGCGAAGATCCCTGATTCCACCGCAAGGTCGCCCAGCATCGGCCAGTGCCCGAGCGAGGCCAGCTTGGTGCCCAGCACCCCCGCCAGGACGACAAGGCCGCCATAGAGCAGCGAATAGGCGAAAAGCGCGCGCGGCACGGCGGGGATCGGCTGGTTCATGCGGGGGGTCTAGCGGGTGGACGGATCACGGGGAAGGGGGCTCACGCACCGGCCTTTACCGCCCATTCCCAGCCGGTGCGGGCGAGCGGGCCGACTTTCTCCGCCATAGCGGCAGCATGCGCCGAGCTGGCGTTGCCGTCGATCACCCGCTTCTTGATGCCCTGGAGGATCGCGGTGATGCGGAACAGGCTGAAGGCCAGGTACCATTCCAATGCTGGGACCGTGAAACCGGTCTGCGCCTCATATCGCGCAACTGTTTCATCGATCGTGGGAATGCCAAGCGCTGCCCAGTCCAGCCCGGCAATCGAGGCGCGGCCATCGGGCTCCATCACCCAGCCCATCAGGAAGTTGGCGAAATCAGCAATCGGATCGCCCAGCGTCGAGAGCTCCCAGTCCAGCACCGCAACGACGCGCGGCTCATTCGCAGACAGGATAATATTATCAAGGCGGTAGTCGCCGTGGGTGATACCATTTGCGAGCTGTGGGGGGACTGTTGCCGTGAGGAATTCGATGAGCCGGTCCATCTCGGGAACGGGTTCCGTCTCCGAAAGGCGGTACTGCTTGGTCCAACGGCCAAGCTGGCGGACGCAATAGTCGCCGGGCTTGCCATAGTCCGCGAGGCCAACCGCCGCCGGGTCGATCCGGTGCAGCGCGGCCAGTGTATCGGTCATCGCGGTGTAGATCGCGCGGCGCTCGACCGGATCACTGGCTGGCAGTGCACCGTTCCAATGGTTGCGGCCCTCGGCCAGGCCCATAACGTAGAATTTCGAACCGATTATCGTCGGATCTTCACACAGCCCATAAGGGATGGGCACCGGGAAACCGACGGGATGCAATGCGGCAATGACCCGGAATTCCCGGTCGACCGCATGGGCCGAAGGCAGCAATTGTCCGAACGGCTGGCGGCGCAGGACATAGGAGCGGGCGGGGGTGTCGATCCGGTAGGTCGGGTTGGATTGCCCACCCTTGAACCGGCTCAGCACCGGCGGACCGGCATATCCGGAAACGTTCTCCCGCATCCATCTGTCAAGCGCGGCTTCGTCCAGCTGGTCCTTTGCGGGAACCGCGACGGTGCCGACCATTTCAGCCTCGAAGTCCATAGGGCCAGACTCCGGTTCCGGTTACCGCGCGATCCCGAGATCGCCCGAGGAGAACGCGCTGCCCGGCGCCGGGGTGACCGGCACGTGACGGGCATATTCGCTGCGGGCAATGGCACGGTTGTGGACTTCGTCCGGCCCGTCGGCGAGACGCAGGGTGCGAATCTGGGCGTAGGCCTCGGCCAGGCCGAAGTCCTCCGAGACCCCGCCGCCGCCGTGCGCCTGGATCGCATCGTCGATGATCGCCAGCGCCATGCGCGGAGCCTGGACCTTGATCATCGCGATCTCGCTTGCCGCCGCCTTGTTGCCGACTTTGTCCATCATGTCGGCGGCCTTGAGGCACAGCAGGCGCGTCATCTCGATGTCGATCCGGGCGCGGGCAATGCGTTCATCCCAGACCGAGTGCTCGGAAATCCGCTTGCCGAAGGCCATGCGCGATTGCAGCCGCACCGCCATCTTGGACAGCGCCTCTTCGGCCGCGCCGATAGTGCGCATGCAGTGGTGGATGCGCCCCGGCCCAAGCCGCCCCTGCGCGATTTCAAAGCCGCGCCCTTCGCCCAGGAGCATGTTCGATGCGGGGATGCGCACATTCTCGAGCTGAATCTCCATGTGGCCGTGGGGAGCATCATCGTAACCGAACACGGGCAGGTGCCGCAGGATCTTCACGCCCGGTGCGTCGAGCGGCATCAGCACCATGGATTGCTGTTGGTGGCGCTTCGCCTCGAAGTCGGTCTTGCCCATCAGGATCGCGATCTTGCAGCGCGGATCGCCAGCGCCGGATGACCACCACTTTCGTCCGTTGATCACGTACTCATCGCCTTCACGGCGGATCGAGCATTCGATGTTGGTGGCATCGGAACTGGCGACGGCCGGTTCGGTCATCAGGAAAGCGGAGCGGATCTGCCCCTGCATCAGTGGTTCCAGCCACTCCTCCTTCTGCTCGCGCGTGCCATAGCGAAGGAACACCTCCATGTTGCCGGTATCGGGTGCGGAGCAATTGAACACCTCGCTCGCCCAGGTGATCCGGCCCATCTCCTCGGCGCAGAGCGCGTATTCGAGGTTGGACAGCCCCGGCCCGTCGAACTCGAAACTGTCATCGACATGCGCCCGGCCCGAGCGCGGTGGCATGAACAGGTTCCAGATGCCCTGCGCCTTGGCCCGGGCTTTCTCCTCCTCGATCACGGTCAGCACCTTCCAGCGGCTGCCTTCGGCCTGCTGGGACTTGTAGTCGCCCATCCGGGGGCGGACGTGCGCCTCGATGAACTGCCGCACCCGGTCGCGCCAAAAGCGCTGCCTTTCGCTGGGATCGAAATCCATGATGTCTCCTCTCGCCGCTAAACCGGCGATTCTCCGCGCTTTTGATGGCAGATGCCAAGGTGGCCGCCAAGCACGCTGTGCCTTACGTTACGGCATGGGGCGCTACGTGCAACGCCCTTGCCGCAGCGGTGCGATCATGCTGCACTCATCGCCGAGAAGGAGCCCCAGGCATGAGCGAACTTGACGCGTTCCGGCACGAAATCCGCAGTTGGCTGGAGGAGAATTGCCCCGCAGAAATGCGCCGGCCAGTGACCAGCGAAAGCGACGCCTGCTGGGGCGGGCGGAACTACACCTTCCAAAGCGAGGCCCAGCGACAATGGATGGAGCGCTGCGCAGCGCGCGGCTTTACGGTGCCGATGTGGCCAACGGAGTACGGCGGGGCGGGGCTCTCGGCCGAACAGGCCAAAGTGCTGCGCGAAGAAATGGCGCGGATCAATGCGCGCTCGCCGCTTTCGAGCTTCGGCATCTGGATGCTCGGCCCGGCGCTGCTGCACTTCGGGACGCACGAGCAGAAGCTGCACTACCTCCAGCCGATCGCGCGGGGCGAGATCCGCTGGTGCCAGGGCTATTCCGAGCCGGGGTCGGGGTCCGATCTCGTCTCGCTCCAGACCTTCGGTGAGGACAGGGGCGATCACTGGGTCGTTAACGGCCAGAAGATCTGGACCTCCTACGCTGACAAGGCTGACTGGATTTTCTGCCTGGTCCGGACCGACAAGGCCAACAAGTATCAAGGCATCTCCTTCCTGCTGTTCGACATGGCCAGCGAAGGCGTCACCACCCGTCCGATCCGGCTGATCAGTGGCGCTTCACCGTTCTGCGAGACCTTCTTCGACAACGTGAAGGTGCCCAAGGACCAGATCGTCGGCGAAGTGAACCGCGGCTGGGACGTTGCCAAATATCTGCTCGGGCACGAGCGGGAGATGATCTCGGCCACCGGCGGCGGCGAGCGCGCGACCTCGCTGGGGGCAGAGCTGACACGGCAGGGGATCGAGCTTGATCCGGTGTTGCGCGCGCAAGTCGCGCTTTACGATGTCGATGCACTGGCCTTCGCCGCAATGAGCGAGAAGTTCAGCGACGAGGCCCGCAGCGGCCGCGCCCATCCGGCCCAGCCCAACATGATGAAATATGCCGGGACCGAGCTCAACAAGCGCAAGCATGAACTGACCATGATGGCCGGCGGAACCGCGGCGCTCGAGTGGGAGAGCGAGGCCAGCGGCGGCGGTGCGCGGTCGCGCGGCTGGTTGCGGACCAAGGCCAACTCGATCGAGGGCGGAACCAGCGAGATCATGCTGAACGTCATCGCCAAGCGCATCCTTGACTTGCCGGGAGCCTGAGCCATGCCGCTGTACCACACCGACGACCAGGCCATGCTGGCCGACACCGTCCGCACCTTCATGGCCGAGCAGGGCGGGATCAAGAGCCAGCTGCGGCACTGGCGCGACACTGAATGCCCCGACGGCTTCGGGCATGGGTTGTGGCGTCAATTCGCCGAGCTCGGGCTTAACGGCATCCTCGTGCCCGAGGCCGATGGCGGGCTGGGGATGGGCCACGTCGAGGCAGGCATCGTGCTGGCCGAGATCGGGCGAAACCTCACGCCCTCACCCTTCCTGACCACTGCTGTGATGGGCGCAACTGCACTTGCGGCGGCGTCCGACGAGCTGAAAGGACGCTGGCTGCCCGGCGTTTTGGACGGCAACGCGGTGCTGGCGGTCGCCATTGACGAAGGAACGAAGCACGATCCGCAGCGCATCGCGCTCAAGGCCGAACGCGCGGGCAAAGGCTTTCGGCTTTCCGGGACCAAGTCCTGCGTGATCCACGGTGCTTCGGCCGATTGCCTGATCGTCGCCGCGCGCACTTCTGGCGATGATCGCGATGCGGATGGCATGACCCTGCTCGCCGTTCCGAAGGACGTGGCCGGCGTCAGGCACGACCGGATCCGGCTGGTGGATTCGGCGATGGCCAGTCACGTTACCTTCGATAATGTCGAGCTCGATGGCTCGGCGGTGATCGGCGCGGTCGACGGTGGGCGGGAGGTGTTGAACCGGATCGTCGCCGCGGGGCGCGTCGGAGTATCCTCGGAGCTCGTCGGGGTCGCCTCAGGCGCGTTCGGCATCACAACGGCCTACCTCCAGACCCGCAAGCAGTTCGACCGCTTGATCGGTGAATTTCAGGCCCTCCAGCACCGGGCTGCGCATCTCTATTCCGAAATCGAGATCGCCCACGCCGCAGCCTACAAGGCGCAACAGTTGCTCGATGCGGGCAGTCCGGACGCCGAGCTGATGGTCTCGGTCGCCAAGGCCAAGGCCAGCTCTGCCGCCAATCTCGCGGTGCGGGAAGGGGTGCAGATGCACGGCGGCGTCGGCATGACCGACGAGTTCGACATCGGCCTCTACATGAAACGCGAACGCGCCTTGACCGAGTTCATGGGCGATGGGAACTACCACGCCGGGCGGGTTGCCGAGTTGAGCGGATACTGAAGGAGCGGAGGCGCAGGGCCTTCGACAGGCTCAGGCCGAGCGGATGTTTGTACTGGTCCCAAGTCCGCTCAGGCTGAGCTTGTCGAAGCCCGCACGCCGCACCTGCCCAAGGGAGTTTTGAAATGGATTTTGCCAGCCTCTTCAGCCTCGAAGGCCGCATCGCCGTCATCACCGGCGGATCGCGCGGGATCGGGCGGATGATTGCGGAAGGCTTCATCGCCGCCGGGTGCGCGCGGGTCTACATCACCGCGCGGAAGGTGGAGGAGGTGGAGGCCACCGCCGTCGAACTGGGTGAGCGGTGCGTCGCACTGCCGGGTGATGTGGGCACGATGGAAGGAATCGAGGCGCTGGCCGCCGAGCTGGCCACGCGCGAGCAGCGGATCGACATCCTCGTCAACAACGCCGGGGTTGCCTGGGGCGCGGATTTTGATGGCTTTCCGGAAGCCGGGTGGGACAAGGTGATGGCCCTCAACGTCAAGACCCCCTTTTACCTCACCCAGAAGCTCCACGCCCTGCTGCGGGCCGGTGCCAGTCGCGAGCAACCCGCCAAGGTGATCATGATCGCCTCAGTGGACGGGCTGAAGATCAACCCGTGGGAGACCTATCCCTATCAGGCCAGCAAGGCCGCGCTGATACATCTGACCCGCCGCATGGCGGCGCGGCTGGCCGGCGAGCAGATCGCCGTTTCGGGCATCGCCCCAGGCATGTTCCCCTCCAAGATGAACCGGGCCGCCGCGGTAGCGGGCGAGCGTATGGCGAGCTTCATCCCGATCCAGCGCGGTGGCATGGCGGAGGACATGGCCGGCGCCGCAATCTACCTCGCCAGCCGGGCGGGGAACTATGTGGTGGGAGATACCATCGTGGTGGATGGCGGACTGGTCCACGCATCGCTGCCGCGGGATTTTGTAGGGGCGATGGGGGAGTAGTGCAGCGCAAGCGCCGTACCCCCTGCGGACGGCGGCTTGACCCTCATCGCGGGTTGCCACACAACTCGGCTCGGAGGGCAAATAATGGGGAAGCACACCGCGCCAAGCACAATCCGGCCTACATTGTGGAAGACGCGCAACGGCGTCCTGTTGGCCGCGGCCCTGATCACCAGCGCTGTGGCATGGTGGATGATTGCTCTGCCTGTCGCTACCTTCTCCAACATTCCGGCCCACAACGGGCATTTCGCACTGACTTTCGCGCACATGCTGGGTGGCAGCGGCATGACGGTGCTTGGCGGTCTCAACCTCTACCTCGCTGCGCGCAAGGACCGATTTCCGCTCCACCGTCGCATCGGTCAAGGCTATTTGCTGTTTGGTGTGTGTGGCGCCACTCTTGCGCTGATCATCAGCCTCTCGCCCCTGCACAAGGCGGTCGGCGGCCCGGTCCTGACCAATGCGACAGTGTCTTTGTCGATGCTCGCGAGTGCATGGCTATGTTTTGCCGCGCTTGGGTGGCGCGCGGCGCGCAACCGAAGGTTTGCATCGCACGGCGAGTGGATGGTGCGCAGTTATGTGCTGGTCTGGTCATTCGTTTTCTGCCGCGTCGCCTCACGGGTTACCAACGTGGGAGAGCTCGGCAATGGCGAGGCTTTCATCTGGCTGTCGTGGGTGGGGCCGATGATCCTGTGCGAGATTCTACTCCAATGGCCGCACGGATCCGTCAAAACGCGCTCTTGATGGTCCATAGGCCGCTCGGCCGACGGCCATTTGATTTCCTTATCCCATCAACCCCCGAACAAACCCGATCAGCCCGGTCTGCCGCTGGCGGCGCATCCGCTCCGCTTCCAGAATCTGCTGCACCTTCTCGAAGCACAGATCGATGTCATCGTTGATCACGACGTAGTCATACCCGTCCCAGTGACTGATTTCTGCCCGGGCGCGGTCCATGCGGGCCTGGATGACTGCGGCGCTGTCGGTGCCCCGGCCGGTCAGGCGGCGGCGCAGTTCGTCGATCGAGGGGGGGAGGAGGAACACGCGGACCACGTCCTGCTGGTCCTTCTGGTAAAGCTGCTGGGTGCCCTGCCAGTCGATATCGAACAGGTAGTCCCGCCCTTCCTTGAGCCCGGCTCGGATGTGCGCCTTGGGGGTGCCGTAGCTGTGCCCGAAGACTTCGGCCCACTCGTAGAACTCGTCGTCGGCCACCATCCGGTCGAACTCGCCCTGGGTGACGAAGTAATAGTCCTTCGCGTCAATCTCGCCGGGGCGCATCGGCCGGGTGGTGGCGGAGACCGAGAGGCTGATTTCCGCGTCTTCTTCCAGCAAGCGGCGCGCGATGGTGGTCTTGCCCGTGCCCGATGGGGACGAGAGGATGAACATCAGCCCGCGGCGCTGAAAATTGTCGGATCGGTCCATGGCCGCTCATCGCGCAGCGACGAGGCGAGATCAAGAGGAGGCGGGTTTCTTTCCCGCACTGTTCCGCTTGGCCTTGCGCCGGTCATGCGCGGCCTTGGCGAGCATGCCCCCGGTCACCACGATGGCGCCGGGGATTGAACGGCTGGCGATCCTGAGCAGAGCGCCGCCGGCGAGGCGCCTGGCGAGCTTGGGTCGGGCAGGGGTCGGTTCGTCCACTGTCGGCTTGGGACCGAGCAAGCTGGAGATCCCGAGCTCCAGCAGCTTGCCGCCTTGCGACTTCAGAATTCCAGCGAGAATGTTCTTGTCCATGGGCGTTACTTCTTGCGTCCGAAATCGACCGTGACGACGTTGGAGCCATCATCGGCCACTGGGGGAGTGTCAGGCGAATCATTCTCCGCCTCGTCATGCGGTTCGGGCGCCAGATCGGGCACAGTGGACTGGAACTGCAGTCCGAAATCGACGGCCGGATCAACAAACGCGGTAATCGCCGAGAAGGGTACACGCAATTTGCACGGAAGCTGATTGAAGCTCAACCCTACCGAAAAGCCGCTTTCGCTGACCACCAGCTCCCAGAACTTGTTCTGCAGGACGATGGTCATCTCATCAGGGAAACGCTCCCTGAGATGCTGCGGAATATCGACACCGGGAGCGGCCGTCTTGAAGGTGATGTAGAAGTGATGATTGCCCGGCAGATCCCCGCCCGTCGTCTCGATCTGGCCCAGTACCCGGCCCACCACGGCGCGAAGCGCTTCTTGAACAATCTCGTCGTAGGGGATCATACTGTCGGGGGCGTTTTCATCCATGGCTTTCAAGTGGCGATCCGGTGCGGCCCGGTCAAGGGCAAAGGAACATTGATTCCCGGCGCTGCGGGTCTATAGGCCGGGCCATGCGCACTGCCTCTATCGCCCGCAAGACGCACGAGACCGACATCGCGGTCGAGGTCAACCTCGACGGCACCGGGGCCTATTCGGTTTCGACCGGGATCGGCTTCCTCGATCACATGATCGAACAGTTCTCGCGTCACTCCCTGATCGACATCACTTGCCGGATCGTCGGCGACCTGCATGTCGACCAGCACCACACGACCGAGGATTCGGCGATCGCGATCGGCCAGGCCATTGCGCAGGCGCTCGGCGACAAGGCCGGAATCGGCCGCTATGGCGAGGCGCATTCAGCGATGGACGAGGCCCTCAGCCGGGTCGTGCTCGACATCTCTGGTCGTCCCTGGCTGGTGTGGAACGCGAAGTTCACCCAGGAACGGCTGGGCGAAATGGACACCGAACTGTTCGAACACTGGTTCCAGTCGATCGCTCAGGCGATCGGGCTGACGCTGCATGTCGAGCAGGTTTACGGCGCCAACAATCACCACATCATCGAAGGCATCTTCAAGGGCTTCGCCCGGGCGATGCGCCAGGCGGTGGAACTCGATCCGCGCAAGGGCGGAGCGGTGCCCTCGACCAAGGGGATGCTGGGTGGCTGAAGTCCTCGCGCTGATAGACTACGGCGCAGGCAACCTTCACTCGGTCGAAAACGCACTGAAGGCAGCCGGAGCGACCGGGGTAAGCGTAACCTCCAATCCCGATGTCGTGCGCGCGGCTGACCGGATCGTCCTCCCTGGCGTCGGCAGTTTCAAGGCCTGCGCCGAAGGGCTGCGGGCAATCCCCGGGCTGCTCGCGGCGATGGAGGAACGGGTGCTGGTCGGCGGAGCGCCGTTCCTCGGCATCTGCGTTGGCATGCAGCTCCTCGCCACACGCGGGGTGGAGCACGGCGTGACTCCCGGGCTCGACTGGATCGCGGGCGAGGTTCACAAGATCGAGCGCACCGATCCGGCAATCAAGATTCCGCACATGGGCTGGAATGATGTGGCGCTGCCTGCGCACGCCCCGGCCGGAGACCTGATCGAGCCGGGCGAGGCCTATTTCCTCCATTCCTACCATTTCGCGCCTGAAGACGGTCGTGTGGTCGCGGCGATGACCGACCATGGCGGCGGGCTGGTGGCGGCAGTGGCGCGGGACAATATCGTCGGCGTCCAGTTTCACCCGGAGAAGAGCCAGGGCTATGGCCTTGAGCTGCTTGGCCGTTTCCTCGATTGGACCCTCTGAGATGATCGTCTTCCCCGCCATCGACCTCAAGGGCGGTCAGGTCGTGCGCCTGGCCGAAGGCGATATGGCGCGTGCGACTGTCTATGGCGACAACCCGGCGGCGCAGGCCATGCTCTTCGCCGAGGCGGGTTCGCAGTTCCTCCACGTGGTCGATCTCGACGGCAGCTTCGCTGGCCGGGCTGAGAACCACGAGGCGGTCGAGGCGATTATCGAGGCTTTCCCCGGCCACGTGCAGCTCGGCGGGGGTATCCGCACCCGCGAGGCGGTGGAGGGCTGGTTCGATCTCGGCGTGAGCCGCGTGGTGATGGGTTCTGCCGCGCTCAAGGACCCTGAATTCGTCAAGGACATGGCCCGCGAGTTTCCCGGCGGCATCGTCGTGGCAGTCGACGCGCGTGACGGCATGGTCGCCACCGAAGGCTGGTCCGATGTGTCCGACGTCGAAGTGGTCGATCTCGCCCGCCGTTTCGAGGATGCCGGCGTCGCCAGCCTGCTGTTCACCGACATCGGGCGCGACGGGCTGCTGCAAGGCGTGAATATCGACGCCACCGTGGAATTGGCACGCCGGGTGGACATTCCAGTGATCGCATCTGGTGGGGTCAAGGGGCTGGACGACATCCACATCCTCGCGTTGCATGCCCACGAGGGGATCGAGGGCGTGATTACCGGGCGGGCGCTGTATGAGGGCCGGCTGGATCTGGCGGCAGCTATTGCGATGGCGAGGCGGGGATGAGCGTGGCGCGCGTGCTTCGACAAGCTCAGCATGAGCGGATGTTGTGGCTATTCCAAATCCCGCTCGGCCTGAGCTTGTCCAAGGCCAGGCACATTGGGGTCCAAGCATGACCGTCCGCGTCCGGGTCATTCCCTGTCTCGATGTCGCCAATGGCCGGGTGGTCAAGGGCGTGAACTTCGTCGACCTCAAGGACGCCGGCGATCCGGTCGAGCAGGCCCAGGCCTATGATCGGGCCGGGGCGGACGAGCTGTGCTTCCTCGACATAACCGCCAGCCACGAGGCGCGCGGGACGCTGCTCGATGTGGTGCGGCGTACGGCGGAAGTCTGCTTCATGCCGCTGACCGTCGGCGGCGGGGTGCGCACGGTGGAAGACGCCCGTGCGCTGCTGCTCGCCGGGGCGGACAAGGTGGCGGTGAACAGTGCCGCGGTTTCGCGGCCGGAAGTGGTCTCTGACATTGCCGAGAAGATGGGTAGCCAGTGCATCGTCGCCTCGGTCGATGCGCGGCGCGTCGGAGATCACTGGGAGATATTCACGCACGGCGGCCGCAAGGAAACCGGAATAGACGCGGTTGAACATGCAATCCGTTTGGCCAAGCTCGGTGCTGGCGAACTGCTCGTCACCTCGATGGATGGGGACGGGACCCAGGCCGGCTACGATCTCGAACTGACCCGCACCATCGCCGATGCTGTCTCTGTGCCGGTGATCGCCAGCGGCGGGGTCGGCACGCTCGACCATCTGGTCGAAGGCGTGACCCAGGGACATGCCAGCGCGGTGCTCGCCGCCTCGATCTTCCATTTCGGCAAGCACACCGTGGCCGAAGCCCATGCGGCACTGCGCGCGGCCGGTATTTCCGCGCGCGGCTGAGATTACAGCAGTTTGCAATAAAACGTCGAAATGTCTGACATTTAACGAAAGTTCCGACGCGCGATTAACCATCGCGCGCGGCGGTATTAGGGGTTTATCCCCTAAAGGCACGGAACCTGCGTTCACCACGAACGGGACATCCTGGAGTCGCGTTCGTGAGAAATCTTGCCGTCGTTTTTGCCGCAGGCGTCAGTGCCACGTTGCTTGCCGCACCGGCTCTGGCGCAAGGGATGGCGAGCGTGCCGGAGCCTTCGAACCTCGCCTTGCTGGCGATCGGAGTGATCGGCGTGGTGCTGGGACGGCAGGGCAGCCGCAAGCCGCCGGCCGAGTGAAGGCTTGACCGCACGCGGCTAGCCAAGCAAAGCCTTGCCGCGATGGATGCAAACGACACCCTGACCCGCCTCGAGGCCGTAATCGCGCAGCGCCGCGCCGCCGATCCTGAGACCAGCTACGTCGCGAAGCTTAACGCGCGCGGCCTGCCCAAGATTGCGCAGAAGCTGGGCGAAGAGGCAGTCGAGGCGGTGATCGCCGCGATGGCGAATGACCGGGAGGGACTGGTCGGCGAAGCTGCGGACTTGCTCTTTCATCTGCTGGTGCTGCTGGATGCCCAAGGCATACCGCTGTCCGAAGTGCTGGCGGAACTCGACCGGCGCGAGGGCGTTTCGGGCATCGCCGAGAAAGCTTCACGGAGCCGGTAATGCCGATCGATCCACGCGCACCTTATGACGACAACAACATCTTCGCGAAGATCCTGCGGGGCGAGCTGCCCTGCAACAAGGTCCATGAGGACGAGTTCTGCCTCGCGTTTCATGACATTCGCCCGCAAGCGCCGGTGCATGTGCTGGTTATTCCCAAGGGTCCCTATGTGAGCTGGGACGACTTTTCGGCAAAGGCTCCGGCCGAACTCGTGGCCGGCTTCGTCCGCTCGGTCGGAGAAGTGGCCCGGATGCTCGAGCTTGACGGTCCGGGCTACCGGCTGCTGATCAACATGGGCGGGCATGGCCACCAGGAAGTGCCGCACTTGCATGTCCATATCTTTGGCGGACGGCAGTTCTACCAGATGGTCCCCGACTGACCCCTTGAGCGCCTGCCCTTTCCGCGTCGGAGAGGATTTCTCCTAAACCGGTGACAAATCGTGCAAGAAATGCCGCGAGTGGAGGGTGCCGCCTTGCCCAGCGACTCGCGCTCTTGCTAAGGTCGGCACGGCATGAGCTCGGTTCCCCATCCGCCCGGAGGCCTGTTTGAAGGCGCACTCCATCGTTTCGCCGTGCGCGCGTATTTCGAGGATACCGACTTGTCCGGCGTGGTCTATCACGCCAATTACCTGCGGTGGTTCGAACGCGCCCGGTCCGACATGTTGCGCCTGCTCGGAATCGATCAGCGCGCAGCGCAGGAAGCGGGCGAGGGGGCCTATGCCGTGGCTGACCTCAACATCCGCTATGCCGCTCCGGCGCGCCTCGATGACGACGTGCTGATCGAAAGCCGGGTCGAGGAAATGCGCGCCGCCAGTTGCCGCATGCACCAGCGTGCCTTGCGCGACGGACTACTGCTGGCCGAAGCCCACCTCCGCATCGGTTTCGTTTCCCCTGATGGCCGGCCGCGCCGTCAGCCCGACGCGTGGCGTGCCGCTTTTGCTACCCTTTTTCCTGCCTCCGAAAGGCCAGAATGACCCTGCTTTCCCTTCTATCGCTCGCTGCCGACGCAGCTGCCTCTGGCGCGCCCACCCGGCTTAATCCCGTACGCCTGTTCCTCGATGCAGATATCGTGGTTCAGGTGGTGATGGCCGGACTGATCCTCGCCAGCATCTGGGTCTGGGCCATTGTCGTCTCGTTCGCGCTGCGCATGGGCGCAGTGAACCGCCGCTGCGCCAGTTATGAGGGTGAGTTCTGGAAAGCCAAGGACCTTGAGGCCTATCAGACCCAGAACGGGAGTGCCGACGTGGCTTCCTCCGTGGTGGTCGCCGCCGGCCTCACCGAATGGCGACGCTCCTTTTCCGGCAAGCGGCCGGATCCGGAAGGCCTGCGCCAGCGCTTGTCAACCGTGATGGATTCTGCCGTGGCGCAAGAAGCTGACAATCTGGCCGAGCGGCTCAACTTCCTCGCCACGGTGGGCGCGGTCGCGCCGTTTGTCGGTCTGTTCGGTACGGTCTGGGGTATCATGAACAGCTTCTTCCAGATTGGCCAGCAGCAGAACTCCTCGTTGGCAGTGGTCGCTCCGGGCATTTCCGAAGCGTTGTTCGCCACGGCGATCGGTCTGTTCGCGGCGATCCCGGCGGTAATCGCCTACAACCGCTTCAGCCACCGGGTCAGCACCTTCGAGGCTCGTCTCCAGCGCTTTTCCGACCGGGTCCATGCCAGCCTCAGCCGCGAGCTGGAGGCCGAATAATGGCGATGGGTCTGTCTTCCTCGCGGCGCGGGCGGCGCAGCAGCAAACGCGCTCCGATGGCAGATATCAACGTTACCCCGCTGGTAGACGTGATGCTGGTGCTGCTGATCATCTTCATGGTCACTGCGCCGCTGCTCAAGGCCGGAGTGCCCGTGGAACTGCCGGAGAGTCGCGCCAAGGCGCTGGCCGAGGAGAAGGAGAAACTCACCATCTCGTTGGCGCGCGATGGCACGGTCTATATCGACGAGGCGGCGCTTGCCCCGGGCGAATTGCCGGACCGGCTGGCGGCCGTCGCGCGTGCACCGGATGGCAACCCGCCGCTGGTTACCTTGCGAGCGGACAAGGGGCTCGATTACGGCGCGGTCATGGCGGTGATGGGTGAGCTGAACCGCGCGGGCTTCAATTCGATCTCGCTGGTTACCGCGGCTGGCGGTGCGCCGGTCACCGGTCGTTCAGACAGCGGGCAATAGTCCGGACCGATGAATCCAGGCGCGTTCCGAACGGAAGAACGTTACGGCCTAGCGGTCGCGGTGGCGGCGCATGTCGCGCTGGTGCTGCTGCTCGTGCTTCGCCCGCCGGGTCATGCGATTATCCCTCCGCCAGAGCGGATGACCGTCACGCTCTCCGATGACGTCGGCCTGACCTCAACGTCGCCGCAGCCCGCCGCTGACGCGGCACCCGACGTCGCGCCCCAGATCGGCGAGGCACCGCCTCCGCCTCAGCCGGTTGCGTCACCGGAACCGGTCGAGCAGGCCGAGCCGGTCCCTCCACCGAAAGCTGCGCCCGTCCAACGCCCGCAAGCGAGGCCAAGCGCGGCGCCGCCCTCCAAGCCAGTCCAGAGGGCTCAAGCGCAGCCGGCAACGAAACCCGCCGTGCCGACCAAGCGCCCGGGCGGCAGCCGCGTCGGTGCAGATTTCCTCAAGGGCATTCCGGCGGCGCAGACCAATGGCAAGGCCCAGACCCCGCCGGCAGCCGCGATCGGCCCGGCGGTGCGCTCGGCCCTGTCCGGTGCAATCTCGCGTCAGCTCAAGCCGCGGTGGGTCGCTCCGCAGGGCGTCGATGCCGACAAGCTGGTCACTTACCTGACCTGGTCGCTCAATGCCGACGGCACGCTGGCCGGCGCGCCGCGTTTGGTGCGCCAGGAAGGGGTCAACGACGCGAACCGCCCACAGGCGCAACGCCACGTCGAGCAGGCGATCCGCGCGGTCCAACTCGCTGCACCCTTTCAACTCCCCGCCGAATACTACGATGCTTGGAAGCGCATCGCCGAATTTCGCTTCGACAAGAGGCTTTCCCAATGAAACTCCCCCTGATTGCTCTTCTTGCGCTGATGGCCACCCCCGCGCTGGCCCAGCAAGTGGCCGCGCCTGTCCCCGCACCGGCCCCGGCAGCCCAGCCGACCGAGGAAGGCGGTCTTTCCGGTGAAGTGTCCGATGAAAGCGACTGGCAGGACCTCGGCATCGCCATCCCGGCTTTCGCCACCGATGCCAACGTACCGACCCAGGCCAGCGCCGGCTCCACCGCCGCCACCGGCATTGCCGTCGCGCAAGTCATAACCGCCGATCTTAAGAACAACGGGTTGTTCAAGCCGGTCGGCCCGGATCCCTTGCCGCGCCCGGCGTTCGAGCAAGTGCAGGCGCCGGATTATGGTACGTGGTCTGGCCGTAGCGCGGAAATGCTGGTGCAGGGTTACGTCCGCGCCAACGGCGACGGCAACCTGACGGTCGGCTGCTATCTCTACGACGTGGCGCTCAAACAGCAGCTGGCCAAGGCCGGTTGGGTCGTGCCCCCGGCCGACTGGCGCCGTGCCGCGCACAAGTGCGCCGACGTGGTCTATGCGCGCTTGTCCGGTGAAAGCCCGTTCTTCGACAGCCGCGTCGCCTATATTGCCGAAACTGGCACCAAGGACCGCCGGATGAAGCGTCTGGCGGTGATGGATTCGGACGGAGCGAATCATCGCTTTATCACCACCGGGCAGGCAACCGCACTGACCCCGCGCTTCTCGCCCGACTATGGCTCGATCCTTTACCTGTCGTATCTCAACGGCAATCCCCGGATCTACGTCTATGATCTCGAGCGGAATACCCAGCGCCTGCTGGTCCAGTCGACCAACCCGACGTTCGCGCCGCGCTGGTCGCCGGACGGCAAGTGGGTGCTCTATTCGATGGCGATCGGCGGCAATACCGACATCTACAAGATCTCTTCCAGTGGCGGGACTGCGCAGAAGCTGACCGACAGCCCCGGGATCGACATCGGCGGCTCGTTTTCGCCCGATGGCAGCCGGATCGTGTTTGAGAGTGACCGTTCAGGCAGCCAGCAGGTCTACGTGATGAACGCCGACGGGACCAATCAGCAGCGCATCAGCTTTTTCGGCGGCCGCTCTGCCACGCCGGAATGGAGCCCGCGCGGCGATCAGATCGCCTTCACCCACATTGGTGGCAATTTCCGCATCGCCATCATGAGCCCCGCGGGGCAATCCATGCGTTACCTGACCGATAGCTGGCAGGACGAAGCACCCACCTGGGCGCCGAACGGCCGGGTGATCCAGTTCTTCCGCACCGCCCGCGGATCGGGCAAGGCCTCGATCTGGCAAGTGGATCTGACCGGGCGCAATGAACGCCGTCTGCCCACCCCGGTCGACGGATCGGATCCGGCCTGGGGCCCGATCCGCCCTTAACGAAATTGACAGGACGGGCCGAATGGCCTCATCCTGCGGACCCGAAGGAGAATGCCATGACCAACCGGACCAGCATCGGTGCAATCGCTCTTGCCATTGCAGCCAGTGCGGCGCTTGGCGCTTGCGCCAAGAAGCCGCCGGCACAGCTCCCCCCCGACCCGGGCGGAGCAGTAGCAACCACCTCGGACACCACACCCGGCACAATGACCACCGGCCCCGCGGCGGGCAGTCAGGCCGATTTCGTTGCCCAGATGACGGGGCAGGACACGATCTACTTCGATACCGACCGCTACAACGTCGACAGTTCCGATGCTGCCGCTTTGACCGCGCAGGCGCAGTGGCTGCTCAAGTACCCGGCCAAGCGGGTGACGATCGAAGGGCACTGCGATGAACGCGGCACCCGCGAGTACAATCTCGCCCTGGGTGAGCGGCGCGCCAACGCGGCCAAGAACTACCTTGTCAGTCTCGGCGTGGACGCGGCGCGGATCACTACGGTCAGCTATGGCAAGGAACGGCCCGTGGCTCTGGGATCGGACGAGGATGCGTGGGCGAAGAACCGCCGCGCGGTGACCGTCACGATCGACTGATCATGCCTTGAACCCCGGCATATGCACCGCCATATGCCGGGGTATGAGCAACAGCAGCGACAGCCACGGTCTCGTCCAGTGGCTTGGCACCACCATCATCGGGGTAAAGAAAAACGGCCGCACGGTCATCGCCGGTGACGGTCAGGTCTCGATGGGCAACACGGTGATGAAGCCCAATGCCCGCAAGGTCAGGCGGATCGGCGACGGCACGGTGATCGCCGGGTTCGCGGGAGCGACGGCTGACGCATTTACCCTGTTCGAGCGACTGGAG
>CANJBY010000034.1 GCA_947472735.1 Sphingomonadaceae bacterium | reverse complement strand
GCGTCACCGGCATCGTCAGCCGCGGCGGCAGCATCATGGCCAAGTGGTGCCTCTCGCACCACAAGGAGAGCTTCCTTTACGAGCATTTCGACGAGATCACCGAGATCTGCAAAGCCTATGACATCGCCTATTCGCTGGGTGACGGCCTGCGCCCCGGCTCGATCGCCGATGCCAACGACGAGGCCCAGTTCGCGGAGCTCTACACCCTCGGCGAACTGACCAAGCGCGCCTGGGAGCAGGACGTCCAGGTGATGATCGAAGGCCCCGGTCACGTGCCGATGCACAAGATCAAGGAGAACATGGACAAGCAGCTCGCCGTCTGCGGCGAGGCCCCGTTCTACACGCTCGGGCCGCTGGTCACCGACATTGCGCCAGGCTATGACCACATCACCAGCGGCATCGGCGCGGCGATGATCGGCTGGTTCGGCACGGCGATGCTTTGCTACGTCACCCCCAAGGAACACCTCGGCCTGCCTGACCGCGACGACGTGAAAGTCGGCGTGGTCACCTACAAGCTCGCCGCCCACGCCGCCGACCTCGCCAAGGGGCATCCCGCCGCCAAGGTCCGCGACGACGCCCTCAGTCGCGCCCGCTTCGAATTCCGCTGGCGCGACCAGTTCAACCTCTCGCTCGATCCCGACACGGCCGAGCAATACCACGACCAGACGCTTCCGGCCGAAGGCGCCAAGACCGCGCATTTCTGCTCGATGTGCGGACCGAAGTTCTGCTCGATGAAGATCAGCGCCGAAGTGCGCGAGTTCGCGGCCAAGAAGAATGCGGGAGTTGAGACCTTCGTCGCGGCGGAAGAGGCTGAGAAGGGCATGGAGGAGATGAGCCGCGTCTACAATGAAGGCGGGCGGGAGTTGTATATCGGCGCGGGTGATCGCGAGCGGGATTGATCCGGAATAGACCAAGCGACCATTGCCAAGTCGCTCCTGCGGGCATACGTTACATGTAACGGAGGCCGTCATGGGTGTACGGGAAACTTTCACGGGAGCACAACGCGTTGCGAAGCGCCGCGCAGCCTTGCGCGCGGATGGTCTGCGGCCGCGGCAAATCTGGCTTCCGAACCTGCGGGACCCCAAGGTCCGTGCTGAAATTGAAGCCGATGCAGCCGCGCTTGCCGGACAGGCGCAGCGGTGGGAGGATGTGCTCAGCGATGTGGCCGGCCTCGCCTCGGAAGTGCTGGACAGCCTGCCGCCTCACGACTGGAGAGACGAGCGACTCTCCAAGCGGAAGCCCCGCACCAGGTGAATCGCGGTGATGTGGTAGTCGCGACCGGCCCGGGCTTCGGCAATAAGCCGCGCCCGTTTGTGGTCATGCAGGCGGACAGCTACGCCATGCTTTCCACGGTGATCCTGCTGCCGATAACCACCGAATTGGCCGTCCCGCCCTCAAGGCTGCGCGTCAGGCTGGAGCCGGACACCCGGAACGGTTTGCGACGTCTATCTGAGGTGATGACCGACATTCCAGTCACCGTGCGGCCGGACAAGGTCGACCAGCATGTCGGCAAGCTCAATCAGGATGAGCTGCGGCGGGTGGAACAGGCGCTTTTGCTGGTTCTAGGGTTTGCGGGGTGAGACGCGACGCGATGCCGTTATGGGTTATGTGAAGTAGGTCAATCTTCGTCACTGAAAAAATCTTCATCCAGCTTTTTCACATTGACGACTCTGCTCACGCGAACGCCTATGTCGAATTCAACCATTAGCTCCGTTAGGCGATCACCATCTATTAGGACGACACGTTGTTGAAGTCCGCGGACAAATTCCTTCGCGGGCGCGCTGAAGTTGGAAGTTGTAACAAACACACCCTTCGTCGCACCAAGACCAACCAAGATTCCGACGAAACCCTGAATTTCTGGCCTTCCGACGCTTACATGTGGTGCATAACGCTTCGCTTGCAGATAAATTCGATCTAACCCGAGGCGGTCTTCGTCAACGACGCCGTCTATTCCTCCGTCGCCGCTCCTTCCAAGCCGCATTGCTGCGTTTTCGTGTGATCCACCGTAGCCCATGGCCACGAGCAGATCGACGATCACACGTTCAAAAAACGTAGGCGTTTGATCGAGGACTCGCGCGAGAATCTCCGCTTTCAATGCGGATGTCAAAATGGAATGAGCGGCGTCAATTTGTTCTTCGGGAGTTATGGTGGACGAAGTCGCAGCTACTGTCGACGGCGCTTCATTCGACGATGCGTTTGAAGCGGTGTTCCCGTAAAACTCTATAAACGCAGGATAGCCTTTCAAAATCTCGACGTCGATCTTTATCGGATTTTTGGACAGAAGGTATTTGCCTTGCTCGCTTGCGACGAAGACTCCCTTTTTTGGGCTATCTATGAGACCCGCCTTGGTCATGTAAAATTTTGCCCAATGTATTCTGTTGTGGAGCAGGCGCTGCTTGCCGCTGGGCAGCATTTTTTCGCGCTCAATATCTGAAAGGTTAAGAGAGTTGGCAATCTCGTCTGCGACGATAGGAACTCGTGTCTCACCTTTTTCAGCGGCCTGCAGTACAGGCAACATCAGGCTTTGATAATCTGGAATTGGCATAAAAATGCCTCCTACCATCCGGGAGCAACTCGAACAACATAACCATAGCGATGAATTAGGCGGTGGTCGTTGAAGCTTTGCCCTCAAACCCTCTCCCGATAAAACTCCACCTGCATCCGCACCGGACCGTCCACCTCCACATGATGCAGCACTTCCGGCGGGATCGGGCACGGTCGCTCCGGTGTGACCTCCACGCTGCCCGAACCATCTTCCCACACCAGCCGCGCCTTGCCTTCGAGCACGCGCAGCAGGCCCCAGGTACCGGCCTTGGTGGTATGCGCCGCGCGGATCGCGGCGGGGAGGGTTTCTTCCGTCCACACGGCGGTGGTCTTGTAGGGGGTGGGCATGGCTCGGGCTCCTGCGTTGCGGGGCTGCGAGGTGACCGGGACATCAGAGTTCCGAGCACCAATACCAACGCCCTCTTGTCCAAATCTACACCCGACGTTATAACATCCGTATGAACGCTACAATCAAGATCAGCAAGATTGGCAATTCTGCGGGCGTCATCCTGCCCAAGGAGCTGCTGGCGCACCTCAATGCGGCAGTGGGAGAGACGCTCTCGGTCGTGACCACGCCGGGTGGGATCGAGCTTCGCAGCGAGGAGCCGGATTTTGCGGCGCAGATGGCGGCAGCGCGTGAAGTGATGGCACGACGCAAGCGCGCCTTGCGCGAACTGGCGAAGTAAACCTGCCGCAACAGTGGATCTGGCTCACCACGGAGGTTGCGGTGGCGATCCATGTCGAGCAACTGGCTGAGCATGGCGGCGGGCGAGGCGTGCGCGACGCCGGGATGCTCGAGAGCGCGATGATGCGCCCACGGAATCTCTCCAGTTATGGCGAGGTCGACGCCGCCAGTCTCGCGGCCGCCTATGCTTTCGGGATTGCCCGCAACCACCCTTTTATCGACGGAAACAAGCGCACCGCAGCCGTGGTCGACGAAACCTTCCTTGCCCTAAACGGCCTTTCGCTAAGTGCGAGCGATGCCGAAGTGGTCGTGGCCATCGTGGCACTCGCCGCGGGTGAAATGACCGAAGCGGAACTGGCTGACTGGTTTCGGCAGCACTCCGGCTAACGCCCCAGCCGCACCAATGCCTCGTCCAGCGCTTGCAGGAAGCGCGAGCGGTCGGTTTTGGAGAAGGGCGCCGGGCCGCCGATGATGTCGCCGCCGGCGCGCAAGTCGGCCATGATTGCCCGGGTGGCCACGGCGCCGCCGATCGAGGCGGTGGTGAAGGGCTTGCCGGTGGGGGACAGCACCACCGCGCCGGCCTTGATGCAGCGGTCGGCCAGCAGGATGTCAGCGGTGATCACGACGCTGCGGGGGCCGGCCTGTTCGGCGATCCAGTCATCCGCGGCGTCGAAGGCGTCCGACACCACGATCCGCTCGATCAGCGGATGCTCCGGCACCCGTAGGCGCATGTTGCTGACGATCGACACCGCGACCTGGCGGCGGAAGGCGACCTTGTAGATCTCTTCCTTGACCGGGCAGGCATCGGCGTCGACGAGTATGCGTGGTGGCATCGGCAGGCGAGTGTCAGCGCTTCATATGCTCGAGACCGGCGATGCCGCCCGGCTTGGTGCTGGGCTGCGAGGCGTTGGGCTTGGGCGCTTTCTCGGCCTTGGGCTTGCGCACTTCACGGTTCGATTTCTTCTGGCTCTTGGCCATGACTGTTCCTCTCGGAGGGCAGAGTGCCCAAGGCTCATCATACCCCGGAAAGGGGGCGTGGACGGCATGAAATCGCCTCCTAGCGTTTGCGGACGAATTCCGCGCGCAGCACCAGGCCCTTGATCCCGGGATAGCGGCAATCGATCTCCTGGGCGTCGCCGGTCAGCCGGATCGAGGTGATCACGGCGCCACGCTTCAGCGTCTGTCCCGCGCCCTTGACCTCGAGGTCCTTGATCAGGGTGACGGAATCGCCGTCGGCGAGCAGATTGCCAACCGCATCGCGCACTTCTACCGTGCCCTCGGCAGCACGCTTCGCCGCGAGTTCGGCGGCCGGCAGCCATTCGCCGCTTTCTTCGTCGTAAACGTAGTCTTCGTCAGTCGCGGCCATGGTCTGCTCCTTCTGCGCAGGCCCATGGCAGAGAAGGGGCGAATTGGGGAGGGGGATCCCGGCGTCAGGCGGTGCCGATGATCCGGGTCTGGCCATCCACCCAGCGGCGGATGGCTTCGCGGTGTTCCAGGCGCTCAATCTCGGGCAGGCGTTCGGCATGGAGGCGCATGGCAACGACGATATCGTGATCGAGGGGTTCGTCGAAGGCGATGCCGCAGCTGCCATCGCGGGTCCAGATCACGCTGCCGAAGGTTTCATGGCCGCAGAATCTCAGGAAACCCGAAACGTCCGGCCGCGGGGCCGAGGCGATGCCGAGGCGGACGCCGGACGACGACAGATCGTCGATCCAGCACTTGTGGTGGCCCTCAAGCGTCAGGAAATCGGCTGGCAAGTGCAGACGCACGCGGGCCGAGTGGCGTCGGTGACGCCATGGGGACAGGATGGGATCGTGAACCGCAACCATGATCGCGCCATCAAGCACGATCACGGCAAAAGATCTGAAAAGACGCGGCTAGGGAAAACTGCGCGGGCGGGCCGATTTCAACGCACCCGCGCAGTCTGGAAGTCGCCTAGAGCTGGCCGAGCATGTGTTCGGCGCTGCTCACCTCGAAGGCTCCCGGAGCCTCGACGTTGAGGCTTTCGACCACGCCGTCGTTGACGACCATCGAGAAGCGCTGGCCGCGCTTGCCGAGGCCGAAACCGGTGCCGTCCATGGTCAGGCCCAGAGCGCTGGCAAAATCGCCGTTGCCGTCCGCCAGCATGGTCACGTCATCAGAGCCCGAGGCTTTGCCCCAGGCGCCCATCACGAACGGATCGTTGACGGCGGTGCAGGCGATCTCGTCGATCCCCTTGGCCTTGAGGTCGCTGGCATTGTTGACATAGCCCGGCAAGTGCTTGGCCGAGCAGGTGGGTGTGAAAGCACCCGGCACGGAGAACAGCGCGACTTTCTTGCCGGCGAAATAGTCTGCTGACTGCACGGCCTCGGGACCGTTGGCGGTGGCCTTGATCAGCTTTACATCTGGGAGCTTCTGTCCGACTGCGATCGACATGGGATGGATCCTTTCCTGCAAATGACTCGCAACGTCGCTGATATAGTCCGCGCGCGCCGGACGGCAACCGCGCGCGCGGGAGGTGATGGTTAAATCCGCTTTACTGCGCCGCTTTAAGAAGTCGTAAACGAACGAGTGCAGCTTCTGTTCTGCGGGCGGGTCCGCGGGGAGACTGCAAATGGGAAATACGGGTAAGGTCGCGGCAGCGCTTGCCGCCGTGTCGATGGTGGCGGCATTTCCGGCCAGCGCAAATGCCATGTCCAATGCGGAGAAGCTGCGCCGGCTCGACATCATGCTGATGGTCACCGGGCTGCGCTGCCGCACCGGCGCGGACAATTTTCAGGCGGATTACGGGCGGTTCACCACCAACCATATCACCGAGCTCAACGCCGCCAGCGATGAACTGAAGCGCGAACTTACCGGGCGGCCAGGCGGCCCGGTGCGCGCGCTCGACCGGCTTAGCGTGATGATGGCCAACACTTACGGTCAGGGCCACCCCTGGCTCGGTTGCCGCGAGCTGAGGCAGGTTGCGCGCAATCTCGCACAGGCCCGGGGGAGCGCACCGCTGATCGCGGCAGCAGACCAGTTGCTGGCCGAAAGCAGCAGCTCGCAAGTGGTGCTGAGCCGCTAATCACCGGGGATGCAAGTCCGCCAGGTTCCGGCGCGTTCCGTGGGTCGCCACCACCGCAAGAGCGGAACGCGCCGGGCATAGCCAACGATGCACAGCGCTCAGACCATTGTAATCCGGCTCGCGGGCGAATAGCTGGATGGCAATGGCGAGCAATCCGACAATTCTGGCGCTGGCCGGCCTGATCCTCGCCGCCTGGACGGTGGCCGCCGGCTGGGCGATCCTGGCGGCGCGCACCCGTCAGCGCCGCGGCGAAACCGCGCAGCGCAGCGCCCGGCGGCTGGCGCGGATGGTGGATGAATCCCCCGCGCTGCCTTTGCTCGTGCGATCGGACGGACGGATCGAGGCGCCGGCCCGGCTCGCGCTATGGCTCGGACTGGATGCGGTTCCGCAATTCCTCACCGAGCTTGATGCCGGCGAAAAGGGTTTGACTGCCGAACAACTTGCCGAGCTTTCGGAACACGTTCGCCGCACGCAGAAGACGGCAGCACCCTTCCGCATGGTGGCCACGCCGCGCGGTTCGACGCGTAGCCTCGCGCTGCGGGGGCACCTGGCCGATCCGCAGGTTTCACCGGGCGGCGCGGCGCTGGTCTGGGTGTTCGACTTTTCTGACAGCGAGAGCGAGCTCGTGCAGCTGCGAGGCGAAGCGGCAAGGGCCAAAGCCGATTTTGCCGCTCTGGTCGGACTGATCGAGGCAGCGCCGATGCCGATGTGGTTCCGCGGGACCGAAGGGGAACTGCGGCTGGTCAACTCGGCTTACGTTTCCGCGGTGGGCGCCAAGTCGGCCGAAGACGTGGTCGGCAACGGCATCGAACTGGTCGAAGCGGTCGATGGCCTCACCGCCGCGCAAGTCGCCTGCCAGGCGGCGGCCAAGCAGATGCCGATCGAGCGCATGGTCAGCGCCACGATTGATGGCGCGCGCCGAGCCTTGAACATGATCGACCTGCCGTTCGGCCCGGAAGGGATCGCTGGTTATGCCGTCGATGTCGAGGAGATGGAGGAGCTCGCCCGCAGCCTGAAGGCGTTCCGTGAGGCGCAGCGCTCGATGCTCGATCAGCTGTCGGCCGGGGTTGCGCAGTTCGATCCCCGGCGTCAGCTGGCCTTCGCCAACCAACCATTCCAGCGGATCTTTGCGCTGGCACCCGGGGTGATGCTCGATCCTCCCCCGTTCGAGCGCTTCCTTGATCTGGCGCGCGAATCCGGGCGGACCCCGGAGGTGAGGGATTTCCCCGGCTGGCGGCGTGAGCGGACCGGGTGGTTCGCCGCTAATCAGGCGCAGGAAGATGCCTGGCCATTGTCGGACGGCACCCATCTGCGCGTCGTCGCTCATCCCATGCCGGACGGAGGCTTGCTGCTGATCGCCGAAGACCGCACCGAACAGCTGCGACTATCTTCTGCTCGCGATACCTTGCTGCGAACCCTAACCGCCACGTTCGACAGCCTGTTTGAGTCCCTGGCCGTGTTCGCCCCGGATGGCCGCATGCAGTTGTGGAACCGCCGGTTCGCTGCCGATTGGGGTCTTGAGGACGACTATCTGGACACGCATCCCCGGGTTGAGGCGCTGCTTGACCGGATCGGGGTGCGGCTCAAAAAGCCGGCGCACGCCAAGGCAGTTGGCGATGTGGTCCGTGCAGCCACGCTGGACCGGCGGCAGACCGGCGGACGGGTAGTTCTGACCGACGGGCGCACGCTGGAATTCGCCGGCGTCCCGCTGCCCGATGGCAATGGCCTGCTGACGGTGCTCGACATCACGGATTCGCAGAAGGCTGAGGAAGCCCTCAAGCAGCGCGCGGCCGCTCTTGAGGAAGCTGACGCGATGAAGACGCGCTTCCTCGCCAACATGAGCTACGAGTTCCGCACTCCCTTGACCTCGATCGGGGGCTTCGCCGAGCTGCTCGAAGCAGGGCTTGGCGGCGAGCTGAGCGATTCCGGACGCGAGTACGTCGCAGCGATTCTCACATCGGTCGAGCGGCTCGGCGAGCAGATCGAGAACGTGCTCGACTTGTCGCAGAGCGAGGCCGGGCTGCTGCCGCTTGCGCTCGAGGAAGTCGAGCTGTTCCCGCTGGTGACCAGGCTGGTCGAGGATCGGGCCCAGCGGCTTCGCGACGGCGGGCTGACGCTCGATCTGCGCGGTGACAAAGGCGCGGGACGGGTGATGGCCGATCCGCGCAGGCTGGCCCGCGCCATCAGCCATGTGCTCGATAACGCGATCGCGGCCACGCCTTCCGGCGGGCGAATTCTGGTTGAAGCCTCAGGCCGCCGCGGGCACAGCCGCATCGTGGTTTCGGACAACGGACCCGGCATGGACGCGCCTACACTGGCACGCGCGCTGGAAGGATTGAAATTCAGCGCCGACGGCAGGACCGTTGAGCGCCGGCAAGGGCTCGGCCTGCCGCTCGCGCGGCAACTGGTCGAGGCGCACGGAGGCAAGCTGGAGCTACTGTCCGAGCCAGGGCAGGGCACGGCCGTGATCATCGACCTGCCGTGAGGATTGCACTGCCCGATCTGGAAGCCACGGCGCAGCTCGGCCAGGCGATCGCGGCCCAACTGCGCCCGGGTGATGTAGTCGCGCTCTCGGGCGATCTGGGCGCGGGCAAGACCACTCTCGCACGCGCCGTCATCGCCGCCATGGGGCACGCGGGAGAGGTGCCGTCGCCCAGCTTCGCCATCATCGAAACCTATGATGCGCCCCCGCTGCGCCTTCCGCTGGTCCACGCCGATTTCTACCGCTTGTCCCGGCCCGAAGAGGTCGAGGAGCTCGGTCTGGACGATTACCGCGCCGGCGCCGCCCTGCTTGCCGAGTGGCCGGAAAACGCCGGCGGCTTCGCGCACGAGCCGGGTTGCCTCTCGATTGCACTGGAAAGTTCGGTTTCGGGGCGGATTGCGATTGTGGAAGGCGGGCAGGATTGGCTAGGGCGGATGCCATGTCCGTGAACCTGCCCGAGGGCATCGAGAATTTCCTGACGACAGCCGGTTGGGGCGATGCGGTGATCGAGCCGCTGCCTGGCGATGCGTCGTTTCGCCGCTATTTCCGTGTCCGTCGCGGAGAGAAATCGGCGATGCTGATGCACGCACCACCGCCAAGGGAAGATCCTGCGCCGTTCTTGCGCGCCGCCACCTGGCTCGACGCCAACGGCATGCGTGCGCCGCACATCCTCGCCGATGATGCAGGCCGGGGCTGGGTGCTGCTCGAGGACTTTGGCGATGCCCGGATGCGCGATTATCTCGACCAGTGGCCGGGCGACGAGCGCGAGATCTACCGCGCGGCGATCGACGCGCTGATCGAACTTCACCGGCTGCCGAGCGGGCCGTTTCTCGATTACGGGCTCGTCGAGTACCAGCGGGAAGCGCGACTGTTCTGTGAATGGTACTGTCCGGCACGCGGCGTCACGATCGACGGTCAGGGGTGGAGCGCGGCGTGGGAGCAAGTGCTGAGCCAGTTGCTGCCGCGCCAGCGACCCGGGGTCGTGGTGCTGCGCGATTACCACGCCGAGAACATCATGCTGTTGGGCAGCCTGCACAAGCAGGGGCTGCTCGATTTTCAGGATGCGCTGAACGGGCACCGGGCCTACGATCTGGTCTCGCTGCTGCAGGATGCCCGGCGCGACGTTTCGCCCGAGCTGGAGGCGGACATGCTCGACTATTACTGCCAGCGCAGCGGGGCCGACGACGATTTCAGGGCCGATTACGCCCGGCTTGGCGCGCAGCGAAATGCCAAGATCGTCGGTATTTTCGTGCGATTGTGGAAGCGCGACGGCAAGCCGCGATATCTTGCGATGATCCCGCGCGTGTGGGCGTTGCTGGAACGCGATCTGGCGCATCCGGCGCTTGAACCGGTGGCGCGCTGGTTTGACGCGAATATCCCGCAGGAACTGCGCCAGGCCGGCGGAGGCACCTGGGAAGCATGACGGGCCGGGCGCTTGCATCCGACACGGCGATGGTCATGGCGGCCGGGCTTGGCAAGCGGATGCAACCGCTCACCGCGTCCCTGCCAAAGCCATTGGTTCCGGTGGCCGGCAAACCGTTGATCGACTACAGTCTTGATCACCTGGCCGAAGCCGGGGTGGCCAAGGCGGTGGTCAACGTCCACTATCTTGCCGACGCGCTGGAAGACCACCTCGAGACGCGCAAAGCTCCGGCCATCGCCATATCGGACGAGCGGGCGCTCCTGCTGGAGACGGGGGGCGGCATGGCCAAGGCGCTGCCATTGCTTCCGGACCCGTTCTTCTGTCTCAATAGCGACAACATCTGGCTGGATGGTCCGCGCGATACCTTCTGCGAGCTGTCGTTGCACTGGGATCCGGCCCGGATGGACGCGCTGCTGCTGCTGGTCCGCCATCCTCAGGCCTTCAATTATCTAGGGATGGGTGATTTCCACCTCGATCCGATGGGCCGGGTCAGCCGGCGCCGTCCCGGGCGCGTCGCACCGTATGTTTACACCGGAATCCAGCTGGTTTCGCACCGCCTCCTGCGCGGTGCACCCGAGGGTCCGTTTTCGACGAATGTGCTGTGGAGCCGCGCAATCGAGGAAGGGCGGCTCTACGGGATCGTCCATACCGGGCAGTGGTTCGAAGTCGGCACGCCGCAGGCCATCAGGCCGACAGAGGCGATGCTGACCGGTGGCTGAGCGAACCGGCCCGACCGTCTATTCGATCGCGGCCCATCGCGGCTTTGCCGACGCGCTGGTCGCGGGTCTGCTGCCGCGCTACGCCGACAAGGAACTGGGCCTGGCCCGACTGACCTTGCTCTTGCCGAGCCGGCGCGCCGAACGCACGCTGACCGAAGCCTTCGTCCGTGCACTCGGTGAATCGGGCCGTTCGGGCTTGCTGCTGCCCCGCATGGCTGTGGTGGGCGATCTGGAACTGGAAGAGACGCTCGGCCCGCTGCTCGACCCGCTCGCTCATGGCACTGACATTCCTCCCGCCGCCGACACCCAGCGCCGCTGGCTGCGCCTTGCGCACTACTTGCGCGAGCAAGCGGGGCAAGATGGGCCAAAGGGCGCCGCACTGCTGCGCCTGGCGCTGGAAGCTGGACGAACGATGGACCGACTGCTGGTCGAGGGCATTGATCCGTGGGCACTGCTCGGCGACGATGTTCTGGCGATTATCGGCGATCTCGCCGGTCACTGGCGCGAAAGCACCGGTGAATTTCTGCGGCTCGCCACGCTGTGGCAAGACGAGCTGAGCAGGCGCGGCGAAGTCGATGCACCGACGCGGCGGAATCTCCTGTTCGATCACGCCGCCCGGACCTGGCGCGACAATCCGCCGCCGCACCCGATTGTTGCGGCCGGGATCACATCGGCATCGCCAGCGCTGGCGCGGCTGCTCAGGGTCGTGTCGGAATTGCCGCGCTCGGCGGTGGTCCTGCCTGATCTCGATCTGGTCATGGACCCGGAGGTCTGGGCCTCGCTCGGGCGGGCGGGCGTGCCCGACGAAGCCGGGGGTGAGCCGTTCGGCAGCGATGATGCGCTCACGCATCCCCAGTATCATCTGAAGTTGCTGCTGAACCGGATGGGCGTGGCCCGCGGGGAAGTGCAGCCATGGCATCGCTCGGGCCTGGGAGCGGCACCGCCGGAGCGGAGCAAGGCCATCTCGAGCCTGTTCCTTCCCCCGGCAGCCAGCGCCGCCTGGGCGACAATGAATGAGGAGGTGCGCCGACTGTCGGGCGTGCGGCTGATGGAAAGCGATCATCCCGGCGAGGAAGCCCAGGCTATCGCCGTGCTGATCCGCAAGGCGTTGGGCACGCCGGAAAAGCGCGTGGCGCTAGTCACGCCGGACCGGGCGCTGGCCGCTCGGGTCATTGCGCAGCTCGAACGCTGGGCGATCGTCGCCGATGACACCGCCGGGCAGCCGTTGTCGCTGACGGCTGCGGGACGCCTGCTGCTGCTGCTCGCCGAGACGATGGCGGAACAGGCTGCCCCGGTTCCGCTGATCGCGCTGCTTGGCCATCCGCTCGCTCGTGCCGGCACGGGACGTCCGGCATGGCTGGAAGCGGTGCGGGCGCTGGACCTCAAGCTGCGCGGACCGCGTCCCGATGCCGGGCTTGAGCCTTTGGGAAAGCTGGCGGAGCCGCAGTTCTGGGGGGAGGTCGAGCCAATCCTCGCCCCGCTGCTGGACGGCGCGGAAGAACGCGGCCTGGCCGAGTGGCTGGACTTGCTGGTCGCGGCGGCCGAATCCCTGTGCGGCGATCGGCTTTGGGCCAATGCCGACGGGCGGGCACTGGCGACGTTCATCGAGGAGCTGCGGATCGCCGCGCGCGAGGTGGAATTGCCGTTCGAACGGCGCGAACTGGCGGCCGCCCTGCGCGATGCGATGGAGCGGACCGCGGTGCGTCCGCCTTGGGGAGGCCATCCCCGGGTGGCGATCTACGGACTGATCGAGGCGCGGATGAGCCGGGCGGACCTGGTGATCTGCGCCGGATTGACCGAAGGCACCTGGCCTGCCTCCAGCGCAACCGATGCGCTGCTGCCTCCGGCCGTGCTGCGGCACCTTGGCGTGCCTTCCGGTGACTTCCGCATCGGTTTGTCGGCACATGACCTGGCCTCCGCCCTGGGCGCGCCGGAAGTCGTGCTCAGCTGGGCCAAGCGCGATTCCGCGGGTCCGGCAATACCGTCACGCTTCGTGCTTCGGGTGCAGGCCATGCTTGGCGCCGATCTGGCCGGCAAACATCGCGAGGACGAGGCGGTGCGGATTGCGCGAACGATCGACATCGCGCCCCGCGCCGCAGACTATGCCCGTCCGCGTCCAAGGCCCGATCCGCAGCAGCGGCGGGTCGACATCTCGGCCAGCGGGCTCGATCGGCTGCGATCCGACCCGTACCAGTTTTACGCGTCCGAGATCCTGCGGCTCAAGCGGCTCGATTCGCTCGACGCCGAACCGAGTGCAGCCTGGCAAGGTACCGCCGTGCATGCGATCCTTGATCGCTGGCACCGCGACGGGGAAGTGCCCGGGCAACTTGTGGCTACCGCCGAGGCGGTGCTCGACAGCATGAGTGCGCACCCCTTGATGCGGCGCCTGTGGCGACCCCGGCTGGTCAAGGCACTGGAGTGGATCGACGAGGAGATCGTCGCGCAGCGGAACAGCGGACGTGTGATGCTAGATACCGAATGCTGGGGCGAGATGGAGCTTGCCGGCATCCGCATCCATGCCCGGGCCGACCGGATTGACCGTATGCCGGACGGCTCGCTCGCCGTGGTGGATTACAAGACCGGCCAGCCTCCCAGCGGCAGAATGGTGGAACAGGGCTATGCGCTCCAGCTTGGTCTGATCGGGCTGATTGCGGAAGCAGGTGGTTTCAAGGACATATCGGGGGCGGTTCACGGATTTGAGTACTGGTCGCTCAAGAAGAAGGAAGACCGGTTCGGGTTTGTCTATTCGCCGGCACTGGATCCCGGAAGCAAGGCGAAGACGGGTATTCCGCGGGAGGATTTCCTTCCAATCACCCGCAGGTATCTTATCGAAGCCCTTGAAAAGTGGATCATCGGGAATGCTCCGTTCACGGCGCGGGAGAATCCCGACCTGGCCGTCTATGCCGACTATGATCAGTTGATGCGGCTCGATGAATGGCTCCCGCTGCTCTCGCGCGATGAGGCGCAGCCATGAGCGGGGACGGGAAGCAGGTGCACGAACTCGCCGGTAGCCAGCGCGGCGCGGTCGATCCGCAGGACTCGGTCTGGCTTTCGGCTTCGGCCGGCACCGGCAAGACGCAGGTTCTGTCCTCGCGGGTATTACGGCTGTTGCTGCGGCCTGAGGTGACGCCGGGCCAAATCCTGTGCCTGACCTTCACCAAGGCCGGCGCGGCAGAAATGGCCAGCCGGATCAACGAGACGCTGGCCCGCTGGGTGCGACTGGAGGAGGGTGCGCTCGGCTTCGAACTGAAGGCGATCGGGGCAGACTTCGGCCCGGATACTTGCAAGCGCGCCCGCACGCTGTTTGCGGCGGTGCTCGATTGCCCCGGAGGCGGGCTCAGGATCGACACAATTCACGCTTTCGCGCAGTGGCTGCTTAGCGCCTTCCCGAAAGAGTCCGGGCTGCTGCCGGGCTCGCGGCCGATCGAGGACCGCGAGCGTGCCTTGCTCGCGCGGCGTACGCTGGCCGAACTGCTGCTCGAGGCGGAGGACCGCGGTGAAGGATGGAAGCTGGCCGCGCTTGAGGCGTTGTCGATCCGGTTAGGCCCTGATGCAGCGGAAAGCTGGCTGCTGCAATGCGCGCAGGCGCGCGAAGCGTGGTTCGGGGCAGGGTCCTGGCACCACCCGTTCGGCAATCGCCTGCACACGCTGCTGGGGTTGCCGGATGACTTCGGCGAGCCGGAACTGGCCGCGATGTGCGGCGATGACGCCTTTGACGTCAACGCGCTGGAATGTTGCCTTTCGGCTTATAGTCAGTGGATTGGCAAGAAGGGGCAGTCTGGACGAATCATTATAAAGCAATGGTGTGAATCGGAAACCTCGCAAAGATTGGAATCTCTGGACGGCCTGCACAAGGTGCTCTTCACCCAGAAGGATACTGTGCGAGACGCGGAATCACTCTCTAAATTCGAGAGCGAGTTCCTTTCAGCCGCCGAAAGCGTTCTCGCTTGCTCGCTCGCCGTCCGCGAGCGGCGCAACCTCCTTGCCCTGTCGCGCTGGTTGGAGCCGGTGCTTGGTCTTGGGCGTGCCTTTGCCATCGCATGGAATGACGCCAAGGAGCGTGAAGGGCTGGTCGATTTCGATGACCAGATCCGCCTGGCCGCGACTTTGCTTGACCGGTCGGACATGGGCGAGTGGATCCGCTACAAACTCGATCGGCGCTTTGACCACATCCTGGTCGACGAGGCGCAAGATACCAATGCGGCGCAGTGGCGGATCGTCAAGGCGCTGACCGGTGACTTCTTCGCGGGCGAAGGCGCGCGCGCCGACCGGCAGCGCACCGTTTTCGTCGTCGGGGACTACAAGCAGGCGATCTTCGGATTCCAGGGCACCAGCCCCGAGAACTTCCGGATCGCGCAGGATTACTTCGACAATCTGATGCGCGAAGCCGCCGCCAATGCGGAACAGTTGCGCGATCCGCACCTGGCCCGCCCGCTCCAGAAACTCGGGCTGGAGCGCTCGTTCCGCACGGTGCAGCCCGTGCTCGACTTTGTCGACAAGGCGATCGCTTCAATCGGTGCCGAGGCCTTTGGTCTTGATGCCTTGCCCGAGCCTCACCAGGGCGATGACAAGCCCGGCCAGGTGGTGTTGTGGCAGCCGATCGGCGGCGAGGTCACCGCGTCGCCGGAAGACGACGAACCGGAAGGACCGGATTGGCTATCCAAGCCGGATCGCGACATGGCGGACCGCATCGCGCGCCAAGTGCGCGAATGGCTCGATCAGGGCTACCCGCTTCGCAAGGGCACGCCCCGGCACGCCCGGGCCGGCGATGTCATGGTGCTGGTGCGCAAGCGGCGCGAGCTGGCCGGGCTGATCGTCGCACGGCTTCATGCGCATGGGGTGCCGGTCGCGGGCGTGGATCGGCTTCGGCTGGGCGCGCCGCTGGCGGTGAAGGACTTGATGGCGGCGCTGCGCTTTGCCGTGCAACCGCTCGACAGTCTGAACCTTGCCGCGCTGCTGGTCTCGCCGCTGGTCGGCTGGACGCAGGAGGAACTGCTGGAGCACGGTTGGCGCGGCAAGCACGGGCCGCCGCTATGGGAGCATCTGCGCCAATCGTCCGCGCCGCTGGTCGCGGCGACGCTGCATCAGCTGGGAGAACTGCTCGCCCGTGCCGATTACGCTCCCCCGCAGGCGCTGCTGCACTGGCTGCTGGTCGGCCCGTGGCAAGGCCGGCGCAGACTGGTGGCCCGGCTCGGCCGCGAGGCGGAGGATCCGATCGAAGAACTGGTCAACGCCGCACACGCCTATACGCTCACCGCAATCCCGAGCCTCGCCGGGTTCATCGCCTGGTTTGATGCGGGCGAGGGCGAACTCAAGCGCGAAGCCGGTCGGGTTGAGGACCAGGTCCGGGTGATGACGGTTCACGGTGCAAAGGGCTTGCAGGCGCCGATCGTGATTCTGGCTGATGCCGTCGGCAATCCGCGCGCCTCGGCGCAATCCGGGAGCGTGAATGTCCCGGAGCCGCAGCGCCAGCCCGACCAGGAGCCGATCTCCCTGCCGCTCCCGCCACTCGCCAAAGCAGATCGCCTCGGCCGCATTCGCGATGCTGCGGCCGAAGTGGAGGCGGCGGAGCTGCAGGAGCACTGGCGGTTGCTTTATGTGGCCATGACCCGGGCCGAGGAAGCGCTGTTCATTGGCGGGGCGCTGGGATCGCGCGAGAAGGAGCCGGCGCCGGATAGCTGGTACGCACGGCTCTCTGCGCTGCTGCCGATCGAAGAGGCGGTGAGCGATTCGTTGTGGGGGGCGATCCGCACCGCCGGGATTCCGCCGGAGCCGCTGCCCTTCGCCCGTCCGCCTGAGCAGGCGCCGCTGCCGTTCGACCTCGCGCCGCCGCAGCCAGCCTGGCTCACCGCGACCCTTGCGCCCGAGCCGCGCCCGGCCAAGCCGCTCGCTCCGTCGTCCCTGGGTGAGGATGCCGGCTCCGATCCGCCGAATCCGCCCGGTGCGCTGGCCGATGCGGCGCGGCGCGGGGTGCTGGTCCACAAGCTGCTCGAGCGTTTGCCCGAGGTGCCTGAGAGGGAGCGCGAAGCAGTCGCGCAGCGATGGCTGGCGCGCAATGCGGCAGATCTGGTGGAAGAAATCCGGACGGAACTGGCCCGCTCCGCAATCGCGGTGATCGGCGACGTCCGCTGGGCCGACGTCTTTTCCGCTGACGCCCTGGCCGAGGTGCCGGTGGCGGCGCTGGTCGGCACGCAGGTTGTGGCGGGAACGATCGACCGCCTGGTGATCCGGAGCGACCGGCTGACCATCGTCGATTTCAAGACCGCCAGGCGTCCGCCGATGGAGCTGGCGCAGGTGCCGGAATCGAGCCTGCGGCAGATGGCTTCCTACGCTGCGGCACTGGAAGTGACCTACCCCGGACGGACGATCGAGGCAGCCCTGCTTTACACCCACGTGCCTCGGATGATCGCCGTTCCGGCTGCGGTGCTCGCACCGCACAAGCAGGCCTTGATGGGGAAAGAGGAAAGCTTTTGACCGGGATCATTGCCTTCGCGCGGCCCATGCCTAGATTGGGCCGCATACGAACAGGAGTATCCACCATGCCGACCAAAGCCGTGACTGACGCCAGCTGGGCTGCTGACGTCCTCAATTCCGACAAGCCCGTGCTGGTCGATTTCTGGGCCGAATGGTGCGGACCGTGCAAGATGATCGGGCCGGCTCTTGAGGAAATCAGCGACGAGCTGTCTGACCGGGTATCGATCGCCAAGGTCGACATCATGGAGAACACCGATACAGCGGCGAAGTACGGCGTTCAGTCGATTCCGCTGATGCTGCTGTTCAAGAACGGTGAAGTTGTCGCCAAGAAGCTCGGCGCCGCACCGAAGAGCCAGCTCAAGGGTTGGCTGGAGAGCGAGCTTTAGTTCGCACTCCGATTAGACATCAGAGCTTTTCCATACGCGCCGCCAGTTCGTCCCACAGGGCCGGAGTGGCGGCGCCAATCATTCCCGGCTCGAGGTGGCGATCGACCCGGTAGGCTGATCCGTCCGGCCGGCAGACTTTCCCGCCCGCCTCGTTGAGGAACAGAACCCCGGCCGCGTGATCCCAGGCAAGGGTACGCTCGAAGATGGTGATGTCGTTCTCGCCCAGCACGATGCGCGGGTACTGCTCTGCCGCGCAGCGCGGGATGTCGACCAGCGTGTAGTGCGGGGCAATATGCGTCTTGAGCGCCTCGCGCTTTTCAGCATCGGCAAAGATCAGCGAGATTGCGGCGATGGGCGGGGTGCTGCCGCTGGAACGCGCAGTGATGCGCTCGCCATCAATGAACGCCCCATGGCCGCGCTGCGCGTGACAGAAGCGGTCGCGCAGTGGATCGTAAATCCAGCCGCCGACCGTCTCCCCCTTTTCCGCCAGCGCGACGAGCACGCCGAACGGCGGTTTGCCAGCAGCGAAATTGTTGGTTCCATCTACCGGGTCGATGATCCAGCAAAGGGCATCGCCTAATCGGTCCAGCAGCGCAGGATCGGCGTGAGCCGCTTCCTCGCCGACAATCGTCGCCTCGGGCAGCAACGCGCCGAGTTGCTCCGCCAGGATCAGCTCCGCGTCCTTGTCCGCTACGGTGACGAGATCATCTGCCGCCTTGGCATCAATCTCGTGCGCGCCAAGCCGCTGGTAGCGCGGCATGATCGCGCGCTCGGCCGCATCGCGCATGATCGCGTGGACGGCTGCGTCAAGTGCCGGAAGAGTCATGAGCGCCGAAGAGTCATGAGCGATAGTCGGCGTTGATCGAGATGTAGCCATGCGTCAGGTCGCAGGTCCACACGGTCGCCCGTCCGTCGCTCAGGCCGATATCGACCTCGATCGAGACTTCGCGCCCCTTGAGATGCGCAGTGACCGGGGCTTCGTCGTAGTCCGCCAGCGGCAAGCCCTGCCGCGCGCACCAGGTCCCGCCAAAGCCGATGGAGAGCCGGTCGCGGTCGGCGGGTTCACCGGCCTTGCCGACTGCCATGACGACGCGGCCCCAGTTGGCATCCTCGCCCGCGATCGCGGTCTTGACCAAGGGGGAGTTGGCGATGGCGAGGCCAATCCGCCGGGCGCTCTCGTCGCTGACCGCGCCGGTCACGTCGATGCGAATGAACTTCTGCGCCCCTTCGCCATCCTTGACCACCAGATGCGCAAGCTGGCGGCAGACATCGTTCAGCGCGGCGGCGAAAGCGTCGGCACCCGGACAGTCGATGTCGCGCAGCACTTCATTCCCGGCCTTGCCGGTGGCGAAGGCGAGCACCGTGTCGCTGGTCGAGGTGTCGCTATCGACGGTGATGCAGCTGAAGGAGCTTTGGTTCGCGGCAGAGAGCAGGTCCTGAAGGAAGCCCGGTTCCACCGCCGCGTCAGTAAAGATGTAGCCCAGCATGGTCGCCATGTCGGGTGCGATCATCCCGCTGCCCTTGATGATCGCCGCGAGGGTGACTGTCTTGCCGCCGACCACGGCCTGCGCCATCGCGCCCTTGGGGAAGGTATCTGTGGTGCCGATGGTCCGCGCGGCTTCTTCCCAGGTACAGGGAGCGGCGGTGAGGGCAGCGCTTACGCCGGCCTTGGCCTTGTCCTTGGGCAGGGGCACGCCGATCACGCCGGTGGAGGAGACGAACACCTCGTCCGGGGCGCAGCCAAGATGCTCGGCCACTTGCGCCATGATCTGCTCCACCGCCTCGCGCCCGCGATAGCCGGTGAAGGCATTGGAATTGCCGGCGTTGACCACCAGCGCCCGCGCCTTGCCTTGCGCCACGCCTTCGCGGCCCAGATCGACCTCGGAAGAGCTGCAGACGTTGCGTGTGAACACACCCGCCACCGCGGTGCCTTCGGCCAGCTCGACATAGGTCAGGTCGCAGCGCCCCCATTCCTTGTACCCGGCCCGCGCCACGCGCGGAGTGACGCCCGCGATTGCTGGCAGGGCGGGGAAGGGGCTGGCGAGCGGGGAGACGGCGTCGGACATGGCTGCGCCTTAATCCTGCGATCCCGCTTCGTCCACGGCCATTGCACGCGAGGGTGGACGTTCCTTAACCCAGCGCATATATTGCCAAGGCAATGAACCGTTTGCTCCTCGCCCTTCTGGCCCTGATCTCGGGCCTCTCCGTCCAGGCCAGCCCGGCCATGGCGCGGATTTCGGGCAGCGAGAGTGCGGAGGTCGGTTCCTGGGAACCGGATCGCGGTGCGCAGCGGACTGTTGCGACACAAGCCGCAGAAAGCGTCGATCAGACCGTTGGAGCAGACAAGCACGCGCGCGATGCTGCGCGGGGCCGTCCTGCCCGTGCGCGAGTCTATATCCCGGCCGTCCAGTACCGGATTGACCGCGCGCACGAATAGCGCGCCCTCCTGAATCAATACCTTTCGGCCGCGCCGCCCGAACCGGGCCGGCGGCGCCTTGCTTCATACCCATATTCACAGGAAACACCGCATGATCGGCGCAATCGCCAAGGCCATTTTTGGCTCGTCCAATGACCGTTACGTCAAGTCGCTCGACAAGATCGTCAAGCAGATCGCCGCGTTCGAGCCAGAGCTTGAGGCACTGAGCGACGAAGCGCTGCAGGCCCAGACCGACAAGTTCCGGAGCCTCCTGGCCGAGGGGCAAAGCCTCGACGACATCCTCCCCGAAGCCTTCGCGACCGTGCGGGAGGCCGGGCGGCGCGTGCTGGGAATGCGGCACTTCGACGTCCAGATGATCGGCGGCATCGTGCTCCACCGCGGCGAGATCGCGGAGATGCGGACCGGCGAAGGTAAAACCCTCGTCGCCACGCTCGCGGTCTATCTCAACGCGCTGGAAGGCAAGGGCGTCCATGTCGTCACGGTGAACGATTACCTTGCTCGCCGCGATGCCGAGTGGATGGGCCAGATCTATCGCTTCCTCGGGCTGACCGTGGGCGTGATCGTGCCCAACCTGTCGGAATACGAACGGCGCCAGGCTTACGAATCCGATATCACTTACGCCACCAACAACGAGCTTGGCTTCGACTACCTGCGCGACAACATGAAGCACGAGCGCAGCCAGATGGTGCACCGCCCGTTCAATTTCGCGATCGTCGACGAGGTCGATTCAATCCTGATCGACGAGGCCCGCACCCCGCTGATCATTTCCGGGCCGACCGACGACAAGAGCGAGCTGTATGTCTCGGTCGACGCAATCGTGAAGCAGTTGCCCGAAGACCTCTACGAAAAGGACGAGAAGTCCAAGGCCGTCACCCTGACGGAAGACGGGGTCGAGTGGGCCGAACGTCAGCTTGAGGCGGCCGGACTGCTGGTCGGCTCCAACCTGTATGATGTCGAGAATACCCAGGTGGTCCACCACCTTGACCAGGCGCTCAAGGCCAACACGATGTTCAAGCGCGACATCGATTACATCGTCAAGGAAGACAAGGTCGTCATCATCGACGAATTCACCGGGCGCATGATGGACGGCCGGCGCTGGTCGAACGGACTGCATCAGGCGGTCGAGGCCAAGGAAGGCGTGCGGATCGAGCCCGAGAACCAGACCATGGCCTCGATCACCTTCCAGAACTATTTCCGGATGTACCCCAAGCTGTGCGGCATGACCGGCACCGCGGCCACCGAAGCGGCCGAATTCTTCGACATCTACAAGATGAATGTTGTCACCATCCCCACCAACGTGCCGGTCCTGCGCGTCGACGAGGACGACGAGTTCTACAAGAACACCACGGACAAGTTCGGCGCCATCGCCAGGCTGATTGCGGAAAAGAGCAAGGGGGGGCAGCCGGTTCTGGTCGGCACGGTGTCGATCGAGAAGAGCGAGTTGCTGTCGGAATTCCTCTCCAACCTCGGCGTGAAGCATAACGTGCTCAATGCGCGCTTTCACGAGATGGAGGCGCACATCGTCGCGCAGGCTGGCCGGTTTGGCGCGGTGACCATCGCCACCAACATGGCGGGGCGCGGTACGGACATAAAGCTGGGCGGCAACGCCGAATTCCGGATCGACGACGAGCTGAAGGATGCACCGCCGGGGCCGGAACGCGATGCCGCCGTTGCCAGCATCGAAGCCGAGATCGAAGCCGAGCGGCAGCAGGTCCTGGCGGCCGGCGGGCTGTGCGTGATCGGCACCGAGCGGCACGAAAGCCGCCGCATCGACAACCAGCTTCGCGGCCGCTCGGGCCGTCAGGGCGATCCGGGCCTTTCCAAGTTCTACCTCTGCCTCGAGGACGACTTGCTGCGCATTTTCGGGCCGGACACGCTGTTCTCGCGGATGATGAACAACAACCTCGCCGATGGCGAGGCGATCGGGTCCAAGTGGCTGTCCAAGGCGATCGAGACCGCGCAGAAGAAGGTCGAGGCGCGCAATTATGACATTCGCAAGCAGGTCGTCGAATACGATGACGTGATGAACGACCAGCGCAAGGTGATCTACGAACAGCGCGCGGACATCATGGATGCCGAAACGGTTGACGACGTGGTGCTCGACATGCGCCACGACACGGTAAACAGCATCGTTGGCGATGCCTGCCCGCCGGGTTCCTATCCCGAGCAGTGGAACATCGAACAGCTGACTGCCCGGGTGACCGAAGTGCTGGCCATTCAGGCGCCGATCGAGGACTGGATTGCCGAAGACGGGATCGAGCCCGACATGATCGAGCAGCGCCTCGCCGATGCGGTGGATGCGCACATGGCCGGCAAGGTGGGCGACGATTCAGCGATCTGGCGACAGGTCGAAAAGCAGATTCTGCTCGAGCGGCTCGACCATTACTGGAAGGAGCACCTCGCCACGCTCGATGCGCTGCGCCAGGTGGTGTTCCTGCGGGCCTATGCGCAGAAGCAGCCGATCAACGAATACAAGCAGGAAGCCTTCGGCCTGTTCGAGCGCATGCTCGAGACGATCCGCGAAGACGTGACCCGGATCCTGTGCAACAGCGAGCTCAGGATGCCCGATCCGGTCCAGCTCCCGGACCTGCCGGACTTCCTGACCAGCAGCGACGCGCCGATGTTTGGCGCGAATCCCGGCGGTTTCATCACTTCCTCGCTCCCCGTAGCGGGCCCGGGCGGCGATCCTTATGCCGACATGAACCTCTCGCGCAACGCCCTGTGCCCATGCGGATCCGGGCAGAAGTACAAGCACTGCCACGGGGCCGCGGTGTAAGGAGACCGGACCGTGCCGGATTGGCTGCCGTTTGGTTTTTTCGGGACGGCGCTGCTTTATGCGTCGGTCGGGTTCGGCGGCGGGTCGACCTATTCGGCGTTGCTGGCCCTCGCAGGCGTCGCTTTTGCAGTGCTGCCGATCATCTCGCTGGCCTGCAACATCGTGGTGGTATCGGGCAGCACGGTCCGGTTCAGCATGGCCCGCGAGGTGCCCTGGCGCGGCGCGCTGCTGGTCTCGCTGGTGGCGGCGCCGATGGCGTTCCTCGGCGGACTGACACCGGTCAAGGAAAAGACCTTCCTGTTCCTGCTCGGCCTCAGCCTGGTTCTTGCAGGGCTTGCTCTGCTGCTTCCGCGCAAGGAACAGGACGGAGAGCGATCGCGCCTCGCTGCGTTCATGCCCCTGGCGGCGGCGCCGCTGGGCTATCTGGCGGGGCTGGTCGGGATCGGCGGCGGGATCTTCCTCGCCCCGTTGCTGCATTTCACGCGGTGGGACAGCGGCAGGCGGATCGCGGCGACCACCAGCCTGTTTATCCTCATCAACTCGATCACCGGACTGGTGGGGCAACTGGCGAAGTCCGGGAGCGAGCGGTTCGGCGAAGCGCTGTCGCAGGGCTGGCTGCTGCTCGCGGCGGTGGTGCTGGGCGGCCAGCTTGGCACCTTGCTGGCGCTGCGGCTCTTGCCCGAACGGGTGATCCGCTGGCTGACCGCTGCGCTCACTATCTGGGCCGGCACCAATCTCCTGCTCAAGTAGGGTTGCTTAACTTGCGAAGCGAATGATAGGTCGCTCCAAATCATTGGAGAGGCTCGAACATGACTGCATTGCCCGCCACCGTTAACGATCGCAGCGTCTGGGACGTGTGGCTTTCGGCATATCACATGCCGGTCGTCACCGTGGCCGACGAAGTGGGCACGTTCAAGGCGCTGTCCGGCCGGTCGCTCACATCTGAGGAACTGGCGGCGGAACTCGGGCTCAATGCCCGGGCCCTGACCATTCATCTCATCGTCCTCGCCGGGCTCGGCTTCGTCGAGCGGCGCGAAGGGCATTGGCGGGCCACGGCCGAGGCGCGCCGCTGGTTGCATCCCGAGGCCGAGGCCTATTTCGGCGGACTGCTGGAAGGCCCGCGCCGGAGCAATCCGCTGCACGCCCAGTTGCTCGAGACCCTGCAAACCGGTGACAAGGCCACCGGCCACGGCTCGGCGGCAGAAGAGTGGGAACGCGGCGAGATGTCGGACGAGCTGGCCGAGCGTGTCACCGCACTGATGGAAGCCCACAGCCGCGCTCCGGCCCGCGCCGTGGCGATGCAGCCGCGGTTTGCCGATGTGCGATCGTTCATGGACGTGGGCGGAGGATCCGGAATCTTTTCAATCGAGCTGGCAAGGGCCTGGCCGCACTTGCAGACGACGGTGATGGACATTGCTGCGGTCTGCCGCCAGGCCGCGAAATACGCCGCCGCGGCGGGCATGACCGATCGGGTCGCCACCGCTTCGGTCAACATGTTCACCGAAGAATGGCCGCGCCAGCACGACGCACATTTCTTCTCGAACATCTTCCATGACTGGTCGGACAAGACCTGCCGCTTGCTGGCGGAAAAGTCATTCGGATCGCTGCCGTCCGGCGGCACGATCCTCCTCCACGAGATGTTGATCGACGACGACCTGTGCGGCCCGCTGACCACGGCCTCGTTCTCGATCCTGATGCTGCTGGGCACACGCGGCCGGCAATACACCTTTGGCGAACTCAGGGATTTCCTTGAAGGCGCTGGCTTTATCGATGTGCAGTCCGAGGTGACGGGCGGTGGGTATTACTCGCTGGTGAGCGCCCGCAAGCCCTGAGCCCACCCGGCTGCTGAACAGTAAGGCGCCCGCCCGGTC
>CANJBY010000033.1 GCA_947472735.1 Sphingomonadaceae bacterium | reverse complement strand
TCCTCCACGCATCCCTGATGTGCGGACGCTACCGGGTCCGCCCGGGCGTCGGCCGCATGCGAGGCTGGAGGCGAAGCGCTTCAGCCCCGGCACCCGTTGCGGGCGGGCGTATAACCTATTTGGTTCGTTTTGTCAAGATGGTGCCCACGGAACCCACACGCGACCTTATCTATTCGTCGTCCTGAACTAGTTTGTGCAGGATGACGGGGAAAGGAAAAGGGTGCTGCCGGAAACCAATCCCTAGGCCGCTTCCTTCTCCACCCACTCGGGATAGAAGCTCGGTGCGCGGGTCGACCAACCCGGGGCGGTGGCGGCTGCTTCGCTGATCGACTGGAGCAGGTCCTTGCGCCGGTCGGGCCGGATTTGCGGGAGCGCGGCGGCGCCGCAGAAGGCGGAAGGAAGGAACGGCCGTGCCTCGGGGCCGAGCAGGCGCTCGTACAGGAAGCGGAAGGCCGAGAAGCTGGTGATGCATTCCTGCGCCAGATCAAAGGCGGCAACACGCGTCAGCTTGCCGATGAAGCTTTCCAGCCCGTCGAAGCTGCTGTCGCTCGGCAGGGCGCCGCGCAGCAACTTGAGATCCTGGTAGACGACGTACTGGCTGCGGATCGAGGCGCTTTCCGCCGCATCGCGCGCCCAGAGCTTGAAAGCGTCCTGCCGGCCCAGCCCGATATCGAGGCTGCGCTTGATGTAGCGCTGCTCGCAGGAAGTGAAGCCGGCGAATTCGCGCAGCTCGGCGATGGTCAGTGTGGCGGTACCGGTATTGCTCATGGCTATGTCCCTGCTTTCAGGAACAGATCACCAGAATTTGGTTAGGAACCAGTTAACCACGAGACTTAAATCAAGCCTGCCAGGGGGCTTGAGGGATCTGCGTATTTGCGGGTCGCCATGCGGCCGGCGAGATAAGCGGTCCGCCCGGCCTCGACCGCAAGCTTCATCGCCCGGGCCATCCGCAGCGGGTCCTTCGCCTCGGCGATTGCGGTGTTCATCAGCACCCCGTCGCACCCCAGCTCCATCGCCACCGCCGCATCGCTGGCGGTGCCCACTCCGGCGTCGACCAAAACCGGCACCTTGGCGCCCTCAACGATCAGGCGGATCGTCACCCGGTTCTGGATGCCGAGCCCGGAACCGATCGGCGCGCCAAGCGGCATGACCGCGACCGCGCCGGCCTCCTCCAGCTGCTTCGTCGCGATCGGATCGTCGACGCAGTAGACCATCGGCAGGAAGCCTTCACCCGCCAGCACTTCACAGGCCTTCAGCGTCTCGCGCATGTCGGGGTAGAGCGTGCGCGCCTCGCCCAGCACTTCGAGCTTGACCAGATCCCAGCCGCCCGCCTCGCGCGCCAGCCGCAGGGTTCGGATCGCGTCCTCGGCGGTGAAGCAGCCGGCGGTGTTGGGCAAGTAGGTGATCTTCTTCGGGTCGATGAAGTCAGTCAGCATGGGTGCCGTGGGATCGGAGATGTTGACCCGGCGCACCGCGACGGTGACGATCTCCGCCCCGGCCGCCTCGACCGCGGCGGCGTTCTCGGCCAGGTCCTTGTACTTGCCGGTCCCGACGATCAGCCGCGAACGGAAAGTGCGCCCGGCCACGGTCCAGGTATCATCCGCAGGTGTCATCACGTCTCCTTGTCCGCCCCCGACAAAATGGACGATCTCCAGCACATCGCCGTCGCCCAGCACGGTCTCGCCCAGTGTCGATCGCGGCGCGATCTGGCCGTTATGCTCGACCGCGACCTTCTTTGGATCGAGTCCGAGCCCGCGAACCAGTTCGGCAATGGTGCTGCCTGGCGGGGCGCGGCGCGGTTCGCCGTTGACGGTCAGGGAAAGCTCGGCGGCCATGCGGGTCGCCATAGCGGTCAGCGGGCGTGGCGCAAGTTCTTGATGTGCGCGGTTGCGACCAGCGCAACGCCGGCCACGGTCAGTAACGCCTCGCCGATACCATGGCCGACCAGCAGAGCACCGCCCATCAGTGCGATCCCGGCCATCCCCACCACCAGCGGGCCCGGCGTGCCGTGACGCAGCGCGCCGAGACCCAGCGTCACTGCGCCGATCGCCACTGCCAGGGCGAGCCCGACGCGGTGGATCTCCGGCGACAGCAGGAACTGGCCACCCAGCCCCAACGCGGAAACGACCACGATGCTGAGGATGCAATGGACGGCACAGAGGCCCGAAAGAAGCACGCCTGCTCCGTCCAACCGGTCACGAATCGAAAGCCAGGCATCGCGCATAGAGGCTAGATATGATATGTTGTATCATCTAACAAGGGTGCAGTTGGGCCTTGCCCTTTGTCGATGCTCGCAGCAGTGAGTGAATGTGTCGCAGGTAAATTCCCCTATCGGTACTGATGCCTTGATCCGGTGGCTGATGTTTGTGGCCGCGCTGGTGTTGGCGATCGTGGTGGTTGGCGGAATAACCCGCCTGACTGAATCCGGCGTTTCGATCACTGAATGGAAACCGGTGAGCGGCGTCTTGCCCCCTCTGACCGAGGCGCAATGGCAGGCTGAGTTCGCGGCCTACCGCCAGACCCCGCAATATATCGAAATCAACGGGCCGGCAGGGATGACCCTGGCAACTTACAAGTTCATCTTCTTCTGGGAATGGGTCCACCGTCTGCTGGCGCGCGGGATCGGACTGGCTTTTGCCCTCCCGCTCGCATGGTTCTGGCTCAAGGGCCGGATTCCGCCTGGCTACAAGCCGCGGCTGCTGGCGCTGCTGGCGCTGGGCGGATTGCAGGGCGCAGCCGGCTGGTGGATGGTCAAGTCGGGCATCTCGCATGACGTCAAGGTCAGCCACTTGCGGCTGGCGACACATCTCGGGATTGCCTTGTTCACGCTCGGCGGGCTCGTCTGGACCGCGCTGGACCTGCGGGCATTGTCCCGCGGCCAGCGCCGCTCGCGCCTCACGGGGCTGGGCGCGCTTGCCCTGGCAGTGCTGGCGCTGCAACTCGTGATCGGGGCCTTCGTCGCCGGATTGCGGGCCGGCACGGCGGCGGGCGGCGGGTGGTTCAGCCCGGATGCCTGGCCGCTGATGCAAGGCCGTCTGATCCCGGCGGGGATTGACTGGAGCGGCGGATTTTGGCGCGCAGCGATGCACGACCCGTTCCTGCTGCATTTCCTCCACCGTTGGTGGGCCTGGCTGGTCGTTGCCGTGCTGGTGGTTGTGGGGCGCCGGTTGCGCGCGGCCAATGAACGGTCGGCCTCGATTGCCATCCACAGCGCGTTCGGCACGCAGATCCTGCTTGGCATCGCCACTGTCTATAGCGGCGTTTCGCTGTGGATCGCGGTGCTGCACCAGCTGGTTGGCGCGCTGCTGCTGGCCTCGACCGTATGGGGGGCGCATATTCTGGGGCGACGGGTATGAAACGATCGACACTTGCCTTGCTGCTGACGGGCGCGGCGGCTGTGCTGCCAAGCCTGGCACTTACTGCCACGAACGCGCGCGCGCAGGAGCCGCGCGGGGATTTGTTCCGCCCCCGGCCCCGGACGAGCAACTCGTGTTGACCCATGAGGTTCACAAGCCGCTCTACAATGGCCAGGAGATCCTGTCCCGGCGCTCTTATGCCATCCGGATCGTTCCTGAAGGCACGGGCTACCGGGTTGACGGGGCACTGGCCGGCGTCGAAGTCATCGTTCCGCCAGCACTTGAGCCCTTGGCCGCGCTTGAGCGCGCGCGGCCCGACGATGGGCTTTTTCCGCTTTGGCTCGATGCCAACGGGATGATCGTGAAAGAGAGTAGCCCGCGCGATAGCGGTACGATCGGCAAGGCCGGGGAAATCGTCAGCGTCTGGCTTGGCCGTTCCCCGTTGAACGACTCGGAGCGGCAGGCGGCCAGCAATTTCGTCTCGCGCCTCAAGGCTTACGGCCCGGCAGCCGGCGGGAGCTTTCCGGGGGATCTTTTCCACCCGGTGACCGGGAAGCGGGAGGAAAGCCAGACGGTCGAGCTTCCGGGCGGAAACAAGGGCAAGATCACAGTCGAGATCGATGCCATTGTGACTGCGGATAGAGGCATGCAAAGCCGGATTGAGCGCCGGGTGACCACCGATCTCGGCGGCGATCAGCGCATGACCCGCGAGGTCTGGGAATTGGAACGCACGGGTAATTGAGCCCTGCTCCCGCGGAGAGGTATTATTTTACCTCCTTGAAACCCGCCCGAAAAGCTTGACTTTCAGGCCCTGCTGAACGAAAGGGCCGCCTTCCCGCGGACCGGAAAGCCGGTGCGCGCGAATCAATCCAGAGGGATACGTCCAGCCATGAAGGCTCTCAGCACGCAGACCCGGTCGATCAAGCCGGCCGAGGTCGAAAAGAAGTGGCATCTGATCGATGCCGACGGCCTAGTGGTCGGTCGCCTTGCGGTGATCATCGCCAACCACTTGCGCGGCAAGCACAAGCCAAGCTTCACGCCCCACGTCGATTGCGGCGATCACGTCGTCGTGATCAACGCCGGCAAGGTGCGGCTGACCGGCAACAAGCGCCACGCCAAGACCTATTACAAGCACACCGGCTATGCGGGCGGGATCAAGGAAGTGACCGCCGCCAAGGTGCTGGACGGCCGCTTTCCCGAGCGCGTGCTCGAAAAGGCGGTTGAGCGCATGATCCCGCGCGGGCCGCTTGGCCGCGCGCAGATGCGCGCCCTTCACCTCTACGCCGGTTCGGAGCACCCGCATGGCGGGACCCAGCCCGAAGCGCTCGATGTCGCGGCGATGAACCGCAAGAACAAGGTGGGTGCCTAATGTCCGATAACACCGTCACCGATCTCGCCGAACTCGGCAACCTTGCCGAAGGCGCCGTCGCCGAAGTGCCCACCGCACCGGCGGCCCCGACCATGCCGCTGCGCGCGCAGGAAATCGACAAGCAGGGCCGGGCTTATGCCACCGGTCGCCGCAAGGACGCGGTCGCCCGCGTCTGGATCAAGCCCGGTTCGGGCAAGATCACCGTCAACGGGCGCGACCAGGAAGTCTACTTCGCACGTCCGACGCTCCGCCTCGTGATCGACCAGCCGTTCCAGGTCTCTGACCGGGCCGGCCAGTACGATGTCGTCGCCACGGTCAAGGGCGGCGGGCTTTCGGGTCAGGCCGGCGCGGTCAAGCACGGCATCGCCCAGGCGTTGTCCAAGTTTGAACCCGCCCTGCGCGGCGCCGTAAAGGCTGCCGGCTTCCTCACCCGTGACAGCCGCACGGTCGAGCGCAAGAAGTATGGTCGGGCCAAGGCTCGCAAGAGCTTCCAGTTCAGCAAGCGCTGATCCGGATCGGCATTGCCGGGAAAATCGGGGCGGTCCTTCGGGGCCGCCCTTTTTCCATTTGGCGCTCAGACCGAGCGGACAGTCACCCGCAAGCCGCTGTCGGCAGACCATTCCAGCAGATTGAACCCCGGCCGGCTCGCTCGCAGCCGGCACGAAAGCGTTCCCGCGCCAACCAGGCGGATCGGCAGCCCATCGAATTCGAGCGTCACGTCGAACGGGTCGTGGACATGACCGGATAACACCACGTCGGCCCCCGCCCGGGCGAGCTCGGCCAGCGCGCGGCGGCCGCCGCGGGTCGAGCCGGAACCCTCCGTCCCCGCGTCGATCAGGGGATGGTGAGTCGTGACCAGCCGCAAAGGCTTGGCCGCGTTGTGGGCAAGACCCTGCAGCGCCGCAGCAAGATCCCGCGGCGCGACGCGTCCCTTCGACCAGTTGAATCGCCACTGCGCCGCCGCCGCCGTGCGCAGCGGCACCACCGCCGCGTCTGGCAGGTTCGGGTCACCTTCTACCGCGCGTTCCAGCGCATCGTACTCGCGCCAGGGACGCGTGGCGCGGGCAAACGGGTACCAATAGTAGGGCACGTCGTGGTTGCCGGGCTCGAGCGTGACCGGGACGGGCAGCGCGGCAAGCCATTCGCGCGCCATCTCGAATTCGCGCGGCGTGCCGCGCATGGTCAGGTCCCCGGTGCAGATCACCGCTGCGGGCCGAAGTCGCGCGACTTCGCCGGCAAACCAATCCAGCGCGGCGCGATCTTCGTAGCCGAAGTGCAGGTCGCTGACGTGGAACAGGGTAAGCATCGCCGCGAGAAGCAACACCGCGGCCAAGGGCGCAAGCAAAATCGCCAGCAGGTACAACCTGACGCTACGGCCATCTGCATTCGCCGGTTGCCGTGTGTCGTTCGTCGGCTGTTCGCGCACTTCGTCGAGCGAACCGGAGGGCCGGTCGACCCAAGCGCGACGAATTGCGTGTTACCGATCTAATACACTGTGGCACGCTCCCCCGCCGTGCGAAAAAGAAGGATGCTCCGAACATGCCCCGAATGATTCTCGCCGCCGCGCTCGCCGCCGCTGCTTTCGCTCCCGCCGTCATGGCTGGCACCGCCCAGGTTCACCTTAATGACCTCGACCTGTCGACCGAAGCTGGTCGGACTGAACTGAACGCACGGATCGACAAAGCCGCCGCAGCCGTCTGTACCACCCAGGTCCGCACCGGGACAATTCTGAACGAGCGGGTCAACCGCAGCTGCGTGACCGAAACTCGCGCGCGCATCGAACAGCAGGTCGCCGCCCGGATCTCGACTGGCAGCCTTGGCGGCTGACCAACCGCACGTCATTGGTCGGTGCAACGCAACTTTCTGTCGATGAGGACCGCCGTTCGTCAGAAGAATGTTGCGGAAAATCCCGAGATTCCGTAACGGCAGCCCTGCACGGAAAGTCCCCCACGGACCTATGCCCGTGCCGGTAGCCCGGCAATTGTCGATGCGATCCGAAGCCCGGTCTGGACCAGTCCCCCGGACCGGGCTTTTTCCTGGTAGTTTACGGGGATTTACCTGTTTACCGCCCAGCCATGGCCTTGGCGCGGGACAGATAAGTCCGCCCGATTCGCACCGCGTTGCCATCGGCCAGCTCTGCCGACCAGACCCCAAGGCCATCGTGGCGCAGCCCCGCAATCCGGTCGCGGCGCAGGATTACCGAGCGGTGGAGGCGGATAAACATCGCCGGATCGAGGCGCGCTTCCAGGCCGCTCACCGTGTGCAGCAACAAATAACTCCGGTCGCCAACGTGTAGCCGCACATAGTCGCGTTCGGCGTCGATCCGATCGACGTCGCCAGCCGCGATCCGCAACAATTCGGAGCGGTAAGGCACCCAGAATTCTTCAATCCAGTTGCTCGCCTGGCGTTCGCGGCGCTGGCGTCGAGCCACGGCCCGGGCGATCGCACGTTCGAGCCGCTCCGGCGCGACAGGCTTGAGGACATAGTCGACCGCATCGAGATCGAACGCCTCCACCGCGAAACTGTCATGCGCAGTGACGAAGACCAGCGCTGGTGGATTGGGCTGGCGCGACAGTGCCCGCGCGACTGACAGCCCATCCATTTCCGGCATGGTCATGTCGAGCAGCACCAGGTCAGGCTCGAGCGCGTCGACCAGCCGCAGCGCAGCGGCGCCGTCGTTGGCGGTGCCGGCGATCGCAAGGCCGGCAAGGCGCGAGCAAATCACTTGCAGGCGCTCGACCGCGAGCGGCTCGTCGTCGACGATCAGAACCCTCAGGGGAGCGGCCTCAGTCATGGTGCCGCACCAACGGCATGCGGATCGTCGTGCGGTACCCGCCAGGGCACGGTGCCGATTCGAGGCTTCCTTCTTCGCCAAAGCGGGTCGCCAGCCGGGCCCTGACGTTGGTGAGGCCGATACCGTAACCGTCCGCCCCGGCATCGCCGCCCGGCCCGTCATCGCTTACGGTAATGGCCAGCTTGCCGGATTCCTCGACCGCGGTAATCGCGATGGTGACCGGATCGCGCGAGGGAGCGACCGCATACTTCACCGAGTTTTCGACCAGCGGTTGCAACAGCATGCCAGGGATAAGCGCCCCGGCAAGATCGGCGGGAATGTCGAAGCGGGTCCGCAACCGCTCGGGAAACCGGACGGCTTCGATTTCGAGATACAGCCGTTGCAGCGCGATTTCTTCGGAGAGCGGCAAGTCGCCAGTCGGATCGTCGGCCAGGCTGCGGCGATAGAACACCGAAAGCGTCTGGATCATCGTCTCGGCCGCTTCCGCCTTGCCCGTCATCACCAGTGCGGACAGCGAATTCAGCGTGTTGAACAGGAAGTGCGGGTTCACCTGGTAGCGCAGTGAGCGCAACTCGGCCGCTTTCGCGGCGCGGCGATACTCACCCTCGCGGCGCTCGGCCGCGCTGGCCTGCACCCCGTTGACCAGTGCGAAATACAGCGCGGCCCAGGCCAGCAGCAGGAAATACCGGCTCAGCGCCACATCGGTAAGCTGCTGTCGCTGGGTATCGTTGCGGGTCGCGCGGCTGATGGTGATCGCCGGCGCGGTGGTCGAAGGCTGGCTGACCGGATCGACCAGAAGGTTCCCCGCCTCGTCGCGGCGGATCAGGATGCCCTGCCGCTCGCCGATCTTCTTCACCACCTGGCTCTCGATATCCGCGAACACCCATTGGTTGATCGCGGCCAGCAGCACGGAGGCCGGAAGGGCAACCAGCAGAACGGCGGCGATCTTGGCCGACAGCGCCCGGCGATCGAGCAACCGCAGCACTGGCCAGAGCGAGGCCGTTACCGCCATCGAAGCGAATGTGACTGCGACTCGCCGCCACAGCAGTGCCTCGTGCATTTCCAGCCCGACCAGCCAGCCGCGCGCCGTCGCGAGGACGAAATAGCAGGTCCACAGCCCCGCGATCGAGGCGAGGACGATCCGCGCCGGAACGCGGGCGGGCGGAATGGGCAAGCTGGCCATAGCCTTCACCAATAGGCTGGTGCAGGCCTTTCCTGCCAGCGGCTTCGTCGATCCCGCTGGAGGGTTCGTCGATTGGCGATTGATGCCTGGCGTGCCTTAATTCGCCAGCAATCCTTCCCTGGCGATCTTCTCACGCCAGACCAGCGGCGCGAGTTGGTGGACATTGCTGCCATCCGAATCGACCGCCACCGTCACCGGCATGTCCTCCACGGTGAACTCGTAGATCGCTTCCATGCCGAGATCTTCGAAAGCGACCGTACGCGACGCCTTGATTGCCCGGGCGACGAGATAGGCCGCGCCGCCAACCGCCATCAGGTAGGCCGACTTGTGATCGGCAATCACCTTGGTCGCCGCCGTCCCGCGCTCGGCCTTGCCGACGCAGGCGAGCAGGCCCTGCTCCAGCATCATGTCCATGAACTTGTCCATGCGGGTGGCCGTGGTCGGGCCGGCCGGACCGACCACCTCATCGCGCACCGGATCGACCGGGCCGACATAGTAGATCACCCGTCCCTTGAAATCGACCGGCAGCTGCTCGCCGCGCGCGAGCATATCCTCGATGCGCTTGTGGGCGGCATCACGCCCGGTCAGCATCTTGCCGTTGAGCAGCAACCGATCGCCCTGCTTCCAGCCGCGCACCTCCTCGGCCGTCAGCGCGTCAAGGTTTACGCGCTTGGCGGCCTTGTCGGGCGTCCAGTGAACGTCCGGCCACTCATCGAGCTTGGGAGCCTCGAGGAAGCGCGGCCCCGAACCGTCGAGCGTGAAGTGGGCGTGGCGGGTGGCGGCACAATTGGGGATCATTCCCACCGGCTTGCTGGCGGCGTGGCACGGTGCGTCGAGGATTTTCACATCGAGGATGGTCGACAGCCCGCCCAGTCCCTGCGCGCCGATGCCCAGCGCGTTGACCTTGTCGAAGATCTCGATCCGCATCCGCTCGGTATCCGTCTGCGGCCCGCGCGCCTTGAGCTGGGCCATGTCGATCGGCTCCATCAGCGCCTGCTTGGCGAGCAGCATGCAGTGCTCGGCCGTGCCGCCGATGCCGATCCCCAGCATGCCCGGCGGACACCAGCCGGCGCCCATCTGCGGGAGCATCTCGACCACCCAGTCGACGATCGAATCGCTGGGGTTCATCATCTTGAACTTGGACTTGTTCTCGCTGCCCCCGCCCTTGGCGGCGACGTCGACCGAAATCGTGTTCCCCGGAACCATGGTCACGTGGAGCACGCTGGGGGTGTTGTCGCGGGTGTTGCGGCGAGTGAAGGCGGGATCGGCCAGCACCGAGGCGCGAAGCTTGTTGTCCGGGTGGAGGTAAGCACGGCGGACGCCCTCGTCGACGACTTCCTGCAGCGAACGGCTGGAACCGAGCCGGCAATCCTGACCCCATTCGATGAACACGTTGACGATGCCCGTATCCTGGCAGATCGGGCGGTGGCCTTCGGCGCACATCCGGCTGTTGGTGAGGATCTGCGCAATCGCGTCCTTGGCGGCCGGTCCCTGTTCCGCCTCATAGGCATCACCCAGCGCGCGGATGTAGTCCATCGGATGGAAGTAGCTGATGAACTGCAGCGCGTCGGCGACGCTTTCGATGAGGTCTTCCTCGCGGATGGTCACCATTTCGGACATGTCGCGCACTCCCTTTGCCGCTGCCGTTTGGCGCCCCATAGGCTTGAAACGGGGCCGCCGTCAAAGCGCTTGGCGAGCCTGCCCGCTTCGCCTAGAAGCGAAGCGATTGCGCCGGTGTATTGTTCGTGCAATACACGGGCCACGAACAGGAATCGTTGGACGGCATGACACTTACCGAAGATCGGCCGGGCGCCATGGACGCGGCCCGTCGCGCAATGATCGACAGCCAGTTGCGCACCAGCGGCGTGAACGACCCCAGGGTCCTTGCCGCCATGGCCGGCCTCGCTCGCGAGGACTTTGTGCCAGCCGCGCTGAAAAACACCTGCTATGTCGACCGCGCGCTGCCGCTCGGTAACGGCCGCTTTCTCGCCGCGCCGCTGGTCCATGCCCGGATGCTGCTGGAAGCCGCGCCGGAGGACACGGACAAGGCGCTGCTCGTTACGTCCGGGAGCGACTATCTCGCTGCGCTGCTCCGCCCGCTGGTGGGCTCGCTCGATGCCGTCGATGTCGCCGAACTAGGCGGCAAGCGCCTGAAGGGCGGTTACTCCCTGATCGTGGTCGATGGCGCTGCCGAACAACTGCCCGATTCGCTGAACAAGGCGCTGGCTGACCATGGCCGGATCGTCACCGGGCTGGTTGAGCGCGGAGTCACCCGGCTTGCGGTCGGTCGCAAGGCGCTCGGCCAGCTCGCGCTGCTCGCCGTGGCCGAAATCGGCATGCCCGTCTTGCCCGAACTCTCCACTCCGAAACGCTGGAGCTTCTGACGGTGGCACGCGCCTCGGTGCACATGGCAGTGCTGATGAGCGGTGCCATGCTTGCCGCCGTACCGGCGCATGGCGAGGATCTGCGCAGCGCGCTGGTCATGGCTTACAATACCAACCCCACGCTGCAGGCGGCCCGTGCCCAGCAGCGCGCGCTGGACGAGACGCCGGGGATTGCGCGTGCCGACGGTCTCCCTTCGGTGAGTGCCAACGGCTCGCTGACCGAGGTGTTGCGCGACAATCCTGCCGGCAATTCGATCCCTTCGTCCGGCGGCTTCGGCCCGGACCGGGTTCTCTCGGGCTCGGCCAACCTCGGTGTGCCGATCTACTCCGGCGGCGGCGTGCGCAATTCGGTGCGCGCGGCGGAAACGCGGGTTCAGGCCGGACAGGCGGACCTGCGCGGTACGGAATCCGAGGTCTTCAGCCAAGCGGTCGGCGCCTACATGGACGTAATCCTGGCCGAAGCCGTGGTCGGACTGAACCGCAAGAACGTCGAAGTGCTCTCGGTCAACTTGCGGGCCACCACCGATCGCTTCGAAATCGGCGACGTGACCCGCACCGACGTCGCCCAGTCGCAAGCCCGGCTGGCTTTGGCCAGGGGCGATACCCGGTCCGCCGAAGCCAATCTCTCGGCCGCGCGCGAACGTTACATCCAGGTGATCGGCGCGCCGCCGGGAACCCTCGATACACCGCCGCCGCTCCCCGGTCTGCCTGATGCCGCCGAAGCTGCCGTTGCCACCGCGCTGGACAACAACCCCGACATCTTTGCCGCGAATCAACGCAGCAAGGCCGCGGCGTTTGACGTGAAGACCGCTGGCGCAGGACGCCTGCCCCGCGTTTCTGTCTTTGCCGCCGGAACCTACACCGACTACCTGAATACGCTCGGCGGCCCGGGCAGCGGAACGTTCCTGCAGCACGGCACGGGGGCGACCGCGGGTGTGCAGGCGACGATTCCGATTTTCCAGGGCGGCCGCCCCGCAGCGCTGCGCCGCCAGGCTCAGGCCCGCGAATCCGCCGCGCTCGAGACCGGAATTGCGGTCGAACGCTCCGTGATCGCCCAGACCCGGGCGGCCTATTCATCATGGCTGGCGGCGAACGAGATCATTATCTCGACGCAATCGGCGGTGGATGCGGCAGCGCTCAGCCTGGAAGGTGTTCGCGCAGAGAACAGCGTGGGCAACCGGACCATTCTCGACATTCTCGATGCAGAGCAGGAACTGCTCCAGGCCCGGGTCCGGCTCGCCACGGCGCAGCGCAACGCCTATGTCGCGGGCTTCACCCTGCTGGCGGCGATGGGCAAGGCCGAGGCCGAGGATCTCGGGCTCGACGGCGGGGCGCTTTACGACCCGCAAGCCAATTACAAGCGTGTGCACGGAAAGCTGTTCGACTGGGACAATGATCCCGCGCCTGTCCCGCAGGCCACCCGAACCGTTGACACGCCGACCCAGAGCGGGTCAATTCCGACCGAGTGAATCAGCGTGACGAGAAAGTGATGTCAATGCGCCAGGCAGGCGAGCAATCGGTTGAAGAGATCCTGGAATCGATCAAGAAGGTGATCGCGCGCGACAACCGCGCCGGCGCCGACGACGAGCGTCGCCAGCGTGAATCGAATGGCATCCGTGAGGCGATGGAGGCGATGACTTCCACGCCGCAGCCGGATGAGGCGGACGAGGATGGAATCCTTGATCTTGCCGAATCCGAGGAGATTTCCGGGTCAGACTATGAATTGCACGACGAGCACGATGATGACACCGACGACGCTGGTCCGATCGCGAACGATCAACCGCTGGTGACCGATCACGCCAGGATCGCGATGCGCGAATCACTGGCCGCGCTTGCGGTGATGGCTGCCCCCGGCGTGGCCCCGCGCATCGTCCGCTCGGGCGAGACTTCCCTCGAGGACCTGGCGCGCGAGCTGCTGCGGCCGGCGATCTCGGATTGGCTCGAAGCGAACCTGCCGGCGATGGTCGAACGGATGGTGGCTTCCGAAATTGCCCGAATCGTTGTCAAAAAGTAGTGGTCTCGGTCGATTCTGAAGTCCTCGCGCGGGCGCGCGCCGCGCTAACCACCAACGGCGGCGAGGGGGTCAAGCGACATATCTTCCTCTGCGCAGAGGCCGAGAAGGGTGAGTGCTGCTCACGCGCGGTGGGGACACCGGCGTGGAAATACCTGAAGAAGCGCCTCAAGGAGCTGGGTCTGGATCGCGGGGGCGGGATTGACCGGACCAAGGCCGATTGCCTGAAGATCTGCGCTGCCGGGCCGGTCGCCGTGGTCTGGCCGGACGGCGTCTGGTATCATAGCTGCACCGAGCCGGTGCTTGAGCGGATCATCCAGGAGCACCTGGTGGGCGGCACTCCGGTGGAAGACTTCCGGCTTTACCCGTCCTGATCCTGGTCTGATAGCGGATCAATCACCGCCGCATCGTGTCCGGTCCCGTTGGACAGGAACACCAACCCCATCAGCGCCGACATCAGCAGCATCGCAAAGCCGATGCCCAGCGCCGTGGCGATGTAGAAGTGGATCGAGACAAAGCCGTTCTCACGGTACAGCGCCACCATGGCACCGATCACCATGGTCACGGTAATCAGCATCATCCACGTCATCAGTCGCCGGAACCGGGCCCAGGCATGGGCGGCCACTTCAGGATCGTCGAGCGGGGATTTGGACTGCATCGGTTCGACATGGCCCCGGCGGACGGCTCTGGCAAGCCCCATGCTCCGGACTGGTCTCCGCTCGCGCTCTGTGGCATTCTCCGGTCCCAACGACCTGGGAGAAGACCCATGACGATTGCGCGTCTAATCGAGGGACGGGACGGCACTGTTATCGCAATCGAGAGCGATGCAAGCGTGCGATCCGCGGTCGAGCTGCTCGCGGAAAAACGGATCGGCGCGATGCCGGTGCTGGACGGCGGCAAGGTAGCGGGCATTTTTTCAGAGCGCGACGTGGTCTACCAATTGCGCTCGCACGGCCCGGAAATGCTGGACCGGTCGGTCGGCGAGGTGATGACCGCACCAGCGATCACCGTCGATCCGGCAACCGAAGTGCTCAGCGCCCTCGCCCTGATGACCCGCCGCCGGATCCGCCACTTGCCCGTGGTGAAGGACGGAGCCATGATCGGGTTCGTCTCGATTGGCGACCTGGTGAAGTAACGGATAGACCGGATCGAATCGGAAGCCGACGCCATGCGGACCTACATCCAGATGGCCTGATCGCTTGCGGGAGGGCCTGACGCGCCCTACATCAGGTCAATGAACGCCCACACCCTGATCCTGAGCCCGGCCGCCGCCGCCCGCGTCGCTACGATCGCGGCCAAGCAAGGCAAGCCAGCAATCCTCCGGCTGTCGGTGGAGGGCGGCGGATGCTCCGGCTTCCAGTACCGCTTCGGCCTGGCAGACGCGCCCGATGCGGACGACATTCTGGCCGAAACCGACGGCGTGCAACTGGTTGTCGACCCGGTCAGTCTCGATCTCGTGTCCGGGGCGCTGGTGGACTACGTCGAGTCCCTTGGCGGTGCGGCATTCCGGGTGGAAAACCCCAATGCTACCGCCGGTTGCGGCTGCGGGTCCAGCTTCGCCGTCTGATGCGGATCGCCACGTTCAATATCAACGGGATCAAGGCGCGCCTGCCGCGCCTGCTCGAGTGGCTGGAGGAAACCCGCCCGGCGGTCGCCTGCCTTCAGGAGATCAAGACGCAGGACGAGGGTTTCCCGGCCGCTGATTTCGAGAAAATTGGCTATCACGCGATCTGGCACGGGCAGAAGAGCTTCAACGGCGTGGCGATCCTTGCCGATGGGACCAAGCCGGTGGAAGTGATGCGCGGACTTCCGGGCGATCCGGAAGACGAGCACGCGCGCTACATCGAAGCGGACGTGTTCGGGTTGCGGGTCGTGTGCATCTATCTCCCGAACGGCAATCCTCAGCCGGGACCGAAGTTTGACTACAAGCTGGGCTGGATGAAACGCCTGCGCGTGCGGATGGCCGAGCTAGCTGCCGAGGAAGTGCCGACGATCGTGACGGGCGATTTCAACGTCATCCCGTTCGACAGCGATGTCTGGGCGCCCGCAGCGATGGCCAACGACGCGCTGATGCAGCCGGAAGCGCGGGACGCCTACATGCGGCTGCTGGGCGACGGCTGGACCGACGCACTCGCAACCCACAACCCGCGCGGCGGCATCTGGACCTTCTGGGACTATCAGGCCGGCGCCTGGCAACGCGACCACGGGTTCCGCATCGACCACGCCTTGCTCTCGCCCGAAGTCGCGGACCGGCTGGTCGCCTGCGGAGTCGACAAGGCTTACCGCGGCCGCGAGAAAGCCAGTGACCATGCCCCGGTCTGGGTGCAACTCAGCGTCTGAACAGCGCGGATCCGCGCTCCTCGATCAGCGATAGAAAACGTGGTTGTCCACTTGGGCAATGCGCGTGAGGTGCCAGCGCGGCGACACGCGGGCGGCGTGGAAGTAAAGCGCGCCTTCGACCGGGCTCTGCCAGCTGCCGGAATGGGCAATCTGCGCCACCGCCACAGCTTTGCGCCAGTGGCTCGAACGCTTGTCGATCGAAGGCATCGCACTGCCCCGAACGAACGAAAACTGCGAGGGCTGGTACACGACGCCGCAATAGGAGGCAGGGAAGCGACCGGACTTCGACCGGGCAACGATCACCCGCCCGACCGCGAGTTGGCCAGGCAAGGTCTCGCCCTTGGATTCAAAATAGATTGCACCCGCCAGGCAGTTCAGTTCGCGGGAAAGCTCGTCCGGTTGCGGCTGAGCCTGGACCAGTTCGTTGAGACTCGCCGCGCTGGCGGGGACGCTCTCGGTCCCTTCCGGCAGTGCATCGGTCTGCGGCACGGGTTGGACGACCGGCTCGGCAATGAAGATGGGGGCGGAGTTCTGGGTTTCGACCTGCGGAAGACGATTCTTCGCGGCGGCGCCGGAACCATCGGCGCTAATCAGGGTAACAATTACAGTCGCGGCCACCGAGATTGCGCTGGCCTTGTCGAGAATGCGGCTCATTAAAGCATTTTCACGTGCGGTGGGCTCGCCCGCGCAGGCTGGGTGGAACGCGGGACCAAAGCCCCTGATCCGCCGAAAGTCCTGCCGGCTACCCCCCGTCTGCGTGCTTGCCGAGCCGCTGTAATGCGTTCGTCGGCCGCCTGCGCAAGATTGGAGCCGGCCCCATGATTGTGCAGTGCAACAGAGTCAACCCGGATTAGGGTTAAATCCGATGAACCGTTCACCACCCGCGATGTCCAGTTCAACTATCCACAAGTCGGGGTCCTGCCGCCCCCTTCGGTCCAGCCAGTATTCAAATTCTTCTTTATTTTCCGTATCTTGCGTCTTGGCGCAGTGCCAAATTCGGGTGCCGTCGAGCCCCGGCATGCGCTCGTAAACACGCGCATTTTCGCCGTTTTCCTGGATCACGACGAGTATCGTACCGGCTTCGCGTTCACCTTTCTTGAGCACCATCGCAAAACCGCCTGCCGCGCTGACTTGCCGCACCAGCGCACTCACTTCGAGATGGGCTGGCAGGCGCGCGTCCATCCGCTCAGCCTTGCGGTGCGAATGTTCGGGCGTATCCGTCCAGCCCGGAAAGCGGGATGTGCGACCGCATGAAGGTCCCGGTTCCCCGCCCGATTTCCTCACCCTCGAGGTCGACCAGCCGCGCCTCGGCCACCAGTACCCGGCGGCGGCTGCTGATCCACCGACCCTCGGCGATCACCGGGCCGCTGCGTACCGGCCGCGAGAAGTGGAGATTGAATGACGTGGTGAGCAGGAACCGGTCGGTAACGAGCGTGTTGGCCGCATAGAAGGCAGCGTCGTCCAGCATCTTGAAGTAGATCGTGCCGTGTGCAGCCCCAGCCGCGTGATAGACCTTGTGATCAATGTTGAAGACAATCCGCGAGGTTCCCTCGCCCGTGATGCTCAGTTCCGAAGCGAACAGCGCGTTGATCGGAGCTGATGCATAGAGGCTTTCAAGCGCTCGCCAATGCAGCGCCGATCCTTCCGGAGCCGCCTCAGGCGGCGTCGCGGTCGACGACATTGCTGATCAGGCCATAGAGCGCTTCGGCTGACGGGGCCTGGCTCAACGAGGCATGCATGGCATCGTCGCGCATTAGCCGGGAGATCGCCGCCAGGGCATGGAGATGCGTTGCCCCGGCCTGCTCGGGCGAAAGCAATCCGAAGATCAGATCGACCGGCATGCCGTCTGCCGCGTCGAACGCGACCGGAGCCTCGAGCCGCAGGAAAGCCGCAACCGGACGGCTGAGGCCGGCGATCCGGGCGTGCGGAATCGCGACTCCCCGACCGAAACCGGTGCTGCCGAGCTTCTCGCGCTCCTCGATTCGTTCGAGCACCTCGGCCTGGTCGAGGCCGTAAACCCCGGCAAACCGCTCCGCCAGCAGGCCAAGCACGGCTTCCTTCGTCTCGGCAGGAACCGTGCCGACCGCTTCCGGCAATAGTGTGAAAAGAGAAGTCATTTCAAAGATTCATTTCGCCTGTCTTCACTTCCCGGCAGATCAGAAGCGGCCTTCCGCCCGGAAAGTTCCGGGCATATAGCCACTACGCGTTTCCACCGGGAATGTCAGCGCCCGCGGCGCTTCAGGACGGCTCGACCCAGCCAATCGAGCCATCGCCGCGGCGGTAAACCATATTATGCTTGCCCGTTCCAGCGTTTTTGAACAGCAGTGCGTTGGTGTTCCTGAGATCGAGCATCATCACCGCGTCGGAGACTGTCGCCTCAGGCACGTCGACCCGGGTTTCGGCGATCACCACCGGTGCATCGATGCTGACTTCTTCGTCGTCCGCATCGGGCTCCACGAACAGAGTGTAGGCCGCGTCCTCTTGCCGGGTGGCATGGGCGCTCTGTTCGTGCCGGTCATTGATCCGGCGCTTGTAGCGGCGCAGTTGCTTGTCGATCTTCTCCGCCGCCTGATCGAGCGCGACGTGCGCGTCGTTAGCAATCCCGGCGCCCTTGAGGATCAGGCCATGCGCGACATGGGTCACGATATCGCAGCGGAAAAAGCTCGCCGGGGCCTTGCCGAAGGTCACGTGGCTGGACAGCGCACGGTTGAAATACTTCTCGACGATCGCGGAAAGCCGGTCGTGGGCGTGCTGTTGCAAAGCTTCGCCGGTGGCCATCTGATGCCCGGAAGCGCGAATGTCCATGAAATCTACTCCTTGGTTGCCCTCCGGAGATATCAAACTCTCCAGACGGGCAAATTGATTGAATCGACAAATGCAGAATGCGCGGCCAGTTCCTCCTCGCTGGCGACATGGGGACGTGGTGAACGATACACACGCTCACGCGTGACAAGAGTAATGGTGGAGACCAGGGACTGCTGCGCATCGGCCGCGAGTTCGAGGCCGATCTGGCGGCCGCCGGTCAATTCGACGTAGACTTGCGCCAGCAGTTCGGAATCGAGTAATGCGCCATGCTTGGTGCGGTGGCTGCGATCAATCCCGTACCGCGTGCACAGGGCATCGAGGCTGAGCTTTGCCCCCGGGTGACGGACCCGCGCCAGGGCCACGGTGTCGATCATCCGGTCCTTGCTGATCGGTTCCCGCCCGATCATCGCCAGCTCGGCGTTGACGAAGCCGAAATCGAACCCGGCATTGTGCGCGACCAGCGGAGAATCGCCGATGAATTCCAGGAATTCCGCAGCACGTTCGCCGAACTTGGGCTTGTCCGACAGGAAGGTGATCGACAGGCCGTGGACCGCCTCGGCCGCGGCCGGCATGTCGCGCTCGGGATTGAAATAAGCGTGGAAGGTGCGGCCCGTGGCGACCCGGTTGACCATTTCGATGCAGCCGATTTCCACCATCCGGTCGCCGCTTTGCGGGTCTAGACCTGTGGTTTCGGTGTCAAAGACGATCTCACGCATTACTTGCCCGGTATCTGCTTCTCGCCCCGTGCTGGCAAGAGGGTGGTTCGCTATTTTCGCATGATTGCGGGAAGCGGACCGCGCGACGGGTCGAGCTGGTGGACCAGTCGCTGGATGGCGTGCCGCGTCTCCGCGAGCGAGGTCCCGGTATCGATGACGTAATCGGCCCGGGCCCGCTTCTCCGCGTCGGGCACTTGCATGGCGAGGATCTTCTCGAACTTCTCTTCGTTCATCCCGGGCCGGGCCAGCACCCGCTCGCGCTGCGCTTCGGGGGAGGCCGAGACCACCAGCACGGCATCGACTTCGGCCGTCCTGCCCTTTTCCAACAGCAGCGGAATGTCGAACACCACCAATGGGGCGTGGCTCCAGTCCTTGAGGAACTGCGCCCGCATCGCCGCCACGGCGGGATGGACGATCGCCTCCAGCGCCTTCATCCGCGCCGGATCGCCAAATACCTGTGCACCCAGTGCCGCCCGGTTCACCCCCAGCGCCCCGGTGCTCCCCGGAAACGCCGCCTCGATCTGCCCGAGCAGCGCGCCCCCCGGCCCCTGCAGCTCGTGCACTGCCGCGTCGGCATCGAATACCGGTACTTCAAGCCCATGGAACATCGCCGCCACTGCGCTCTTGCCCATCCCGATCGATCCGGTGAGGCCAAGGATGAAGGGACGCTTCATTTGAGGATCAATGCCCGAAGCTCGGCATCGAACTGGCGGGGAGCAGGGCGGCCGAAGAACTTCTCGAAAGCGACAGCCGCCTGGCCGATCAGCATGGCGAGGCCGTCGATGGTGTGCAGGCCTCTCGCGCGGGCGCGCTTGAGCAGGTCGGTATCGAGCGGAGTGGTGACGATATCGTAGACCGTTCCGCCGGGCACTACACCATGTTCGACCTCAGGAAGCGGAGGATGTCCGGCCATCCCCAACGATGAAGTGTTGACCAGCAGATCGAACACCCCAGCCTCGCCGCCAAGCGCCACCACTTCGCCCGCGATTCCGAATTCGTCGAGCAGGGCCTGCGCCTTGTCGATGCTGCGGTTTTGCAGGACGATCGAACCCACCCCTCGGCCCGCCAGCGCAATGAGAATGGCGCGCGCGGCACCGCCGGCGCCGATGACGCAGGCGCGCGCGATCCGGGTGTCGCCCAGCGGCTCGAGGAAGCCAGGTTCGTCAGTGTTGTAGGCCGCCAGGCCGCCCGCATCCGGCACCACGGTATTCACAGCGCCAATGCTTCCCGCCGCCGGATCGATCCGATCCAGCAGTGGAATCGCGGCCTGCTTGTGCGGCATGGTGATGTTGCACCCGCGCCAGTCGGGCTCCGCGAGGCGGGCGGCGAAGTAAGTCGCCAGGTCCTCGGGCTTGACGTGACAGGCCCGGTACTCGGCGTCGATCCCCAGCTTTGCCAGCCAGAAACCGTGAATCGCCGGCGATTTCGACTGGATGATCGGATCGCCGATCACTTCGGCATAGGGCCTGCTCATCGCGGCAGTTCTCCCAGATCGCGCAGCGCGCCCAGCAGCGGCAACAGCGGCATCCCCAGCACGGTAAAGTGATCTCCCTCGATCGCCCGGAACAATTGCACCCCCCGCGCCTCGATGCGAAAAACGCCGACGCAGCCTGCCACCGCCGGCCATTCGTGATCGAGGTAGTCGGTGATGAACGCTTCCGACAAGTCATGGACCTGCAACGTCGCGACGGCGCCATGCCGCCATAACACCTCACCATCACGAACCAGTGCGGCGGCGCTGTGCAGGTGCATCGGCTTGCCGGAGAAGAAGCGCAGGTGCGCTGCAGCGTCTTCCCGCGAGGCGGGTTTGTCGAAGCGTCGGCCTTCAACCGCAACCAGCGAATCCGAACCGAGCACCAGATCACCGGGCCGCCTGGCTGACACGGCCAGCGCCTTGGCCTCGGCCAGCGCAAGCGCGACAGTCTCGGGCCCGGCGTCTCCCAGGCTGGCCTCGAGCGCCCGTTCGTCCAGATCAGCGGGCTGCGCTTCGTGCGCCACGCCGGCAGCATCGAGCATCGCCCGGCGCGACCCGCTCTTCGAGGCCAGCACCAGTGTCACAGGGCGTGACCGCCTTCGGGGGCACGGCGATCGTTGTAGAGGTTGATGATGGCGGCGGCGGTTTCCTCGATGGAGCGCCGGGTGACGTCAATCACCGGCCAGCCATTGTCGGCAAACATGCGCCGGGCGAATTGCACTTCCTTGGTCACCCGCTCTTCATCGACATAAGCCGTCTCAGGCGCCTGGTTAAGCGACAGGAGCCGGTTGCGGCGCACCTGGATCAGCCGTTCCGGCGCCGTCGTCAGCCCGACCACCATCGGGTGCCGCAGATCGAACAAGGCCGCCGGTGGCGGACTTTCCACCACGATCGGGATGTTCGCCACCCGGTAGCCGCGGTTGGCGAGGTAAATCGAGGTCGGCGTCTTGGAGCTGCGCGAGACACCGGCGAGGACGATGTCGGCCTGTTCCCAATCTTCCCAGGCGATGCCATCATCATGGGCAATGGTGAACTGGATCGCTTCCACCCGGTCAAAATAGGCGGCGTCCATAGCGTGCTGGCGACCCGGACGGGCCTTGGCCTGTTGACCGAGCATGGATTCGAGCGACAACGTCACCGCGTCGAGTGCGGCCACAGCGGGCAGGCCGTGAGTGCGGCAGTGTTCCTCCAGCCGGCGGCGCGTATCGTTGTTGACCAGGGTGAACAGGACCAGGCCCGGGTTGGCGACGATGTCCGCAAAGATCCGGTCAAGGTGCGGCTGGGAGCGGACCATGGGCCAGAAATGGCGGATCACGTCGGCATCGTCGAACTGCGCCAGCGCCGCCTTGGCCAGCATTTCGAGGGTTTCGCCGGTCGAGTCCGAAACGAGATGAAGGTGGAGCCGGGGCATATGCGAAAGCGTGCTCGTCCTGTGGATATGTGCGTGCATAAACCACGGGATGGAAGTGCTGACAACGTCGGCACGGAATTCTGCACCCGATACCTGTCTTCCACAGGGTGCCTTGTCGACATGTGGACCACTCTACCCACAGGCTGGGGATAGCGTGGACAACATCCGCTTGACGCGCGGGCAGCGGGATTCGCCCCCTGCTTGACCCTGTTCATTGCGGGACAAATCAGGCAAGGCGCCGGTGTTCGCGCTATCCACAAGCCAACTACAGACATCAACCTTATAGAATCTTATTAGTATTTGATTGGAATCACACGGATGCCCGGTCTTCTGCTCGATACCCTGCGTGGCAAAAATGCTCGCCAGCGACCAGTCTGGCTGATGCGCCAGGCGGGCCGCTACCTGCCCGAGTACCGGGCCTTGCGCGCGCAAAAGGGCGGTTTTCTTGCGCTCGTCTACGACTGCGAGGCCGCGGCCGAGATTACACTCCAGCCGATCCGCCGCTTCGGCTTTGACGGGGCGATCATGTTCTCCGACATCCTGATCGTGCCCTACGCCATGGGTCAGGATCTCGAATTCCTTGTCGGTGAAGGTCCGCGCATGTCGCCGCGGATGGTCGATACGGCGCTCTCGGCGCTACATGCGGTGCCAGACCGGCTCGATCCGATCTACGCCACCGTGCGGCGGGTGAAGGCGCTCCTGCCGGCCGACAAGACCTTGCTCGGGTTTGCCGGCAGTCCCTGGACCATCGCGACCTACATGGTGAACGGAGAGGGCAGCCGGGACCAGCACGAAACCCGCGCCATGGCTTACCGCGATCCGGCTGCGTTCCAGGCGATCATCGATGCCATCGTTTCGGTGACGGTCGGATATCTCTCCGCGCAGATCCTGGCCGGGGCCGAGGCGGTGCAGCTGTTCGACAGCTGGGCCGGCAGCCTTGCCCCGGCCGAATTCGAACGCTGGGTAATCGCGCCCAATGCTGCCATCGTTGCTGCGCTGAAACGGCTTCACCCCGATGTGCCGGTGATCGGCTTTCCCAAGGGTGCGGGTGAAAAGCTGCCGGACTATGCCGCCGGGACCGGGGTCGATGCGCTCGGCCTGGATGAGACCATCGACCCGCTCTGGGCCGCACGCAATCTGCCGGCGGGGCTGCCCGTTCAAGGCAACCTCGATCCGCTGCTGTTGCTGTCCGGCGGGTCGGAGCTTGAAAAGCAGGCCTTGCGGGTGCTCGATGCCTTCGCGGATCGCCCCCACGTCTTCAACCTTGGCCACGGGATCGGCCAGACCACGCCGATCGAGCACGTCGAGCAGCTGCTGGCGGTGGTTCGCGGTTGGCGGGGGTGACGGATGGAGGGTGAACGTCCTATATTCCCGGCATGCTGCAGGTGCTTTCCATGACCTACCTCTGGCTCAAGGCGGGCCACGTGATCTTCGTGATCTTCTGGATGGCGGGGCTGTTCATGCTGCCGCGCTTCTTCGTCTATCACCAGGAGGCCGCGCCCGGTTCGCCCGAGGTGGCCGCATGGGTCGATCGCGAGCGCAAGCTGCTCAGGATCATCATGTGGCCATCGTTGGTGGTGGTCTGGGTGCTGGGACTGGCGCTGGCGATGGTCACCGGCGCGTTCGGGCAGGGCTGGTTCCATGTGAAGCTGGCCATGGTGTTCGCGTTGACGGCCTACCACTTGTGGCTGGCGCACTATGCCGGGGTATTGGCACGCGGTGAGCGCCGGCTTTCGGGAAAACAGCTGCGGCTGGCGAACGAAGTGCCCGGAATTGCCGCTGCTGTGATCGTGATCATGGTGATTGTGAAACCGTTTTGAGCGGCGAGCCGATGCCGGATTAAATTGACTTGGACAGTGCTCCAGCCTAAGTTCCCCCTACATCCGGTGAGCGGTCGCGGCATAGCGCGCGATCGGGGTCCGCTTTCCCAAAGCCCTATGACCTTCCGGCCATTCCCAGATCCAAAACCTGGATACCAAACGACATGCATCTGAAAGAACTCAAGAAAAAGACTTCCGCCGAATTGGTCGAAATGGCCGAGGAATATGGCGTGGAAGGCGCATCGACCCTGCGCCGGCAGGATCTGATGTTCGCCATCCTCAAGGAAGTGGCGGAAGACGGTGAGGAAATCGTCGGGCAGGGCACCATCGAGGTGCTGACTGACGGATTCGGCTTCCTACGCAGCCCCGAAGCAAACTACCTTGCCGGTCCGGATGACATCTACGTTTCCCCGAACCAGGTCCGCCAGTGGGGTCTGAGGACCGGCGACACGGTGGAAGGCGAAATCCGCGCACCCAAGGATGGCGAGCGCTATTTCGCAATGAACAAGCTCATCAGCGTCAATTTCGACGATCCGGAGGCAGTTCGCCACCGCGTCAATTTTGACAACCTGACCCCGCTCTATCCCGACGAGCGACTGGTCCTCGATTCGTCCGACCCGACCGTGAAGGACAAATCGGCCCGGGTGATCGACCTGATCTCGCCCCAGGGCAAAGGCCAGCGCGCACTGATCGTCGCGCCGCCGCGCACCGGCAAGACCGTGCTGCTGCAGAACATCGCCAAGGCGATCACCGACAACCATCCGGAAGTGTTCCTGCTGGTCCTGCTGGTCGACGAACGTCCTGAGGAAGTCACTGACATGCAGCGCAGCGTGAAGGGCGAGGTGATCTCCTCGACCTTCGACGAGCCTGCCACGCGCCACGTCCAGGTCGCCGAGATGGTGATCGAGAAAGCCAAGCGCCTGGTCGAGCACAAGCGCGACGTGGTGATCCTGCTGGATTCGATCACCCGCCTGGGCCGGGCCTACAACACCGTGGTGCCAAGCTCGGGCAAGGTGCTGACTGGCGGCGTTGACGCCAACGCCCTGCAGCGTCCCAAGCGCTTCTTCGGCGCGGCCCGCAACATCGAGGAAGGCGGCAGCCTTTCGATCATCGCCACCGCACTGATCGACACCGGCAGCCGCATGGACGAAGTGATCTTCGAAGAGTTCAAGGGCACCGGCAACTCGGAAATCGTGCTGGACCGCAAGGTTTCCGACAAGCGCATCTTCCCGTCGCTGGATGTCGGCAAGTCCGGCACCCGCAAGGAAGAGCTGTTGGTCGAGAAGGACAAGCTCTCCAAGATGTGGGTGCTGCGCCGTATCCTCATGCAGATGGGTACGGTCGACGCGATGGAATTCCTGCTCGACAAGATGAAGGATTCCAAGAGCAACGAGGATTTCTTCGCGACGATGAACCAATAAATTGGTCAAAGCCGGACGATGCTAGCCAATCTCGATTTCTCCGCAGTCTTTACGGCGGGCG
>CANJBY010000032.1 GCA_947472735.1 Sphingomonadaceae bacterium | reverse complement strand
CCCTGACGATGCCCGCACTCCGCTAATCTAAGCCGCAAAGTGTGCCAAATGTTGTGACGACGGACAATTGTGCGAGAAGCGGCGCGAGGTACTGTCCGGTGAATGACCGCTTCACCTTCACCACCTGCTCCGGCGTACCCACCGCGACGATCTCGCCGCCGCGGACACCGCCTTCGGGACCCAGATCAATAACCCAGTCGGCGGTCTTGATCACATCAAGGTTGTGCTCGATCACCACCACCGAATTGCCCTGATCGACCAGCCGGTGCAATACTTCGAGCAGCTTGCGCACGTCCTCGAAGTGCAGGCCGGTGGTTGGCTCATCGAGGATGTAGAGCGTCTGCCCGGTTGAGCGGCGCGAAAGTTCCTTGGCCAGCTTGACCCGCTGCGCCTCACCGCCCGAGAGCGTGGTCGCCTGCTGGCCAACCTTGACGTAGCCCAGCCCGACTTCGTTCAACATGTGCATCTTGTCGCGGATCGGCGGGACCGCCTTGAAGAATTCCTCGGCGTCTTCGATGGTCATGTCGAGCACGTCGGCGATCGAGTAACCCTTGAACTTCACTTCCAGCGTCTCGCGGTTGTAGCGCTTGCCGTTGCACTCCTCGCAGGTGACGTAGACGTCGGGCAGGAAGTGCATCTCGATCTTGATCAGACCGTCGCCCTGGCAGACCTCGCAGCGCCCGCCCTTGACGTTGAAGGAAAACCGCCCGGCCTTGTAGCCCCGCGCCTGGCTCTCAGGCAGACCGGCGAACCAGTCGCGGATCTGGGTGAAGGCGCCCGTGTAGGTCGCCGGGTTCGAGCGCGGGGTGCGGCCGATTGGTGACTGGTCGATCTCGATCACTTTGTCGCACAGCTCGAGCCCGGTGATCTTGTCGTGTGGCCCGGCAATGACCCGCGCCCCGTTCAGTGCCCGCGCTGCCCCGGCATGGAGCGTGTCGAGAGTCAGGCTGGATTTGCCGCTGCCCGAGAGGCCCGTCACACAGCAAAAGGTGCCAAGCGGGAATTCGGCCGTGACGTCGCGCAGGTTGTTGGCGCGGGCCCCGTGGACCACGACCTTGTGGCCATTACCCTTGCGCCGCACGGTCGGCACCTCGATCCGGCGCCGGCCTGAAAGGTATTGGCCGGTCAGGCTGTCCGGAGCGGACAGGATATCGTCAAGGGTGCCTTGGGCCACGATCTCGCCGCCGTGGACCCCTGCGCCGGGGCCGAGATCGACAATGTGATCCGCGTGCCGGATCGCGTCTTCATCGTGCTCCACGACGATCACAGTATTCCCAAGATCGCGCAGCCGCTTGAGCGTTTCGAGCAATCGGTCGTTGTCGCGCTGGTGCAAGCCGATCGACGGCTCATCAAGCACGTAGAGCACGCCGGACAGCCCGCTGCCGATCTGGCTTGCGAGCCGGATGCGCTGGCTTTCACCGCCGGACAGGGTACCTGAAGTTCGATCGAGGTTTAGATAATCTAGACCAACATTGTTAAGGAAACCAAGGCGTTCGTTGATCTCCTTCAGGATCGCCCGCGCGATCTGGCTTTGCTGCGCGGTCAGCTGCGGATCGAGGTTGGCATACCATTCGACCGCATCGCCAACGCTCAGCCGGGTCACGCTGGAAATGTCCCGCCCGGCGATTTTCACCGCCAGAGCCTCGGGCTTGAGGCGTTTGCCGTCGCAAGTCTCGCAGGGTTGCGCGGTCTGGAACTTGCCCAGCTCCTCGCGCATCCAGGCGCTCTCGGTCTGGAGCAGGCGGCGGTTAAGATTGCCGATCACCCCTTCGAATGCCTTGCGGACGGTGTAGCTCTTCTTGCCGTCGGTGAAGGTCAGCGGCACCGGCCGGCCGGCAGTGCCGTGAAGGATGACGATCTTCACTTCGACCGGCAGATCCTGCCAGGGCGTATCGAGACTGAATCCGAATTCCGCGGCGAGGCTGGCGAGCACCTGCATGTAATAGGGACTGGGCGGATTGCTTTTGGCCCAGGGAACGACCGCGCCCTGCTTGAGGCTCAGCGCCTCGTTCGGGACGACCATCTGCGGATCGAACAGCAGCTTTTCGCCCAGGCCATCACAAGCCGGGCAAGCTCCCATCGGCGCATTGAAACTGAACAGCCGGGGCTCAAGACTTTCGATCGTGAAGCCGGACACCGGGCAGGCGAACTTCTCGGAAAAGACAATGCGGTTGTCTGGCAGCCCGGTGCCCTTCATCGCTCCGCCCCGTTCCGATTCGCGGCCAGGGACCGAACCTTCGGCCAGATCGAGATAGACCAGCCCCTCAGCCAGTTTGAGCGCCTGCTCGAAACTGTCGGCCAGCCGCGTCTCGATGCCTTCGCGCACCGCGATGCGATCGACCACCACCTCGATGTCGTGCTTGTATTTCTTGTCGAGCGCCGGTGCGTCCTCGATCTCGTGAAACTCGCCGTCGATCCGCACGCGGGTGAAGCCGGCCTTCTGCCATTCAGCCAGCTCGCGCCGGTATTCACCCTTGCGCCCGCGCACCGTCGGGGCGAGCAGATAAGCGCGGGTGCCCTCGGGCAGGGCCATCACCCGGTCAACCATCTGGCTCACGGTCTGGGCCGCGATCGGCAGGCCGGTGGCAGGAGAATAAGGTACGCCCACCCGCGCCCACAGCAGGCGCATGTAGTCATAGATCTCGGTGACCGTGGCAACCGTCGAGCGCGGGTTGCGGCTGGTGGTCTTCTGCTCGATCGAGATCGCAGGAGAGAGCCCGTCGATATGCTCGACATCCGGCTTCTGCATCATCTCGAGGAACTGGCGCGCATAGGCGCTCAAGCTCTCGACATAGCGGCGCTGACCCTCAGCATAAATCGTATCGAACGCCAGGCTCGACTTGCCGGAACCGGACAGGCCGGTGATGACGATCAGCGCATCGCGCGGCAGCGAGACGTCAAACCCTTTGAGGTTGTGCTCGCGCGCGCCGCGGACGGTAATGTGGGTAAGCGACATGGGGGCGCTCTGTTCCACATCTGTTCGATTCAGGCAAGGGCAGTTGGCAAGCGTCGAACTCGACACCGTCATTATACTTAACCGCGCGATCAGTATGCGAAACGAGCTGGATCGGCTCTCATTTTACAATTTTACAGGAATCTTAATGCGACCCCCATAGGGCGCGATCCGGTCGGCAAGCCCGCCGAACGCTCGGAGTAGATTCATGACCAAGACCATCCTGCTGATTGCCGCCGCACTCGTTTCCATTCCAGCGAACGCACAGGCCAATGGCACCGGCAGTGTAGAAGTGTCCTACGCCGACCTGGATCTTACATCCGCGGCGGGGCAGACGGTCCTGATCAAGCGCCTCAAGGATGCCAGCGGCAAGGTCTGCGGCAATGACTTTCGGGGCAGCCAGCTTGAACGCTCGCAGGCGCGTCAGTGCCGCAATACCCTAAACCGCGTCGCGCAGTCGCGGGCGCAGGTCGTGATCGCCATGCGCAACAGCGATGCGTCACTAGCTGCTCGTTAACGCGATTGCCGTTCGGGCTGACTGCTCTTTCCGGATTTCCTGTCCGCTAGCTTTCGCGGCGGCGGACATCCGGAAAGATCGGTCAGCCGATTTACCTGCGGCAACGCCCGTATCCCGGTCCATCTACCAATGGCGGACCCCATTCGGTGAACGGCATTGACTTGCCGTCGCCCGCGCTAGAGCAAGCGGCTTGCTCGGCAATGCGTTCGTTGCCCTATTGCGCGGGACTATTTTGATGCGAACTCGATTGCTCCTCGCCGCCGGCGCGCTTCTGGCTATGCCGCTGCCCACCGCATCGCTCCGCGCAGAAGCGCCGGCCCCAGCGGCGGTGGCACCCCAACCGATGTACGGCAGCTGGGGGGTCGACCTCACGGGACGCGATCTCTCGGTCAAGCCCGGCGATGATTTCGAACGCCATGCCTCCGGACATTGGCTGGCAACTACCGAAATCCCCGCGGACAAACCTTCAGTCGGCGTCGGCTGGGACATGTACGAGCGGACCCGGGAGCACCTGCAGCGCCTGCTAACCCGCGATGCAACCACGCAATATGGCGTGCTGTACGCCAGCTTCCTTGATGAAGCGCGGGTCGAGCAGGTCGGTCTGGCGCCGATGATCAAGGACATCGCCGAGGTCCGCGCCCTGCCTGGCAAGCTTGCCTTCGCCCGGCACATGGGCACCACCTTCGGGCGTTTCGGCATGTCCTTGTTCGGCTCGGGGGTGGCCGGAGATCCCTCGAACCCCGACATGAACGTGTTGTGGATCGGCCAGGCGGGACAGGGCCTGCCCAACCGCGATTACTACACCGGACCCGCTTTCAAGGCGCAACGCGAAGCCTACATCGCATATATTACAAGAACCCTGACAACTCTTGGCGTGCCGGCACCGGCGGTTGGGGCGAAGAAGATCATGGCGCTGGAAACGGCCATCGCCGCCAAGAGCTGGTCCGCGGTGGAGCAGCGCGATCTAGCCAAGCAGAACAATCCGATGAGCACTGCCGAACTGGCAGCCTTCGCACCGGGTTTCGATTGGGCCGCCTTTTTTGAAGGCCAGAGGGTTCCGCCGCAGCAGCGCCTGATCGTCGGCGAGAAAAGCGCGGTGCGCGATCTCGCGAACATCTACGCCAGAACCCCGCTCGGCACGCTCAAGCTGTGGCAGCAGTTCCACGTCGCCAACCAGGCCTCGCGCTACCTGCCCAAGGCGATGGTCGAGAGCCGGTTCCAGTTTATCAGCGCACTCGCCGGGGTGCGGCAGATCGAGCCCCGCTGGAAACGCGCGGTGGGTGTGGTGGACGGCCAGCTCGGCGAGCTGATCGGGCAGGATTATATCACCCGCTATTTCCCGCCGAGCTCAAAGGCCAAGATGGAGGCGCTGGTCGCCAACCTGAAACTGGCCATGCTAGACCGCATCCGCGCGAATGACTGGATGAGCCAGCCGACCAAGGACGCGGCCTTGGAGAAGCTGGCGAAGATGGACGTGATGGTCGGTTATCCCGACAAGTTCCGCGATTATTCGGGCCTGAAGATGGATCCGGCCGATCTCTACGGCAACATCGTGCGCGCCGGGCAGTTCAATGCCGCCTACGAATTGTCAGACCTCGGCAAGCCGGTCGACCGGCGCAAGTGGTCGATGAACCCGCAGGAGGTGAACGCCTACAACGGCACGCTGGAGAACAAGATCGTGTTCCCGGCCGGGATCCTCCAAGCCCCGATGTTCGATCCGGCGGCCGACGACGCCGTCAATTATGGCGCAATCGGTGCGATCATCGGACACGAGATCTCCCACGGCTTCGACGACAAGGGCCGCAAGATCGACGCGTCCGGCAAACTGCGTGACTGGTGGGCTCCCGGGGACGGCGAGCGGTTCGACCAGCGCGCCGCCGCCTTTGGGCAGCAGTATGCCAAGTATGAGGTCGTCCCCGGATTGTTCGTCAATCCGGAGCTGACCATGGGCGAGAACATCGCCGACTATGCCGGACTGATGGTGGCTCTCGATGCCTATCACCGCGCGCTCGGCGGCAAGGACGCTCCTCTGATCGACGGCCTCACGGGCGACCAGCGCTTCTTCCTCGCCTATGCTCAGGCCTGGCGCGGGAAGGACCGGGCCGAGGTGGTGCGGATGCAGGTCACCTCCGATCCGCACACACCCAATCGTTATCGCGTGCTCGGTCCGCTGCGCAATCTCGATGCCTGGTACGCCGCCTTCGGCGTCAAGCCGGGCGACAAGATGTATATCCCGCCCGAACGACGCGTCCGCCTGTGGTAGGGTGATCGCTCAGGGCTCGCCGATCGCTTCAACACGCTGCTCGGTATCGGAATGCTCGAAGGGCAGTTCGATGATGTGGACCACCGCGGTACCGCAATTGTTGGCATAACGGCCAGCGATGTCGTCCGAGCTACGATGCTGGAAGATGCCCGACCAGTTGATCCGCCCCGCCCAACCCCACCAGTGATCCGGCGCAGGCTGCGAAGGATTGCATCCATCCCGCCCCGCGCCGACGAGATCGATCGGGAAATAGGCGTCGTTGAGGAAGAAAGCGATGTCCGAGCGCCCCTCGCCATCGGAGCGGCTCGGCAGGTCGAACTCGCCCGCCCAGTAGTTCGAGCCGGCTGGCTTGAGCGTGGGGTGAAGCATGAAGATGCCATCGTCACCCATGAAGCCGCCCTTGCCGGGGCGGCGAAACTCAATGATCGGCTGAAACAACTCAGCGGTCATCACCCTGAGGAAAGGTTTGGTCGCCCACTGGATTGCCGTCGCTGTCCACCCGCGATCAACCCACCCCTCGGGATTCGCTTCAAACGAGGCGTCGCGCCACTTCGCGGGCACACCCTTGGTATCGACCAGTTCGACCCCGAGATGAAAGTGCCCGCTGGCACGCGTATCGAGCTTAGGGGTGTAGAGGATCGAGCACGGCTTCGCGATGTCCACCCGGAACACGTGGTCGGTTGCGGTCGGCCGATCAGCTGTCCCGCGGTCGGTCAGCCCGATCGCCGGAACGGCAACGCTGCTCGTGCCGAGATCGGTGGCGCGGGCATCACAGGTGACGTCGCTCGGCTCACGCAATTGCAGGGAAATCTGGCCCATTACCGCGAAGGCCGCGTACCAGTTGAAAATCCAGATTACGAAGCCAAGCACCAGCGGGATGACATGCCATTTGAAGATGGCGAGCGGCCCGGCCAGCAGATTGTTCGTGTGGAACGGGCGGGCCAGGCGGAGCAGCACGGCTTCCACTGCCCCGACATGCGGTGCCGAGATACCGCCGTGGCTTGGCGCGCCGGCCACCGCTGCGCCGCCCAGATGCGCGCGCACGGTGGTCCGAAGGGATTGCCATGCCGAGCGGAGCCGGTTGACCAGCCCCAATGCCGGGCCGGTTGCGGGGACATTGGCCGGATTTGACACCTGGCTGAAACGCTCCCGCCACATGCGGCCCGCGGTATCCGCCGTGGCTCCTTCCTGCGCAGAACCCATCGCGTTGGTGATCAGCAGCAGCACGATGACGATGCCTGACCCGACAGGATCCGAAAAGATCGCGTCGGTCCAGAGCTTTGCCATCGAGGGAAGAAATGCGTTGGCGGCATCCTCGAACAACCCGGTATTGATCCGCACGTCGACCGTGCCCACCAGCTGGCTGAGCACCGGAAACTGCGGCCACCAGGGCTTGAGAACAAGGGCCAGAGCGAACCAGAAGCTGGCGAAATACCAGAAGCGGCGCAGTTTGATCCGGTCGCCGATGACCAGCAGGCAGGCTTCAAGGTTACGGTGATCCTGGCTCCCGGTCTGGACGAGCCTCGCCTTGGCGGGTCTGATCCGGGCGGTGCCATTGTCCACTTCGTAAAGCGCCGGCAAGTTGTTCGGCCCATAGCCATCCGTCGCCACCTCGAGCCGTTCCTCGACGCTCCTGTGCAGCAGGATCGGGTATTCCAGCAGGCCGCGATGGCGATAGCGGCCGTGATCGATGGTAGGATCGCGCAGGGTCTGGGTCGCTTCAACCACTCTGTTTCCCGGGCGGTTGACCCATGCGTTGATATAGCGCGGCTGGTAACGGTATGAGACCCCCGCACCGCCGCGCGAATTGTGGATCGGCCCATAGACGTTGAGATAGGACTCGATCTTGACGCGGAAGAAGGGAAGGAACTCCAGACCCGCCGCCTCGGCCTGTTCCAGCATCCAGTAAAGCGAAACGTAAGCCAGCGAGTCGTCCGGATATCCGCCGCCGACGTCGGCGTGCATGCCCGCAAACCAGACTTGCCGTAGCCGCGCGTTACTGCGGTTCCAGGAACCCTCCTTGACGGCTTCGACCTTTTCCCGCTCGTGCACTTCGTCCCACAGCAGCGGGGTAAAGCTGTCGCGCTTGTCGTCGATCGACAAGGCATGGCGCGCGACCTTGACCTTGTCGGTCAGCCGGTAGTCCGGCATCGTCATCGGCCAGATCCACTCGTCGATCGCGCGGGTGAGTTCCACGATCGGGCCGCCGTAGGCCGCGACGGTATCCCACACCCCCAGAAACTCGATCTCAGGTCCGAATTCCGTCACCGGTTGTGCGGGGAATTTGCCTGTCCACCAGCCGACCCATTTGTCGCGCGTGTGCTGCCACCATTCACATGGAAAGTTGGGCCGCTTCAGGGGCACCCGGCTGGCATAGGGCATCTGGAACAGCACCAGCCGCTTGACCCTGATGATGCAGCGGGTCGCCCAGCGGTTGAGCGCCACCAGCAAGTCGGCAAAAGCATTGTTGGCGTGAAGGCCCCGACGAAACTCGCGCCACATGTCGCGGGTGGCCAAATCGAGTTCGGCCTCGTTCTGGGTATACTTGACCAGGCCCATGGTAGTGACCAGCGCTACCAGCAGGCGGATCGTATAGGCCCCGCGGCTGAAGCCGAACGCATAGATCCGGTCGCCCGGCTGGTAGTTTCGACACAGGAACTTGTATATGTCGCGGATGTTTCGGGCGAGGCCGAAGCCGAACACGCCGCCGGCGAGCGCGAGCAGGCGCACCGATTCCGTGCCGACCCCATCGTCATAATAAGCGACCTGGACGCGTGATCCGCGGATCGCTGGATAGCCCAGGTCCAGCGCCTCGTAGAGCCGCCAGACGTTGGTCTTTTCGGAACTGCGCGAAGAATTGCCCGTGCCGTCGGAGAACAGCACGATGTTGATCGGCTTACGCTGCGGTGGAATCGCAGCGGGGTCTGCTGTTTGCTGTTGATCAGACATCGGCTTCCCCTAACCGAATCGGCCGTGCGGCACCGCGAAGCTATGCGACAGCGGCGCCAAGACAAGCGGTACTCGCGCCGATCCGGTGCGATCAGTCGAGTGCCAGCGCCCGGCGTCCCCGCTCGCCCAGCCATCGCGCCTGCACGCCCCAGCAGTCGCGGATCAGCCGCTCGTCAAGCACTTGCGCGGGCTGCCCGTCGGCAACCAGCTTGCCTTGGGAAAGCACCAGCACCCGATCGGCGTTATTCATGGCGCTGGCCAGGTCGTGCAGGACAACGATCACACCTGCCCCGGCGCGCGCAGTCGCCTTCAGCGTCGTCAGCAATCCCGCGGCATGAGCGAGATCGAGGTTGGCCAGGGGCTCGTCAGCCAGAATCCAGTCCGGCTCGCCCGCAAGTACCCGTGCGAGATGCGCCCGCGCCTTTTCGCCGCCGGACAGGCGCGATAGCGGTCGGCTCCGCAGCGCGGTCAGGTCCAGACGCGCGAGTGCGGCTTCCACCGCCGCCCGGTCAAGCTCGTGGCCGGAGGCGTGCGGCAGTCGTCCTAGCGCGACCAGCGTCTCGACGCTGACGTCCCAGGCCGCATTGTGCGATTGCGGGAGATAGCCGATCGCCTTTGCCCGTTCGCGCGGCGCGAGAGCCAGAACGGGTTGGCCTGCCAGCAACGCCGTTCCGCCCTCGGGTTCGATCAGCCCTGCCAGGCACGCCAGCAGGCTCGACTTCCCGGCGCCGTTGGGGCCGCAGATCGCGGTCAGCTCGCCGGGGCGCAGGTCTGATGTGACCCCGTGCAAACGACCGATGAGCTGAAGATCACGGGCGCAGAGCATCACGCCAGCTTCCGCCTGAGGCGCAGCAGCAGCTGGAGGAAGAACGGTGCTCCAAGCAGGCTCAGCGCAATCCCCAGACGCAGCTCCGCAGGCCCGGGGGCGATCCGGCAGAGGCTATCGGCGACCAGCAGCAGCAAGGCCCCGGCCAGCGCGCTCGGCAGGAGCAACGATGAGGGGCGCCGGTCGGTAAATGGCCGCACGAAATGCGGCACCATCAGGCCGACGAAGCCGATGACCCCCGCCACCGCGACACTCGCTCCGACCGTCAGCCCGACCCCGGCGACCACGAGCAGTTGAAGCCGGCGCGGCTCCATCCCGAGTGAGCGGGCAGTCGTGCCGCCAAGGATCAGCGCATCCAGATCGCGCCCGGTTGCCACCAGGCAAGCCATTCCGGCTGCAGTCAGCGGCGCAGCGATCCACACCTCGCGCCAGCTACGGTCGGCCAGTGCACCCATCAGCCAGGTGACGATTTCGCTCATCGCGAAGGGTGTGGGAGACAGTGAGATCGCAAGGCTCATCAAGGCCCCGGCGAGGCTGGCGATCATCATCCCGGCCAGGGTAAACAACAGCACCGACCCCTGGCGCCCGGCGACCAGCCCGAGCAAGGCCATGGCTCCGGCAGCGCCTGCCAAAGCGAATACCGGGAGTGCCGAGGGCGAGGTCAGGCCGAGGACGAGGCTCAGCACTGCACCCAGCGCCGCTGCCGGAGCAATCCCGAACAGTCCCGGATCGGCCAGTGGATTGCGCAGGTAACCCTGCATCGCCGCCCCCGCCATGCCCAGGCCAGCCCCGACGATGACGGAGAGCGCCGCACGGGGCAGACGCAGCTCGCCCAGGATCAGACCCGCATTAGCCAGATGCGGATCAAACGGATTGATCCACACCCGCCCGGCCAGCAGCGAGAGCGGGAAAGCCACAGCCAGCGCGGCGAGCAGCAGGGCAGCCAGCCGGCTCACAACACCGATCGCCTGATTTGGGCCAGCCGCCGGGACGTGCGGATGATGGTCGGACCGCCGCACCACAGCAGTGCTGGATCGAGCCGCTCGGTCCGGGTTCCGCGCAGTCGGGCCAGCGCGGGATGGGCCAGCATCCGATCCTCGCCCGTGAACGCATGTCCGGCGGCGAGGATCAGCCTGGGCGGATCGGCCAGCAGCGCCTCAAGCGGGAGCAGATCGGCTTGCCTCAATCCGCGCGCCGCCGCCGCGTTGGCAAAGCCGGTGCGGCGCAGCAGGTCGGCAATCAGGGTGTTGGGCCCCGGAACCATACCGCCAGATTGCCAGACGATCGCAGATGGGCGCTGCGAGTCCGGCGGACTCGCTCCCGCCAGCGCCGCCTCGATCCGCGCGACCAGGGCCTCCCCCCGTTTCCGCTGACCGACCAGAGCGGCCAGCCACCGGACTTGCGCTTCACTTTCGGGGACGGTCGCGGCAATGCCGACCTGCTCGACCCTGATCCCGAGCCGGGCGAAAGCATCGAGCGTCGCGGGCGCGGTGAAAGTGCCGGTGACCACCAGGTCCGGACGCAAGGCGGCAACCTCCTCGACACTGTCGCCCACCGCCGGAATGGCGCGCGCGACGGCAAGGTCCATCGAGCTGGACGAAGGATCGCGGCTGTAATGCGAGATTGCGCGCAACTGGCCCGGGGCAGCAACTTCCGCCAGGATGGCGTCCGCGCAGGGATTGAGGCTGACGATGGTCGGGCCCCGGCGCGCCGCTTCGCCAGCGGGTGCCGCCGTACCGGCCGCAAGTGCTGCCAGGCCCATGAACACTGTGTTCCTCAAAGCCGCGCCCTCACCCCGACGTAGACGCTGCGGCCCGCCGTGCCATAGCCTGCGGCCGTCTGGTACTGCACGTCCATGACATTTTCGACCCTGCCGTAGAACGACAAGACATCATTTACTGGGAGTTCCGCCCGCAAGATCAACAGGCTGTGGCCATCAAGCGGAACCGCCGCAAAGGCGCTGTCGTAACTGTCGCTCACCAACCGCACGTCAGCCCCAAGGGTAAGGTCATGCAGCGGGCTGCGCCAGTCGACCGAAACGCTCAAGGCATGGCGCGGACGCCGGGCAAGAGCACGACCGGTAAGCCGGTTCGTCGCCTGGGTGTAGCTGTAGGCAGCGTGGAGGGCCAGTCGCTCGGTAGGCAGGGCATCAGCTTCCAACTCAAAGCCTTCGGCCCGCGCTGTCGCGACGTTGTCATAGGTTCCGTCGGGGCGGTTGGCGCAGATCCCGACCGTCACAAGATAGCACGAGACGAAATCGATCAGATCGCCGCTGTCGCGCCGATAGGCGGTCAGCGCGACATGCAGAGCTCCGTTTCGATCGCCCCGTTCGATGCCGATGTCATAGCTCTTCGATCGTTCCGGCCGCAGCGCTGTGTTGCCGTAATTGGACAGCAGCTGGAACAGGGTCGGCGCCTTGAAGCCTTCGCCGTAACTCGCACGCATGCGCCAGCCCGCACCCAGCTCAAGGCTGCCGTTCGCGCCGAAGGTCCAGTGCATGCCGAACCGCGAATGTCTGTCGATCCGGGCACTAGCGGCGAGGCGGAGCACTCCGTCGTCCCGTCGCAGCAGCACGTGGCCGCTGGACAGACGGGCCGTCACTTCAGGATCGAACAGGCTGGAGAAGCGCGATAGCTGGGTGTCCGCTCCGAAATCGAGCGTGAACCGGGCGGGCAGGCGCCATTCGCCGCTGAGCTCGGCACGCTCGTTCCGTCCGGCGGTTGCATAGTTGGCGTCCGGTCCGAAGCCCGGATCGAAATAGCTGCGGCGCGTATCGGCCAGGGCTAGACCACCGTTCAGCGAGAGCGCTTCTCCCGACCAGCGCAAGCCCGCGCGCGCCGAAAACGCGCGGGTCTTCTGGTATTCCGGCGTATCAGCAAAGGCATAAGCAGGTGCGGGGAACCCGTCGATATCCAGCCTGCCATCGGTGTAGCGCGCCATCAGCGACGCTTCGAGATTGCCGCCAAGTTCGGCCCGGGCACGGCCAGCGGCGTACCATTGGCGGAAGCCATCGGGTTCCGACCCGACCGCGGCCTGCGAGATCCCGTCCGTCCTGGTGTAGCCGCCGGAGAGGGAGAGCGCATAGCCATCGCCAGCAATGCCGCCGGCCGCGCTCGAATCGACACTCCCGCGCGCACCGTATTCGACGGTGGTTTCGAGCCCGGCTAACTCCCGGCTACTCAGCGCCAGCACCCCGCCCATCGCCTCACTGCCCCAGATCACGGAGTTCGAACCGCGCAGCAGCTCAACCTTGCTGATGCCGCCCGCAGAAAGATTGCCGAAATCGTATCCGCCCCCCGGCGCTGCCACGTCGGCCACGCGCACGCCGTCGACCAGCACCAGAAGCTGCTCCGCCTCGGCGCCCCGCACACGGACCCCGGTAAAATTGCCGAGGCCGCCGTTGCGCGAGATCGTTACGCCCGGCAGCCGTTCGAGCACGCGGGTTAGGTCCGGTCCCTGGAGCGAGGCGATCTCATGGGCCGGGATCACGCTGATCGCTTGTCCCGTCGCGGAAAGCCGCGCCTGGCTGCCGGTGGCAACCACGGTAATCAGGTCATCGCGGATCGGGTCGGCGATAACAATGCAGTCGGCGCCAGCGCATCCCTGCGCCAGAGCAGAATCGGCCAGAAACAGCGAACTGCCGAGCAAAATCAGAAACTTCACGCAATACTCCCGTCATGAACGAACGCCGTCCATGGCGGGACCACCCGCGCGAAATCGCGGGCTCCTGCTTACATCCGGTACACCCCGCCCGGCTGCGGAACGACCGTCACGGGCAGGTCTCCTGGCTCCCGGATCTTTGCCCTGCCCCGCCTTCCCGCCCCTCGACATGCTTGGGGCAGTGGCATTGTGGGACAGGACTCCCCGGTCACAGTTGCGGGGGCAGCGCGGCACTTTCAACCGCTTCCCTCTTCGGCCTGCTTGCGCAGGCAACCCATGACGCGGAGGCGCCTCTACACCTCGCGACCGGGTGCAGCAAGCAGGGCAATTCATTAACCCGTTAAGGCTATCGCCAAGCTGCGTCCCAAGGCGGAACGGCGCGAAACGCGCGGCTGCGCCAGGCTCGCCGAAGGTCTACGCGCCGGGCGCGTGTCCCCAAGGAGGCCAGTTGCAAGCCGTGCCCGCACATTCAGCCCTGCCCCAAGAGCCGCGCCCGCGCGACTTCATCGCGCGTTTTTCGCGCGCTGGAGCGTCAACGGTCGGCGGCAAGGCGCGCAGGCCACGGCGCGGAAGGCGGGCTTTGGTGTTGCTCGCAGCGGTGGCAGTCCCGGCGATCGCCGCACCCGGAAGTTGGGCCGCGCTTGACATCGCCCCTGCCGGCGGGCGCGTCCTCCAGCTCGATCCGATGCCGTTCGAGCAGGCGGGCAGTAGCTTCCCCGGCTCCGCATTCTACTACCTCGCCAACGACGACGAATACTACATCGCCCCGGACCAGCTTGGCCAGGGCATCCATTCCGACGCCGAAGCGGCCCTGCCTGCGGACAGCCTGGCCGGCCCATCCGCCCGTGCTCTGCCCATCGCCAACAGCGGAGCCGACCGCAACCGGGCGCTCGAATGCCTGACCACCGCGATCTATTACGAAGCGGCAAGCGAGCCCGATTCCGGCCAGCGCGCGGTCGCCCAGGTCGTGCTGAACCGCGTGGCCCATCCCTCTTATCCGAATACGGTCTGCGGCGTGGTCTACCAGGGATCCGAGCGCACCACCGGCTGCCAGTTCAGCTTCACTTGCGATGGATCGCTGGCCCGGCGACCGGCGCGCCTGTTCTGGGACCGCGCCCGGTCGGTCGCCCAAGCGGCACTGGCCGGATATGTCTACACCCCGGTTGGTCTGGCGACCCACTACCACACCATTGCGGTCCATCCCGCGTGGAATGCCGGGATGCTAAACGTCGCCACGATCGGCGCACATCGTTTCTTCCGCTTTCCCGGACGCGCGGGCGAGCCGGGTGCCTTCCACTTCGCTTATCTCGGCGGCGAACCGCTTCCGGTACCGCACGTGCGCAGTACCGCCGCAGATACAGTGTCCGACCCCCTGCTCGATCCGCTGGCAGTGGAACGCGCGTTCGAAGCCGGCCAGAAAGCTGTGGTATCAAGCCCTCCGGTTGCGGCTCCGGCTCATGCCTCGCCCGCCTATACCCGAGAGCAGCAACAGCGCGGCGGCGATGCGCTCTATCGGGGTCAGACCCTGCCCGATGCGTCGGGTGTGCGCCCGGAATACCTGAACTCGGGCAAATGGATCATGCAACCTTCCACCTGATACCGGGTTTTATGGTCGGTTAACCTTGGCCCCACACAAAGGCTTAGCGGCTGTCCGTCTAGGCAACGGGTGGGTTAGCAGAAAAATACAATCCGGAGCGATACACCATAATGACGATCCGATTTGCCGCCGCCCGCACCGGCAGAGGTGCCGTGCTTTCCCGTGCGCTGACGCGCCCGGAATGGCGCGAAGCAGTGAATGACAACGCCGGGCAACTCAGCCGCAATGCCCTGCTGCGCGCTACGCTCAAGCATTTTGCCGAGCATGGCCTTGCGGCAGCATCGCGGGCCCGGGACAATGCCGAAGTGGCCTTCTTTGCCGGAGACCGCGCAAAATACGAATACTGGCTCGACATCTGCCGCGCGCTTGATCGGCGCATGGCCGGTGCCGTGGGGCACAGACGGGGGGAAATGCGCTGAAATTGCGCGGGCCGGTGCGGAAACTTCGTAACCGGCCCGTTAACCATTCAGTGATACGTCTGCATTAGGGCGAAAAGGCACGGATGGGAGCGCGAATATCAAGGATTTAAGGTCAATTCGGCGGGTGCTGTTTCGCACCAGTGCCATTGACGACAGGGTTCGCAAGATCCTGGTCGAGTCCCTGTATGCCCAACCCATCAGTCTTGCGATCGGCGCCGCCAACGGCATCCTGACCAGCGCCATCGCGGCCTACTTCGCCGGCAACCCCACGATCACCCTGGCTTGCGCGCTGCTTAGCGTCATCGCCTTCTCACGCGTGCTGCTGGCGCTGGCCCTGCCCCGGATGGCCAACCGCGATACCCGGTTGCTCGAACGCGTCTACGAATTCGGCGCTTTCAGCTATTCTCTGTTGCTGGGCATCAGCGCGGCGTTGACCGTGTACCTCGATGCCCCGCCGCATGTGCAATTGCTGCTGGTTGCCAACACCATCGGCTATGCCACCGGCATTGCCGCGCGCAACGCTGGCCGCCCCATGATCGCCATCGGCCAGTTGCTGCTGGCGCTGATCCCGCTGGTGATCTGCCTCGCGACCCGTCGCGAACCCGCACTGCTGGCGCTGCTGCTCGCGGTGATCCTGCTCATTCCCGCAATGATGACCATCACCATGCAGGTGTTCCGCACGCTGCGCAGTTCAATCCTGGCGGCTGAAACCAGCCAGCGGCTGGCTGAGAAGATGCAGCATCTCGCCCGGACCGACGTGGTCACCGGCCTGCTCAACCGGGCCGGGCTCAATCACCATCTGGTCGAGCGGCTGATGCGCCTTGATCCGGACCAGAAAATGGCCCTGTTCTGGCTCGATCTCGATCGGTTCAAGGAAGTCAACGACACCCTGGGGCATCAGGTTGGCGACAAACTGCTGGCCGAAGTGGCCAAGCGGCTTACCGCGCTGATGCCGGCGAGCGCAACGATTTCGCGGTTCGGCGGCGATGAGTTCGTGGTCGCCTGCGAAGCGGTCAACCGGCACGAAGTAGAAGTGTTTGCCTCAACCATGCTCGAGCACATCACGCGGCCGATGCGAATCGACGACCTGCGCATGGACATCGCCACCTCCATCGGCATCGCCATCCTGCCTGACGATGGCAAGGATCTGGAAACGGTCATGCAGGGCGCGGATCTGGCGCTCTATCATGCCAAGGTGAACGGCCGAAATCAGGCCTCGTTCTTCGACCCGGCGATGACCCGCAACCTCGTGCGCCGCAAGGAAATCGAAGCCGAACTGCGCATCGCGCTGCAACGCGACGAACTCTCGATCTTCTTCCAGCCGATCGTCGATCTCGAGACCGGCCGTATCCGCGCGTTTGAGGCGCTGGTGCGCTGGTTCCACCCCGAAAAGGGCGAATTGCGTCCCGACGAATTCATCCCGGTGGCCGAGGAGACCGGCGCGATCATCACACTGGGCAACTGGATCACCGCTCAGGCAGCCAAGGCCGCCGCGCAGTGGCCCGATGACATTACCATCGCGGTCAACCTTTCGCCGCTGCAGATCCGCGCGCCCGGCGCGGCCCTGGGCATCCTCACCGCCTTGCGCGATGCCAAGCTTTCGCCGCATCGGCTCGAGCTGGAGATCACCGAGACCGTGCTGCTTGAGCATAGCGAAAACACCGAGGCCTTCGTTGCCGAATTGGCCGCCGCGGGCGTCCGCTTCGCGCTCGACGACTTCGGCACCGGCTATTCCTCGCTCGGCTATCTCAACAAGTACCCCTTCTCCAAGATCAAGGTCGACCGCAGCTTCGTCTCGGGCGCAAACGCCGGCAAGAAGAGTGACGCAATTATCCGGGCAGTGTCGGGCATGGGTTCGACCCTGGGCATGGAAATCGTTGCCGAAGGTCTCGAAACGGTTGAGCAGGTCGAGGCCGTCCGCGCCGCCGGCTGCACGCTCGGCCAAGGCTACTACTTCAGCCGCGCGGTGCCCGACTACCTCGCGGCCATGCTGATTGCGCAGGAGCGGGAGAAGTTTGCACCCCAGCGCGCGGTGGGTTGAAATGCCTCGGAAAAAACGTAGCGCGCTACCTGATACTGCGTAACCGCCCACCCCTTGTTGCACACTATTCGCATTAGCATAAATAACTGACGCGAAGGCGCTTTTCGCGGTTGCAATGCATCTGGGAGCAGCCTAGGGCGGCCGAAGAATCAAGGGCCGGGCGCGTGCATCGCGGGATCTTGCAGCCGGGCCTTTGCATGCTTGCCAGTCGATCCCGCAATCAGCGAAGGAAGACGTCACCCATGGCTCGCAAGAAAATTGCCCTTATCGGCGCCGGTAACATCGGTGGCACCCTTGCTCACCTCGCAGCGCAGAAGGAACTGGGCGACATCGTCCTGTTCGACGTGGTCGAAGGCGTGCCTCAGGGCAAGGCGCTCGACCTGTCGCAGTGCGGCCCGGTCGAAGGGTTCGACGCGAAGATCACCGGCTCGAACGATTACAAGGATATCGCCGGGGCCGACGTGATCATCGTCACCGCCGGTGTCGCCCGCAAGCCGGGGATGAGCCGCGACGACCTGCTCGGTATCAACCTCAAGGTGATGAAGGCCGTTGGCGAGGGCATCAAGAACAACGCCCCCGGCGCTTTCGTGATCTGCATTACCAACCCGCTCGATGCGATGGTCTGGGCGCTGCGCGAATTTTCGGGCCTGCCCCATCACATGGTGGTCGGCATGGCCGGCGTGCTCGACAGCGCGCGGTTCAGCCACTTCATTGCCGACGAATTCCGGGTTTCGGTGCGTGACGTGAACACTTTCGTGCTCGGCGGCCACGGCGATACTATGGTCCCTGTGGTGCGTTACTCCACCGTCAACGGCATCCCCGTTCCTGACCTCGTCAAGATGGGCCTGTCATCGCAGGACAAGATCGACGAGATCGTCAATCGCACCCGCGGCGGCGGCGGCGAGATCGTCGCGCTGCTCGGCACCGGCTCGGCCTTCTATGCGCCTGCCGCATCGGGCATCGCCATGGCCGAAGCCTATCTGAACGACCAGAAGCGCATCCTGCCCTGCGCCGCCTATGTGAACGGCCAGTACGGGGTGAACGACCTTTACGTCGGCGTCCCGGTGATGATCGGTGCGGGCGGGGTCGAGAAGGTCATCGAGATCGCGCTGGACGATGCCGACAAGGCGGGACTTCAGGTCAGCGTCGATGCGGTCAAGGAACTGCTGGTCGCCTGCAAGGGTATTGAGCCTGGCCTCGCCTGATCGCGCGCCGCGGAGTAGCTGAACAATGTCCATCCTCGTCAACAAGCACACCAAGGTCATCACCCAGGGGATGACCGGGGCGACCGGCACTTTCCATACCCAGCAGGCGCTGGCCTATGGCACGCAAATGGTCGGCGGTGTCACCCCCGGCAAGGGCGGGCAGACCCACGATGAAACCGGCCTGCCGGTGTGGGATACTGTGGCCGAGGCCAAGGCCGCAACCGGCGCGGACGCCAGCGTAATCTACGTCCCCCCGCCATTCGCCGCGGATTCGATCCTTGAGGCGATCGATGCCGAGATCCCGCTGATCGTGACTATCACCGAAGGTATCCCGGTGCTCGACATGGTCCGGGTCAAGCGGGCGCTGACCGGCTCCAAGTCGCGCCTGATTGGCCCGAACTGCCCCGGCGTGCTGACCCCTGGTGAATGCAAGATCGGCATCATGCCCGGCAGCATCTTCCAGAAGGGCAGCGTCGGCGTGGTCAGCCGCTCCGGCACGCTGACCTATGAGGCGGTGTTCCAGACCAGCGCCGCGGGCCTGGGCCAGACCACTGCGGTCGGCATCGGCGGCGATCCGGTCAACGGCACCAACTTTATCGACATGCTCGAACTGTTCCTTGCCGACGACGAGACCAAGTCGATCATCATGATCGGCGAAATCGGCGGCAGCGCCGAGGAAGAAGCGGCGCAGTTCCTCAAGGACGAAGCGAAGCGCGGGCGCAAGAAGCCGATGGTCGGCTTCATCGCCGGGCTTACCGCACCCCCGGGCCGGCGCATGGGCCATGCCGGGGCAATCGTCTCGGGCGGCCAGGGCGGCGCGGAAGACAAGATCGCAGCGATGGAGGCAGCGGGCATCCGCGTCTCCGCCTCGCCCAGCCTGCTCGGCGAGACGCTCGCCGAACTGCTGAAGGAACGGGCCTGACATCAAGCGCAGGCGTTTCCCTCCGGAACGCCTCACGCTTCGCCAAAGGTGAAGACCATGGGCAACGAACTGCACGATTTCTTCCCGGAAGATCCCCAGCCGGGTCCTAGTTGGCAGCGGGCAAACTGGCCGCTGTCCGGCGGCGCGTCGGAAGACGATCTGACTCAGGCGCTCGATCCCACGGCGATGGAGCCGGCGGCGCTGAAGGCTGCGATCAAGGCCAGCTCGGGCGCACCCGCCAGTGAGGCCAGCGTCGAAGCTGCGGCGGCGGATTCGATCCGGGCGATGATGCTGATCCGCACTTACCGGGTACGCGGACATCTCGCGGCCGATCTAGATCCGCTAGGGCTCGCCAAGCAGGACCTGCCGGCGGACCTTACCCCCGAGTATCACGGCTTCACCGGCGATGCGCAGGACCGCAAGGTTTTCCTCGGCGGCACGCTCGGCCTGCAATGGGCCTCGATCCGCGAACTCGTGGCGATCCTGAAGCGGAATTACTGCGGCAAGGTCGGCCTTGAATACATGCACATCGCCGATGTGGAGGAACGCCGCTTCCTGCAGGACCGCATCGAGGGCGGCGACAAGTCGATCGACTTCACCCCCGAAGGCAAGAAGGCCATCCTTGGCGCGGTGATCCGCGGTGAACAGTACGAGAAGTTCCTCGGCCGCAAGTACGTCGGGACCAAGCGCTTCGGGCTCGATGGCGGCGAAGCGATGATCCCGGCACTGGAAGCGGTGATCAAGTACGGCGGCCAGCTTGGGGTGCGCGAGATCGTTTACGGCATGGCCCACCGGGGCCGGCTCAACATCCTCGCGAACGTCATGTCCAAGCCTTACAAGGTGATCTTCCACGAATTTTCGGGTGGCACGGCCAACCCGGAGGACGTCGGCGGATCGGGGGACGTCAAGTATCACCTCGGCACCAGCACCGACCGCGAATTCGACGGGATCAAGGTGCACATGAGCCTGATGCCGAACCCCAGCCATCTCGAAACGGTCGATCCGATCGTGCTCGGCAAGGTCCGGGCGCAGCAAGTGTTCCGCGACGATATCGGCAAGGGCAAGCACAAGCAGGTTCTGCCGGTGCTGATCCACGGTGACGCGGCCTTTGCCGGCCAGGGCATCGTCTGGGAGTGCTTCGGCTTTTCCGGAGTGCGCGGCTACAATACCGGCGGCTGCATCCATTTCGTGATCAACAACCAGATCGGCTTCACCACCAGCCCGCAGTTCTCGCGCGGCTCACCTTACCCGTCGGACGTCGCCAAGGGCGTCCAGGCGCCGATCATCCACGTCAACGGTGATGATCCCGAGGCTGTGACCTTCGCCTGCAAGTTGGCGATTGATTACCGCCAGCGCTTCGGCCGCGACATCGTGGTCGACATGTGGTGCTACCGCCGCTTTGGCCACAATGAGGGCGATGAGCCCGGCTTCACTCAGCCGCTGATGTATTCCAGCATCCGCCAGCATCCCGGGGTGAGCGAGCTCTATTCCAACCGCCTGGTCGAGCAGGGCGTGATCGACGCCAGCTATGCGGCCTCAGCAACCAAGGCCTTCACCGACTTGCTGGAAGAGCATTTCGAGGCCGCCAAGACCTACAAGGCCAATGAGGCGGACTGGTTCGCGGGGCGCTGGAGCGGGTTCAACAAGCCGGTCGATCCCGAAACTGCCCGCCGCAACGTACCCACGGGCATCGAAGGCAAGCTGTTCGACAGCCTCGGTCGTACGCTGACCACTGTTCCCGAAGGCCTCGACATCCACAAGACGCTGGCCCGCGTGCTGGATGCCAAGCGTGAGATGTTCCGCAGCGGCGAAGGCTTCGACTGGGCAACCGGTGAAGCGCTGGCCTATGGCTCGCTGCTCTCCGAAGGCTACGCCGTGCGCCTTTCCGGCCAGGACTCGGGCCGCGGCACCTTCAGCCAGCGGCACGCCGTCTGGGTCGACCAGAAGGACGAGCACAAGTACGTGCCGCTTTCGACCGTGACGCACGGCCACTTCGAAGTGCATGACAGTCCGCTTTCAGAATACGGCGTGCTGGGCTTCGAATATGGCTACGCCAGCGCCGACCCCAAGACCCTGGTACTGTGGGAAGCGCAGTTCGGCGATTTCGCCAACGGCGCGCAAATTGTCATTGACCAGTACATCGCCTCGTCGGAATCAAAATGGCTGCGCGCCAACGGCCTGGTGCTGCTGCTGCCGCATGGCTACGAAGGCCAGGGACCGGAGCACTCCTCCGCCCGGCTCGAGCGCTACCTGCAGCTTTGCGCGGAAGACAATCTGCAGGTCTGTAACATCACCACACCGGCCAACTACTTTCACGTACTGCGCCGGCAGATGCACCGCCCGTTCCGCAAGCCGCTGATCATCATGACGCCCAAGTCACTGCTGCGCCATCCGCTTGCCAAGTCAAAGGCTTCGGACTTCATCGGCGACGGGCACTTCATGCGCATCCTGTCCGATACCAACGGTGCGGCGGACGAGAAAACGCGCCGGGTTGTGCTGTGCTCGGGCAAGGTCGCTTACGACCTGATCGAGGCGCGCGACGCGGCGGGACTCGACGACACCCAGATCATCCGGCTCGAGCAACTCTATCCCTTCCCGGGCGAGCCGCTGGCGCTGCGCTTGTCGCGAATGAAAAACCTCGAAGAAGTGGTGTGGTGCCAGGAAGAACCGCGCAACAACGGCTCGTGGTTCTTTGTGGCGGAACTGATCGAAGAGGCCCTGGCAAATGCCGGCAGCAAGGTAGCGCGCCCGCGCTATGCCGGCCGCTGCGCCTCGGCTTCGCCCGCCACCGGCCTGGCCAAGCGCCACGCGGCCGAGCAGGCGGGACTGGTTGCCAATGCGCTCGGTCTTCCGGTTGCCGCCAAGAAGCAGGCGTGAACGACGAACTTAAGATCTTGAGGTGATTTGAAGATGTCGCAGGAAGTCAAAGTTCCCACGCTTGGCGAAAGCGTCTCGGAAGCCACCATCGGCCAGTGGCTCAAGCAGCCGGGCGAACCGGTTGCCGTCGATGAGCCGATCGCCAGCCTCGAGACGGACAAGGTAGCGATCGAGGTGATGGCTCCGGTGGCGGGCGTGATGGGCGCGTTGCTCGTCAAGAAAGGCGAAACGGTCGGCGTCGGCGCGGTGATCGCAACGATCGAGGCCGGCAGCGGCGCCGTCGCGGCTCCCGCCCCTGCTCCGGCTGCTGCTGCCGCTCCCGCGGAACCGACTTCCGACGCTGCCGTCCTGTCTCCGGCCGTACGCCGCGCGGTGCTGGAACACGGGATCGATCCGGCGACCATCAAGGGATCTGGCAAGGACGGCCGGATCACCAAGGATGATGTGGTGGCCGCAGCCCAGGCCAAGACCGCCGCGCCTGCTCCCGTTGCCAGCGCCCCGGTCGCCGCACCGGCTCCTGCCGCTAGCGGCGAGCGCCGCGAGGAACGCGTCAAGATGACGCGCCTGCGCCAGACCATCGCGCGCCGCCTGAAGGAAGCGCAGGACACCGCGGCCCTGCTCACCACTTTCAACGATGTCGACATGTCCGCGGTCATTGCGGCCCGCGACAAGTACAAGGACCTTTTCGAGAAGAAGCACGGCACGCGGCTCGGCTTTATGGGCTTCTTCGCAAAGGCCGCCTGTCTCGCGCTGAAGGACGTGCCTGCGGTCAACGCCTACATCGAAGGCGATGAGATCATCTATCACGACTATGTCGACATCTCGGTCGCGGTCTCTGCACCCAATGGCCTGGTGGTCCCCGTGGTGCGCGATTGCCAGGACCTGTCGTTCGCGGGCATCGAGAAGGCGATCGCCGCCTATGGCAAGAAAGCCAAGGAGGGCACCCTCTCGATGGCCGACATGGCCGGGGGCACTTTCACCATCTCCAACGGCGGTGTATTCGGTTCGCTGATGTCCACGCCGATCATCAACCCGCCGCAGTCAGCCGTGCTCGGTCTGCACCGGATCGAGGATCGACCGGTGGTGCGCAACGGGGAGGTCGTGATCCGCCCGATGATGTACATCGCGCTGTCCTATGACCACCGGATCATCGACGGCAAGGAAGCAGTCACCGCGCTCAAGATCATCAAGGAAGCGATCGAGGATCCCACCCGGATCCTGATCGACCTGTAAGCGTCGATGTCAGCCCCCAGCCTCTCTGAACGTTTCCGCGCCGGGCGCGACGTGAGGCTGCGCGAGTTGATCGCGAAGACCCCGCGCACCGGGGAGCGGCTTCGGATCCTCGATCTTGGCGGGCGCGCAGACTACTGGCGCCGCGTCGGGTTCGATTTCCTGCGCGAGCAGAAAGTGTTGATCGACATCCTCAACCTCAGCGTTGAGGAGCAGCATGTGATCGAAGGCGGCGAGGACCTGTTCCGCTACGTCGTCGGAAACGCCTGCGCGCTGGAGCACGGAGACGATTCCTACGATCTCGCGCACGCAAACTCGGTTATCGAGCACGTCGGCTTTGCCTGGGACATGGAGCGCTTCGCGGGTGAAGTCCGCCGGGTTGCGCCGGCCTATTTCATCCAGACGCCCAATTACTGGTTCCCGGTCGATCCGCACTTCTGGAAGCTCCCGCTGATCCACTGGCTGCCCCGCCCGCTGCGTGCCCGATTGATGCTGATGCTGCCGCTGGCGACCATGGGCCGCGCGCCCGACCTCGCCGCCGCCTACCGCTTTGCCGATAGTTCGTTGATGCTGGGCAAGGCTCAGATGCGATACCTCTTTCCCGATGCGCAACTCGTCGCCGAACGGGTCGCGGGACTGCTAGCCAAGTCTTACACCGCGATCCGTCTGCGGCGCTGACGCTGCATCCCTACCTGCAGGAACCTGCCATGTACGATTACGACGTCCTCTTCATCGGTGCCGGCCCTGGCGGGTATGTTGGTGCGATCCGTACCGCGCAGCTCGGGCTGAAGACCGCCTGCGTCGAGGGCCGCGAGACGCTGGGCGGGACGTGTCTCAATGTCGGCTGCATTCCTTCCAAGGCGATGCTGCACGGCTCCGAGAAGTTCGAGGAGGCAGCGAGCGGCAGCCTTGCGCGCTATGGCGTGAAGCTGGGCAAGGTCGAGCTCGATCTCGATGCGCTGCAGGCCGACAAGGCCGACGCTGTCAAAGGCCTGACCGGAGGGATCGAGTTCCTGTTCAAGAAAAACAAGGTGGACTGGCTCAAAGGCTATGCCCGGTTCAAGGATGCCCACACCGTAGAGGTCGCCAGCAAAACCGTGACCGCCAGGAACGTGGTGATCGCCACCGGATCAAGCGTTACTCAGCTTCCCGGCGTGGAGGTTGATAACGACAAGGGCGTGATCGTGGATTCCACTGGCGCGCTGGCGCTGCCCAAGGTGCCGCAGCACCTCGTCGTGATCGGCGGCGGGGTGATCGGGCTGGAGCTGGGCTCGGTTTGGCGGCGGCTTGGCGCCAAGGTGACCGTGGTCGAATATCTCGATGCGCTGCTGCCGGGCATGGACGGCGATGTTCGCAAGGAAGCGGGCAAGATCTTCAAGAAGCAGGGCATGGAGCTCAGGCTCTCGACCAAGGTTACCAAGGCCGTGGTGAAGGGTCGGAAGGCCACCCTCACGCTCGAACCCTCCGCCGGCGGTTCGGCCGAGACGCTCGAGGCGGACTGCGTGCTGGTGGCGATCGGCCGCCGCCCTAACGTGGAAGGTCTGGACATCGCCGCGATCGGCCTTGAGCTGAACGCGCGCGGACAGATCGAGACCGACCATGAATTCCGCACCAAGGCGGATGGCGTCTGGGCGATCGGCGATGTGATCCCAGGCCCCATGCTGGCCCACAAGGCCGAGGACGAGGGCATTGCCGTCGCCGAAAACATCGCCGGGCTGACTGGCATCGTGAATCACGATATAATTCCTG
>CANJBY010000031.1 GCA_947472735.1 Sphingomonadaceae bacterium | reverse complement strand
CGATTTTTTCAAGGAGGGTTGGGGCTTCATCTTCGTTCCTTCGTCACTACGACGAAGCCCCAACACTCCTTAAATCACAACCTCAAATCTGTGCCATTGGTGCTGACGGGGAACAGGACATTGAGGCCGAAGATCCCGGCGAGCTTGGCGAGGTAGTAGATGTTCCCGCCAGCAGCCATCATCGCCAACACATTGCGCTGGGCGACCGCGTTCTTCTGTTCGGGAGTCAGCGCAAACCTGGCGCAGTAGGCCTCTTCGTCATCAAGGAATGCCTGCCGGTTCCGGGCGTCGTTGAACGAGTAGCACATCTCGTTGAGCGCAAGGCCCTTGAGCGCGGCTTCGCTGTCAAACAGGTGCGTTCCGTCGATTTGCGGGGCACTGGCCATGGGGCATTCCTCCTTTGCACCCTTGGCTTATGCCTCCCATTTGGCTCCAACCTTGATCGCGGTCAAAAAGCTGAATTTTGTATGTAATGAATACTAATTTGCAGAAGTTCCGGTGCGGGCCAGCGTGGCCAGGCTGTCGGGCCCGAGCACCTGCGGCAGGATACGATCCTCACCGCCGGCGGCCGGGTACCATACGTAAAGCGGGACGCCGGCCGCGCCATGAGCGGTCAGGAAACGCGTGATCGCGGGATCACGGCGCGTCCAATCGCCGCGCAGCACGGTCACGCCGGCTTGCGCAAACGCATCGCGGGTTGCCTCGCGCTCGATCGCTATCTGTTCGTTGACCTTGCAGGTCAGGCACCAGTCAGCGGTGAAGTAAGCGAAGACCGGTTTGCCCGAGGCGCGGGCCGTGGCGAGCGCGGCATCGCTGAAGGGCTTGGATGGCAGCACGCCCTGCGACTCGGCCGAGGGCGCCCTGACGGTCATCGGCAGCCCGACGACGAACAGCACAGCCATCCCCGCCAGCCCGGCCATCACCTGCTTGGCCGCAGGCTCGCCCTTGCGTTGCAGCCGCCCTGCAATCGACAGCAAGGCTACCAGCCCAAGCGCAAAAACCGCGCAAGCAATGGCGAAGTCCCAGCCGCCGATCCGGCTCGCAAGCCAGGCTAGCGCCAGCGCCGTCAGGCCCATCGGCCATGCCATCCAGTGACGGAAGCGGACCATCCACGCGCCAGGGCGCGGCAGGCGTCGGCGCAGTGCCGGGATCGTCGCCACGGCAAGGAACGGTAAAGCGATCCCCAGCCCCAGTGCAACAAACAGCGCCATGGCCTGCGGCGCGGGCAGCAGCAACGCAGCGCCCATCGCCGCGGCCATGAACGGGCCGGTGCAGGGCGTCGCGACAAAGGCAGCGAGCAGCCCGGTAGCGAAGGACCCGCGCGTTTCGTGCCCCTGCGCGAAACCCGGGATCGCGAGCTCGTAGAGACCAGCCATATTGGCGGTGATGGCCACTGCAAGCAGCAACAAGGCGCCAACCACGAGCGGTTCCTGCAGCTGGAATGCCCAGCCCACTTCGGCCCCGGCAGCGCGCAAGGCCAGCAGCAGCGCACCCAGTATAGCGCAAGCAAGCACGACCCCGGCGCAGTAGGCCAACCCCTCGGCCCGCGCATGGGCCTCGCTTTCGCCCGCACGCGCCAGGCTCAGTGCCTTGAGCGAAAGGATCGGGAATACGCAAGGCATCAGGTTGAGCAGCAGGCCGCCAGCAAGCGCGGCGAGCAGCAGCCAGGGGAATGATTCCTGCGGGGCCGCTTGCGCCGCGATGGGTTCGCCGCCGGTCGGCACGCTCCCCGGGACTGCCGCGATCGTCACCCCGTCTCCTGCCGCGTTCAAGCGCAGGACGGCCGAGAAGGTAGCAGGCGTGATCGCCAGCGCCCGGGGGCGCTGGAGTTCCACGATCAGCAGGTCGCCCTTGCGGAAAAAGGCCTGCCCGGCGGGGTAGGACACGACCCTGTCATCGGCGGCGAATAGGTGCGGCGCCTCCAGCGCAACGGTACGCGGCATCGGGATGCCGAGCCGGATCGTGTCGCCCGCTATGGCGAAGTGCGCTTCTGCCCCCAGCGGCGCAGGCAGACGCCGGCGCCACTCGTCAAAGCGCCGGTCGGCGGCTCCAGGTGGGCCAATCAGCACTTCGGTGCTGAGCGTGGCGCGCTCGGGAACGCAGATCTCGTCCGTACAGGCGAGCCAGTCGGCCTCGACGGATATCGGCAGGCGCGAACCCGGCGCGGAATTGGCGGGCGCGGTCAGCTCGACCAGCAGCGCATAATCGCTCTCGTAAACGTGGTTCATCAGGCCCGCGAGGATCAAGGTCCGCGGAACCGGATACAACAGCGGTCCAGTGCTGGCGCCACGGGGAAGCCGCCATTTCGCGGTCATTCCGAAGCCGGCGTCGCCGGGATTGAGCCAGTACCCGTGCCAGCCTGTTTCCGGCCTCATCACGAGAGCCAGCGTAACCTTGCCGCCCGGTTCCACCGCCGACTCGGCCACGAGCGCCGCGGTGATATGCGTCGGGGCGGCCAGCGCCGGCGCGGCGAACAGCAGCGCCGCAAGCTGCAACAGCAACACAACAAGACCGCGATAAGGAGGCATTTGCGCCAAGCCCGTCTCTTTCCTATCGAGGGCCTTGCAACCGGGACGAGGCCTCGCCATCAGGGCTGTGCCGGGGTTGCCGCCGGATTTCAAGGATTCCCCATGCGCCGCTCGATTGCGCCGACCTTTCTCGCCCTGTCCCTCGCGTTGGCTGGATGCGCGTCATCCGGGCCGCGGCCGGTCGCCGCGTTGCCGCCAGTCTCGGCGCCGAGCGCAGCGCCCCGGCTGGTCGTTGCGATTTCGGTCGATCAGCTCTCTGCCGATCTTTTCGCGCAGTACCGCACGCGCTTCACGGCCGGCCTCGCGCGGCTTCAGCAGGGAGCCGTCTTTCCGGCCGGCTTCCAGTCACACGCCGCGACCGAAACCTGCCCAGGCCATTCCACCTTGCTGACCGGGGCCCATCCGAGCCGCACGGGAATCATAGCCAACAACTGGTTCGATCCCGGCCTCGCCCGGGCCGACAAGCGGGTCTACTGCGCTGAGGACGAGCGCGAACCCGCCAGTACCTCGGGCAGTCCCGTGGTCTCGGCCTACCACCTCAAGGTGCCGACCCTGGGCGAGCGGATGAAGTCGCGCTGGCCGGAAAGCCGCAATGTCGCGGTTTCGGCCAAGGATCGCGCGGTCATCATGATGGGCGGCCACGCGATCGACGAGGGTTACTGGTGGAAAGGCGGCGCGTTTGTCACTTTGGCCGGCCGAGCGCTTCGGCCGCTGGTGGAAAGTGAGAACACAGCACTCGCGGCGCGCATCAAGAAAGGCGAGCCTGCCTTTGCCGTCCCGGCCTGGTGTGCCGCGCACGAACGCGAAGTGAAGGCCGGCAGCGCAACGGTCGGCACCGGGCATTTCCTCATGGAACCTGGCAAGGAGCCCCAGTTCCGCGTCTCTCCGCGGATGGACGCGGCAACCGCGGACCTTGCCATCGGGCTCACCGACGACATGCAACTGGGCCAGGGTTCCGCGCCCGACATCCTCTCGGTCAGCTTCTCGGCGACCGATTATATCGGCCATGCCACCGGCACCGAAGGCGTGGAGATGTGCATCCAGCTGGCAGAGCTTGACCGTTCGGTCGGCCGCCTGCTCGACCATCTCGATGCGCGCGGGATCGACTACGTCGTGGTGCTGAGCGCCGATCATGGTGGGCTCGATCTGCCTGAGCGGTTGGCCGAGCAGGCGCTGCCTCAGGCGGCCCGGGCCGATCGAGCACTGCTTCCGGCCGCCCTGGCCAAGGTTGTCACCGCCAGGACCGGGATCTCTACCTCGGATCCGCTGATCTACGCCGATGGGCCTTTTGGAGATTACTACCTCTCGCACGGCCTGTCCTCGGTACAGAAGGCGCAAGTGCTCGCCGCGCTCGTGCCCCTGCTCAAGGCGCATTCCCAGGTCGCCGCCGTGTTCACCGCAACCGAGCTGGCGGAAGCGCCGCTACCGGTCGGCTCGCCGCAGGACTGGTCGCTCAAGGACCGGGCCCGCGCCTCGTTCGATCCGCTGCGTTCGGGCGACGTTGTCGTCCTGCTCGACCGCGCGGTAGTGCCGATTCCGGATCCTTCGCCGGGCTACACCGCTACGCACGGCAGTCCATGGGATTATGACAGGCGCGTGCCGCTTGTGTTCTGGCGCAAGGGCGTGCCCGGCATGGAGCAGCCGGCACCGGTGGAGACGGTGGACATCGCCCCCACTCTCGCGGCCTTGCTCGGGCTGTCCGTGCCGGAAGGCGCATTCGACGGCCGTTGCCTCGATATTGATGGCAGCGCAGCAAACTCATGTGCGGGGCCGAAATGACCGAAGATCGCCGCGATCTCGTAATCCTTGGGGGCGGGCTGGTCGGGATGACCTTGGCCCTTGCTGCAGCCAAGGCCGGCATCACCAGCCACGTCGTCGACAAGGCCGATCCGGCCGAACTGACCGCCGACAACTTCGACGGACGCGCCTCGGCCATATCAACGGCCAGCTGGAACCTGTTCTGCAACATCGGTCTCAAGGTACGACTGGAGGGCCTGGGTTGCCCGATCGAGGCGATCGCCGTGACCGATGCGATGCGCCCCGGTCGAATCGACTTCCGCCCCGAGCCGGACGAGGGCTCACTCGGCCGGATGTTCGCCAACCGCGACCTGCGTCTCGCCCTGTTCGACGCAGCGCGGGCTGAAACGGCGATCTCGTGGCACACCGGGGTCGAGCCGGTGGAGCGTGAACGCGGCCCGTTTGGAGTCTCGGTGACGCTGGACAACGGTTCGGTTCTGCTCGGGAACCTGTTGGTTGCCGCCGAAGGACGCCGCTCGCCCACTCGTGACGAGGCCGGCTTCGGCCTCGCAAAGTGGGACTACCGCCACCGGGCCCAAGTCACGGCGCTGTTTCACGAAAAGCCTCACGAAGGCGTTGCCTGGGAAATCTTCTACCCCGCCGGCCCCTTTGCGCTACTTCCACTGCGCGATGACGAGCAAGGCCGCCACCGCAGCGCGCTGGTCTGGACTGTTGCGGAGAAGGATGCCGCCGGCGCCATGGCCATGAGTGACACGGCATTCCTTGCCGAAGTTCACCGATGCATGGACGGGATCTATGGCGCGATCAGCCTGGCCGCACCGCGCCAGTCCTTCCCGCTCAATTTCCACCACGCTGGCAAGATCATCGATCACCGCCTCGCGCTGATCGGTGATGCAGCGCACGGAATGCACCCGATTGCCGGACAGGGCCTGAACCTGGGCCTGCGCGATGTGGGCGCATTGGTCGAGGTTCTCTCGGATGGGATGCGGCTGGGGTTGGAGCCGGGCGATGCGCAGCTACTCGCCCGCTACGAACGCTGGCGCGCGCTCGACGCTACAAGCGTCATGGCCGCGACCGACACCCTGACCCGCTTGTTCGGCATACCCGGCCGACTGCCATCGCTGGTCCGCCGCGCCGGGATGGCCGTCATCCAGCGCACGCCGATGCTGAAGCGCTTCTTCATGGATGAAGCGCGCGGGATGAGCGGAAAGCTGCCGGAGTTGCTGCGAGCCTAACCGCTTCACCTTTTCCGCCAATTCGCGTAACGGCGCGCTCGATGCAACCCGTCTCGCCTCCCCAGACCTACCGGGTCAAAAGCTTCGGCTGCCAGATGAACGTCTATGATGGCGAACGGATGGCCGAACTGCTTGCCGCCGAAGGCATGCGGCCGGCGACCGAGGGGGAGGATGCCGAGCTGGTCGTGCTCAATACCTGCCATATTCGGGAAAGAGCGGCGGAGAAGGTCTATTCCGACATCGGCCGGTTGCGCCGCGAGGACGGCTCTAGTCCGCTGATCGCGGTTGCTGGCTGTGTTGCCCAGGCCGAAGGCGAGGAGATCATGACCCGGGCGCCGGCAGTGCGGATGGTGGTTGGCCCGCAGGCCTATCACCGCCTGCCCGAGATGATCGCCGAGGCGGTCGAGGGCAAGCGCGCGGTCGATACCGACATGCCTGCGCAAACCAAGTTCGATGCCCTGCCCGCGCGCCGCAAGGTTGGCCCGACGGCCTTCCTCACCGTGCAGGAAGGCTGCGACAAGTTCTGCACCTATTGCGTGGTACCTTATACCCGCGGTGCCGAAATCTCCCGTCCATACGCCAGTCTCGTCGCCGAGGCGCAGCGGCTGGTCGAGGCCGGAGCCCGCGAGATCACCCTCCTCGGACAGAACGTCAACGCCTGGACCGGCGACGATACGCGCGGCCGTCCCGTCGGCCTCGACGGGTTGATCCGGGAGCTGGCCGAAATCCCTCAACTCGCCCGCATCCGCTATACGACCAGCCACCCCAACGACATGACCGATGGCCTGATTGCGGCCCACGTCGAGGTGGAGAAGCTGATGCCGTTCCTGCACCTTCCGGTGCAGGCCGGAAGCGACCGGGTACTCAAGGCCATGAACCGCAGCCATAGCCGTGACAGTTACTTGAAGATTCTCGATCGGGTCCGCGCCGCCCGTCCGGACATCGCCTTGTCAGGCGATTTCATCGTGGGCTTCCCCGGCGAGACCGAGACCGAATTCGCCGAGACGCTCAGCCTGATCGATGCCGTGGGCTATGCCCAGTGCTTCAGCTTCAAGTATTCGGCCCGGCCCGGCACGCCCGCCGCGACGATGGAAGGCCACGTCGCCCCCGAAGTGATGGACGAACGGCTCCAACGCCTCCAGGCGGTGCTCAACCGGCACCAGCTCGCGTTCAACCAGGCAAGTGTCGGCAAGCGCTGCGAGGTGCTGGTCGAGCGCAAGGGCAAGCGACCCGGCCAATGGCTCGGCAAGTCCCCCTGGCTGCAATCGGTGCATTTCGAAGGCGATGTAGCAATCGGTGACCTGGTGGCGGTGGACCTGCAAGAGGCATGGCCGAATTCGTTGCATGCCCGGTTGTTGCACACCGCACACGCGTGAAAGATATTCCACAGACCAGGAGCAACTGCAGCTTGCCTGCAACAAAGGCGCGCCTATCTTGTTTGCAACGGTCTGCCGTCCTGTAGACCCGCAAGAAAGGAGCGCCCCTAAAGCTCTTATGGCACGCAAAGCTGCCCGCGCGCACACCGTGGCGCATCTCCGGTCCGAACCGCAAAAGCGCGCCAGGACTGAACTGGAATTCGACGAACCCACCGTACTCGGCGCGTTGTTCGGACAATTCGATGCCAATCTGGTCCAGTTGGAAAACCGGCTCGGAGTGTTCATTGCGGCGCGAGGCAACCGCATCCAGATCGAGGGCGCATCCGATGATGTGGCCCGGGCGCGCGAGGTGCTGAAGGGGATGCATCAGCGCTTGCTGGCCGGCCACGAGCTTGATTCCGGGGCAATAGAATCGCTGATCGCCATGTCCTCGGAACCAACTCTCGAAGGAATCATCTCCGGCGGTCAGGATGCTCCGCCGATCATGATCCGCACGCGCAAGAAGACGATCGTTCCGCGGTCGGCTGCGCAGATCGAATACATGCAGGCGCTGGCAAGCCGGGACGTGATTTTCGCGCTCGGTCCGGCCGGCACGGGCAAGACCTACGTCGCAGTGGCACAAGCGGTATCGCAGCTAATGTCCGGCTCGGTCCAACGGCTGATCCTCAGCCGACCGGCCGTCGAAGCGGGCGAGCGGCTCGGCTTCCTGCCGGGCGACATGAAGGAAAAGGTCGATCCCTACCTGCGCCCGCTTTACGATGCGCTTTACGATTGCATGCCGCCCGAACAGGTTGAGCGGCGGATGGCCAGCGGCGAGATCGAAGTCGCCCCGATCGCCTTCATGCGCGGCCGCACGCTGGCCGATGCCTTCGTCATCCTTGACGAGGCGCAGAACACCACGCCGGCGCAGATGAAGATGTTCCTCACCCGCTTCGGCCAAAATAGCCGGATGGTGATCTGCGGAGACCCGAAGCAGGTCGACATTCCGGGCGGCCCGCAGATGAGCGGGCTGGCCGATGCGGTCACGCGGCTCGAAGGAGTCGAAGGCATCGCCGTGACGCGCTTCACCAGCGCGGACGTGGTGCGCCATCCGATCGTCGGGCGGATCGTGGAAGCTTATGAGGGCAAGGATAGCTGACCGCCCGCGCGCAACTTGTCTCGACTCCGCTCGGCACGAGCGGCATGGGGGCAGCGTGGAACTCGATATCGCCATGGAAGCCGAATGGCCCGGCCCGTCCGACTGGGAAGAACTGGCGGGCCGTGCTGCTGACGCGCTGATCCGGATGACTCCTGAACTCGCAAATCCCCGCCTGTCAGCCAGCCTCGTCTTTGCCGACGATGCCGAGGTACAAGTCCTCAACCGCGAATGGAGGGGCAAGGACAAGCCGACCAACGTGCTCTCCTTCCCGATGCTGGAGCGCGAGGAGCTGCTGGCGCTGTCCGCAGATGGACCGCCGGAACTGCTCGGCGATATCGCCCTTGCACTCGAGACCTGCGCCCGCGAAGCAGCGGACAAAGGCATCAGCCTTGACCATCACGCCACCCACCTTGTCGTCCACGGGTTGCTCCACCTTGCCGGTCACGATCATGAACTCGGCCCGGCCGAGGCACGGGCGATGGAGGAACTGGAGATAAAGGCCCTTGCCCTGCTGGGCATCGCGGACCCATATGGCGATCACGACAGCATTGAGGGACTTTGAAGACCATGGCCAGTCACGGCCACAACAACGATTCCCACGCGGGAGAAAGCGATAGTAGGCGCTCGCTGTGGCGCACCCTTCGCCGTTTCTTCGACTTCGACGACGGCGAGCAATCGCTCCGCGCCGCGCTTGAGGAAGCGATCGACGAGCACGAGGAAGATGCGGGCGGCAGTCCAACTGCGGCGGGGGACCTTTCCCCGCTTGAGCGCGACATGCTGCGCAATCTCCTCCATTTCAGCGAACACGATGCCGATGACGTCGCCATTCCGCGCGGCAAGATCATTGCCATCCCGGCCAGCGCCAGCTGGGCCGAAGTGGTCGCGGCCTTTGCCGAGCATGGCCATTCGCGCATGCCCGTCCATGGCGAGACGCTGGACGACGTGGTCGGCATGGTCCTGATGAAGGACCTGTTCCCCTTCCTCGCCGCCGGCAAGACGCCCAAGGACTGGCACGCGCTGATGCGCCAGCCATTGTTCGTGCCGCAAGCGCGCGGCGCGCTTGACGTGCTGGCCGACATGCGCGCCAGCCGCACCCATCTTGCCGTGGTGGTTGACGAATATTCGGGCACTGACGGAATCATCACCATCGAGGATCTGGTCGAGGAAATCATCGGCGAGATCGAGGACGAGCACGACGACGCTCCCGAAGAGCTGCTGGTGCCGCTCGAGAACGGGATGTGGGACGCCGATGCCCGGGTCGAGCTGGAGGAAGTGGGTGAGCGCGTGGACCCCCGCCTGGCCGAGGTGGAGGAAGCAGTCGAGACGTTGGGCGGCCTGACTTTCCTGCTGGCGGGACAAGTGCCCGTTGCCGGCGCGATTCTGGATCATCCGAGCGGCTGGAAAATCGAGGTGACAGCGGGTAACGAACGCCACGTCACCGGGATTCGGCTGCATCCGCCAGCTCCGAAGGCGGAACAGGAAGAGGAATAGGCGCTGCCCGTCCGTCGTTTGCCACCACTGCGTGCGCTCGAGGCTTTCGTGCGCATCGTCCGCCTCGGCTCGGCCAAGGCGGCGGCGAACGAACTCGGCCTCAGCCCCTCCGCCCTGTCGCGCCGGGTCGGTTCGCTGGAGGAGTTCGTCGGCAAGCGGCTGTTCACCCGCCAGCACCAGGCCATGAAGCTGACTGACGACGGCCAGGCTTTTTACGATGCCGTCTCGCCCAAGCTGGAGGAGCTCGCGCTCGCGGTTGAATCCCAGATGGAAAACAGCCTGGTGATGCGGCTGCACCTTGGTATTCCGCCATTGTTCGGTGGGCAGCGACTGTTTCCGAGACTGCCCGAACTGCGCGCGCTGCACCCCCGGCTGCATATCGACATCGACACGGGCGCTCACCTCGAGGCGCGAGTTGGCGATACGCTGGACTGTGCGATCATCCTCGCCAAGGATCCCGATCCATCCCTGCATTCGGTGCGGCTCGATCATAACCGGGTCTATGCCATCGCCTCACGCAAGCTTGCCGACGAACTGGGCCCCGCGCCCGATCTGGCGAAGCTGTCGAAGCAGACGTTCCTGGTTCACAACGAACTTCCGGAAAGCTTCGATGCCTGGAAGAAGGCGCTCGGGCTGGAAACCCTGGAGCCGGCCGCGATCGACCATTTCGATTCGGGCCAGTTGATCCTCGAAGCTGCGGCCCAGGGCCTGGGCATCGCGATCATGCACGATGACCACTTCGTTCGCGCTCATGATGAGCGGCTGGCCAGTCTCTACGACATCGTGGTCGAAAGCCCCTACAGCTACTGGTTCGTCTGCCGCGCGCGCGATCTGGAGAGCCGGCCGGTACGCTTGTTCCACGACTGGCTGGTGAAGGCCGACCTATGACGATCTCAGTTACCGAAGCCATCCGTACCCGGCGGTCCACCCGGGCTTTCCTGCCCACGCCGGTGCCCGAGGGTCTGCTGCGCGAAATCCTTGAGACCGCGCGGCGCGCGCCATCCAATTCCAACATCCAACCCTGGCTCGCTCATGTGGTCACCGGCGAAACGCTCGCCCGGCTCAAGGCCGCCACAGCCGCGCGTTCGACTGTGCCGCCGGCTTTCGACGAGCGCCCCTATCCGATCTATCCCGACCCGCCGACCGAGGCACAGGAAGCACGCCGCTTCGCTTGCGGCGAGCGGCAATACGGGTCGCGCGGGATTGCGCGGGAAGACGTCGAGGGCCGGCTGCGTTACGTCTACAACAACCACCAGTGCTTCGGCGCGCCCGCGGCGATGTTCCTCTTTGCCGAACCGGGTGATGGCCTGTCGCAATGGGCCGATCTCGGCATCTTCCTGCAAACGGTGATGCTGCTACTGACCGAGGCCGGTTTGGGCAGCATTGGCCAGATCAGCTGGAGCGTGTTCAACCGGACGGTAAAGGACGTGCTCGGCGTTCCCGACCGGCTGGTGCTTTATTGCGGCCTGTCGATAGGCTATCCCGATCCCGCCGATCCCATCAATGCTGTCGTCGCGGACCGGGCTGAACTATCGGAATTCGCGACCTTCCATGACTGATAAAAGCCTGCTGGCCGTTATGCTGGCCTGCTTCGCGCCGCTTCTGACTTCTGCCAGTCCGCCGGAAGCGGCGAAAGTCTGCAACAACGAATCCGAATGGACCGAGCCGACCGGCGCCTTCCGCATTTTCGGCGACTCCTGGTTTGTCGGCACCTGCGGGCTCTCCGCAATCCTGATCAAGTCACCGCGGGGCCATGTGCTGATCGACGCGCCGATGGAGGAGAACGTTCCCGCCCTCGAAGCCAATATCCGGGCCGCAGGAGCGCGGCTGGAGGACGTGCGGGCGATCGTCTTCAGCCATGCGCATCACGACCACATCGGCGGCCTGGCAACACTCGCCCGCGATACCGGGGCGCAAGTGCACGGCCGTGGTTTCGATGCCGACATGGCCGAGGCGGGACATGCATTGCCCGGCGATCCGCAACTCAAGGTGTCCCGCAACTTCCCGCCAGTGCGGCCGGTGGACCGGAACGTTCCGGGAAAGCCGCTGCGGATCGGCGGCGTGATGCTGACCCCCATCGCCACGACCGGGCATACTCCCGGAAGCACCAGTTGGACCTGGCGCAGCTGTGAGGCGGGGCGCTGCGTCCAGATGGTATATGCGGACAGCCTGACAGCCGTTTCCGACGACGACTACCGCTTTTCCAACGATGCAGCCCATCCGGGCTATCTGCCGCAGTTCAAGGCCTCGATCGCGCGCATAGGCGCCTTGCGCTGCGATATCCTGCTCACCCCGCACCCTTCGGCGAGCGAGATGTGGCAGCGGTTCGGGCCGACTGCGCATCAGCCGGCGATTGATCGAAAAGCCTGCAAGGCCCTGTCCGCGCGCGCCGCTGCCCAACTGGACGAGCGGATCGCGCGCGAGCGGGGCGGTCAACCTTAGCTGACGGTAGCTTTTACGATCTTGCCGGGGCTGGCCGGCGGCTCACCCTTGGGCAGCGCGTCGACATGTTCCATGCCCTCTTCGACGGTGCCCCACACGGTATACTGCTTGTCGAGGAAGGTCGCATCGTCGAAGCAGATGAAGAACTGGCTGTTGGCCGAATTCGGCGAACTTGCGCGGGCCATCGAGCAGACGCCGCGGACGTGCGGCTCGGCGTTGAACTCGGCCTTGAGGTCCGGCTTGTCCGAACCGCCCATGCCGTTGCCGTTGGGGCAGCCGCCCTGGGCCATGAAGCCGGGAATCACGCGGTGGAACTTGACACCATCGTAGAAGCCTTCGTTGGCCAGTTCGGTGATCCGCGCGACGTGGCCGGGGGCCAGGTCGGGGCGCAGCTTGATCTTCACGTCACCGGTCCCCTTGCCGGTATCGAGGGTGAGCGTGAGGTATTGGTCGGACATGGGTTTCTCCTGAAAATGCGCGCCCGATATAGGGTGCGCGGAAATAATGTCACGCCCGGGCGTGCCGTGCGGTTGCAATTGCCTTCCATCTGCCTAGACCGGCCCGCATGACTCCCGAGGAACTCGCCGAAACGCTGCCGGAGGACGCCGTGGACACGGCGACCGAAGTGCGCGAAAGCGAGTCGCTTGATGAAGAGAACCGGCTGAAGCCCGAGTTCGTCCGCCGCGTCCGCGAAGCACTGGAGGCGGGCGAAGGCAACGCGGTCTACGATCTGGTGGAGCCGCTCCACCCGGCTGACATCGCCGACTTGTTCGAACTGATCCCCGCTGACGAGCGCTCCGCCTTCGCCGCCGCGATCAGCGACCTGATGGGCGGCGAGGTGATCGCCGAGCTCAATGACCACGTTCGCGAGATGCTGGTCGAATCGCTTCCGGCCGAAACCGTCGCCGACATCGCAGAACAGCTGGAGACCGACGACGCGGTCGCGCTTATCGAGGATCTTGACGAGGAAGATCGCGAGGCCGTCCTCGCCGAGATGGAGCCCGAGGATCGCGCCGCGATCGAGACGGCGCTGTCCTTCCCCGAGGAGTCCGCCGGCCGCCTGATGAGCCGCGACTTCATCGCGGTTCCCGAGCACATGAGCGTGGGCGACCTGATCGACTACCTGCGCGAGAACCCGATGCTCGCGACGGAGTTCTGGGAAGTCTTCATCGTCGATGCCCGCCATCATCCGGTCGGCAGCTGCGCACTCAGCTGGATCCTGCGCACCCCGCGCGGCATCCCGCTGGCCGATGTGATGAAGCGTGACCAGACCCTGATCCCGGTGACGATGGATCAGGAAGAAGTCGCGCTCCGCTTCCAGAAATACGCGCTGATATCGGCAGCGGTGGTCGATGAATCCGGCCGCCTGGTCGGCCAGATCACCGTCGATGACGTGGTCCACATCATCCAGGAAGAAGCCGGAGAGGACGTCCTGCTGCTGTCCGGCGCGGGTGAAGGCGACATCAACGAGCCGATCCGCGATTCGTATTTCGCGCGGGTCCGCTGGCTGATTGCCAATTTGCTGACTGCCTGCGTCGCATCGACCGTGATCGCCACTTTCGAAGGCACGATCGAGAAGATGGTCGCGCTGGCCACGCTGATGCCGATCGTCGCCGGGATCGGTGGGAATGCCGGCACGCAAACCCTGGCGGTGACGGTCCGGGCGCTGGCGACCAACCAGCTGATCGCGACGAATGCCTGGCGTGCGGTGCGCCGCGAGCTTGGCATCGCGCTGCTTAACGGCGGCACGGTCGCAGCGCTGATCGGCATGGCCGTCGCCGTGATCTTCGCCAATCCCATGCTGGGCCTAGTCATTGCCGCAGCCATGCTGACCAACATCCTCATCGCCGGCTTGGCGGGTGTATTGGTACCATTGACGCTCGAACGGCTGAACGTCGATCCGGCGATTTCGTCTTCGATCTTCGTGACGATGACCACGGATTCGATGGGCTTCCTCGTTTTCCTTGGCCTCGCAACGGTATCCGGGCTGGTCGGTTAGCAGCCATGCCGCTGCATCTGACCAAGGTGGCTTATGGCGCAACCTCGCTTGAGGACATGCGCAGCTGGTTCGCCAGCCGGGGGCAGGAAGCGCTCCTCACCACCCGCTACCTGCCCAAGCGTCACGCCGAGATTGTGGGTGGATCACTGTTCTGGATCTACAAGCACCAACTGGTGATGCGCTCGCCAATCCTGCGCTTCGAAGAAGCCGAAGGCGGAAAGACGCACATCGTGATTTCTTCAAAACTGATTGACGTCCACCCCGCGCCAAAGCGCGCCCATCAGGGCTGGCGGTACCTCGAGGACAAGGATGCCCCGCTTGATCTCGCGGTCGGCGAAACTGCCGGCGATGTGATGCCCGGCGGGTTGGCCAGCGAGCTGGCGAAGCTAGGTCTAGTCTAGACGCTCCAATCAATCGCCCCGCGGCCCTTCGCTTCCAGAAAGGCGTTCGCCTTCCCGAAATGGCCGCAGCCGATGAAGCCGGTATGCGCCGATAGCGGGCTGGGATGCGGCGCGGTCAGGACGAGGTGGTGAGTGCCGGGGCCGAGGCCAGGCACGCGCTCGGCCTTCTTGCGGGCGTGACTGCCCCACAGCAGGAACACGCAAGGCTCGGCACGGGCGGCAACTGCCGCGACCGCCGCGTCGGTTATGGTCTCCCAGCCAAGCCCGGCGTGCGACCCTGCCCGGCCTTCCTCGACGGTCAGCGAATTGTTGAGCAGCAGCACGCCCTGCCGCGCCCATCCTTCAAGGTTGCCGTGCGCGGCCATCGGGATGCCGAGGTCGCGCTCGATTTCCTTGTAGATGTTGCGCAGCGAGGGCGGGATCCGCACGTCCTGCGGGACCGAGAAGCTCAGGCCATGGGCCTGTCCGGGGCCATGGTAGGGATCCTGCCCGAGAATCACCGCCTTGACCTGGTCGAGCGGGGTTAGTGCCAGCGCTGCAAGCCGGCTGCCGCGCGGCGGATAGATGCGCTTGCCAGCATCCTCCTCGGCCTTGAGGAACCCGCCCAGTTTGCGCGATGCGGGCAAGGCCAGCACCGGATCGAGCGCCGCTTGCCAGCTCTCCGGCACCGCATCGCCATTTGCCATGGCCAAGACTCCTCCAACTGGGGCTTCCATCCCCGCAAGGTTGGGCCTAAGCACTTCGGCCATATGGCTGTCCACTTTCATGAAGAAGATCTCCCCGAGGGCGTATTCGGTCCCGGCCCTATTGCGGTCGACACCGAAACCATGGGCCTCATCACCGCCCGGGACCGGCTTTGCGTCGTCCAGCTTTCGGACGGCGGCAGCGACGAACACCTCGTCCGCTTCGCCCCGGGAAGCGACTATGCGGCGCCCAACCTCAAGGCCGTGCTGGCCGATCCGCTGCGGCTCAAGTTGTTCCACTTCGCCCGGTTCGATCTGGCGGCGATCGAGCACTACCTTGGCGTGACGGCAACTCCGGTGTTCTGCACCAAGATCGCCAGCAAGCTGACCCGCACCTACACCGATCGCCACGGCTTGAAGGATCTGGTGCGCGAATTGCTCGGCAAGGAGATTTCGAAGCAGCAGCAGTCGAGCGACTGGGGCGGTGCCGACCTGTCGGACGCCCAACGTGACTATGCTGCGTCGGACGTGCGGTATCTCCACGCCATGCACGCGATCCTGGTCGAACGGCTTGAGCGCGAAGGCCGCACGGCCATGGCGCAGGCCTGCTTCGAATTTCTGCCGACCCGGGCTCGTCTCGACCTGGCCGGCTGGCCGGACCGCGACATCTTTTCGCACGACTAATCGCGCGGCATGACCCAGCAGGCCGACATCATCCGCGATCGCCGCAAGGCCTTCGCCGCGCCGGGCGGGTTCCATGACCGACTGATCCGGTTCCTCGCGACGGCCTTGCCAGCGGCGATCGGGGTGATCGCCGCGGTGATGCTGCTCGCCCCGCTTGGCCCGCGCGGCGAGATCAGCTTCCTGCTCGATCGCAACAAGGTGGCGGTGACGTCACAGCGCCTGCGGGTCGACAATGCTTCCTACCGGGGCAACGACAGCCAGGGCCGCGCATTCTCGGTGTCGGCGGGACGCGCCGTGCAGGAATCTGCCCAGGTGCCGGTGGTGCGGATGGACAACCTCGTCGCCCGGATCCTGCTGACTGACGGCCCGGCCGAGCTCACCGCCAACCACGGCGCGTACAATTTCTCGACCGAACAGGTCAGCGTCGATGGGCCGGTCTCATTCACCGCAGCCGATGGCTACCGCATGACCACCAGCCATGTCGCTATCGACCTTACCAGCCGCCGCGTAACCGGCACCGGCGGAGTCAGCGGCGCCATTCCGGCTGGCACTTTCAGCGCCGAAAGGATAAGCGCCGACCTTGGTGAGCGGACGGTTGCGCTCGAAGGAAACGCCCGGTTGCGAATGGAGCCGGGCAAGCTCAGGATGCCGTGATGGTTGCACGCCCCCTCCCCCTCGGAACCCTCGCGCTGCGCGCGACGCTGACCGGCTTCGCACTCGGCGCAGCAGCGCTCGGCTTCATGAGCATGCCCGAGGCGCAATCGATCGCCGGGCACAATTCCGACGCCCCGGTCAATTATGCCGCCGACCGGATCGAGCTGCAGGACAAGCAGAACCGCGTCGTTCTGTCGGGCAATGTCGACATCAACCAGGGCGACCTGCACCTGGCCGCATCCCGGACCACGGTCGCCTATACCGACGCCGGCAACCTGAAGATCCAGCGGATCGACGCGACCGGCGGGGTACTTGTCTCGCGCGGCAGCGAAACGGCGCGCGGCGATGTCGCGATCTATGACTTTGACCGCCGGATCATCACCATGGCCGGCAATGTCGCGCTGCGGCGGGGCGGCGATACGCTGAATGGCGGGCGACTGGTGATCGATCTCGACAGCGGCATTTCCAGTGTTGACGGGCGGACTGGCGGATCGTCGTCGGGCCTGGGCACATCAAGCGGGTCCGGCGGACGGGTCTCCGGCTCTTTCTCCGTGCCCAAACGCTCCAACTGATTTTCCCGGCGTGCACGGGACCATTCCCAGGCCCGAAGTCCGCCGCCTCCTGTTGAGCCTGCTCGCGGATGGGCCTGGCCCCGGTCCGGAGCGGCTGAGATGCCTTTCGAGTGGCGTCTGGGATGCGCTGGACGACCTCGCAGGGGAGCATCGCATCCGCCCGCTGCTCCACCATCGCCGCCAGGGCGAACCTCTGGCCCCCGAACACTTGCGCGCCCGCTGGAAGGCCGCGCACCGCGAAGCCGGCATCACGGCGGTGACCCAGAGGGCGGACTTGCTGAGTACCGTGCGTCTGCTGCGCGGCGCCGGAATTGAACCGCTGGCGATGAAGGGAGCGTGGCTGGCCTGGCACGCCTATCCCCAGCCGGCCCTGCGCCCGATGCGCGACCTCGACCTGCTGGTGGCGCCAGACCGCTTTGTCGAGGCCGTCCGGCTGTTGCTTGCCGGGGGCTACCACTGGGCCGAGGAGCCGGACCTCGGCCTCGAGGACATCGTCCGCTTCGACAAGAGCCCGCCGCCGCTAATCGCACCGCGCGGCACCGGAATCGAGCTGCACCTGCGGGCCTGGTTTCCCAGCGGGCGACTGGAGTATCCCAGTCCGGAACCGGATGATGCCGGCATGTTCGCCCGCTCGCGGATCTGCCGCGACGGGGTGCGTCATCCCGGAGCCGGCGACATGCTGGCGCACCTCGTCATTCATGCGCTTTACAGCCATCGGCTCGATTGCGGGCCGCTGCTGCTCACCGACATTGCTGCGCTGGTGGAGCGGGATGAGATTGACTGGCCAGCATTCTGGGAACGCGCCCGCCGCGAGGACTGGCGCGATGCGGCGCGGCTCGTGCTCGATCTGGTGCTGGCCTGGCAACCCGCGACGCCGATCGACTTCGCCCCCGACACCGGCCCGCGTAGCCCGGATGCCGTGCTCCGCTCCGCCCCGGACCTGCTGCTGCAGGATCTGGAGGGCCGTTACAGCGCCGGCTTCGCGGCCGCAGCGCTTACCGGAGGCATGTCCGCCCTGTGGCGCCGCTTGCGCCGGCGCGTCACCGTGGCCGGAACGGCGGAAGGAATCGCGCGCCAGACCGGTCCCGAAGAAAGCTACGCCAGTTGGGCCACGACCCGCCTGAAACGCACCGTATCGGACCTTTTCCGCCCCGAAATCCGCCGCCAGGCCCGGGATATGGCGCGGCTGAACCGCTGGCTGTCAAAGGGATGTGAATAGCTAAGGCTAAGTACTTGTGCCGATATGCGGAATAGGGTTGAGGTCTCGGGCATAGGCTTCAGATCGCGAGACGCATGACCGCACCACCGCCCCTGGCAGATACTCTGACATCCCGCGCTCGTCGCCTTTACGATGCGAACCCGGTTGCGCGGGCGGTGCTTGCCGGTCCCGCAGCGTTGCGCCGTACTGCGATGCGGGCGCGCCTGCGTCAGAACGAAAAATTTGTGGACGGCATAATCGCCCGGCTTTCCGGCGATGCCGTACTATGGCTGCGGGTTGGGTCCGGGTTGGTAAGGCTAAGGAGTGCGGCGCTGACGCTTAACGGGTTCCATCTGCCGAAGGAAGGCGGTGGTCAACGGACGAGCGAAGCAACCGGAAAGTCCGCCTCTTGCCTTTCGACCATGTTTTCCAGCCGGTTGGCGAAACCTGCCAGGACCGCTTGCCGGGACCACCGGCTTAAAGCGCGCTGCCGGGCTAGCGCACCCGCCTCGGCTCTCAACGCATCATCGTCCATCAGCGTGACAACGGCGGCGGCCAGTGCCCCCGGATCGCCCGGCGGCGTTGTCAGACCGCAGCCCTCCACTTCATCATGCAAGGCAGTGCCTGGTGCCGCGGTAGCGACGACGGGGTTCACGCGGTCCAGTTCCGCCCAGTTGCGGATCTCGCAAAGCCTGTCCCTCGGCACGCCGCAGGCTGCAGCCTTGGCCACCATCGCCGACGAAATGCTGCTGACCCGGTCAAAACTGCGCAACATGAACCGCTCGAAAAGCTGGGCGAACCGGGCCATCAATCCTCCGGAAAGAAACCCGGTGGCCAAAGCTGCTTCAACTTCGAAGTCCTGGATATGCAGCCAGGTCGACGCTCCGACCCGCTTCGCAGCGATCAACGCTACTGGCGCCGCCAGCAGCGCCGGCGTTACGGCGATCACGACATCGGGCCGAAGCACCCCTGAGCGGCGCCGGGCCACCGGAAGGGCGTTCCATGCAAAGGAGAGATAATGACGTATGCGCCGCAGTCCGTTTGGTGCGGCCGGAACATAGTGCGGGCAGCGCCAGACGCTGACTCCGCGCTCCATCGTGTCTGAATAGCTGTGATGTCCAGGCCGGGCCTGCCACTCTGGATAGTAAGGATTGCCGGCGACGACTTCCACTTCGTGGCCCTGGGCAGCCAGAAATTCGGCAATCCCTTGGGAATACGGCCCGATGCCGATCTGTTCCGGTGCGTAATTCAGCCCGAAAAACAGTATCCGCACGCTCACTCCCTGCCTGTAGGTGGCCGCCACAAAGACTGTGACTTGGTGGCCTTGCATTCATCTAATTCTAAACCTGCAACGTCCGGAATTGCGGGGTCCAACTCGGTATATTAACCTAGTTTATGGTTGACAGGAACGTTTCGTGAATGCAACAAGACTGCGCCAAATTGGAGTAGAAAAATACCTATGCGCAATAAGCTGATCGCGTCGTTGGCTGCCGGAACGATGCTGCTTTGCAGCACGGCGGCCGTCTCCGAAACTCGTCCGCATGCCACGCGCTTCACCCAGCCAGTATCCGCTTCGCAGAAGGGTGCCGGGGGCATGGGTATTGGTGGACTCCTGTTGATCGGCGGGCTCACGGCTGCCGCGATCATTGGGATCATCGCTGCGTCGAGCAACAACAGCCCGCACCGCTGACCCTTCGGCGAGCCGGTCTCGCCGTACCGAGGCCACCAGGCGCTGTCTGCGCGCCTGGTGCCATCCAGCTACAGATTTAGTGCGCCGCGCCCCAGCTGGTCCCGGCGCCTATTTCCACCCCCAGCGGCACGCTGAGCTCAACCGCTGGCTCTGCAGCAGTGGCCATCACCCGCTCGATGATGGGCTTGGCCCGTTCGACGTCTTCAGCCGGCAGTTCGAACACCAGCTCGTCGTGCACTTGCAGCAGCATGCGCACCCGGCGCAGTCCGGCCTGCTCTAGCGCCGGCCCCATCCGCACCATCGCCCGTTTGATGATGTCCGCGCTGGCACCCTGCAGCGGAGCATTTATCGCAGCGCGCTCCGAACCTTGCCGTTCGGCCTGATGTGCCGAGGAAATGCGGGGAAACCAGGTTTTGCGGCCGAACAACGTCTCGGAGTAACCGCGTTCGCGCACTTGCGCCAGGGTATCGTGGATGTACCGCTGGATGCCGGGAAACCGCTCGAAATACCGGTCGATCATCGCTTGCGCTTCTTCCGGCGTGCACCCGAGCCGCGTTGCCAGGCCCCACCGGCTGATCCCGTAAAGGATCGCAAAGTTGATCGTCTTGGCACGTCCGCGCGTATCGCGATCGACGTGGCCGAACATCTCCTGCGCCGTGCGCGCGTGGATGTCCTCGCCGTGCGCAAAGGCCTCTTTGAGGCTTGGCACATCGGCCAGGTGCGCGGCGAGACGCAGCTCGATCTGGCTGTAGTCTGCCGAGATCAGAACGTGCCCCGGTTCCGCCACGAAACAGTCACGGATTTGCCGGCCGATCTCGGTCCGGACCGGGATGTTCTGGAGATTGGGCTCGGTTGAAGAGAGGCGCCCGGTCTGCGCGCCGACCAGACTGTAGCTGGTGTGGACCCTGCCGGTCCGCGGGTTGATCGCCGCCTGCAACGCTTCGGTGTAAGTTGAACGCAGTTTCGATAGCTGGCGCCATTCGAGCACCTTGGTGGCGATTTCCGCCCCTTGCCCAGCGAGTCCCTCAAGGATCCCCTGGTCGGTTGAATACTGCCCGGTCTTGCCTTTTCGGCCGCCTTTGTAGCCCAGCTTGTCGAACAGGATATCACCCAGCTGCTTGGGACTGCCGATGGTGAACTCTTGCCCGGCCATCGCATGGATCTCGCGCTCCAGGCCGCTGGTGGCGGTCGCAAATGTCGCCGAAAGGCCGGCCAGCTTCTCGCGATCGACCTTGATGCCATGCCGCTCCATCTGCGCGACCACCGGGATCAGCGGCCGATCGACCCGCTCGTAAATGCGGGTCGCCGCCTCCTGGGCCAGACGCGGCTTGAGCAGGGCGTGGAGCCGCCAGGTAACATCGGCATCCTCGGCGGCATACTCGGTCGCGCGGGCCAGCTGCACCTCGGTGAAGGAAATCGCCTTCTTGCCGGTACCGCACACGTCCTTGAACGCGACGCAGACGTGCCCGAAGTGGCGCTGAGCGAGCTCGTCCATGCCATGACCACCGCCAATGCCGTCCTCGCTGCGGCCGGCATCGAGATCGAAGCTCAGCACCATCGTGTCATCGATCGGGGCAACGGCAATGCCATGCCGGGCGAGCACGTTGAGATCGTATTTGGCGTTCTGACCGATCTTGAGTACGGCATCGCTCTCGAACAGCGGCTTTAGCCGGGCTAAGGCCAGGTCGAGCGGGATCTGTGACGGCCGTTCGGCAAACATGTCGGTGCCGCCGTGAGCGAGCGGGATGTAGCAGGCCCGGTTCGGGCCGAGCGCCAGGCTCACCCCGCATAAATCCGCCTGCATCGCATCAAGGCTGCTGGTCTCTGTATCGAAAGCGACAATCCGCGCGGCAAAGCTTGCGACGATCCAGCGGTCCAGCGCGGCGAGATCAGTGACGCATTCGTAAGCCGAAAGGTCGATCGGCGGCATGTCGAGTGCCGGTTGGCGGGCGGCCCCTTCGGCCGGTCCGGCGCCCGCATTAACGGGTTTGGCCGGATTGAGCTGCGTCGTGCGCTCGGGACTCCCGGTGCCCGCACCCAGGCGCCTGAGCAGACTGGTGAAGCCGTGGCGCGACAGGAACGTCGCCAGCGGGTCCGGCGGGATCGCCCCCAGCAGGAAGTCGTCCAGCGGGATCGGCAGCTGGCAGTCTTCCTTGAGCTGCACCAGCACCCGCGAGAGGCGAGCCATCTCGGCATGCTCGATCAGATTGTCCCGCAGTCTCGATGGCTTCATTTCGTGCGCAGCGGCAAGTGCGCCTTCGAGAGTGCCATGCTCCTGGATCAGCTTGGACGCGGTCTTGGGACCGATGCCGCGAATGCCGGGAACGTTGTCCACCGCATCGCCCATCAGCGCCAGCACATCGCCGACCAGTGCCGGCGGCACCCCGAACTTCTCCTCCACTTCGGAAACGTCGATCCGGACGTTCTTCATCGTGTCGAGCATGTCGATGTGGCCACCGTTTCCGTCGGGCCCAACCAGCTGCATCAGGTCCTTGTCGGACGAGACGATGGTCACGTCCCAGCCACGTTCGGTTGCGGCGTGGGCATAGGAGGCGATCAGGTCGTCAGCCTCGAGGCCCTCTTCCTCGATGCAGGCCAGGCTGAAGGCCCGGGTCGCATCGCGGATCAGGGGGAATTGCGGACGCAGGTCCTCCGGCGGTGGCGGACGATTGGCCTTGTAGTCCGGAAAGATCTCATTGCGGAAAGACTGCCCGGACTTGTCGAGGATCACCGCAAGATGGGTCGGCCCGTCAGCCTTGTTGAGATCATCAGCCAGCTTCCACAGCATGGTCGTATAGCCATAGACCGCCCCCACCGGGGTGCCTTCCGGATCGGTCAACGGCGGCAGACGGTGATAGGCACGGAATATGTAGGCCGACCCGTCGACCAGGTAGAGATGCTGTTTCGCCATGCGCCGCTGTTAGCATCAGCCTATCATGAATCATCAGCAAATTTCACGGACAGCTGATTTGTCACGCCCGCGCCACAATTCGGCGCGATGCTGTTGTCCCCGGAAAATCACGCCGCTAACGCTGCAAATGCATTGAGCGCTTGCATCGCAGCGCGAAGGCCATTATTTGACGCGCTGAAGTCTACCGTTATGGTAGGCTTTCCGCTCGGTAACTTGTGCCAAAAACACAGAACCGTGCGTGGTCCACTCGCTGTTCAAGGAATACCATACATGCGCAAGATCGTTCTCGCTGCCGCCGCCGCTGGCGCCGCTTTCGCTCTTTCGGCTTGCGGTGAAAAGGCTGCTGACGAAGCCGCCGCTACCGCTTCGGACGCTGCAACCGACGCCGCTGCCACTGCTTCGGACGCTGCGACCGACGCCGCTTCGGACGCTGCTACCGACGCTGCTGCATCCGCTTCGGGCGCTGCCGACGCCGCCGCTGGCGCCGCTTCGGACGCTGCTGCTGCCGAAAAGAAGATGTAATCTTCGCTTCGGCGAATATTGCACTACAGAATTGGGCGCGCAGGTTCAGGCTTGCGCGCCCTTTTCTTTTGGGACTTCACGGCGGCCAACGGGCGCAAATTCTGCGCCCGGGCGAGCATGGGTTTCCCGAATGCAGGATGGGCTGAATGGATGGGCGCGGAGGCCTTGGTCTCCGCGCCCAAGCTCTTGTAACCAGAGGTTTAGCGCCGCGCTGCGGTGCGCTGGATAGCCGTCGGGACGGCCTGATATCCGTCGTAAAGCGCTCGCGCGATCGTTGCGATACGGCTGTCGCGATTGGGCTTGCCGCCCTGCCCGGTGACGTAGATCGCCACGGCGAAGGCGCGACCATCCGGCCCTTCGATAATGCCGACGTCGCTTGAGTTGTTGCTGAGTGTGCCGGTCTTGTGCAACGCACGGACGCCTTCGGGCAGCATGGCTCTCATACGGTGACGCCCGGTCACGCAGCGCGACATGGCACCCATCAGCACATCTCGGCTCGAGCTGCTGAGCCACTGGCCCTGATAAAGGCCGGTCAGCAGCTTGGCCATTGCCAACGGCGTCGAGCTGTCTCGCTGGTCGATGGTTACGGCGGGGTTTACTGCCCCATCGTCGCGGACCAGCGTGGCGATGTCACGATCGAGGCGGATGCCGGCATTGCCAGTCTTGCGCAACCAGCGGTTGACTGCGGTCGGTCCGCCCACCGCGGCCAGCAGGGCGTCCGTCGCCTGGTTGTCGCTGCGGGTGATCGCCAGCTCGATCAGGCCCTGCGCGCTGATCGATTGTCCGCGGCGGACGGGAGCGACGGCGCTGGAAAACCGCGCCGACGGCACCGGGACCATCAACGGAAAGCTGTCTGTCAGCTTCAGCTTGCCCTGGTCAGCCAGGTCGAGAAAAGTTGCAACGATCGCCACCTTGCTGGTCGAGGCCATCGGGAACGGCTGGTCACCAAGCACGGCGACGCTGCGCCCGCTCGACAAGTCGATGGCGGCCACTCCGATCCGGCCTTGTTCGGCGCTGGCCAGCGCTGCAATCTGCTGCTCGAACGGAGAGGTATAAACAGCCCGCGAGGTAATAGCGGGTCGGGCGAAGGGAATCAGTGCAGGCGTCTTCGCAGGTGATGCTGCCGGAGGCTTGGTGAAGGTCTGATCGAAAGTCGCTTCGAGATCGCCGGCCTGAGCCAGCGAAGGCGCTACCAAGGCTCCGGCCAGGGCCAGTGCGGTTGCCAGACGAAGATGAAGACCCGTCGTCACTCTCAAACTCTTAACCTATGTGACCCTGCTGATTCCTTAACGCGGTGAATTCCTCGTTACCAATAGCGAAGCGACGAACTGCACCACCGCTGCGGGTAGTTGCAAAATTTTGTGACGTACCGGCGCGTTTTTGCTTCCGATGGTGGAAATGGCGCAGCTCCGGAACAAAAAAAGGCCGGAGGGATCGCTCCCTCCGGCCACTTTTTTCGAGTCAGTCGGACTGGATCAGAAGTCCATTCCGCCCATGCCGCCCATGCCGCCGCCCATCGGGGGCATCGCCGGCTTGTCGTCTGGCCGTTCCGAGATCGCCGCTTCGGTGGTGATCAGCAGACCGGCGACCGAAGCCGCATCCTGCAGTGCGGTGCGAACGACCTTGGTCGGGTCGATCACGCCGGCTGTCACCAGGTTCTCGTAGGTGTCGGTCGCAGCGTTGAAGCCCTGCGTCTCGTCGTCTTCGCGCAGCAGATTGCCCGAAACCACGGCGCCGTCATGGCCAGCGTTGCTGGCGATCTGACGCAGCGGGGTCTGGATCGCCTTGCGGACGATATCGATGCCCTTGGTCTGGTCGTCGTTGGCGCCCTTCATGCCGGCCAAAGCCTTGGTGGCATACAGCAGCGCAGTACCGCCGCCAGGGACGATGCCTTCTTCAACCGCAGCGCGGGTCGCATGAAGCGCGTCGTCGACGCGGTCCTTGCGCTCCTTCACTTCGACTTCCGAAGCGCCGCCGACCTTGATCACGGCAACACCGCCGGCCAGCTTGGCCAGACGTTCCTGCAGCTTTTCACGG
>CANJBY010000030.1 GCA_947472735.1 Sphingomonadaceae bacterium | reverse complement strand
GTTCCTTCGTCACTACGACGAAGCCCCAACACTCCTTAAATCACAACCTCAAATCTGTGCCATTGGTGCTGACGGGGAACAGGTCAGTGGACAGAATCTACGAAGCCCGTCAAACGGCGCGGTTTTGCGCGTTCTTAGCGGTCCCGCTGCGAGAGCAGGCGCAGCCGCAGCGCATTGAGCTTGATGAAACCGGCCGCGTCCTTCTGGTCATATGCGCCGGCGTCGTCCTCGAAGGTCACGTGGCGTTCCGAATAGAGCGAGTTGGGCGACTTGCGCCCGACCACGCTGGCCGTGCCCTTGTAGAGCTTGAGGCGGACCGTGCCGCTGACCTTGGCTTGCGAATGATCGATCGCGGCTTGCAGCATCTCGCGCTCTGGCGCGAACCAGAAGCCGTTGTAGATCATCTCCGCATAGCGCGGCATCAGCTCGTCCTTGAGGTGCGCCGCGCCGCGATCGAGCGTGATGCTTTCGATCCCGCGATGCGCGCGGGCGTAGATCTCGCCGCCCGGCGTCTCGTACATGCCGCGGCTCTTCATGCCGACGAAGCGGTTCTCGACCAGATCGAGCCGGCCGATCCCGTGCTTGCGGCCCAGTTCGTTCAGCGCGGTCAGCAAGGTTGCGGGCGACATGGCCTGGCCATTCAGCGCAACGCCATCACCCGCCTCGAAATCGACGGTGATATATTCGGGCTGGTCGGGTGCGTCCTCGGGGTTGACGGTGCGCGAATAGACGTAGTCCGGCACTTCTCCCCAAGGATCTTCCAGCACCTTGCCCTCGGACGAGGTGTGCAAGAGATTGGCGTCAGTCGAGAACGGGCTCTCGCCGCGCTTGTCCTTGGGGACAGGGATCTGGTGCTGTTCGGCCCAGGCGATCAGTGCGGTGCGGCTGGTCAGATCCCATTCGCGCCAGGGTGCAATCACCTTGATGGCGGGATCGAGGGCATAGGCTGAAAGTTCGAACCGGACCTGATCGTTGCCCTTGCCGGTGGCGCCATGGGCGACGGCATCGGCCCCGGTCTCATGCGCGATCTCGACCAGCCGCTTGGAGATCAGCGGACGGGCAATCGAAGTGCCGAGCAGGTAATCGCCTTCGTAGCGGGCATTGGCGCGCATCATCGGGAATACGAAGTCTCGCACGAATTCCTCGCGCAAGTCGTCGATGTAGATGTGCTCGTCCGGCACGCCCATCAGCTTGGCCTTGGCGCGGGCCGGTTCCAGCTCCTCGCCCTGGCCGAGATCGGCGGTGAAGGTCACTACCTCGCAGTTGTAGGTAACCTGCAACCACTTGAGGATAACGGACGTATCAAGGCCGCCCGAATAGGCGAGGACGACTTTCTTGATCTCGGACATGCGCGCACTCCGCTGGAAACCTGCGGGGCGCGGCTAGCAGGGGCGGGGGGAAGGGGCAAGCCTTGCGCGCGCGGCCTACTCTGCCGCCTTGCGCTCCAGATGCCACTCGGGCGCTTCATCCAGCGCGGATAGCCGGCTGGCCTCGGCAAGGATATATTCCCGCGTCATCGGCAGCACGTCCTGGCGCTTGACTGACTGGATGTGGAAATTGACCATCGAGCCGGTGCGGAAGGCCTGTTCGGCTCCGGCCAGGTAGAACTGCCACATGCGGAACATCTTGACGTCGTAAAGTGCGGTGATTTCGGCCTCGTGCTGCGTGGTGCGGCGATACCACTGCTCCAGCGTGTAGGCATAGTGATAGCGCAGGATCTCGATATCGCCGGGGCGCCAGCCGGTGTCTTCCAGCGCGGTCTGCAATTCCGACAGGGCCATGATGTAGCCGCCGGGGAAAATGTACTTGCGGGTCCACTTGTCGGTCGTCCCGGGGCGTCCGGTGCGGCCGATGGTATGGGTCAGCATGATCCCGTCATCCGCCAGCAGATCGAAGGTCCTGCCGAAATACTCGCGGAAATAGCGCGCGCCGACGTGCTCGATCATGCCGACCGAGACGATCCGGTCAAACGGACCGGTTACGTCGCGGTAGTCGATCAACTGGAACTTGACCTTGTCAGTCACGCCCGCTGCCTCGGCCCGTTCCTGAGCGAACTTGACCTGATCGGGGGCGAGGCTCACGCCGAGCACCTCGCAGCCGAAGTGGCGGTTGAGATAAAGCGCCAGGCCGCCCCAGCCACAACCGATATCGAGCACCCGCATCCCCGGGCCCAGCCGCAGCTTGGCCGCGATCAGCGCCTTCTTGTCGATCTGCGCGCGCTCCAGCGAATTCGCCGGGTCGCGGAAATAGGCCATGGTGTATTGCCGGTCCTCATCGAGAAACAGCTCGTAGAACTGGCGCGAGAGCTCGTAATGATGCTCGACATTGCGCGAGGCCCGAACTCGCGAATTGAACTGGTCGAACCGCCAGGCGACGGCGTCGACCCCGCGCTTGAGCATGCTGGGGGCCTGCACTGTCGCGCCGGGCCGGCTGCCGTTGCCCATCACCAGCAGCACCATGTCGCGGATCTCGTGCGGCGGTTCCACCACCAGCCGTCCGTGCATGTAGGCCTCGCCCGCGCCGACGCGCGGGTCCTTGGCGACGTGCAGCGCTGCGCCCCTGTCGGTAAAGCGGATTCGCACCGGTACGGCGGAGGGATCGCCATAGTCATAGACCGTGCCATCATGGTCGGTGATGACAAGCCGACCCTGGCGGATCAGCGGACGAAGCATCTTGTCGAGGAGCCACATGCGCCGGAGACTAGGGCGCGCCGAGCCACCCCGCAAGCTCCGCGAGCTGCCACAGCCCCAGCACCAGGAACAACAGCGCCGCGCCGATCCGGGTCGCCTTGAGCGAGACGCGCTTGACCAGCTCCTCACCCAGAAACACCGCCGGGCCGTTGGCCAGCATCATTCCCAGCGTGGTGCCCGCCGCGACCAGCAGGACCGCATGGTACTGCGCACCCAGCGCGATCGTCGCGATCTGGGTCTTGTCGCCCATCTCCACGAAGAAGAAGGTCACCAGCGTGGTCAGGAACGGCCCGCCGCGGTGGCGAAAACCTTCCTCATCATCATCGAGCTTGTCGGGCACGAGCGTCCAGGCGGCCATCGCAATGAAGCCCAGCGCCACCGCAGTGCGGAACCACGGCGCATCAAGCAGCCCGGCCACTTCCTGCCCGACGAGGGCCGCGAGCGTATGGTTGGCGATGGTGGCCACGAAGATTCCGGCAAGGATCTGCCAGCGGGCCTTGAGCCGGGCAGAGAGCACGATCGCCAGCAGCATGGTCTTGTCGCCAATTTCGGCGAGGGCGACGACGGCGGTGGAGGCAGCGAGAATCGAAAAGGGTTCGGGTGTCATTGGCGGGCGAGGTAGAGCACGTCGCGCGGCTGGGAAAGCAGGTGTTGCCCTGAATCGACGAACAGCGTCTCTCCGCTCGCCAGCCAGCCTTCGGCCAGCCACAGCGCGGCGTCAGCCAGCTCTTCCGGCTGGGTCAGGCGTTTCAGCAGATTCATTCGGCCGCTGCGTTCGTGCTCGGCATCGACCTGATCGAAACTGGGAAGCATTGCGCCGGGGGCCAGGCCATAGATCCGGTCCGCCGGGTCATCCGCCGCCATGGCCTGCATCCGCGTTGCTGCGGCCAGGGCATGCTTGGCCATTGAATAGGAAAAGAAATCCGGATTGGGATTGGCGATTTTCATGTCGAGGAAGTTGATCACCCGCCGTCCGCCCCTGGCTTTCGCACCGGCCAGGTAGGCCTGCGCCATGCGTGCCGGGGTGCCGGCGTTGACCGCCATTGCTTCGGCATAGACCGCCGGGTCGATGCCTTGAGCGGTATCGAGATGGAAAACCGCCGCGCAGTTGACCAGCAGCCGCCAGTCCACCAGCCGCTCCGCGAGATCAGTGATCATCGTCAGCGCTGCACCGCCATCTGTCAGGTCGCACGCGACGACCTCGGCAGAATCCAAGGACGCGGCAAGTTCCCTCGCCGCGTCCGTATCGTGATGCACGTGGATCACCACATGCCAGCCTGCCGATCCAAAGCGCCGGGCCAACGTGGCGCCAATGCGCCGGGCGGCTCCGGTGATGAGGATGGCGGGGCGGGTCATGCCCCGCGTTTGCTAGGGGCAGCCCGCTCCGTCAAGCGATCAACGGCAGCGTGTCGGGCCCTTGGCAATCTCGTTGCCAAGCAGGGCGCCAGCCGCTGCGCCGAGGATGGTGCCCGTGGCCCGCTCGCCCCGGGTATCGATTGATCGTCCAAGCAGAGCGCCAACCGCCGCGCCGGCCAGCAGGCCTACCGTCCCGTCGCCCCGACGGCAGCGATAACGGCCATCGTCATCACGCCAGTAGCGGATGCCGTTGTCGGTGGTGTAATACCGCGGCTGATAGCTCCGCTCGTAGCTGCGTTCGTGATGACGACGGCCGTGCGCCGGAGCCCACGACGGCGGGTCAGCGAGTGCCGGAGCGGCGGGAAGGGCAACCGACAAGGCGATTGCAGAGGCGAGTAGACGTTTCATCGTCTCGATCCTTTCTCGGTTCGTTGTATTCCGATTACTCTTGCAGTTTGCCGTTTCTCCCCGAACCTTGTGTGAACGGCGATGAATGCGCGTAACTCGCGCGGCCAACCGTGCCGGCTTGGCGGTGAAGCGTTGCGAATTGGAGTTAGTCGCATGATACTCGATCTTGTCGACGTGTTCGGATCGCGGCCGTTGGCAGGGAATCCCCTGGGAGTAGTGCATTGTGCGGACCAACTGGACGGCGATGCGATGCTGCGGCTCACTCGCTGGCTCGGCTTCTCTGAAACCACGTTTCTCCTCCCGCCGACCGACCCGGACGCGGATTACCGGGTGCGAATCTTCTACCCTGCAGGCGAACTGCCCTTTGCCGGGCATCCAACGCTCGGAACCTGCCACGCCTGGCTGGCCGCTGGCGGCGTCCCCAGACAGGCAGGACGGGTGATGCAGGAATGCGGGGTCGGGCTGGTCGAGGTGCGGCAGGAAGGTGATCTGCTCAGTTTCCGCGCCCCGGCGCTGATCCGAACCGGCCCGCTCTCCGATCACGAACTGAGTGAAGCCCTGCGGGTTTCGGGTGCCCGCCGCGAGGCGGTGGTTGAGGCAGTGCATGTCGCCAACGGTCCAAAGTGGCAACTGCTGCGCCTCTCCAGTGCCGCAGAGGTGCTGGCGGCAGAGCCGGCGGCCCGGGCCCCGATCGGAACCGATGTTGGTCTGGCCGGACCGGGAGCGGAGGGAGCCGACTGGGAAGTGCGGGCATTTTTCGCCGACGCACAGGGTAAGATCTGCGAGGATCCGGTCACCGGCAGTTTCAACGCGGGGGCCGCGGTTCACCTGTTCGCCAGCGGCCTCGCTTCAGGTAGCTATATCGCCGCGCAAGGCCAAAAGACCGGAGCCGACGGGCGCGTCCACTGCCGCATCGACCCGGACGGTTCGATCTGGATCGGAGGCCGGGTCGATACGATTGCGGCCGGGGCGAGCTTGCCGGCGATGTGAACCGGCCGGCCAGGCTGCTTCGAACGCCCGCCTCTCAGGCCGCAGCGCGCGGCCCGATGTCGAGCTTGCCCAGCACGGTGGCCTTGGACAAGTCCAGCCCATAGAGCTTGGCCGCATTGCCGCCTACCAGCTTGCGAACGGTCGCCTCCGGAAGGTCAGCCATGGTCTCGCTGATGGTGCGCTGGCTGTGCGGCCAGATCGAATCCGGGTGCGGATAATCGCTGGCCCAGAGCATGTTGTCCGGCCCCCAGAATTCGATCAGCCGCATCGCGGTCGGGCTCTGCTGGAAAGTGCCGTAGACTTGCCGCTTGAACAGTTCGGACGGCTTCATCTTGTGCGGGATGCCGCCCTTGTCATCCCAGTAGTCGGCGCGTTCCCACAGGCGCCAGTGGCGATAATCAAGCTCTTCAACCACCCACGGCACCCAGCCGATGCCGCTTTCCGCGATGATTACCTTGAGGCCGGGATGGCGTTCCAGGATGCCCCAGGCGAACAGGTCAACGAACGGATCGAGGAACTGTTCGATGAACATCTTGGCGTGCAGGAAGGTCGCGCCCGGGCTGCCCTTGTACTTGTCAAAGGCGTCGCCCGCCTTGGGGAAGACCGTGACGTGGAAGGAGAGGACGATGCCGGATTCTTCGAACAGCTTGAACAGCGGTTCCCAGCGGGGATCCTCAAGCCGCGGTTCCGCCACCGCGATCTGCAAGTTGGCCTGCTTCACGTCGCCGCGCGCCGCCAGCCGCTGGAGCTCTTCAAAGGCGGCCTCGGGATGGGGCGGCAGCATCGGCACGCCGATCAGCCGGTCCGGCGCGACGGCGCAGAAATCGCTCATCAGCCATTCGTTGAAGGCGCTGTAGGCGTCCTTCATCAGTTGCTCGTCCTTGGTGCGGATCGAGGTGACCGGGCCGAACACGGTGTGACCCCACACGCCGTCGCGGTCCATTGCGGCAAGGCGCAGCTTGGCATTGCCGGCGGGCAGCACGGTCAGGTCGGTGACGCCGCCGCGGTCAAACGCGGTGTTGAGCGGGCGCGGGCCGGCGTTGGGCGCGGCTTTGCCCAGCCAGGGGCCCCAGTTGATCCCGTCGCACATCCACACGGCGCGGCCCTCGTGCTCCTCGACGTGCGGGGCGCGGTCTCCCCACTTGGCCGACAGGCGATTTGTCCAGACGTCGGCCGGGACCATGTTGAGATCGAGGTGATCATCACCTGAGATCAGCGGGGTTTCGATCATGAAAGGGAATCTCCGGGAGGATTTACATGCAGAGCTTACCGGTATCACGCTACGCAGTTCAGGGCAATCCATGCATATGTGAAGTAATTCAACCGAGCGCGGCTTGCTTCTCTTCCGCCAGCCGATCCAGCTCCGCACGGCTCAGCTTCTGCGAGCTGGTCTTGAGCTGGCCGCAGGCGGCGTCGATATCGCGCCCTCGCGGCGTCCGCACCGGAGCACTGATCCCGCCATCGAAAACGATCTCGGAGAAGCGCCGGACCCGTTCCGGGGTCGAGCACTCATACGGTGCGCCGGGCCAGGGATTGAACGGAATCAGGTTGACCTTCGCGGGCAATTTGTACTGCTTGAGCAGCCGCACCAGCTCGCGCGCATCGTCGTCGCTGTCGTTCTTGTCCTTGAGCATGACGTATTCGAACGTGATCCGCCTGGCATTGGAGGCGCCGGGGTAGGCGGCGCAAGCCGCGAGCAGTTCCTCGAGCCCGTACTTGCGGTTGATCGGCACGATCTCGTCGCGCACTTCCTTGCTGACCGCGTGGAGCGAGACTGCGAGGTTGACCCCGATCTCTTCTCCGGCGCGGGCCATCATCGGCACCACGCCGCTGGTCGACAAGGTGATACGGCGCTTGGACAGGGCCAGGCCATCGCCGTCCATCACGAGCTTCAGCGCATCGCGAACATTGTCGAAATTGTAGAGCGGCTCGCCCATGCCCATCATGACGATGTTGGTCAGCAGCCGGCCGTCGGGTGAGTAGCCCCCGCCGTCTTCGTCATCGTCTGCGCCGTCATCCAGTCCGGCCATTGACCCCTTGGGCCATTCACCCAGGGCATCGCGCGCCAGCATGACCTGGCCGACGATCTCGCCCGGGGTCAGGTTGCGGACCAGCCGCATCGTCCCGGTGTGGCAGAACCGGCAGTTCAGCGTACAGCCGACCTGGCTGGAGACGCACAGCGTGCCCCGGGCTTCGTCCGGGATGAAGACCATCTCGTAGTCTTGCCCGTCGTCGGTCCGCAGCAGCCACTTGCGGGTGCCGTCCTCCGAGTGCTGGGCCTCGACGATTTGCGGACGGCCAATCACGAAGCGCTCCGTCAGCCAGGGCCGCATGGTCTTCGCGATGTCAGTCATCGCCTCGAACTCGGTCACGCCGCGGTGGTAGAGCCAGTGGAACACCTGCCGGGAGCGCAGCTTCGCCGCTTTCGGATCGAGCCCGGCTGTTTCGAACAGTTCACCGATGCGCTTGCGGGACAGCCCGATAAGGTCGATGCGGCCGTCCTCGCGGGGGGTCACCTCGCGCGGGACGGGGACCGGGTCGATCAGGCCCGGGCGGGAAATAAGGTTGGTGTCAGACATGTGTGGCGGCGCATATAGGAAAGCGCTGGCAAAATCCAATCAGCGCAGACGCGCGCAGCCGATCGCGGCGGCGTCCATCGCCGTTGCGGCTCCCACCAGCTTCCAGGTGTTGGAAAATCCGCGCCCGTCGGTGCCCCGGGCGAAGACGGTCAGCTCGGTGGCGGAACGCATGGCCGCAACGATCGCCGCGTCCATCCGCCGGTCGGCCGCCCAGGCGTCGCTCTCCCCGCCGCCCTTGAGCTCGAGCCGCTGACCGCCAGCTTGCAGCACAATTCGCGTTCCGGGTGCCACCTTGCGGGACAACCGGAAGTGCACCACCCCGCGCAGATTGCGTCGCGGCCAGGTTCCGACATCCATGTACGGCTGGAAATCGCGCCGCTGGGTCGATGGCTCGGCGATGGCAATGGCATAGCAGCGCGGCACGGTCGGATCGCGGAAGGCACCCCAGGTGGCGAACATGCCCAGCGAATCGCGCGCCAGCAGCGGGGCGGGCAGCAGGGCGATGAGCAGGCAGGCGAGCGGGCGGATCACGGTTGCCCTCATTGCAGAAAGGGGCGCAGGCGCAAAGGGCGGATCAGTCCTCGCGCTTGGCGCCATCGTGGCGCTTGCGGTCGCGCTCGGTGTCGGCCCGGTGCTTGTCGCGGTCGGTGCGGGACTGGCCGAAGCGTGCGCGGTTCTCGCTTGCTTGCTGCTCGGCTTCGACACGCGCCTTGGCCTTGCGGATCAGGCGCAGGTTGACGACCTCGGCCACGGTCAGCGCGGCTCGGGATAAGCGATGGCGATCACTTCCCACTCCTTTTCGCCCGCAGGCAATCGCACCCGGCGCAAATCGCCCACTGCCGCGCCCCGCAGGGCTCGGGCCATCGGCGCGCTCCAGCCAATCAGCCCTTGTGAAGCGTCTTGTTCGTCATCACCAACCAGGGTGACGGTCCGGTGGTTGTCGTCCTCATCGGCAATTGTTACCCGGGCACCGAACCAGGCCTTTGTGGTGTCCTGCTGTAGCGCCGGGTCTACCACCCGCAGCGCCTTCATCCGGCGCGCAATATATGCCAGCTCCCGGTCGATCTCGCGCATCCGCTTGCGGCCATAGAGATAATCGCCATTCTCGCTGCGATCGCCGTTGCCGGCCGCCCAGCTGACGATCTCGACGATCGCCGGCCGTTCGGTCCCGAGCAAATGGTCATAGCGGGTTCGCAGCGCGGCGAAGCCGGCAGGGCTGATCGGAGGGCCTTCGGGCTTCATGACTCAACCAGGCGTCGATTTGCCGATGAAATGGCTGAGCAGGTTGGGGCCGGTGTAAAGCGCCCGGCGCGGGTTCATCGTGTCATAGACCACCGCGTTCTCGAGCACGTGCTGGACGTACCCCCGTGTCTCGGAAATCGGAATCCGCTCGATCCAGTCGATCCATTCGACCGCACCGGTGCGCGGATCGCCGTTGGCGCGCAGCCACTTGTTCACATTCCCCGGGCCGGCGTTGTAGGCCGCCACCGCCAGCGGATAACTGCCCCGGTAGATGTCCATCAGGCGCCCGAAAAACCCATCGCCCAACAGGATGTTGTAGCCGGCATCGTTGGTGAGCCGCTGGGCTTCATACTCGAGCCCCATCATGCGCGCCTGTTCGGCCGCCGTTCCCGGCATCAGCTGCATCAGCCCGCGAGCGCCGGCATGGCTGATCGCGTTTTGCGAAAACTGGCTTTCCTGGCGGGTAATGGCATGGACCATGGTCCAGCTCGAGCCTTGCGGGACCGGGATCAGCGGGAACGAAGTCTGATGGAAGTTGCCATATCCATCCGCATGCGCCGCCTGGCCAAGGATCACCGCCAGGTCGCGGCGGCCAAGCGCCCGCGCATATTCGGCGATCAGGACGTGATCGGCCTCGGTCTGGGCCTGTTCGCAGATCTCCCGGAAAAACCGGATCGCGGTCGGCCAATCGGATTCGCGGGCGACTTCGCGGACCGCCTGAGTGATCGGTCGGGCAAGGAAAGCGGCGCGCTCGGCGGTCGTCGGCGCGGCTTTGGGACTGTCGCTGAAGCCAGGGAGGGCGCGGCCTAGTCGCTCGACCGCGAGCATTCCATGAAACTGATCCGGATACTGAGCCGCCGCTTCGAAATACCGTTGGGCGCCAGCACGGTCGCCGGCGCGCTGCGCTGCCCGGCCGGCCCAGTAAAAGCCTTTGGCCCGGGTCTGCGGCGTCCGCGCCGCCGCGCCATATCGCCAGAACAGCGTCGCGGCCCGCGCTCCGTCGCCAAGCACGTTGAGCGCCTTTGATCCACCCAGCCAGACCAGCGAGGTGTAATCGTCGCGAATCTGGAAAGACAGCCGCGAGACATCCTGTCCGGACGGAAAGGCGTCGTCGACCGAGGTCGCAATGCGCACCGCCGAGGTGGAATCCGCAGCCCGCGCACTCGCGAGCAATTCGGCCAGCCACTTGCGCGGGTCGAGCGCTGGCTGGGGTGACGGCGGGCGGTTCGCGAGCAAGCTGATGGCATCTGCCTGCCGGCCCGCACGCTTGAGAAACCGCGCGCGGTTGTAAACGTAGCCGAGGTCCTTCACCGCGTTCGGACCGGGATCGATCCCTTGCGCCACAGGGTCGGCACCCTGCAGCATCGATAGCCGCGCCATCAGCAAGGCGCGCGCTGCGGGCGAGACCTTGTCCATCACGCGCGCCGCCTGGTCAGCACTGCCGGCCCAAAGCAGGGCGTCGGCACGGGCGTCGTGGTCGGCAGAGGTGAAAGCGCTGCCCCACCTGGCCAGGATCAGGGCCTCGGCGGCGTCAGACATTGGTCCGCCGCGCCACGCATTACGGGCGACATCCGCGGCTTCACTCCGGCCGAGCGACAACAGCGACAGGGAATATTGCGCGCGGGCTGCGTTGGTTACGGGCGGATAGCGATCGAAAAAAGCCACGACGCGGCCGCTGCTCGCCGGGGTCAGCGCCAGCGCGGTTTCGGCCGCTACGCGCATCTTGGCCTCGTCTGGAAAACCCGGGTAAGCGAGGAGGAAGCCGGCGTAATCGTCGAAACCTACCGCTCCGCCGCGCACCAGTCCGCGCCAGCGGGCGACGGCTTGGGCAGTGCTTCCTGGTTGGCTGGCGAGCAGTTCAGCCCGCGCGCGGTCCCACTCGGAACCATCCGAGGCGGCGCTTTCCTCGCATTGTCCAGGGGCGGAAATCGTTACCAGTCCAAGCAGGAGGAGGGATGCAATCCGTCGGGTCATGCTGGACATATGGGGCAAAGGCTCCTTATCAGGCGCTGAACGTCCGCCACGGCGGACCTGATTGTCTGCATCATGCGGCAAAGCCGAGGGATATGTCCATGTTTTCCGGTTCGATTCCGGCTCTGGTGACTCCATTTCGCGACGGGTCGTTAGACGAATCCGCCTTCCGCCGCCTGATCGACTGGCAGATTGCGGAAGGCACCAGCGGTCTCGTTCCTTGCGGGACGACCGGCGAGGCGCCGACCCTGACCAACGACGAGCAGCACCGCACCATCGCCGTCTGCATCGAGCAGGCGGCCGGGCGGGTGCCGGTGATCGCCGGCTGCGGCAGCAACGATACGCAGACTGCGCTGTGGCACATGCAGGAGGCCAAGGCCGCCGGCGCCGATGCCGCGCTGCTGGTCGCGCCCTATTACAACCGGCCGACGCAAGCCGGCCTGCTCGCGCACTTCTGCTATCTCGCCGAGCGGGTGGAACTGCCGATCGTGCTTTACAACGTGCCCGGCCGGACCATCACCGACATCAAGCCGGAAACCGTGATCGAACTGGCCCGTCGCTTCCCCGGAAGGATCGTCGGGATCAAGGACGCCACCGGCGACATGACCCGCGTGACCGAGCATCGCATGGCACTGGGCGGAGGGTTCTGCCAGCTTTCCGGCAATGACGAATCGGCTCTCGCCTACAACGCGAGCGGCGGATTCGGGTGCATCTCGGTGACGGCCAATGTGGCCCCGGCGCTCTGCGCGGAGTTCCAGCAGGCGAGCGAGTCGGGGGATATGGCACGTGCGCACGAGCTCAACCAGCGGCTCTACCCGCTCCACCGCGCGCTGTTCACCGATGCTTCGCCCGGCCCGGTCAAGTACGCCCTCGCACGCCTTCACGACTGGCTGACGGAAGAGCTGCGTCTGCCCATCGTGCCGAGCAGCGCGGAATCCCGCAAGGCGGTTGACGCGGCGCTGGAGCATGCGGGCCTGGTGTGACGTTCCTGGCCTGAGCATCGGTAAGGATTTCGCTGAAAGTCCGGTTCCCTTTTTAGCCAACCGTCCTTACATGCCCCCCTCATGGCCCGTCCGCATCACGCAGAATTCGACAAGAAGAAGGTCGTCGCCGAAAACCGGCGGGCGCGCTTCGACTATTTTGTCGAAGACGTGTTTGAGGCGGGCATCGTCCTCACCGGTACCGAGGTGAAAAGCCTCCGTTTCGGCGAGGGCTCGATCGCCGAAAGCTATGCCGAGGTGAAGAACGGCGAAGTCTGGCTGGTCAACTCCAACATTCCCGAGTTCAGCCACGGCAACCGGTTCAATCACGTGCCCAAGCGGCCCCGCAAGCTGCTGCTCAAGGAACGCGAGATTGCCAAGTTTCACGGTGCCGTTGAGCGCAAGGGCATGACACTCGTGCCGCTGTCGGTCTATTTCAACTCGCGGGGGCGGGCGAAAGTCGAACTGGCGCTGGCCAAGGGCAAGAATGCGGCCGACAAACGCGCAACCGTCAAGGAGCGCGACTGGAAACGTGAGCAATCGCGGATTATGCGGGAACACTCATGAGTACGCTTGTCACCCGCATTGCCGCCTGGGCGGATCGCAACATGCCCAAGCGCGAGGAGCTGGTGGACAACCGCTTCATCGGTCCGCTGGCGCGCCGGCAGGAGCTGTGGCGCTTTACCCGTCGTTCCGTGCCGCGCGGCGTCGCGGTTGGCCTGCTGGTGGGGATCTTCGCGTTGATTCCGGGAATTCAGATCATCGGTGCGGCACTGATGTGCGTGCCGTGCCGCGGCAATATTCCGATGGCTGCGCTGATGACGTTCCTGTCCAACCCGCTGACCACGCCGCTGATCCTGCTGGCTTCGGCCTGGATCGGCAATGGTCTGGGGTTCCATGCTGACCTGACGACCCTCTATTCGCTGATGGAGAGCGGGGCGAGCCTCCATGCCTGGTCGCACTGGTTCTTTTCCGATGCGGCCCCGGCGGTGCTGTTCGGGTTGTTCACAATTTCTACCGTAGCTGCAGCAATTGGCTATCTCGTCGCGCGGGTAACCTGGGACTGGTGGGTGCAGCATAAGCGCCGCACCCGGCAAATCGCGCGGGCGGCCCCACAGGACAATCCGTGATTCCCGCCCCGCCTCAGGCTTCCGGCCGTTTGGTCGACCTGGCCTGGGTCAGCGTCGGCGTGGCGGGAAGTGTGGCGGCGGTCTGGCTGGCCGGCGGCGGTCTGCTCGGCACAATGGCATTTGCGGCCGGGGTTCTCGTCCTGGCGGCAGCGGCATGGATATTCACGCGGCGCAGTAGCGACCCGGCGCAAGCGGAATGGGCCATTCCCGACTGGTCGGTAACGGTCGCGGCGATCGACCGGCCCGATTGCGCCATCGTCGTGACGGACCGGGCCGGCCGATTGACTTGTGCCAATCCCACTTTCGAAGCCTGGTTCGGCACCGGATTTGCGCCGCCGCGCCTGCCGGTCGATGCGGCTTCGCTCGAACGGCTCGCCCGCGCCGCCCGTTCGGGCTGGCGCGATGGCACGGGCCGGGCTGACCTGATCGAAGGCGAGAACGGTCGCTGGCGGGCCGAAGCACTGCGCGCCGGCAGGGGCGACGACTTTCTGGTTTGGCGGATTATGCCGATCGTTGCCGCCGATCCCGTCGAAGAGGCCGTTCGCCATGTCGCGGGCAAGATCGGGCGAGCGCTTGCCGGAGCAGGAATTGCGGCGGCCGTGGTCGACCCTGACGGGACGGTGCGCGCCGCCAGTGCCGGTTTCGCTTTGCGTGCGGCTGGCGATGGCAACACCTCACTGGATGGGCAGGAGTTCGTCTCTTTCCTGCGCCAGGAAGAGGGCGACCGGATCACCTGGGCGCGCGAAGGACGGCGCGGAACGCCGCTGACGCTGTATTACCTACCGCTCTCCGATCCGGACCTGCCGGGCGAGCCGAACCCCGATACCACCCCGGCCCTGATGCTGGTGGCCGAAGCGGGCAGCGGCATCGGCAATTCCGGAGACGGCGGGGCAGCGGCAGTCCACCTGGAAGCGCTCCTCGCGCAGCTCCCGCTCGGCCTTGCCATGGCCGACCGTGACGGGCGCCTGCTGTTCGCCAACACCGCCTTCATGCGCGCCGCCGGCCGCGAGGGCGATGTGCCGCCGACTTACCCGACCGATCTGGTCGTGCAGGAAGACAAGGGCGCAGTGTCCGATGCGATCCGGCGTTTTGCACAAGGGCCAGCCAGTTCGGGCGACCTGGCCATTCGGCTGGGGAGCCAGCCGGAAGAGCCCGTTTCCTTGAGCCTGGCGGGCGTCCGCGGCTTGGGCGAGGCGGCCGTGCTGCTGGGTTTGACCGACAATTCCGAGGAAACCCGCCTCAAGCGGCAGGTGGCCCAGGCGACCAAGATGCAGGCCGTCGGCCAGCTTGCAGGCGGGGTCGCGCACGATTTCAACAATGTGTTGACGGCGATCCTTGGCACTTGCGATCTGATGCTGCTGCGCCACACGCCCGGCGATTCCGATTATGATGACATCCAGCAGATCCGCGCCAACTCCAATCGCGCCGCCAGTCTGACCCGGCAGCTCCTGGCGTTCTCGCGCCAGCAGACCCTGCGACCCGAAGTGCTGCAGCTGCCCGACGTCGTCTCCGATGTCTCGCAGATGCTGCGCCGCCTGATCGGCGAGCGGATTCAACTGAACGTCACGCATGACCGCGATCTTGGCGCGGTCAGGGCGGATCCAACCCAGCTCGAACAAGTCATCGTCAATCTTGCCGTGAACGCCCGTGATGCCATGCAGGCGCGCGGTGACGGAGCAGGCAAGCTCACGCTGATGACGCGCAAGATCACTGCCGCCGCGGTGCGGGCGATGCGCAGCGAGATCATTCCCCAGGGCGAATATACCGCGCTGGTGGTGCAGGACACCGGCACCGGCATCCCGCCCGAACATCTCGGCAAGATCTTCGAGCCATTCTTCACCACCAAGGAACAGGGCCGGGGCACCGGGCTGGGGCTCTCGACGGTCTATGGCATCGTCAAGCAATCGGGCGGCTTCATCTTCGCCGACAGCGAGCTGGGTAAGGGCACGACCTTTACGGTCTATCTCCCGGTCCATCATGGCGAAACGACGGTGGCCCGGCCGCAGTTGGATGCCCCGGTGCCGACCGAACCGGTCGGCCAGTGGGCCGGCGGCGGCCACATCTTGCTGGTCGAGGACGAAGAGCCGGTCCGCATGGTCGCTGAACGCGCGCTGGTCCGCGCCGGTTACACCGTGACCACCGCCCGCGATGGCGAGGAAGGGCTGGAGAAGTTCGAGAATTCGCTGGTCGAAGGCGCGGACAAGTTCGATCTCGTCGTGTCAGACGTGGTCATGCCGGGGCTCGAAGGCCCGCCGATGGCCCGCGAAATCCGCAAGCTGGTTCCCTCGCTGCCGGTGCTGTTCATGTCGGGCTATGCCGAGGAGCAGTTGCGCAATCAGATTGACCTGGCGGACATGCACTTCCTGCCCAAACCATTCTCGGTCCAGCAGATCTCCGACAAGGTCGGCGAAGTGCTTGCCGCTGCCGGAACGGCCCGACGAAGCTGATGGCGGCGGCGGGGGCCAAGTTCGCTTATATCGATCGGATGCGGGGACTAGCCATTCTCGCCGTGATCTGGATTCACTATTCGCAGGCGTTCGCTTCGCCGGCCATCCACCTCATCGGAATGCTGGGCCAGCTCGGGGTGCAGCTATTCTTCTTTGCCTCAGCGATCACGTTGTGTCTTTCGGCCGACCACCGCGCAGGAGAATACTACAAGGGCCGCAACTTCATTCTGCGCCGCTGGCTGCGGATCGCGCCGCTCTATTACCTGGCGATCCCCTGCTACGCCGTCTATTTCGCCGCGCGAGGCGAGGACGCGCCTTACACTCCCGGCAATATCATGGCCAATGTGCTGTTCGTTCACGGCTTCGTCCGTTCGGCCAACAACAACATCGTGCCGGGCGGCTGGTCGGTCGGGGTGGAAATGGCCTTCTACGTCGTTTTCCCGGCGCTTTACCGCATGATGGAACGAGGTTGGCGGCAGCGCGGCGGCAATGCCTTGATCGTGGCCGTCGCCGGGTCGCTCGCGGTGTCGGGCGTTTATCAGTTGTACGTCCATCATCAGGCCGGAACCTGGCTGGTCAACAACTCGTTCGGCTTCTTCAGCTTCTGGGTGCAGCAACCGGTGTTCGTCATCGGCATGGCCTATTACCTTGCAGTGCTGCGCGGCGGAGCTCCGCCCGCGCCTGGAACCGTCTGGCATGAGCGGGGGCTGCTTATCGCAGGCTGGGGCGCGGCCGGCGCCATCGTCGTGCTGCGCTATTCGCCTTTGGCCGGGATGGTCCCTCCGCTCGCGGCGCTCGGCTATGTCGGCCTTTCCCAGCTGTTGCGGCGCGGATATCTTGAACGGCGCTGGATCGAGGCGCTGGGCGGGGTTAGCTACAGTCTCTACATCATCCACTTCGCCTGGGTCTGGGGACCGGGGGCCGAGCTGGTTCACAGTCTGAACGGAGATTCGTGGCGTGAATGGGCCGTTTTACTCCCGCTGTTCGCGGCGGAGCTGCTGGGGCTTTGGCTAGTGGCGCGAATCATGTGGAAAGTGATGGAGCAGCCTTTCGCCAATCTCGCGTCCCGGCTCATCTCGCGTTGGGAGAATTCGCGGAAATCCGCTGTCGAACTCGTTTGAAGAAAATTTTCCGTTCCCCCCTTGTTCCATAAGAACAAACGGGATACACCCTGACCATGTTGACCTTCCGGGTCAGGCGGTTAGGCAAGGGGACGATCAATGGCTGCACAGCTCAAACTGATTCAGGAAGGCAAGGAATCCATGGACCGTCAGAAGGCGCTGGAAGCGGCGCTGGCGCAGATCGACCGCGCGTTCGGCAAGGGCAGCGCGATGAAGCTCGGGTCGAAGGAGGCGATGGAAGTCGAATCGATTTCCACCGGAAGTCTCGGGCTCGATATCGCGCTGGGCGTCGGCGGACTGCCGCGCGGCCGGGTGATCGAAATCTACGGTCCGGAAAGCTCGGGCAAGACCACGTTGGCGCTGCACGTCATCGCCGAAGCACAGAAGAACGGCGGCACGGCTGCCTTCGTCGATGCCGAACATGCGCTTGATCCGGCCTATGCCAAGAAGCTGGGCGTCGATATCGACGAGTTGATCGTCTCGCAGCCCGATACGGGCGAGCAGGCGCTTGAGATCGTCGACACCCTGGTGCGTTCCAACGCGATCGATGTGCTGGTGATCGATTCGGTCGCCGCTCTCGTCCCCCGGGCCGAGATCGAGGGCGAGATGGGTGACAGCCATGTCGGCCTGCAGGCCCGCCTGATGAGCCAGTCGCTGCGCAAGCTGACCGGTTCGATCAGCCGCTCGCGCTGCATGGTGATCTTCATCAACCAGCTGCGCATGAAGATCGGCGTGATGTACGGCAATCCCGAGACCACGACCGGCGGCAATGCGCTCAAGTTCTACGCGTCGGTCCGGCTCGACATCCGCCGCACCGGGCAGATCAAGGATCGCGACGATATCGTCGGCAACACCACGCGCGTGAAAGTGGTCAAGAACAAGGTTGCGCCGCCCTTCAAGCAGGTTGAATTCGACATCATGTATGGTGAGGGCATCTCCAAGATCGGCGAGATCCTTGACCTCGGCGTCAAGGCCGGAATTGTCGAAAAGTCGGGCGCGTGGTTCAGCTACGATTCGATCCGCATCGGCCAGGGGCGCGAGAATTCGAAGACTTACCTGAAGGAAAATCCCGAGATTTGTGACCGGCTGGAAGCCGCTATTCGCGGCCGCACCGAAGGTCTTGCCGGGGAGATGATGACGGGTCCGGACGCGGGCGACGACCTCTGATCCCTTAGGGATGGAGCCAGCCCCCGGCTCCATTCGAAAACACGGAGCCGGCGCGGTCCCTCAAGGTCCGCGCCGGCTTTCGTTTGCGGGACAACGCAAGTCTCAGGCCGCTTCAGCCGCCCGCGTCTTGACCACTTCATCAGCCTGCTTCCCGGAGAGTTCGGCCAGATGATCAAATTGCGCCGTGAAGCTGGCCAGCCCCTGGCTCAGTGAACGCAGTTCGGCATCAAGGCCGGACAGCCCGCTCTCCGGCAGCAAGGCTTCGACCCGTTCCCACCGACCCCAGGTTGGATGCGGAGAAAGGCCCAGGATCTGGCCGCGACGGCTCGAAAGCACAGAGCCCGCCCTCGATCCGGTGCCGGCTGGCGTGTTCACGGTAACTTTGACGATCGGCTCCAGCAAATACGGAGCCGCCTGCGCCAGAGCCTCGCCCATGGCCATGCGCCCGGCGATCCGAAAGGCGAGTTCGGAACTGTCGACCGCGTGGAACGAACCGTCGACCAGGGTCACCGCGACATCTTCCACCGGGAAGCCCAGCGGCCCGCGATCCATCGCGTCCTTGATTCCCATTTCTACCGCAGGAATATACTGACGGGGAATGGCCCCGCCGGCGATCCGGTCTTCGAACACGAAGCCTTCACCGCGCCCCAGCGGCCGGATATCGATCACACAGTCGCCGTACTGTCCGTGCCCGCCGGACTGCTTCTTGTGCCGCCCCCGCATGGTTGCGCTTTTACGGATTGATTCGCGGTAGGCGATCCGCGGCGGGCGGGTGTTGACCGGCACGCCATAGCGCCGTTGCAGCCGGTCGATCACCACTTGCAGATGCTCGTCGTTGATACCGCGCAGGATCGTGTCGTGGCTGGCCCCGTCCTGGGTCCATGCCAGCGCCGGGTCCTCTTCGCACAGCCGGGGCAGCGCGCCGGAAAGCCGCACATCGTCCTTGCGATCGCGGGTGGTGATGGCCAGCGCGGCATTGCGGGCCGGATACTCGACCAGCAGCTCGCGGCCCGGGCTCCCGTTGCGACCGAGCAACAGGCCCGGGCGGGCACCCTCGATCTTGGCCACGGCGACGACGTCGCCCACCCGGGCATCGTGGCGCTTCACGGTTTTGTCGCCCTGCACGAAAAACAGCGAGCCGGTCCGCCCCGCTTCGCTTCCCGCCTTCAGTTCATCTCCCTCGGCTAGCGGCGCGCCGAGCACCCGGCCGAGGGCAAGTCGTCCCATGGCGCCGCCATTTGCCACCTTGAAGACGTGCAACGCGCCGCCGTCGGTGCCGAGCCGTGCCGATGCAGCGTCGGGTGCGGGCGTCTCGTGGCGCAGCAATTTGAGCAACCGATGGATGCCTCCACCCGTCAGCGCGGAACCCAGCAGCACCGGAACGACCTTGTTCGATCCCGTATCGAAGGCAAGATCGGCCATCACGGTCGCCGGGTTCGGCGCCTCGTCCATCAGCAGTGCTTCCATCAGAGCATCGTCGAAATCGGCCAGGGTTTCGAGCAAGTGGGTGCGTTCGCTGCGTTCGCGCTCCCGCATCTCGCCGGGAATGTCGACGCGCTGGCTCTCCTTGCCCGGCTGATAGAGATAGGCCCGCTCCAGCGCGAGATCGACATACCCCGTCACGTGCTCGCCGTCCCGCAGCGGGATCTGCCGCAGCGCCAGCGGCTCGCCGCTCATCGGCTGCAATTCGGCCACCAGCCCGCGCACGGCCCCCGCGCGGGCGGTCTCGATCTTGTTGACGAAGATCGCGTGCGGCAGGCCAAGTTCGTCCAGCCGCCGCAACATCGGTTCCGCCAACACGGCGCGCTCGGGCGCCGGATCGATCACCACCAGCGCCATGTCGGCCGATTGCAGCGCGGCAAGCCCGTCTGCAGCAAAGCCGGCCCCACCGGGCAAGTCGATCAGCGCGTAGTGATCGCCCAGGTAGTCGAAATTCAGGAGATTGATCTCGGTCGATCCTCGACGCGCCCGGGCTTCCGGGCTGGCATCGCCGACGCTGGTGCCGGCATCAACGCTGCCCTGCCTCTGGATCGCGCCGCTGGCAAAGAGCAGCGCCTCGGCGAGGCTGGTCTTGCCCGTGCCGGCCGGCCCCACCAGCGCGACCGCACGGGTTGCTCGACTGCCTGTATCGGCTCCATTCGATTGGGTGCTGCCCATCTTCCGCCTCCTCTCATGCGAAGGCGCGCCGGGCGCGTGTCCTCGCGTCGGACGCGCATTGGACAAGGCGATGCTCTGCCTCTTCGCAATGAGTCGCAAGCGGATTCTCGGCTTGTCGCGAACCAGCGCGGCGCATAGGTTCCCGCACATGACCAATTCGAATGAATGGGAAGGGCAAGTCGGCCGCAGCTGGGCGGACCTGCACGCGCTGACCGATCGCTGCTTCGGGGGGCTGACCCAGCAGTTGCTGGACAAGATAGCGGCGCAATCGGGCGACAATATCCTGGATGTGGGCTGCGGTGCGGGTGAACTCTCGCTCGCGATCGCGCGAGCGCGGCCACTGGCGAAGGTTGTGGGAGTGGACGTCTCGGCAGACCTGATCGATGTGGCGCGCAGTCGCGGCGCGCTGCACGGCAACCTCGAGTTCGCGGTTGGTGATGCCGCCGCGTGGCGGAAGGACGACTTCGTGCCCGATCTGCTGGTTTCGCGCCACGGGGTGATGTTCTTCGACGATCCTGCCGGCGCCTTCACACACTTGCGCACGATAGCCGCATCCGACGCGTGCCTGGTTTTCTCCTGTTTTCGCAACCCGCGCGAGAATCCCTGGGCTTCGGATGTGGCGCGGATGGCCGGGCAGCCGGCGGCTGATCCTTACGCTCCCGGACCCTTCGCCTTCGCCGATCCGCAGCACATCGAGGCAGTGCTGGGCGCGGGTGGTTGGCACGATATCGACATCGCTCCGGCCGATTTCGCCTACATCGCCGGGCAGGGGGACGATCCGGTCGCAGACGCCCGTGCCTTTTTCGCGCGGATCGGGCCGGCAGCGCGCGCCACGCGCGAGTCAGCCGGTGCGGCGCGAGACGAGCTGGCAGCAAAGCTTGACCGCTGGCTGGAAGAACATCGCAGCGGCGATCTCGTCGCCTTCGCCGCCGCGGCCTGGATCGTTAAGGCCAAGGCTGACCGCCGCTGGCGCGAGCGCTGAAAACCGCGCGTTGAGCCTTGCCGCTTGGGCATAGCTGCCCTATCGGCGCGAAATGGTCTCGACGAACGAAATTCGCCGCTCATTCCTCGATTACTTCGGGGCGAACGGGCATGATGTAGTGCCGTCCGCGCCGCTCGTGCCCTACAACGATCCCACGTTGATGTTCACGAACGCCGGCATGGTCCCGTTCAAGAACGTCTTCACCGGGCTGGAGACGCGGTCCACGCCCCGTGCCACATCCAGCCAGAAGTGCGTCCGCGCTGGCGGCAAGCACAACGATCTCGACAATGTCGGCTACACCGCGCGGCATCACACCTTCTTCGAAATGCTGGGGAACTTCTCGTTCGGCGACTACTTCAAGGAACAGGCGATCACGCATGCCTGGACCTTGCTCACCCGCGAATGGGGCCTGCCCAAGGACAAGCTCCTCGCCACGGTTTACCACACCGACGATGAAGCCTTCGCGCTGTGGCAGAAAATTGCCGGCCTCCCGGAAGAGCGCATCATCCGCATCGCAACCAAGGACAACTTCTGGGCGATGGGCGATGACGGCCCGTGCGGTCCGTGCTCGGAAATCTTCTTCGATCACGGCGATCACATCCCCGGCGGCCCTCCGGGTAGCCCGGACGAGGACGGGGACCGCTTCATCGAGATCTGGAACCTGGTGTTCATGCAGTTCGAACAGACTGCGGGCGAAATCACCGGGAACCTGCCCAAGCCCTCGATCGACACCGGCATGGGGCTGGAGCGGATCGCCGCCGTGTTGCAGGGCCAACACGACAATTACGATACCGACACCTTCAAGGAACTGATCGCCGCGTCGGTTTCGCTCACCGGTGTTCCCGCCGAGGGCGAGAACACGGGCAGCCACCGGGTGATCGCGGATCACTTGCGCTCCACCAGCTTTCTGCTTGCCGATGGCGTACTGCCTTCGAACGAGGGCCGGGGTTACGTGCTGCGCCGGATCATGCGCCGCGCGATGCGTCATGCGCATCTGCTCGGCGCGAAGGAACCTTTGATGCACCGCCTGGTGCCGGCGCTGGTCAACGAAATGGGGCAGGCCTATCCCGAGCTCGGCCGCGCCGAACCGCTGATCCGCGAAGTGCTGGAGCGCGAGGAAACCAAGTTCCGCCAGACGCTGGCCAACGGACTCAAGCTGCTCGATGAAGCCACGTCCGGCCTTGGGCAAGGCGGGGAACTGCCCGGCGAGACCGCGTTCCGGCTCTATGACACCTATGGCTTCCCCTATGACCTCACCGAGGACGCATTGCGCGCACGCGGCATTGGGGTGGACCGCGCGGGTTTCGACGCCGCGATGGACCGGCAGAAAGCCGCCGCCCGCGCCGCCTGGAAGGGCTCGGGCCAGGCCGCGGACGCCGAGGTGTGGTTTGACATTGCCGAACGCGTCGGCGCCACCGAGTTCACCGGCTATGCTGCCACCACCGGCGAAGCGCAGGTCGTTGCGCTGGTGAAGGATGGTAAGGAAGTGCCGAGCGTGGCTGCCGGAGACGCGGTGACAGTGATCACCAACCAGACTCCGTTCTATGGCGAAAGCGGCGGCCAGACCGGCGACAGCGGAATCATTACCGGCAGCAACGGTCTTCGCATTGTCATCAGCGACACGGCCAAGCCGCTTGGGCGCCTCCACGCGCACCAAGGCAAGGTTGAAGGCGGCAAGCTCGAAGTGGGTGATGTGGTCCGTCTCGACGTTGACTCCGCCCGGCGGGACGCGATCCGGGCCAATCATTCGGCCACCCACCTCTTGCATGCGGCGCTGCGCAACCGGCTGGGTGCGCATGTTACCCAGAAGGGTTCGCTGGTCGCGGCTGAACGGCTGCGCTTCGATTATTCGCACCCCACCGCGCTTTCGCCGGACGATATCGTTGCGATCGAGGCTGAGGTGAATGCCGAGATCCGTTCCAACGAACCCGTGGTCACCCGGTTGATGTCGCCCGAAGACGCGATCGAGGCCGGGGCCATGGCGCTGTTTGGCGAGAAGTATGGCGATGAGGTACGCGTGCTCTCAATGGGGCGCACCGACGGGTCTCAGACCTACTCGGTCGAACTGTGCGGTGGTACCCATGTTCGCGCCACTGGCGACATCGGCGTGTTCCGGATCGTTGCGGAAGGCGCGGTTTCCTCTGGTGTGCGCCGGATAGAGGCTCTGACCGGGGAAGGGGCCAGAGCCTGGCTCGTCGGGCGCGAGGAAGCCTTGAAGGGCACGGCGAGCCTGCTCCGCACCACCCCGGAGGACGTCGAAAACCGCGTTGCGGCTCTGCTCGATGAGCGCCGCAAGCTGGAGCGGGAGCTGGCGGAAGCGAAGAAGGCGCTGGCGCTTGGCGGCGGCGGAGCCGCGGCGGACAGCGCCGACGAAGACGTGGGCGGCGTCAAGTTCTCCGGTCAGGTGCTTGACGGGCTTGATCCCAAGGAACTGCGCGGGCTGCTTGATCAGGCCAAGCAGCGGCTGGGCTCTGGCGTGGCGGTCGTGGTGGCGGTCATCGATGGCCGGGCCAGCATCGCCGCTGCCGTAACCGATGATCTTACGGCGCGCATAAGCGCCGTGGACCTGGTCCGGGCTGGCGTTGAGGCCCTGGGCGGCAAGGGCGGTGGCGGCCGGGCCGACATGGCTCAGGGCGGCGGACCGGATGGAGCCAAGGCGGCAGACGCTATCGCGGCGGTGAAGACTGCGCTCGCGGGCTGAGCGCCTGGCACCGGCGACGCTCGCGATCATTGCGGTTGGCGCCGCGGCCGGCTGCGCGCCGACCCTCCCGTCGTTCGAACGAACGCTGGCCCGGCAGGACAGCGCTACAGCAGCACTCAGCCAGTGGTGCGCAGCGCGAAAGCTGGCCAGCCCGGCAACCATTTCCGCTCATCCGGTCGCGGACGATAATCACGGCACGCCGCCTGAAACGCGCACGCTGCTCGATGTGCCGGCGGATGCGCCGCTCGGGTACCGGCATGTCCGCCTCGCTTGTGCGGACAAGGTCCTCTCGGAAGCCCACAACTGGTACGTTCCAGCGCGACTCACTCCGGCCATGAACGAACTGCTGGCCAGCAGCCAGACGCCGTTCGGCAAGGTCGCCGCCGCTCTCAATTTTTCGCGGGAACGACTGGCATCGCTGCGCGGACCGGGGTTCGGCTGCCCAGCCGGAACAATCGTTTCGCACCGCGCCAGATTGCGCCTCCCCGACGGAAAGCCGCTGGCCCTGGTCGTCGAGTGCTACACCAGGGCCAATCTGGATCTGCCCCGGTAACCAGTTAAGCTTTACCTATCGTTTAACCTCAAAACAGGACGCTCCCGAGAGCGCGCTTGCGTGCAGTTCAGCGTGCGGCATGGAGTTCTCATCAATTCAGGGAGTTGCAGTTATGGGCATCGAGGTCACCCCCACCGGTACAGCCTGCGAACACTGCGCTATCAAGCGGAGCGCGTTCGCCTTCAAGGCGGCGGTGCGGGAGCGTGGCCGGTCGGCCCAAAGCGTCAGGATCGTGGACTTTTCGGCGCAAGGATGCCGTCTCGATGGCGCAATGTTACTCGCTACGGGACAGCAGATCTGGATTCGCCTGCCCGGGCTGGAAGCTCTCAGTGCGCAAGTCATGTGGTGCGATTACGACGTGGCCGGCATCGCCTTCGACAAGCCGCTACATCCGGCCGTCGCCCGCCGTTTTGTTCCCGCACAGGTGGAAGAAGTCTCCACTGCTAACGGGGCGGGAGCTCTCGCAGATCGCGGCCCGGTTGATCCCTTGTTGTCGCGCCGTGAACAGATCATGCAGGGCGTCGCAGCCAACGACCATTCGCCCCTGAAATCCCGCAAGCAGCCGACGGGGCGCGGCATGCTCGGCATGATTGCGCGCCATTGCACGCGCACGGTCGACGATCGCCGCGACATGCGCTTCAAGGAGTTCACGCAGGCCGGGGCACTGACGGTGACCATCGATGGCGTACGCGCCGAAGTGCTGGACATTTCGTCGCGCGGACTCCGCGCAACAGTAAATTTGGCGGCTGGAATCGGCGCCCTGATTACTGTCGAAGTCGCCGGATTCGCCCCGATCCGGGGGAGCTTGATTTGGCAGTGCGATAACGATGTCGGGCTCAGCCTCCCCGACGATTCGTTTGATCTGCACGCCGCCTGAACTTTTTGCAGCGACCCGGTGCAAACGGGGTCGGGAAAGATATCCTTCCCGACCCCTTTTTTTGCCTGCCGCATATGAAAATGCCGGGAAGGTTTCCCCTCCCGGCGCTTTCATTTCATCTGTCGAGGGTGGTTACCCGCCGTGGACTTCGGCCAGGTCGATCTTGAGGCCAGGTCCCATCGACGAGGAAACCGATACCTTCTGGAGATACTTGCCCTTGGCACCAGCCGGCTTGGCCTTGACGATCGCATCGACGAAGGCGTCAAAGTTGGCGCGGATGGCTTCGTTGCTGAAGCTCATCTTGCCGATCCCGCCGTGGATGATGCCAGCCTTCTCGACGCGGAATTCGATCTGGCCGCCCTTGGCTGCCTTGACCGCTTCGGCGACGTTCGGGGTAACCGTGCCAAGCTTCGGGTTCGGCATCAGGCCCTTGGGGCCTAGTACCTTGCCGAGGCGGCCGACGATGCCCATCATGTCGGGCGTCGCGATCACGCGGCCATAGTCGAGGTTGCCGGCCTGCATGTCTTCCAGCAGGTCTTCCGCAC
>CANJBY010000029.1 GCA_947472735.1 Sphingomonadaceae bacterium | reverse complement strand
GATCGCAACACCACGATCCCGACCAAGAAGAGCCAGGTCTTCTCGACCGCCGAGGACAACCAGCAGGCGGTGACGATCCGCGTGTTCCAGGGCGAGCGCGAGATGGCGACCGACAACAAGCTGCTCGGCCAGTTCGATCTGGTCGGCATCCCGCCGGCTCGCCGCGGCGTGCCGCAGGTCGAGGTGACCTTCGACATCGACGCCAATGGCATCGTCAACGTTTCGGCGAAGGACAAGGGTACCGGCAAGGAACAGCAGATCAAGATCCAGGCCTCGGGCGGTCTTTCGGACGCGGATATCGATCAGATGGTCAAGGACGCGGAGAAGTTCGCCGAAGAGGACAAGAAGCGGCGCGAAGCGGCCGAAACCCGCAACAACGCCGACAGCCTGGTCCACGCCACCGAACAGCAGATTGCCGAGCACGGTGACAAGATCGACGCCGGTCTGAAGGCAGAAGTCGAGGCGGCCATCGCGGCGGTGAAGACCGCGCTGGAGGCCGGCGACGCCGAGGACATCAAGGCCAAGACCCAGGCGCTGACCGAAACAGCCATGAAGATGGGGCAGGCGATTTACGAGAAGGAGCAGGCCGCCGCCGCTTCGCCGGCCGCGGAAGCTCCCGCGGGCGAAGAGGACGTGGTCGATGCAGAGTTCTCGGAAGTCGACGAAAACAAGGGCTGATGTTGAAATCTCTCCCTCTCCCCGGCAGGGGAGAGGGCTGGGGAGTAGCGGCTGGGCTGGTGGCGAAGCGACTTCGCGCCACTCCCAATGCTCATCCCTGAAGGGGAGAGGGCGTTTTTGATGTCGGTCGAAACCGATTACTATCAATTGCTGGAGATTGAACGCACGGCTAATGATGCGACGATCAAGACGTCGTATCGCAAGCTGGCGATGAAATTCCATCCGGACCGCAACCCCGGCGACGGAGAAGCGGAAGCGCGTTTCAAGTCGATCAGCGAGGCCTACGAATGCCTCAAGGATCCGCAGAAGCGCGCCGCCTATGACCGGTTCGGCCATGACGCCTTCAAGAACGGCGGCATGGGCAACGCCGGCGGGTTCGGCGGTGGTGGCGCCGGCGGATTTTCCGACATCGGCGACATTTTCGAATCCATCTTCGGCAATGCGTTCAATGGCGGCCGCCAGGAAGGGCGCCGCGGCGCTGACCTTCGGTACGATATGGAAGTCACGCTCGACGAGGCGTTCCACGGCAAGGAGGCCGAGGTCCAGATCGAGGTCTCGCAGACGTGCGAGCCGTGTGGCGGTTCTGGCGCCGAGACCGGCACTGGCACGCGCCGCTGCAACTTGTGTGGTGGGCACGGCAAGGTCCGCGCGCAGCAGGGCTTCTTCATGGTCGAGCGCACCTGTCCGACCTGCCACGGCCGCGGTGAAGTGATCGAGAATCCGTGCCGTGAATGCCGCGGTGACGGCCGGGTCGACCGTCCGCAACGGCTCGAGGTCAATATTCCTCCGGGTGTGGACACCGGCACCCGCATCCGTCTTGCGGGCAAAGGCGAGGCGGGACCGCGCGGTGCGCCCGCGGGGGACCTGTACATTTTTGTCCACGTGCGCCGTCACCCGGTGTTCGAACGCGAAGGAACCACGCTTATCACGCGTGTGCCGATCACCTTCACTACGGCTGCGCTGGGTGGACAGATCGAAATCCCCGGGCTCGATGGAGCGCGCCACGAGATCACCATTCCGGCGGGGATCCAGACCGGCAAGCAACTGCGTCAGCGCGGTGCGGGTATGCCGGTGCTGCAGGGCCGCGGCCGGGGCGACATGGTGATGGAAATCATGGTTGAGACGCCGACGAAGCTGAGCGCCCGCCAGAAGGAGCTGCTGCGCGAATTGCAGGCCACCGAAACCGGCGAGGAATGCCCGGAATCGAAGGGCTTTTTCGAGCGGATCAAGGACGCCTGGACTGACCTGACGGATTGATTTTCATCACGATCTGCGCCCTAAGTTGCCCGCTCTCCCCGCGCAGCCAGCACTTCAGCCCGGATGCCTGGGATCAGCGACGCATCGGCAATGAGGCGCGTTTCCTCTTCCTCTAGGATTGCCAGAAGAGCTTCGTGCTTGAACTGCGCGGTCACGGTGGAATCCAGCGTCTCGTTGTCCGGAATGGCGGAGACGACCAGGTCGATCATCCGCTCCGCGCCATGTAGCCGGCCCCAGAGGTAGTCGTTTTCACGGTAGGCGCGGCTGAAAAAGGCACCGAAGTTGTAAAACTCCACGCCGCGCAGGGTGGCATGGGCACCGCCACTGCGGATCGCACCGCAATCGTCGGGTGAGATGCGGTCAACCTTCACCGGATCGAACTCGGTCAGCCCCTCACCGCGCAGGAGCGGCAGGGTAACCGCGTCGTAAAATGGAAAGCCCAGGTACGTCAGCAGCACTTTGCGGCGCAGGTCCGACGGCATGGCGGACATAGCCCCCGCAAGAATCGCATCGGCGATGAGATCGGTTGCGGGCAGTTGGCGACGGGACGCGACACCGGCGAGGACGTCCGCCGGATGCTCGAACACCTGGGCTGCGAGATCCGGAAAACCCGCGCCGAGCGCCGCTGAACTTTCGCAATCGAAGTAGAGTGACAGCGCCTTGTAGACCGCGTCTCGCGCAGCTTCGCGGGCGGTGGCGCCGATCGTGGATCCATCATCATAGTCTTCGGACAGCCGGCGGGCCATCAACCGCAGCCGCCGGATTCGATAGGGCAGGTCGTGGTCGCGGAAAAAAGCGATTGCCGCCGCAGATGCGCCGCCCTTGCGCGCGGTCATCTGCTCAAGCCCGTGCGCTGCGAGGTGCCGCGTCAATGCTTGCGCGACCCGTTGCTCCGCCGGCTGGTCGGGAGAGGCGGCGGCAATTGTTGCTGCCAGCGAATCAACGATCCCCGCGAACTTCACTTGCGCGTATCCGTGATAAGCGAAGCCCGCCCGTTCCGCCGCGGCTTGCTGCGCCTTCATCCGCCAGTTGGTCAGCCGCTTCACCGTCGGCTTGTCGAGAAACAGCGTGCGGCCAAACAGCTTCTCGACCGTTTCCTCCACCTCGGGACGCACGGCCTCGACGATGGTCCGCAGCCGTTCCATGTCCTGCGACTGGTCCGCCAGCGCTTCTAGATTGTCCCGCACGGGCTGCTCGCGAGGGATGGACGAAAGCGAGCCGAAGATCACCGAAAAGAACCCGGGCGGACGTGGATCGCGGCGCTCGAGCCCGCCGATCCGGTCCGGCCGCGGGTCGATATAGACAAAGCGCCGGTCCACCTCGCGGATGGCGGGACGGCCGCGTAACGCGCTCATGGCATCGGCGAAGGGGGCATTGACGAGCACCGAGCCGTCGATCAGCGCAACGCCTTCCACGTCGCCGCGCCGGTGGTGTTCCGGCATGATCCGCGCGGCAAAAGCCTCTCGGTCGGTCCAGCGGGTGCCGCGTTCTTTGGCCAGTGCATCGATTTCGGACAACTGGAGCGCGGGGAATGCACCGGGAAAGCTTGCGGTGGCCCGGGCAGCGAAGACCAGCTCGAGCGTATCGGCCATGCCTGACCCGCCGCTTTTGGGGGTAAACGCCTGGAAGCCGAGGGATAGCCGATGCTCGCTCTCCTCCACAAACGAAGGGCTGTGCAGCTGGAGCTTCTCCATGTGGCCCTTGAAGTCGGTCGCGGTGACGAACAGGTCGAGCGGGTGGCCGGGCGGGAGCAAGGGCGGTCCCGCTTCGGTTGCTGCCATGGAATCCAGCGCCTTCGCGATCAGTCGCGAGAAACCCATGCCTCCGAACGGCGGTTCGAACCAGCGCGAGCGGATCAGCCGGGACAGCTTGCGGCGCACTTCCTTGCGGGTCTCCGGTGCGACTGAGCCGGAAATCACGTTCCCCGGCCGCGTCAGCGCGAACCACACGATCGGCATCGCCCACAGCTTTGCCATGCGCGACCACGGCCGCGCATCGGGATCGAGCAGGATGTCCACGTCGGCGCGTTCCAGCCAGAGCTTCGTCAGCGGCTCCAGGCTTTGTCCGGAATGGACAGCCTGTGCCAGGAACACTCCGTTGATCCCACCGGCGCTGGCCCCGGCGACGATATCGGCAAGCACACGCAAGCGGATGCCGTGCTGCTGTTCGATGTGGTGGAGCAACCGCAGATAGACCGCCTCGGAACCGCTCGGATGGTCTTCCCCGCCGATGAAAGCACGGCTCGCTCGGGCCAGCTTCCACAGTTCCTTGGTGACGCCGTGCATATACACCGCAAGGCTGATTCCGCCGTAGCAGACAAGCGCAATGCGGAGTTCCTTCTGACGCATGAGGAGGGTTTGGCCGGTTACTGCGCGCTTGGCAATTGCGTTCTCTTTCCGTTCCGGTTAGAGCCCGTGCATGGCCAAGCCCAAACGCCGATATGTCTGCCAGGCCTGCGGCAGCCTTGCTCAGCGCTGGCAGGGACAGTGCGCCGATTGCGGCGAATGGAATACGCTGGCGGAGGAAGCGCCGGAGACGGTCTTCTCCGCGAAGCATGACTTATCGGGCGGGGGGCGCAAGATTGCCTTTGAGCCGCTGGACAAGGCGGGCGCCCCGCTGGTGCGCCGCAGCACCGGAATCGCCGAGTTCGACCGGGCGCTGGGCGGCGGGCTGGTGCCGGGTTCCGCGATTCTGATGGGAGGCGATCCGGGAATTGGCAAATCGACCCTGCTGCTCCAGGCCGCGGCGCGGGTCGCGCAAGGCGGGGGTGAAGTGGTCTACATCAGCGGGGAGGAAGCGGCCGGACAGGTGCGCCTCCGCGCTGAGCGACTGGGCCTTGCCGGTGCACCCGTCCGCCTCGCTTCCGCGACTTCGGTCCGCGATATCCTGACGACCCTCGGCGGGATGGCAGCGCCGGCCCTGGTGGTCATCGATTCGATCCAGACCATGCACTCCGACCAGATCGAGGGGGCGCCCGGTACCGTCAGTCAGGTCCGCGCCTCGGCGTTCGAACTGATCCGTTACGCCAAGGAGTGCGGGACGGCGCTGGTGCTGGTCGGGCATGTAACCAAGGATGGCAGCATCGCCGGCCCGCGCGTGCTGGAACACATGGTCGACGTGGTGATGAGTTTCGAGGGGGAACGCAGCCACCAGTACCGCATTCTGCGAAGCATCAAGAACCGCTTCGGACCGGTGGACGAGATCGGGGTGTTTGCCATGGCCGGCGCGGGGCTGGAGGAAGTGGGCAATCCTTCGCTGCTGTTCCTTTCCCAACGCGGCGAGACGGTTGCCGGAAGCGCGGTGTTTCCCGCGATCGAGGGGACGCGGCCGGTCCTGGTGGAGATTCAGGCCCTGATCGTGCGCCTTGCCAGTGGCGCGACACCGCGCCGCGCGGTTGTGGGATGGGATTCCGGTCGCCTCGCCATGCTGCTGGCGGTGCTGGAGGCGCGGTGCGGCCTGAACTTTTCGTCGTGCGAGGTCTATCTCAACGTTGCTGGCGGCTATCGCCTGGCCGACCCGGCGGCTGACCTTGCCGTGGCGGCTGCGCTCGTCTCGGCGCTGGCGGATCGGCCACTGCCGGAGGGTTCGGTCTGGTTCGGGGAAGTGTCGCTCGCCGGCGAGGTGCGACCCGTCGCCCATGCATCGCTCCGGCTGCGCGAGGCCGCCAAGCTGGGCTTTGGTGAAGCATGTGGACCGGCCGAAGTGGCTCATGAAGCTTTAGGCAAAGGTTACAATGCGATAACCATGCTTTCGAAGCTCGTTGACCGGGTGATTGCAGAGGCATAAGTTGGCGGCAATGACCGGGTTCGACATTGCCTTGCTGCTCCTCATCGGATTGGGCGCCATCACGGGATTCCTGCGCGGCTTTGTGCAGGAGGTGCTGGCCCTGGCCGCGTGGTTCCTGGCGCTTTACTGCATCCACACCCTGCACACGCCGATCTCGGTATTCCTGCTGCCCTATGTCGGCACTCCTTCCGGAGCGGCAGTTCTTGCATTTGCGCTTCTGCTGATCGTGCCGCTTGCCGGGATCAGGGTAGTTGCGCGCTGGATGGGCTCGGCCAGCCGCAACTCTGTGCTAGGTCCGCTGGACCGCATCCTGGGGTTCGGTTTCGGCGCGGTGAAGGGCACGGTTATCGCCATAATGGCCTTTTCGATTCTCGTGCTGGCTTACGATACGGTCTGGGGTGTCGGCGGACGGCCGAACTGGATCACGCAGGCGCGCTCCTATCCGTTCGTCAATGCCGCCAGTGAACAACTGGTCACGATGCTTGCAGAGCGCCGCCGGGAAGCGGCGGAGGCCGAGAGCAAGGCCCTGGGGAAACAAAGCAGTGCATCGGTGCAGAAACACAGGAAGAAGCACTGAACCTTGGCGTCGGTCGCCTCTCTCTACACGCCGGAAGTGCTGGGTCTCGCCACGGGCCTCTCGAACTGGCCAATGACCGCGGACCTGCCGCTGCGCGGCCACGCGAGATCGCCCAGTTGCGGCAGTACGCTCGAGTTGGGACTGGAACTGGACGCCACCAAACGAATCTCAAGACTGGGATTAAAAGCCCACGCTTGCGCCATCGGCCAAGCGTCTGCCGCCATTTTTGCCGCCGCAGCGGTGGGCAAATCCCCTGCTGAAATCGCGCAAGCGGAAGCGGTGATGGCCCAGTGGCTGAGCGGCGAGGGACCGCTGCCCGATTGGCCCGGGCTTGAGCAGATTGCCGTCGCACAAGCATATCCGGGCCGTCATGGCGCAATCCTGCTGGCGTGGCGGGCTGCCTTGCAGGCGCTGGCCTGAGGCCGCTCAACCGCCAGGCGACCAGCCTTCCGGGGCCAGGACAAAGCCCGCAAACTCGAAGCCAGGCGCAACTACGCAAGATACCAAGGACCAGCCGTGCTCCCCGCCTTGCGGTGAACTTGCAGCTTGCCAGTGGCCGGGCGGGATAATGCCCTGGACGACGTCCCCAGCCAGCAGGTCGGGCCCGAGCCGCAACGTTTCAACCGGCCCGCTGTCGGCCGCAGCCCGCTCCAGCAGCAGCGGGTCACCGGCGTGCCAGAACCACATCTCGGCAGCATCGACGGTATGCCAGTGCGAGCGTTGACCGCCTTCCAGCAGGAAATGTATCGCGGTCGAGGCCGCGCGCTCTCCCGGCGCGGCATCGGCTCGCCAGGTTTCTGCATACCAGCCGCCTTCGGGATGCGGCTGCAGGCCGAGATGTTCGATGATCTGTCGTGCGGTTGCCATCAGTGCGCGTCAATCCTGTCGCGGGGGACATTTCGTCATCCTGCATGGTGTTGCCAGCCAAGGCCAGCCCGCGCGTGACCTTGTGCCGCAAACTTGTTATCCCGCACGTACAGTCGCCTAGCCGGCGACGGAGCGTGAGGAGAATGGAGATGCCGCAATTCGTGATCGAACGGGAGATGCCCGGCGTCGGATCGCTAGGTCCGGCTGACTTGAAGGGTGCAAGCCAGACCTCGTGCAGCGTGCTGCGCGATCTGGGCCCGGAGATCCAGTGGGTGCACAGCTACGTCACCGACGACAAGATCTACTGCGTCTACCGCGCGCCCAGCGCCGATCTCATCCGGGAGCACGCCGCGACCGCAGGTTTCCCTGCCAACTCTATAGCCGAGGTCCGCAGCGTTATCGATCCGACCACGGCCGAATAAGCCAGTCGGTAATCAGTCGCGGAGCAGTTCGTTGATCCCGGTCTTCGCGCGGGTCTGCGCGTCGACCGTCTTGACGATCACCGCACAGTAGAGCGACGGACCAGGCGTGCCGTTGGGCAGGGGCTTGCCCGGCAGCGCGCCGGGTACGACCACCGCGTATGGCGGGACCTTGCCGATGTGGATCTGGCCCGTAGCCCGGTCAACGATCTTGGTCGAGGCACCGAGATAGACGCCCATCGACAATACCGCGCCTTCGCCGACGATAACGCCTTCGGCCACTTCCGAGCGCGCGCCGATGAAGCAGTTGTCTTCGATCACCACCGGATTGGCCTGGAGTGGCTCAAGCACGCCGCCGATCCCCGCACCGCCAGAAATGTGCACGTTGCGACCGATCTGCGCGCACGAGCCAACCGTGGCCCAGGTGTCGATCATGGTGTTTTCGCCGACATGGGCGCCGATGTTGACGAAGCTTGGCATAAGCACCACGCCGCGCGAGATATGCGCGCCGCGCCGCACCACGGCGCCGGGCACCACGCGGAAGCCGGCGTCGCGAAAGTGATCCTGGCCCCAGCCGTCAAACTTCAGCGGAACCTTGTCGAACGCCGGAGCGCCGGCCGATCCATATTCCATCGGAGCATTGTCGTTGAGGCGGAACGAGAGCAGCACGGCCTTCTTCAGCCACTGATTGACCTTCCAGCCGCCGTTGCCATCGGGTTCGGCCACACGCGCCTTGCCGCCGTCGAGCAGAGCCAGCACCGAATCGACCACAGCGCGCACATCGCTGCTGGCAGGAGTTACCCCATCGCGGGCTTCCCAAGCGGCTTCGATGGCGGTTTCGAGATCGGACATTGAAAGGTCTCCGCGAGCAAGTAATTACGTTACGGCGGGCGCCTATCGCCTGCACAGCCGCAGGACAAGCACGGATTGTGGTCTAACCGGTCGGAGTTGGTAAACCGGTTCCGTTTACCGGATAAACCTGCGCGGGCACTTGCGCGTCCGGGGCGCTCGGCTAGTTATCGGACAGGCCTCAAAGGGGGAGACGCCGGGGTGCAGCACGTCATAAACAGCATTTTCGGGATGGTCTTGATCCTTGCGATAGCCGTGCTGCTCTCCGCAAACCGCAAGGCGATCCGTCTGCGCGTGGTGGGTGCGGCTTTTGCGTTGCAGGCCGGGTTCGCAGCGCTGGTGCTCTACGTGCCTTGGGGCAACCGTGTGCTTCAGGCGGTATCTGGCGGAGTGGCGGACTTGCTGGGCTACGCTCATGCCGGGGTCGAATTCCTGTTCGGGCCGTTGGCCAGGCCGGAGATCGGCGGGACCAGTTTTGCCATATCCGCCTTGCCGGTGATCGTGTTCTTCGCGGCGCTGATCTCGATCCTCTACTATGTCGGGATCATGCAACTCGTGATCCGCTGGATTGGCGGCGGGCTGGAGAAGATTACCGGCATCAGCAAAGTCGAAAGTCTGTGTGCGGCATCCAACATTTTTGTCGGCCAGTCGGAATCCCCGCTGGTGATCCGGCCTTATCTGGCCGCGCTCAACCCCTCGCAGCTGTTTCTGGTGATGACCGTGGGCATGGCGGGCGTGGCGGGAACCATCCTCGCGGCCTATGCCTCGATGGGGATCCGCATCGATTTCCTGGTCGCAGCGGCATTCATGTCCGCCCCCGGCGGGGTGCTGATGGCCAAGTTGATCATGCCCGACGATCCGGATCAGCCGATCATAGAACCGGTCGAAACGCCGGATGGACTGCACGATGACGAGCGGCCCGCGAACATCATCATGGCCGCCTCGCAAGGAGCGCAGACCGGGGTGAAGCTGGCCGTGGCGGTTGGTGCGATGGTGCTGGCCTTCGTCGCGCTGGTGGCGCTGGCGAACGGCTTTGTCGGCTGGCTTGGCGGCTTGGCCGGGCACCCCGAAGTGACGTTCCAGGCCTTGCTGGGATACGTCTTTGCACCTGTGTTCTACCTGCTCGGCACAGCCGACTGGGCCGAGGCGATGCGGGCCGGCAGCTATTTCGGCACCAAAGTGGTGCTGAACGAATTCGTCGCCTTCATTGATCTGGGCGCGGCGAAGGACCTTTCGGCGCGGACCGTGGCGGTGGTTACCTTTGCCCTCTGCGGCTTCGCCAACTTCTCTTCGATCGCGATTCAGATGGCAGTTACCGGCGGGCTGGCGCCGAACCAGCGGCCGCATATCGCGCGGCTGGGGATCAAGGCGCTGGTGGCGGGCAGCCTCTCCAACCTGATGAGCGCGGCTCTGGCGGGCTTGTTCCTCGGGCTCTAAACCTCGATTTTCAAGCTAAACTAGGGATTTGCACCAATAGAACCGTGCGGCTGGGTGCAGCATGTCGCCGGGCATGGCTTTTCCCATCCTGCTGCTCGCCGCTACATTCTCCCTGTGCGGAGACGGGCCCCGTAACACTTGCGTTGTCGACGGCGACACCTTCTGGCTGGCGGGCGAGAAGATCCGGATCGCCGATATCAACGCGCCCGAGACCCACGGGTCCGGCTGCCCGGAAGAGCTGGCTCTCGGTGAGGCGGCGACCCGGCGGCTGACCGTTCTACTTAATGCGGGACCATTCGAACTGGAATCCGGCGCGCGCAATATCGACCGCTATGGTCGCTTCCTGCGCGTAGTGACCCGCAACGGGCAAAGCATTGGCGCCCGTCTGGTGTCGGAAGGCCTGGCCGAACCCTGGCGCGGGCGACGCTCAAGCTGGTGTGCTACAGACTGAGCAAGGCCGGATCGCCACCCTGGGCCATGATGTTCACTGAAATGGCGCGCTCGTTGGCAAACCGGTGGAGGGCATGGGGGCCTCCGGCTTTCGGGCCGGTGCCGGAAAGACCCACTCCTCCGAACGGTTGCACTCCGACGACGGCGCCGGTCATCGCCCGGTTCACGTAGATGTTGCCGGCCGGGATCAGTGCCTGGATCTGGCGCGCAAAGGCGTCGATCCGGCTGTGGACCCCGAGTGTCAGGCCATAGCCGCGCGCGGCCAGGCGGGTAGCGAATTCGGGAAGATCATCGGGATCGTAACGGCAGACGTGCAGGACCGGGCCGAAAACCTCGCGCTCAAGAAAGTCCGGGGTTGGCACTTCCGCGATCAGCGGGGTAAAGAAGTGTCCGGGAAGCAACGAACCGGGGTGGCGGACGACGATCCTGGCCTCACGCTCCAACCGAACGACATGCGCATCGAGCGCCGCCTTGGCCTCGGCGTCGATTACCGGACCGATGTCGGTCGATGGCAGCGCCGGATCCCCCAGCGAGAGCGCGGCCAGCGCACCCGACAGTCCTGTCAGCACATCGTCTGCGCTGTCATGGGGGAGGAACAGGATCCGCAGCGCCGAGCAGCGCTGACCGGCAGACCCAAACGCCGAGAGGATCACATCGTCGACCACTTGTTCGCGCAGGGCAGTCGTATCGACGAACATGGCGTTGAGGCCGCCGGTCTCGGCGATGAAGGGAATGATCGGTCCCGGCCGGTCCGCGAGTGAACGGTTGATTTTCGCGGCGGTATCGGTGCCGCCGGTGAAGGCGACCCCGTCAATTCCGGGATGCGCGACCAGAGCGGCACCAATCGCCGCGCCTTCGCCCGGCAGCAAGGCAAGCAGCGCAGGATCGAGCCCCGCAGCGTGGAACAGGCGAACTGCTTCAGCGGCGATCAACGGGGTCTGCTCGGCCGGCTTGGCGATTGCGGCATTGCCCGCGGCGAGTGCGGCGGCAATCTGGCCGGTGAAGATTGCCAGCGGGAAATTCCAGGGAGAAATGCAGGCAAACACCCCGCGGCCGAACAGCTGCCAGCGATTGGTTTCGCCGACCGGGCCGGCCAACAGCTGAGGATCGCCGAACTCCCGCTCGGCCAGAAGTGCGTAGTAACGGCAAAAATCGGCCGCCTCGCGCACTTCGGAAACAGCGTCGTTGAAGGTCTTGCCGGCTTCGCGGGCGAGCAGCGCGACGAGACGGTCCGTGGCCGCTTCCAGTGCTTCGCCCATTGCCCGCAGGACTTTCGCGCGGGCACCTCCACCGGCCCGGTCCCAAGCCGGTTGTGCAGACCGGGCAAACTGGATTGCGGCGTCGAGGTGACCAGATCCGGCATCGGCGACCGAACCGATCCTGCGGTTGCTGTCGGCAGGGCTGAACCGCGCCGAGGAGCCGGTGGTGTCGGTTTTGCCGGCGACAATCGGACCGGCTGCCGTCGGCGAGGAATCCAGTGCGCCAAGGGTGGCTGCATGGGTAACGCGGACCTCGGCCTGACTGATGTCCCGCCCCAGCGGATTGCGCCGCTCGGGCCCGTAGATGTCACGCGGCAGCGGCAGGCGCGGGTGGCGACCCGGCTGCGCCTCGACCAGTGTGATCGGATCTTTGACGACATCGGCGGCCGGCACGCTCTCATCGAGCAGAAGATGCACGAACGAGGAGTTCGCTCCGTTCTCCAACAGGCGCCGTACCAGGTAAGGGAGCAGTTCCTCATGGCCGCCGACGGGGGCGTAAGCGCGCAGGCTTAGCGTTCCGTGTTGCCGTCCCGCCGCCGCATAAAGCGCCTCGCCCATGCCGTGGAGTCGCTGGTGTTCGACCGCGACTCCCGCCGCTGCGGCCATGTGCCGCACCGCCGCGAGGGTATGCGCGTTGTGAGTCGCGAACTGGGGGTAGAGCAGGGGGCTCGCGGCGATCAGCGCCCGGGCGCAGGCAAGGTAGGAGAGGTCCGTCGCAGCCTTGGTGGTGAAGACCGGATAGTCCGGCATGCCTGCCACTTGCGCGCGCTTGATCTCGCTGTCCCAATAGGCGCCCTTGACCAGTCGCACCATGATCCTGCGGCCCGACCGCTCGGCCAGATCGCGCAGACCTTCGACCACTGCCAAGCCGCGATTCCGGCAAGTTCCCTGAGCCGGGGATAGAGCTCCGCCCAAACACGTTCTTCCTGCACTACCTCGTAACGGGGGCACAGGGCCGAGAGTTTGACCGAGACACCGTGGCCGCGTTCGGGACCGGCGCGTCCGGCAGCAGCTCCCACGGTTTCGATCGCCTCCGCATAGATCGCTGCATAGCGCGCCGCGTCCTCAGCGGTGCGTGCGCCTCCGCCCAGCATGTCGAAGGAGCAGAGCATATCCTCGCGCGCGGCGCGCTTGAGGGCCTCGCTGATGGTCCGGCCGAGGACGAACTGCTCGCCCATGATCCGCACCGCAGCGGCCACGGCCTGGCGGATAACCGGTTCGCCAGCCCGCGCGGTCAGGCGCTTGAGGAATCCGCCGACGTCGCGGCGCACTTCGTCGTCCACGTCGACCAGCTTGCCCGTCAGCATCAGGCCCCAGGTCGAGGCGTTGACGAACAGGCTGTCGGACTTGCCAAGGTGGCTGGCCCAGTCCGCCATCGCGATCTTCTCGGCGATCAACCGGTCACGCGTTTCCGCGTCGGGCGTGCGCAGCAGGGCTTCGGCGAGGCACATCAGCGCCAGACCCTCCCGGGTACCGAGCGAGAACTCCTTGAGGAAGCTTTCCACCACGCCCTGCCGGCCGGCCGAGGCCCGAGCGCCTTCCACGAGTGACACGGCGCGCAGTGCTACCTCGCGGCGGGCGCGGGCATCCAGCGGGTTCAATTGCAGCAGGCGGCCAATGCACTCGCCCTCGTCGGCGAATTTGCCGCGATCGATCGTATCCCAGTCGGCGGGCGACGAGGTCGGATTGTTCAGTCCCATGCGGATTGATCGCCGATCACACGGCGCGGCGCAACCGGCTGGAACGTCGCCGGTCGACCCGCAAGGGCAGCTGGTGGAACGGCGGAGGCCACTGCAGAGGGTTTCACCAACCGGAAAAATGAAATGACAGGGTCGACTCCGCGCTTCTGCCTATGCCTATGGCGTGCTTCAAGGCGGCAGACAGCGCCGTGAGCGCGCTGCCGGGGAGACCTCGAGTCAGAAAGACGGACCAGCCATGGCCACCAAGACGATCATTTCCTGTGCCCTTGTGGGCAATCACGTCACGCGCGCGCAGCATCCCAAACTGCCGATCACACCGAAGGAAATCTGCGAAGCCGCGCTCGACGCGCGTAAGGCCGGTGCCGCGATCGTGCACATCCACGTCCGCGATCCGGAAACGCAAAAGCCGACCATGAAGCTCGAAGTCTACAAGGAGGTCATGGACCGGATCAAGGATTCGGGCAGCGATGTGCTGATCAACTTCACCACGGGCGAGGGCGGGCGGTTCATGCCTTCGGAGGACGAGCCGCGCGTTGCTGCCGAGGGAACCAATCTGGTCCATCCCTTGTTGCGCGTCGCCCACATTGTCGAGCTCAAGCCGGACCTGTGCTCGCTCGATTTCAATACGATGAACTCGGGCGGCCAGGTGGTGATCAATACCCCGGGCAACGTCCGCAAGATGGCCGCTGCTATCGTCGCCGCCGGGACCAAGCCCGAGATCGAGGTTTTCGACAGCGGCGACATTCACATGGCCAACGACATGATCGCGGAGGGCCTGCTGCCCGGCAAACCGTTTTTCCAGATCGTCACCGGCGTGAAGTATGGCTGTAGCCCGACCGTCGATACCGTCTCCTACATGCGCTCGATCCTCCCGCAGAACGCGATCTGGTCAGCCTTCGGGATCAGCCGGCATGAGTTCCCGATCCTCGCCACGGCCTTCCTGCTTGGAGGGCAAGTGCGCGTCGGGATGGAGGACAACATCTACATCCGCCGCGGCCAGCTGGTGCGCGACAATGCCGAACTGGTGGAGAAGGCTGTCAATGTGCTGGATCTGCTCGGTTCGGAGCCGGCCACGCCTGCTGAAGCGCGGGTTATGCTGGACCTGCCCCAACGCTAGGGCATTGTCGCCGGGCTTGAACCTTGCGGCACAATAGCTTGATGCGGCAGCGGCAGTCTCCTTGTTTCGAGTGCCGGAAACCGGAATACCCGCTCTTGCTAGCGGTGTGAGCCGCGCGGCATCGACGGTTGCACAAGCGCCAATGCGGGGAGGAATTAATGCGGATCATCAGCCGGGTTAGCGTGGCCGACGAGGCACGCTATCAGGTCTACAACAAGATCGCGGTGAAGATTCTGCCCCTGCTGCTGGTCAGCTACATGCTGGCGGTGCTTGATCGGGTCAACGTTTCCTTCGCGCAGCTCGAGATGGGTCCGGCGCTAGGATTGACGGCGGCGATGTACGGCTTTGGCGCCGGCATCTTCTACCTCAGCTACTGTGCCTGCGAGATCCCGAGCAATTACATCATGCACCGGATCGGGGCGCGCATCTGGCTGGCGCGGATCATGGTTGTCTGGGGGCTGCTGTCGGCCGCGACCAGCCTGATCCAGACGCCGACGCAGTTCTATTCGATGCGGTTCATCCTCGGCATCGCAGAGGCCGGGTTCTATCCGGGTGCGCTGCTCTACATCTCCTACTGGTTTCCGGCGCAGCTACGCTCGCAGGCGACTGCGTTCATGCTCATCGCCACGAGCCTTGCCTCGGTGATCGGCGGACCGGTTTCCAGCGGGATCATGCACTATATGGACGGCATCGCCGGCATGGCCGGGTGGCAATGGGTCTTCGTGGTCGAAGGCATTCCCGCCTCGCTTCTAGGCATCGTCGTCTATGTCGTGCTGCGGAACGGGCCGAACGACGTGCCTTGGCTGAGCGCGGAAGAGAAGGCCATTGTCCAGGAGGATCTCGCGGCGGAGCGTGCTCAGCAAAGCGAAGCCGGAGCGCACCACAAGTTTGCCGACGCCTTCCGTAATCCGAATGTGTGGTGCATCGTCGTCGCCAACTTCTGCAACCTTTCGACACTCTACGGGATCCAGTTCTGGATGCCGACCATCATCCGCGGGGTCAGCGGGGCCTCGGTGCTGGCCACTGGTTTCATTTCGGCTTCGCTCTCGATCCTGCCGATCTTCGCCCTGATCTATGTCGCCAAGAGTTCGGACCGCAAACGCGAGCGCCGGTGGCATGCTACGATAGGATACGCCACGGCGGTGTGTGGACTGCTGCTGGCCGGCTCATTCCCGCAAAGCACCGCTGCGGCGTTGATCGGGATGACGCTGGCGCTGTGCGGTCAGCAGGTCGTCTCGGTGATGCTGTTCTCGCTCCCCGCAGCTTTCCTGATGGGCGCGGCGGCGGCAGCGGGCTTTGCCATCATCACCACCGTCGGCAACCTCGCCGGTTATTCGATGCCGTTCCTGTTCGGCGTGCTCAAAGGCGCGACCGGCGGGTTTAGCGCCGGCTTCTTCGTCATGGCCACGCTCGCCACCATTGGCGCGATGATGATCCAGGTGACCCCGGCGCTCCGCAAGGGCGGGATCGGTACGGGCGCCTGAAAAAGAAACGGCGCCGCCCGGATACCCGGACGGCGCCGGCTGTTTCGTGTGACTAACGCTTACAGCGCGCCGATATATCCGCCGTCCAGCGGGATCACCGAACCGTTGACATAAGCACCGGCGCGCGAGGCGAGGAAGATGCAGGCACCCTGAGCGTCTTCCGGAGTGCCGGCGCGGTTGACCGGGATGTACGTGGCGATGCTCTTCTGCACGCTTTCCAGGCTGGTGTCGGTCAGGCGCGAGGGGAAGGGGCCAGGCGCAATGGCATTGACGCGGATCTGATCCGCACCGAGCTTCTTGGCTAGCGAGCGGGTCATGTGATGGATTGCCGCTTTCGAGGTGTTGTAGGGGTGTGACTCCCAGTTCGGGATATGCAGTCCGCCGATCGAGCCGACGTTGATGATCGTCGCGTGCCGTTCTGTGCTGGCGGCTGCGCGCAGCAGCGGCAGCGCTTGCTGGATGAGGAAGAACGGCGCGCGGACGTTCAGTTCCATGACCATGTCCCAATCGTCGGGTGTCGTATCGGCGATCGGACCCTTGGAATTGCCGCCCGCGTTGTTGATCAGCACGTCGAGCTTGCTTTCGCGCGCCTTGAGCTGGCCGATCAGCGCTTCCGGGCCATCGGGTGCGCCCAGATCGGCTGCGAGCCCGATGCATTCACCGCCATCGGCCGCGAGCTGTGCCGCAACGTCCTGCGTCTTCGCAAGATCGCGGCCGGTGATGTAAGTCCGGGCGCCGCGGCTGACAAAGCCCTGCGCGATCATGTTGCCGATGCCGCTGGTGCCGCCGGTAACCAGTACCACCTTGCCGGCCACGCTGAAGAGTTCGTCGGTCATGCCTTGTACCTTTGCTTTCGGATTGCCGCTGGCCGGGTTCGGCATCGGCGTGCCGGCGGGCAATATCCCATTTGCGCGATTCCGGCAGGTGGAATTGCCCGCCGGCCTGCGTCGGTCAGCTTTTTTGGCCGCGCTCGTCAGGATGGACGGGTTTGTGCAATCAGCCTGGAGATGACAGGCCAGTAATTCGCGCCGTGGCCGGCGTCGGTAGCGTCGCTGAGCAGCCGGTGTGCATGGGCGGCCAAAGCGGAGTCGAGGCCAGCTTCAGCGGCCATCTCTAGGGCGTAGCCGATGTCCTTGCGCATGTATTCGGTCGAAAAGACCCGCTCGGGGAAGTTCTGCGGTGCCACCGCCTTGAACCCGTGGTTGCGCAGCGCGAAGCTATCAGCCGAGCCTTTGGCGAAGGCGTCGAACAGCGCCTGGGTTTCGACCCCCGCAGCTCCGGCGATCGCCGCTGCCTCGGACAGCGCCATGACCGTGCCGACAACCACCATGTTGTTGAGGATCTTGACCACCTGACCGGTCCCGACCGGCCCGCAATGCGTAACCTCGGAAGCGAACCGGCCAAGCAGCGGGGCGACTTCGGCAAAGACCGCGTCGCTGGCGCCAACAGTGATCGCCAGCGTCCCTGTCTCGGCCGCGGCCCGGGTGCGGGCGACGGGAGCATCGGCATAGGAAAGCCCGGCGGCCTCGAACCGCTGCGCCAGCTCGCGCGTGAGCGAGAGCGGGCTGGTGCCCAGATCAACGAAAATTGTTCCCGGTCGGGCATTGGCGAGCACCCCGTCCGGCCCGTCGCATACCGTGGCAAGGTGCTGCCCGCTGGGCAACGAGACAAACAGGATGTCGGCTTGCCGGGTAACTTCCGCCGCCGAAGCACCTGTCGCCACGCCATGCTCTGCCACTCGGGCCAGCGGTTCGGGATCGCGGTCAAAGGCAATGACCGGTTCGCTGCCTTTGATGGCAAGGTGGCGGCACATCGGCTCGCCCATGATGCCCGTGCCGATGAACCCGAATGTGCGCATGATCCGCCCGATCCTTCCCTTACGGTACCGGCCGTAGTGGTGAAGGATCGGCAAGGCGGCTGCAAGCGATCCGGAAGCATTTCTCGGCATCGTATATGCCTGAACGGCATTGGAATTCGCCCCCTCTGCGCAACAAGGTTCCGCCATTCCCGGGAGGAGTACGCCAGCTTGGCCGAGCAAGCACAATCCGTTCGATGCGTCATCATGCGCGGCGGGACCAGCCGCGCGGTGTTTATCCGCGAGGAGGATCTCCCGGTGGACGGGGACGAGCGTGAGCGGGCGATCCTTGCCATCTTCGGCTCGCCGGACCGCCGCCAGATCGACGGCATCGCCGGGGCCGATCCGTTGACCAGCAAACTCGCGATCATCGGCGGACCCAGGCTGGATGATCCAGCCGCCGCCGGTACCGCGCTGACCTACACCTTCGGACAAGTCGAGATCGAGCGTCCGGAGATCGACTGGCACAGCCTGTGCGGGAATATCTCATCGGCGGTCGGGGTCTACGCGATCCAGGAAGGCCTGATCGAAGCGACCTACCCGGTCACCCGGCTGCGCCTGTTCAACACGAACCTTCGCCGACCGCTGACGATCGAGACGCCGACCCGCGATGGTCGCCCGGCCGAGCGTGGAGACTATACCGTTCCCGGCGTGCCCGGCACGGGAGCGCGGATCCTCGTCGACTTCGCGGAGACCGCTGGCGGAGCAACCGGGCGGCTGCTCCCAACCGGCAATCCGGTCGACGTTCTGGAGGTGCCCGGGGTTGGACCGGTCGAGGTCTCGCTGGTCGACATCGGCAATGCCCACGTGTTCCTGCGCGCGTCCGACATGGGGCTGACCGGAACCGAGACCGCGGCGCAGATCGACGCTGACCATTCGCTGCGGGACAAGCTGGAGGCGATCCGGGGCATGGCGGCCCACCGGATGGGGATGATTTCCGCGCCGGATCGCTCTCGCAGCGAGAGCCCGGCAACCCCGATCCTCGGCATGATCGGTCCGCCGCAGTCCTACCGGGATGAGCAGATCGGCCTCTCGGTAGACGCCGCCCAGGTCGATCTCGTTTCGCGGCTGATGTTCATGCAGCAGACCCACAAGACCTATGCCGGCACCTCAACGGTCTGCACCGGCGTGGCAGCGAAGATCCCGGGGACGATCGTCAACCAACTGGCGCGGCCTGTCAGCGGCGTCGAGGTGCGGATCGGCCACCCAGCCGGGGTGATCGAGACCGAGACGATCCTGGCTGAGGTAGACGGCGGCTACACGGTGCACCGTGCGACGCTGGGCCGCACCGCACGGCGGATCATGGAAGGCCGGGCCTTTTTGCCGGAACGGGAGCCGGTATGACGCTGCCCGAATATCAGCTTTACGCCATCCGCTATGCGACCCGGCCAGCGCAGCGGCGCGACCACTTCCTTGGCGGCGATCCGCATGACGCTCCGATGCCGATGGACTATTTCGTCTGGGCCGCGGTGAGCGAGGATCGGACCGTGGTGATCGACATCGGCTTCAACGCCGAGGTCGCGAACAAGCGCAAACGCACGCACCTGCGTTGTCCGGCAGATGCATTGAAACTGGTCGGGGTCGATCCGGCCGAAGTCGCCGACGTTATCATCACGCACCTCCATTACGATCACGCCGGCAATTTCGAGCTCTTCCCCAAGGCCGAGTTCCACATCCAGGAGAGCGAGGTCCACTACGCGACCGGTCGCCACATGCGCTATCCCCGCCTGGCGCACGGTTTCGAGGCGGACGATGTGTGCCGGCTCGTCCGGCTGAATTTCGGCCGAAGGGTGAGAATGCACGATGGCGACGCCGAGGTCGCGCCCGGCATTCGCGTTCACCGCACCGGCGGACACACCGCGGGGCTGCAGTTTGTGACGGTCCATACCGCGCGCGGCTGGGTAGTGGTCGCCTCCGACGCGGCGCACTTCTATGAGAACATGGAATCCCAGCGGCCGTTCCCGACAGCTTTCCACGTCGGCGATATGTTCGAATCCTTCGATCGGCTGGCCGCGCTGGCGCCTACGCCTGACCACATCGTTCCGGGCCATGATCCCCAGGTCATGGCCCGATATCCGGCGCCGCGCGCAGACTTGCAGGGCATTGTCGTCCGCCTCGATGTCGCGCCGAGCCAATCCTAACCCCAGACAAGGAATTCAGTGGTGAGTGAAACGATCGCGGAAGTGCTGGCGCAGCACTATGCCAACCTCTCTGCAGGGGACATCCCGCGCAAGGTCAAGGACGACTGCCGCACCCTCGTGCGCGACTATCTGGGCTTTGCGCTGGGCGGCAGCCAGACCGGCAGCGGCCGCGCTGCGCGGCAGTTCGTGCTGGAGGTCGGGGGCAAGCCGGAATCCACGCTGATCGGCTATGGCGACAAGGTTCCGGCGGTGCATGGTGCCTTCGTCAACGCGATCTCGTCGCACTCGATCGAGCTGGATGACGTTGATATCCTCGCCCTGTTCCACTTCAGCCCGCCGGTTGTTTCCGCGGCGCTGGCCGTGGCCGAACGGGAAGGCTCGAGCGGCGAGGAATTTCTCGCGGCGGTGGTCGTCGGCTGCGACATGATGGCCCGGGCGAGCGATGCCACGAACTTCTCTCTCCGAGATCGCGGCTATCATACGACCCCGACTTGCGGCGTGTTCGGGGCGACGATCGCTGCGGCGCGACTGATGGGTCTCACGGCCGAGCAGACCGTCTCTGCGCTTGGCATGGCCGGGGCGCAAGCATCGGGGCTCATGGAGATGTATGGCCCTTCGATGCAGAAGCGTTTCAACCCCGGCCCCGCGGCACGCAACGGCGTTACCGCCGCGCAGATGGCCAAGGCTGGTTTCACCGGTACCGCGACGATCTTTGAAGGCGAGCGCGGTTTTTGCCGGGCATTTGCCGACGAACAGGATTTCGAGGCGCTGACCCGGGGGCTTGGTACGGATTATCCGGTCCACATCGAGTACAAGGCCTATTCGTGTGCCCGCCCGATCCACAACGCGATCGACTGCGCTCTGGCGGTGCGCCGCGAATTGACCGAGCCGGTGTCGGCAATCACCAGGATGACCATGCGCCGTCATCCCGCCTGGGCGCATTACCACCTCAATACCCGGCCCCGCACTTATCACGAGGCGCAGGTCAGTCTGCCCTTTTCGGTCGCGGTCGGTCTGATCGAGGGTGCGGCGATGTTCCCGCAATACCAGAACGACAAGCTTGGGGATCCGGCCATCCTCGGCCTGATGGACATGCTGGTAGTGGTGGCGGACGACAGCCTGCCGCGGGGCGTCTCATGCCATCTTACGGTTGAGACTGCCGGTGGTGCGAAGCTGGAAGCGCAGATCGACCATCCGAAGGGCTCGATTGCCAATCCGATGACCGAGGACGAAATGCGCGCCAAGATCCACATTCTCGCTGGTCCGGTGATCGGGGCAGGGCAGACGGACCAGCTGATGGCTGCCGTGGGCGATGTCGAACGCCTTCCCGCCATCGCGCCGCTGCTCCAGCTTTGCGTGCCCAAGCCATGACCCGCATTCCCTATCCCGATCCACAAACCCGGTCAGAGCCGCAGCGGGCGGTGCTGACCAGCGGCAAGCCCGTGCTCAACATCTCGCGCATGGCGATGCACCTCAAGGATCCGCTGTGGTCGGGCTATCGCAATTTCGCGATCGTCGCCCGCGATGCGGCGCCGCTGGACGACGGTCTGCGCGAAATGGTCATCCTGCGCGTCGGTTACCTGTCAAATTCAGCCTATGAGTTGCATCATCATCTGCCGGTGGCGGTCCAGGCCGGGGTGCCGGACGCAAAGCTGAAGGCAGTTGAGAGCGGAGACTTCACGGCGCTGGACCCGCGCGAGCGGGCGGTGCTGGACTATGCTTCGCAAGTGGTCACGCAGGTCGGTGCGGACGATGCGACGCTGAAGGCCCTGCAGGACTGGTTTTCGACCGAGGACATCTTCGGCATTACCATCCTGGTCTGCGGCTACATGACCACCGCGCGTCTGATCGCGCTGGGCGGAGTGGAGGCTGAGGAAGGGCACGGGTGACACAACACTTCTGCGACCCGACTTCCCGAACCGTCCGTCTTTAGCGTAGCCCGCCGAGGTATGCCCCCCACAGTGCCCCTGTCATCCAGCCGCAATCGACAACCAGATCGGTGCCGGTGATCCCCGAGGCGCGGGCAGAGGCAAGAAACTCCACTGCTTCGGCCACCTCGTTGGGCTCGACGCAGCGGCCCAGGGCCATGCGTTCGTCCAGGTCTGCGGGGTAGCGATCGCCCGATGCCTTGCGCTCGCGGATACGCGGCACGAGCGTTACTCCCGGCGAGACGCTGTTGACCCGCACCCCGCGGCCGCCCCACTCGCCGGCCAGGCTCTTGCTCAGGTTGATGATCGCGGCCTTGCCGGGGGCATAGATATTGAGCGGGGTCGAGCCTTGGCCGGTAACCGACGCGAGGTTGACAATGGCCCCCGCGCCGCGCTCGGCCATGCGCATCCCGAACACGCGGTTGACGTGGTAAGTGCCGCGCAGGTTCACTTCCATCACCCGGTCGAACAGGTCCTCATCGGTTTGTTCGATCGGAACATTGCCCTGAAAAATTGCGGAAGAGACGACCAGCGCGTCGATCGGCCCGACCCGGTCCGCCAGCGCCTTGATCGACGCGATGTTGCGGACGTCGAGGGCGAAAGCCTGTCCTCCGACGGCCTGCGCCACTTCCTGCGCCGCCGCCTCGTCGATATCCGCCACCGCAATCTGCCAACCGTGCTCATGCATCACTGCGCAGCAAGCCGCACCGATGCCATTGCCGCCGCCGACGACGAGGGCGAGCTTGCTCATGCCGCGGCCTGGCTCGCCAGCTTGAAGATCCCGCTGGCCTTGGCGACGATCCCCTTGGAACCGACGAGCGTGGCATCGACAAAGGCGAGGCTTCGGGTCTTGCGCAGCACGCGCACCCGGCTCTCGATCCACTCGCCAAGCTTGGCTGCGCTGAGGTAATCGACCTGCAGCGAGATCGTCGGCGCGCCGTCCACCCCACAGGCCTTCTGCACGCTGCGACCCAAGGCGTTGTCGAGCACCATGGCGATCATGCCCCCGTGGCACATGCCCGGAAAGCCGCAGTGCTTTTCGGCCACGCGGAAGCCGAGGCGCAGCGGTTCTTCGTCAGTGCCATCGAACGGATCGGCCAGGAACAACGGGCCGTTGTGGATCTGAAACGCGTCGTCGACCACGAACTCGCGCCAACCGGCGGGTGCATCCAAAGTTTCACTCATCCCAATTCCCTGTCGTCAGTTGCCGGCGTACCGTTCGTCGAGTTCGTCGAAGAAGGGCTTGCGCACCATCCGCTGCCGTTCGGCGAACGAGGCGACCAGGCCGCCTTCATCCATTCTGCCGTTGTCCTTGAGCGCGCGCAGGGCCAGCTGCATCCCTGCGACGGCGGCCTGCAATGCGGTGTTGGCATAGAGCACCAGCCCGTAGCCGAGCTGCGCGAGTTCGGCCTGGGCGATCACCGGCGTCTTGCCGCCGACCACCACGTTGAGCACCTGTGGAACCGAAAGCATCCCTGGCAGCGCGCGTAACTGCGCATCCTGCTCCACCGCTTCGACGAAAGTCATGTCCGCCCCGGCCTCGATGAAACGCTGGGCGCGTTCGACCCCTGCTTCGAAGCCTTCGTTCGAGACGACATCAGTCCGCGCAATAACGAGGAAATCGCTGCTGCTGCGCGCATCCACCGCCGCCTTGATCTTGCCCACCATCTCGTCGGTCGAGACGATCTGTTTGCCTTCGAAGTGCCCGCAGCGTTTTGGCATGACCTGGTCTTCGAGCTGGATAGCATTGGCTCCAGCACGCTCCAGCATGCGTACGGTGTGGTAAGTGTTCACCGCGTTTCCGAAACCGGTATCGCCGTCCACGATCAAAGGCAGGTCAACCGAGCCGGCGATCGCGCTAGTGTGTTCGGCAATTTCGGCCAGCCCGGCAAAGCCGTGGTCAGGCATGCCGTAGAAGGTGTTGTTGATGCCGGCGCCGCTGATGTAGACGACCTCGAAACCCAGCTCCTCGATCACCCGCGCGGACAAGGCATTGGCTGCGCCGGGGACCAGTACGGCGCGCCGCTCGGCGATGATCGAGCGCAGTGTGGCGCCTTTGGACAAATGCTGCATGACACCCCGGAATAGCGTTGTGGTCAGGGGTGATAAGCTGTGCCTGATCGCCGGGCAATTGCCGCGTTGGCGGTTGGAGCAGAAGATTTTGGCCGGTCAGTCGCCGGCCAGGGTTATAGTGGAATGTTCCGGGATCGCCGATGGGTGCCTAGGCCGCCGCGATCCTTGCAGCGTGCTCGCGAACCAGCGCGATCATGTTGGGGACCCCTTGGGTGCGGTTCGAGGACAGCTGGTTCCTGAGATCGAACGGCTCCAGCGCCTTGGTCACGTCCATCGCCGCGACTTCGGCCGCCGGGCGGTCCTGTACGGCTGCAAGCACCAGCGCGACGATCCCTTTGGTGATCGCCGCGTTGCTGTCGGCTAGGAAGTTCAGTCGGCCGGCTTCGTCCTGCGTGGGATAGACCCACACACTGGCCGAGCAGCCGCGCACCAGCGTGGCGTCCGTTTTCAGGGCATCGGGCATCGCCGGTAGGTCGCGGCCGAGTTCGATCAGCAAGCGATAGCGTTCGTCGGCATCGAGGAACTCGTACTCTTCGCGAATATCATCAAGGCTGCGCATGGGCGCTGAACTAGCGATGCTCGTCCTAGAGGTCTACCCCGGAGGCGATGGCCTCGAGCTTGCGGATGCGCTCTTTCAGGTCGGCAATCTCGATCCGGGCTATGCCGGCGCCGGCGCCGCCTTCGATCTCGCGCGGCAGGCGATCAAGCTCGCGCGCCTTGAGCCCGAGCCAGTCCTGCCAGCCCTTGAGCGTAGCGGCGGAAACGACGACAATCGCCAGCAGTGCAGAGATGGCGATGATTATCTGTTCGTTTGGCATTGTCCTATCTCCCGTCAGGCCCCCGCCTTCAGGTTGGTTGGAAACTACTTGTCGCGCAGACTTTCGATTTCAGCGGCGATGCTGCGGCTTGAGCGTTCGTCGGTGACGATGCGTTCCAGCACCCGGACCCGCTCGCGCAAATCCTCGAGCTCGCGCTGAACTGCCGGATCAGGTCCGGCGACCGGGCGGCCGTCCGGTCCACGATAGTCCTGCACAACACCCTGACGAGCGCTGTAACGGTTCTTCATGACATCAGCCAGGACACCTAGCGCGACGATCAATACAACAGCGGTCCAGAAACTCATTTCCCGTTACTCCCGCTGGCGATGCGCGCCGGTGCGTCACGCAGCGACTCGATCTGGTTGGCGATATCGAAGCCGCGATCGCTGACGATGCGTTCGAGCACGCGCATGCGATTTTCCAGCTCGCCCACGTCCTGACGTAACTTTGAGTTCTCCGTCTGGAGCGCTTGCGCGGCTTCATCTGCATCACGCCTGGTCTTGCCGCCCCACTCGTCTTCCAGAGCGTAGCCGTGGCGGGCGCGGATCCAGTTGTTGATTATCCAGCCGCCAGTCGAGATTGCGACAATGGCGATTATGAATTCCGGACCCGCCCAGTTCATGGCCGCAGTTCCCGTTCGCTCCGCTCGAGCAGGGCTTCGGCCTTCCGTCCGTCGCGCAGCGCTTCGATCTGGGTGGCGACGTCGAAGCCGCGGTCGGTGATGATGCGTTCAAGCACCCGGACCCGGTCTTCCAGCGCGGCCTGATCGGCCGATGGCTCGGGATTTCCTTGCAGATGCATCTCGGCGATCTTCTGGCGATGGGTGGTCCAGATCTTCACGATCGGGATGCAGAGTGCCACGATCGGAATCAGTACGCCCAGTTCTCCGGCTGACATGTCGGTATTTCCCCTGTTGAATATCTTTGGTTCAGCGCAGCCGTTCGATTTCGTCGGAGAGGCGCGGGTTGTTGCTGACGTAGTAGGATTCGATGTCGGCCAGGCGGCGGTCGATATCACGGAAGGTGGCACGGACATCGCGGGCGGTACGGGCCGGAGACTGGCGCACGCGCTGCCAGAACTTCTGCTCCTGCCGGTCACCGTAGAGATGCTCGGGCTTCTTGTTCGCGAGTAGCCCCACGATGAAGTAGAAGAACAGGATCGAGCCGCCGGTCATCATCATCAGCGCCAGGAAGCCGAGGCGGATCCAGATGGCGTTGACGCCGGTGTAATCGGCAATCCCGGCGCAAACCCCCATCAGTTTGGCGTTGTGCTTGTCGCGGTAGAAGCTGGTGCGCAGATCGTTCACCGGGGGATCCTTTCTTTGGTCTGACGCATACGTTCCAGTTCGCGCAGCGGCGCATTGTCGGCTTCGCGGTCATGCATGATGCGGGTCGGGCTGAAATCGGGATTATCGGCCGAGACCAGGCGTTCGACCGTGTCGAGCCGTTCGTCGAGCCGGCGGGCGAGGTGGTAGAGCTCGTCCAGCATCGCTTCGTCATCGACGGTCAGCGTGGCGGCGGTTTTCCACCTGGTGACATAGTGCAGGATGATCCACGGCAGGCCGAGAAAGATTGCCGGGATGACGACCAGTTCGGTGGGAAACATGTTCAGAGTCCCCTTCGAGGAGGAACCCCTCCGACTTCAGTCGGATACTGGCTTCAGCCTTCGACTCGCTCAATAGCCCGTAACCTCGGAAAAGTGAGACTGCCTGAAGGGCGTGAAGTCTCACTTTTCCGAGGTTACGGGCTATGGGCTACAGCAAGGGTTGTCACACGACTTTTCATCACCGCTACCATATCGTCTGGGCACCGAAATATCGGTTCAAGGTGCTGCATGGCGAAGTCCGGGTTCGGGTGCGCGAGATCATCCGGCAGGTCTGCGCCGAGATGGGCGTGACGATCATCAACGGCGCCCTGTCACGCGATCACGTCCATATGTTCGTGGAAATCCCGCCCCATGTCTCGGTCAGCGACTTCGTCCGCCGCGCGAAAGGGCGCTCGTCCCGCAAGATCCAGCAGGAGTTCGAGCACATCCGCAAACGCTACTGGGGCCAACGGTTTTGGGGCAGGGGCTACTTCTCGACCACGTCCGGCAACATCACCGATGACATCATCATGGGCTATCTCGACAGGCATATCCGCAAGGATGGCTTCAGCCCCTCCGCATGATCCTACCGGCGTCAGCCGGTAAGTCATTCAG
>CANJBY010000028.1 GCA_947472735.1 Sphingomonadaceae bacterium | reverse complement strand
CGTCCTTGCGAAGATACTCCGCCACCGGGATCCGTCGATCCCACCGCGCCGACCGGACCCACGTCCGGGGAAGGAAGTGGCCAAACAATGGCGCAAACCTCATATCTATACGCCTGCCGACGTGCAGCATATGCTCGACATTGCTCGCTCTTACCCCTCGCCACGGGCGCAGCTTCGCCCGTTGAGTGTCTACACCATGCTACTGCTCGCCTATTGCGCGGGCCTGCGGCGCAGCGAGGTCGCCCGCCTCGATCTGGGCGATGTTGATCTTCAGGGCGGCACGATCACGATCCGGCAGACCAAGTTCTACAAGACCAGGATACTGCCGCTGCCCGACACTGTGATGGCCGAACTTCGGGCCTACATCGATGTGCGGTGCCATGCCGGTGCATCGCAGGACCCGAGGTCCGGGCTGTTCTGGCACGAGCAGCGCAGTGCCCGCTATACGAAGCAAGCCGTCGCCTGGCTGCTCGTTGACGTCATACGCCGCGCCGGGTTGAAGCCACCGCAGGGGCGAACGGGACCGCGTCTGCACGACCTGCGGCACTCGATGGTCGTGAACCGGATCCTCGAATGGTACCGGACGGGCATCAACCCGCAGGATCGCCTGCCGTTCCTCGCGACCTATCTTGGCCATAGGGATATCAACTCTACGCTGGTCTACATCACGGTCACGCAGGACCTGCTGCATTACGCAAACGAGCGGTTCCGCGTGGTGGGTGCACCTTGCCTCAGCTTGGGGCGGGAGGTGCAGCCATGAGCAAGGCCAACCCGTTCCCAGACCTGATGCGCGCGTTCTTCTACGAATGGCTGGTCGAGCAGCGCAATGCATCCATACATACGGTCCGATCATACCGCGATACCTGGCGGCTGTTCCTGCGGTTCGTCGCACAGCGTGCTGGAAGAAAGGTGGCTATGATCATGATGACTGATCTGGTCGCTAGCGAGGTCGCCGCGTTCCTCAGTTACGCCGAACATGAGCGCGGCGGTACGATCGGCACGCGCAACTGCAGGCTTGCCGCAATCCGCAGCTTCTTCCACTTCGTGGCGACCAGGGATCCCGCATCGATCGCACAATGCGTCGAAATCCTCAATATCCCGGTCAAGCGCGCGCCGGTATCGGAGCCATGCTACCTCGATCCGGCGGAAGTGACGGCGATCCTTGCACAGCCGGATCGTTCGACGCTCGAAGGCATGCGCGATCATGCGCTGCTCTCGCTCCTCTACAACAGCGGCGCACGAATACAGGAAGCGCTCGACTTGTGCCCCGAAGCAATCCGGTTCGAAAGTCCGAGCTGCGTGCGCTTGACCGGCAAGGGACGAAAGGAGCGCATCTGCCCGCTATGGCCGGAAACGGCCTTCCTGCTGAAGAAGCTGCTCGAACGGCAACCACGGGCGCCCGACCAGCGGCTGTTCGTCAACCGCTATGGCGAACCGCTCGGTGCGTCGGGGGTCCGGTTCAAGCTTGCCGCCTACGTGAAGGCAGCGGCCGCAACCACGCCAACGCTGCGTGCCAAGCATGTGACGCCGCACGCCTTCCGGCACGCCACCGCCGTGCACCTCATATCGGCGGGCGTCGACGTTACGGTCATCCGCAGTTGGCTCGGCCATGTGAGCCTCGACACGACCAACCACTATGCCAGGGCCAATCTGGAAACGAAGCGAAAGGCTCTGGAACAGGTCGCTGTTCCGACAACACCCGGCGGTCAGCCATCGTGGAAGCGCGATGCAAGCGTACTCGCCTGGCTCGACACGCTTTGAAATAATGTGAAGGAACGTGGGCAGGAAACCCCAGAACTCAGCCAATCTGGCCGCCTTCCTTCACATTATCGACACCTCGCGATTAATGAAGTTATGCTCACCTCGCCATAACTTCATCCACGAACCGAGATAGTCGGCATGGCGCACGGTCGGCACGATGCCCAAGGCGGCGCAGAGGAACGCAGAAGTCAGTTCGGCGGCAATTTCCACGCGGGCATAGGCGCTATCACCGAACCGTCCGCCAAAGATCCGCGCCAGCCGCGAGGCGTGGCCGGTCCAATGCCCGTTATGCCGATATCGGCATAACTCGCATAATGCCGTAACCCGGATTATGCCGCATGGCGTTGGCCAAGACCTTGTTTTCCGGCCATCCACCATGCGGCACCTCGGCATAATCAGAGCCCTTCGAGGAACGCGAGGAGATGATCGTCGGGCTGGAACCGGCCTGTCGGCACATCCGGAGCGGCGACGCGCGCGAGTGCCTTTTCTTTCAAGCGCATGTCGGCGTGGATGTAGACCTGCGTCGTTTCGACCGATTCATGACCGAGCCACAGCGCGATCACGGCCTGATCGACGCCATGGTGGAGTAGGTTCATCGCCGTACTGTGGCGCAGCGTATGCGGTGTGACCCGTTTTGCGCCGATGCTTGGGCATGTGCGCGATGCCGTCAGGCAATGCTTACGCACCAGATGTTCGAGCGCGTCTCGGCTGAGCCGTTCGCCACGGATTGATGGGAACATTGGCAGATCGCTGTCGCCATGATCGCCGATCCACGCCTTCAGGATTTTGGCCGTTTCCCGCCTGATCGGTGTGGATCGTTCCTTTCGTCCCTTGCCCATGCAACGAACGTGTGCACCGGTGCCAAGTACGACGTCCCTGTTTCGCAAGCTGATCAGTTCCGATGCCCTGAGGCCCGTCTGCACAGCGAGCAGCAGCAGGGCATGATCGCGCTTTCCCGCCCATGTCGAGCGATCCGGCGCCGCCAGCAGGGCGGCGATCTCGCTCGCATCGAGGAACGTGACGGCACGCTTTACATAGCGCTTGTTGGGCATCGCGAGGATGCGCTGGCAGTGCAGCATCCATGTGGGGTCGGTCATCGCGACGTAGCGGAAGAACGAACGGATTGCGGCGAGCCTGGTATTGCGGCTGCGGGCGCAGTTGCCGCGCGCCGCTTCGGTGTGGGCGAGGAAGTCGGCAACCAGATCGACGTCGATATCTTCGACTGTGATAGCGACCGGTGGTTTGCCTAGTCGTGCGCCGGCATAGCGCAGCAACAAGCGGAACGTGTCGCGATAGCTCGCGATGGTATGACGGCTCGCTTCCATCTGGACGCACAGCCGGTCGGTGAAGAAGCGCTGGATCAGTGCGGGCAAGGTCATGGCGGTCATTGCTCACCCTCCCCGCTAAGGCGCGTGGCGCGCGCCATCGCCAGTTCCAGCAGTTCGGGCACGGCCTCGATGTACCAGAACGTGTGGTCAGGGTTGGCATGGCCAAGCCAGGTCGTCAGCTTGATCATCTCGCGTGCCGGATCCTTGCCTGTGCGATACCAGTCGATCATGGTCCGAACCGCGAAGGTGTGACGAATGTCATGTATGCGTGGTCCTTTCCCGTGCAGCTTGAACCGCGAGTATTCCCGCAGCCCGATTGTTCGACTGACCCGTGCGAAGCTGGCCCGCGCCGACCATTCGCTGAGCCGGTCGCCGTTGCATCTGACGAAGAGCTGCCCGGGCGCGCGACCGAGCAACCGGTCACGTTCGGTCGTGTAGGCGGTCAGCCGGTCCACGACAGTCGGATTGAGTGGCAGCAGGCGCTCCTTTCCCAGCTTGCCATGCCGGACACGCAGCACTCCGGTTGCTGCATCAAGGTCGTCGGTATCCAGCGCCAGCGCTTCGCTGATCCTGAGTCCCGTGACAGCGATCAGGCCGAAGAAGGTCGAACATGTCAGCCCGCGCATACCGTAGGTGGAAGGCAGTTCACTGGCCGCTGCGATGATGCCCCCGATCTCGGCTTCGCTGTAGATGTATGGCCGTTTGCGCGTTGTGCGGTCGGGCAACAACCCGCGCGGCGGCGCTGCATGCGCCGGGTCGACACTGCTCAACCAAAGAGCGAACAGCCGCACCATTCCGAGCCGGGCAGACCGGGTGGATGACCCGGCAATAGGCTGGCTGGCGTCCCAGCGCAGGAACAGGTCGGGATCGACATGCTTCGCGCCCGTATCGTCGGCAAAGCGTATAAAGCGGCGCAGCACACGTTCGGAAGTCCTGAGGTCATAGCCGAGGCTACGGCGAACGGCGAGATAGCGGTCAAGCTGGCTGGCAAGGCTCATTGTGCACCTCCCGCCACTGGCCAGGGCTGGGCAATGGATCGCAAGCCTTCGATATCAAGCCGGGCGTAGATCATGGTGGAACCGCGCGACCGGTGGCGCAGCATGTCGCCGACCTCGTCGAGTGAAGCGCCATGATTTATGAGTTGCGTGGCAAGGCTGTGGCGCAGAACATGCGACCCCACATAGGGCGTGGCGGGCTTCTGACCGGTCGCATCGAGCGCATCCTTGATCAGGGCATTGACGATCTGGCTATTCTTGAACGGTCGATGCGGTGCACGCTGGGTGACGAACAAGGTCCGGCAGTCGGTCGGTCCGCGTTCCTCCCTCAGGTACCGGCTTAGGGCTTCGCCGACCTCGGGGGTGATGGGCACACGGTCATGCAACTTGCCTTTGCCGCGCACCGTCAGTTCGCCTGAACGCCAGTCGATATCGCCAAGTTCGATCCTGATGATTTCCGGCGCGCGAAGCCCGAGCCGCGCCATAAGCAGCAGCATCGCGTAATCGCGAACGCCGTGCCGGGGATTTCGGCGAACCCAGTCGAGCACGGCTTCGACGCCTTCAGGCGGCAGATGCCGGGGAAGGCGCTTGTCGCGGGCCGTCGCTGCTCTGGGCACACTTAGGGCAAGGTTGGTCGCGGTGATGCCTCGTGCGAACAGGTACTGGAAGAACGTGCGCAGATGCGTCACTGCACTCTTGTCCCGGTATGGCCGCCCCCGCGACAGCAAGTGTTGAACGAACCCGACGGCGTCAACGGGCCGAAGGCCGGTCAGATCGATCATGTCCGCACCGAAGCGGTGGTCCATGAAGCGGTCGGCAAAGCGCAGCGTGTGGTAGATGCTGCGCGGACTGAGGCCCCGCTGTTTGGTGAGATAGGTTTCGAAGTCGGCCAGCAGTTCGGCGCGGGCGGCCTCTGCGACGGTCGGAACGGCCGGCTTAGCAACGCCGATCTCGATCAGGTGCGCGGCGAACTTGCGTCCCAGGCTGTAAAGGCGGATCGTTCCTGTGCTCTCCGGCTCTGCCACCCGGCCCAGCTTTTCCGCAAGATCGGGCGTTAAGGCCGATGGTGCGACGCTGGCCTCATCCATTGCCAGTCCAAGTCTGCGGACCAGACTCCGGTATCCCTTGATCGTTTCGGGCTTGTAATTCGCCTCGGCAAAGCTGCGCATGAAGCTGTCGAGGTACGGCTCAATGCAGGTTTCGGTGATTTTCGTCATGGTTTTCGTGCTCCATAGTGTTGGAGCGCGATCCGGGCCTTGTCGTCGCCCTGACTGCAAGATTATCAGCAGTGTTGGTTTCGGATATTCGGTGCAGGTATGAAGCAGAAGAAGGCCAAGCTTCCCGGCGATGCAGTCGTGAAGGCGTTGATCGAGAAGTACGACTGCCCTGTGCCATTCCACGAAGTGCGCACTCGGTTCCTGGGCAATATCGCAACACCAGAGCTATCGGCCTCGCCCTTGCAGATGATTCAGGATTTGTGGGGCGGCGAGCTGCCCGTGTTCGACAGCATGGACGAAGCCAACGAACTGATTGGCGCTCTGATCGACGGCCTTTGGAATGGCCTGACCCGGCATCAGAAGCGCAGCCAGCCATTCAGGCTGACACGCGTGTCGATGGACCCTACTGCCGCAAATCTCGGGCGCTACGGGCTGATCCGTCTTGAGGAACTGGACGGATTTATCGAAGGTCTGTTCAACGGTCATGATATCATCGATCTGCCCGAACGGGCACATGGCGCAATCGGCCATCTCGCCGAGCTGCGCGCGATGATGGGCGGCATCTGCGAACTCGTGGAGCGTGACCCTGACGCCGATGATCGCACCAAGCTCGACACGACATTCAAGCACCTACGCGAACTGACCAAAATCATGGAGACCGAGATTCACGAGACCGTGTTGGCTTGCACTCGTGCACGGCGACAGATGCTTGACGGCATCCTCACAGAGAAGCCGACGGTGCATTGATCCAATGTCCGAGGAACGCCTGCGCGAGAAGCTGCGCAAGATCGAAGCTCTCTATGCCGGCGCCACGACTGCCGGCGAGCAAGCTGCGGCAGGTGCAGCTGCGGAACGCATTCGCCGCCAGTTCGCGACGGCCAGCAAGAAAGAACGTGCCGAGGAGTTCAAGTTTTCAATTCCTGACCCCTGGTCACGACAGCTCTTCATCGCCCTGTGCCGCCGCTATGGCGTCAAGCCATTTCGCTATACGCGCATGCACCGTCAGACGGTGATCGTTCGCGCGCCAGCCAGTTTCGTTCGGATGACGCTATGGCCAGAGTTTGAGGAACTGAGCGGAGCCCTGACCTCACATCTGGATGAAATCACGCAGAAGATCATCAGGGAGGAAGTGCACGAGGCCACACAGGATGCGGAAGAAGTGAGCGAGCCGCGTCAGTTGCGCTGAAACGTTCCCGTCCTCCAGCGGATTGCCTCTAGGGTACCTGGAATATGCCGAAGCGGCACGCCACCAAATCGCAGAAATTCAAGACCCCACGACGCCATGCGGCATAATCCGGGTTACGGCATTATGGCCGAGTTCGTGCGGCGCGGTGCGATAATAGTCGATCTGCTGGCGGAACGCCGGTTGCGGCGGCACCTGAATGAAATCGCAGGACGGGAAATAAAAGGCAAAAGGCGCGCGCTCCGCCAATACTGAAATCCGCGCCCGTCGCCGCAATCAGGCTTTCGGCAACCGGCACCTGCTCGCGCTCGGGCAACGGGGGCGCGTCGGTAAAATATTCATCGGGGAGGCCGTCACATTGCGCAACGTTGAACACCACGAAGCGTTTGAGGAACGGCACCGCTTTTGCCTCGTCGCCGTCCGCCCGCGCGCGCTCCTTCTCGGCTTCGGGCGTGAAGCGGTCGGCGTAGCAGACCGTCACTCCCTGCTCGCCCTTGCGGACGCAGCCGCCAGCGGCGAGCGCCTGCCGGAAGGTCAGCCAACCTTGGTTGGCGTAACCTTTGGCGATGACCTCGCCCCACAGGATCAAGACATTGACGCCCGAATAGGCGCGGCCCGTCACCGCGTTGCGGGGAAGGCTGGGGCTGGCAATTGCCGAATCCCAAGGCTGAACCCACGGGAGGCGCCCCGCTTCAAGCTCGGTGACGATACGCGCGGTCACCTCGTCGTAAAGCGAGGCGCGCGGCTCCGCGCTCCTTGCTCGCGCCTCGGCGTGCGCGCGTCCCGCGCGCTTTCTGCCCGTGCCGCCCTTCCGAACCTACAAGACCTGTCCCATCGCTGCCTCCAAGCACTGCCCAAAACCACACACGGACCCGGCGGGACGGGGGCGGCGACGGGCGACCAGAGAGGCGCGGCGCGGACAGGCCCACCGGCTTGGCTGCTGAGAAATCCGTGACTGCTGACGCAAACCGGCCGTAACGCAGTGGACGACCCAGTCCTGAGCTTGTCGAAGGGCGGGTTGCGTCTGGCCGCGCCGCGCCTAATCGCCCAGGCCTCGACATAGGCATCGTAGACCGCGATCTGATCCTCGGTCAGGCGATGCTCGAGGATCTCGTACTCAACACCCGCGAAGGACAATGCGCGCGCGGTGTAGAGGCCGAGCGACTTGAGGTCCCGCGCAACCAGTTCCATCGCTGCGATCCCCCCGTCACGAATGTCGGCTACGAACGCCTCGCGATTGGCAAACGCGGTCTCCGGACCCCAGAGCCCGAGGCGCGTTGCATAGGCCAGGTTGTTAACGTCGGACGCTCCGGTGGCCGAGGCGTAGAGCACCCTTGCCCGGGGCAGGAGGTTCTGCAGGCGCACCCCGGCAATGCCCTGCTCCGATCCTTTGACCTTGCCCCGCGATCCCTCGCTGCCGGCTGCATTAGACATCGCGTGCGCTTCGTCGAACACGATCACGCCGTCGAACCCCTCACCAGCCCATGTGAGGATCTGGTCAAGCCGCGTTGCGTCGCTTCAATCCGCGCCATCGTCTGGGTTTCCTTGCCCCGCTCGAACGCAATTTTCTCAACGAAGCGGCTCACGTCACTTCGGGTTCGCGATCATCGTCAGCATCGGCTACACCGTCATATACTTCGCAGGCGCCAGCATTTTGGTGGGCCTCAAGCCGTCCAGGCGTAGGTCCGATTTCGCAAGCGGCGTGGCACCGCTCCAGACCTACACCGGGCCAATGTCGATGAACGCCGTGTTTGGACAGGTGCTTGTTATCCCAATATGTCTCGCTCTGTTCGGCTTTGCGGTCGTGATCATCCGCGCCATCGTATTCTGATGAGAGCAAGTCCTCACGTCAGGTTACCGCCTGGTGCGAACTGCTACTGCCATCTCGGCCCTTTCAATGAGGTATCTATTCCGCGCGGCCTACTGGCAGTGCACCGCCTCAAGCCAGATGTCTGGGCTGTCCTTGCTGTCGAGGCGGGTGCGATCATGTTTGTTTGGGACGACAAGGAGTGCGATCGCTGCAAACTTGTCGCGGGCGACAAGTTTGTCGTTCCGCCGCATGAGCAGCATCATCTGGAACTCTTAGGCCCTGTGCGATTGTCGATAGCCTTCCACCGCGTTTGAGCGAAACTATACTGCCACTGTCCGGAAGGTTAGAACCAACACATCGCGGTGACCTGTCGATTTCGCGTCTTGCGCCGTGATTGGCGTGACGCCCGCAAGACGCGGTTGTCATTGATGAATACTGCATCGAGCGGATCTACCAGAGTGAACTCTGCCGGATCAACCAAGCCATCGACGCAGATTTGCGTGGTTCCGGCCTCGACATTTTTGCGCGCGACAAGGAATATTCCGACCCAATCAACCCCGTCGCGGTGCATGCCCTCCGGTGTCGGATGTCCGGCGGACAAGCCAGCTTCTATGCGGAACTGATGCACCTCGATTTCGAGAGTCGTGGTACCGATTTCGAGGACCGCAATGCAGAGGTTGAGCAGGTCGGCAAAGACTGGATTTGCAAGCGTGGCCTGCTCCACCTGAGCAAACCAGCGCGCTATCCCGCCATTGAGAGGATTATAGTCCCGGCTTTGGTAATGGGCGCGCGAGGGGCGCAGGCTGATATCGCCATCTGCCAGAGCCAGCACGGCATGGCGCCGCCGCCGATAGCGTCCACCATCTGCCATATAGCAGTCGGCACCCAGTCGGTCCCAGCTTGCACCAAAGGCTGCCCAACTGTCCTTGTCGATTCGTCCGAGCAGACCGAGCGTCGTGGGTCGCCTCGATGATGCCCAGCCGTCAAACCGGACACGATCGACCAAGCTGGGCAACCCCTCAGGCAATGTCGTCAAGCCAAGCGCGGAGGAAGGCATCGGCGCGATCACGCATTGCATCGCGCTCGGCGAATTCGGTTGCGCGCAAAGCGCCGACGTCGATGCCCTTGGCATCCAATTCGCTGTGATGACCGATCAACCAGCGCTCGAACTTGCCATCGCCTGCTTCGGGATGAAACTGACAGGCCAAGACTTGGGCACTGGTACGAAAGGCCTGATTTCCGCAAATGGCAGTGGAGGCAAGACATTTGGCGCCATCAGGCAAATCAAATGTTTCGCCGTGCCAGTGTAGCACTGGCCCCACGCCAAGCGTGGCTAGCGGCGATTTTTCGCCCGCCTTTGTAAGCGTAAGCGGCGCGACCCCGATCTCCAGTTTTTGCGCCGGGTAGACTGAGGCACCGAGCGCGCGGGCAATGAGCTGTGCGCCCAGGCAAATGCCGAGCAGAGGCAGGTCGAGGGCCAGCCGCTCGCGAATGAAGCTGATTTCCGCCTTGAGCCAAGGGTACCGTCCCTCGTCGTTCAATGAAATTGGCCCGCCTAGAATGATGACGAGTTCAGCCCGAAGCGCCGGGACGAAATCGTCGATGCCCGGATCAAGGTACTGAATATCGAAGCCTCGTGCAGCAAGCGGGGCGGCGAAGCTACCTAGGCTCAGGACTCATTGATTGAGCCAGAAGATGACGGTTGCAGCGATGCAGATGGCAGACATGAAGGTGTGGGCGCAGCGATCATAGCGGGTATGGATGCGCCGCCAGTCTTTGATTTTGCCGAACATATTCTCGATGCGGTGGCGCTGGCGATAGAGGGCCCGATCATGTGGTATCGGGATTTTGCGGTTGGTCTTTGACGGGATGCAAGGGATGATGCCGCGCTCGATCAGGGTATGGCGGAACCAGTCGGCGTCATATCCCCGGTCGCCCAGCAGAATCTTGGCCTTCGGGAAGGCATCGACCATCAGGGCTGCCCCCTTGTAATCGCTCATCTGCCCTTCGCTGAGCAGCAGGATCAAGGGGCGCCCCTGGCCATCGCAGACAGCATGGAGCTTCGAGTTCAAGCCGCCTTTGGTGCGTCCGATACGTCTGGGAACAGGCCCTTTTTTAAAAGGCTGGCAGCCGTTCGGTGCGCCTTGAGGTGGGTCGCATCAATCATCAGTTGCTCGGGCTTGCCAGCCTTGGCCGCCAGTGCCGCGAATATCCGGTTGAACACGCCCATCCGGCTCCAGCGGATAAAGCGGTTATAGATCGTCTTGGCCGGGCCGTAATCGGGAGGTGCATCGCGCCAGCGCAGACCGTTGCGGATCACAAAGATAATCCCGCTGATGATCCGTCGGTCATCGACCCTTGGCACTCCGTGCGACAACGGGAAATATGGCTCAATCCGGCGCATCTGCGCATCCGACAACCAGATCAGGTCACTCATGGCGTCGCCTCCTCGCGAAGCCATTGAATCAACCAAACCTCAATCATGTAAGCAATTTAATAGGTCCTGAGCCTAGATCTTCAAATGTAACATGTCGGACGGCTACAGCTGTCTTGCCCATATATCGCTCGCTCCTCGCAAAACTATTGGCACCCTTCACCGGGCACGCAGGCGGCTTTGACGGAATTTTCGGCAGACGTGACACCGACATCATGCTGCGCGATCACTTGTGCAATCCGAGCGCCCAAGGCCAGATCCGGTTCGTGTCCGAACCCGCGAAATCTTATCAGCCCGACGCGATCGATCAGCACCAGCGAAGGCGTGCCGCACAGGCCATAGCGAGTCATCGTAATCGGCGTGCTGGACGAACCCTCATGCGCATCGACCCCTACGGGGAAGCCGATCCGGTATTCCAGCAAGAAGGCTTCAAGCGACGTCGCAGTCATCGCCGCATGATGCTCGAACACCGTGTGGAGGCCGATAACCGCAACATCGCTACGCTTGTCCGGTTCCGCCTCCGCTTTAGCTTCGGCATCGTGCAGAAGTTGGCCAAGCACACGATACTCGTTCTCTGAGAGCCTACGGCGGCGGGGATGGTACTTGGGCCGCTTGATGTCATGCGTCGGGTTCTTATCGGTAATGCTGAGATTAACGGCATAGGTTAGAATGCCACCCAGCAGGCCAATGGTTATCGCCGCCGTCCCGGCGTCAACAGTGACAATCGAGCGACCCCGCAGCTTTTGGATTTTGAAATTCACCAGGGCACGCCCCGCCATGACATCCGTCATGATCTTGATGATCTCGGGCCGGGTCAGATCCTTGACCCGGCGGGCGCCGACCAGCGGGATGATGTGGCGGTTGATGCGACCTGTGTCGGTGATCTTGGCCGATGGCCGCTAGGGGCGGTTGCTCTTGCCCAGAATCAGACCGCTGCCAAGGTCATCTAGATTGCGCTCTCACAGCTGCTTCATCGCGATGGCCGTATGATCCTGCTCGCGCTCTTCGGCTGGGTTTTCGCCTTTCGCCACACGTGCAAGCTGGACCAGTGCCTCCTTGCGCGCGGGCTCCGGCGTCCAGACGCCGTGCGGACCAATGGTGTAGCGACGGGACCGCACCGGCACGCGGTACTGCAGAACGTAGCTGCGCTTACAGCATCGAGCCCAGTGGGCGTTTGGTTGCGGACCAACTCGACGGAAAGCCACTTTTGGAATGCGATGGTGGCCTGACAATCATCCGGCGCGGAGAGGAAGTCGAACTTCTTCGGCCGCAAGATCGCAAGCCGGTCGGTCGATTTGATTCGGGCTATTTCCAGAAGCGCGACTGCCCCGGCCCGTTCTCGGCGAAGAGGGGGAACAAATGGTTCTTTGTTCTGGAGAACGGGACGGTGCTGGGCGGTCGGAACGGGTTTGACAGCACCTATTCCTTCGCCGGATCGCACGTTCCCGTTCAGGTCGATGGCAAGTGGGGCATCATTGACCGCACGGGAGTTTTCACGGTCGAACCGCACCTTGCCAAGCTTCGTCCCGATCGCGGCGGCACCTACGCGGTCGGTGAAGGGCCAGCAACCTATTGGATCGATGCATCGGGAAGTCGAGTTGCAAAACCGGCCATTGCCCGACCGACGCCGGACCAGGCACTAATCTGTGAAGGTGGTCTGCGCTTCTTCCGGAAAGGCGACTTCTGGGGCTTGCAGGACGGCACCGGCAAAGCGATGATCGCCCCGCGCTTTCGCGCTCTGTCCTACTTTCAGCAGGGTGTTTCCTGGACGGCATCACCGGGGGCTAATGTCTGGTGCCCGATTGGACCCGATGACCAGCGACGCGCGGCCTTGGATTGCCGGAAAACCTACTATCCGATGATAATTAGGCATCATGCCACTGAGAAGTTCAGCAACGATCCCTTCGAAAACAGCGTTCTGTGGACTCGCGCCTGGCTCGAATATCAGGCTGGCATTCGCGCCGAACCACCGCGATGGATTCCGGATTACGGCAATGGCGGAACCTACAGCTTATCGGGTGGTCGAGCATCGGATGTCATGACGGAACCAGCGTCGGCTCTCGGGCGAATTGACCCATTCGCGATTGCCATATTGGGAAGCCTTTTTATCGGACTCGGCGGACATTGGTATTGGGAGCGCAAGCGGAGTGACGTGAAGGGCTGAGCCGTCAAACTTGAGTGTTCGTACACTGCTGAACGAACTACTACTTTCCGTAATGTTCTGACCGCATCTGAAAGCTTGTTTCCGCAGAGAGTGCCGCATCTCATTGCGAAATAAGAAAAGTTAAGTGCACTATGCTTTTTCCGCGTCAAACGCTCGCTTACCCCTCCGCTTCCACAGCACCAGCGCTTGTTCCCGCTCCTCGCCGCGCAGCTTGGCCGCAACCGTTAGAAACGCGCCGTAGAGCGTGGCGCGATCATCGTCTGCGAGTTCGACCAGACCGGCTTTCACCACCAGGCCGCCCAGTTCGATCAGTTGCCGCGTGCGCTCGCGGCGCTTGACCTGCCATTCGCGCATGTCGGTTCGCGCCTTTCGTGCCTCAAGCCGATGCCGCGCCGCCGTCAAGCGGGAGAGTGCCATCCGGTTGGCTTTGAGGTCCATCGCCACGCTTGCGCGCCTTGCTCTGAAAGAAGGCCACGCCCCGCTTGCGCCACGCCTCCTTCCTCTGGGCTTCACTAGTTTCCGCGATGACGAGCAGGGCACCGGCCAGCGTTTCCGCGTCGGTCGCATCGGCCCCGGTGGCGATCACCAGTTCGCCGAGTTGCTGCACGCGGCGTTCCTTGAGTTGCTTCGCCTTGTCGGCGAGCGCCTTCAGTTCCGTATCAAAGTCACGGGGTTTGCGCATCGAAGTTCTCCATTGAGAGGTGATGCGCTGATGATAATATCGATGTTCTCCCAATGCCGTAGAGTCGTCGAGACGGCCTGATACCGGATAGTCCCGAGCAGGATTTTATCATGGGAGGGCGCGCTTATACGTCGTGCCGACGTCGCGCTCATGACGTAGATGGATTGCCGTCATGGCGATCTTCCACCTCTCCGTCAAAGTCATCAGCCGGTCGAGCGGGCGCAGCGCTGTGGCCGCAGCGGCCTATCGCGGAGCCGAGCGGCTGCATGACGAACGGCTCGACCGCGACCATGATTTCACCAACAAGGACGGGGTTATCCACTCCGAAGTGCTGCTGCCGGAAGGCGCGCCGGAAGAGTTCGCCGACCGCGAGAAGCTTTGGAATGCGGTCGAGGCCGCCGAGAAGCGGAAAGATGCGCAGCTTTCCCGCGAGGTCGAATTCGCCATTCCACGCGAGCTGACCAGAGAACAGGGCATCGAGCTGGCGCGAGAGTTTGCCGAGGCCGAGTTCGTCGAAAAGGGCATGATCGCCGACCTCAATGTCCATTGGGATATTGGCGCGGACGGTCAGCCCAAACCCCACGCGCATGTCATGCTCACCATGCGCGAGGTAGGCAAAGACGGGTTCGGCGCGAAGGTGCGCGAATGGAACAAGGCTGAGCTGGTCGAGCAATGGCGCGAGCGCTGGGCCGAGCATGTCAACCAGCGCCTGGCAGAACTCGATATCGATGCGCGGGTCGATCACCGCAGCCTGGAGGCGCTGGGTATTGCGCTGGAACCGCAGGACAAGATCGGCCCCGCCGCGTCGCGTATGGGCGAACGCGGGCTAGAGGCAGAGCGGATTGAGGAACATCGCGCCGTCGCGCAGCGCAACGGCGAGCGGATTATCGCCAAGCCCGCTGTCGCGCTCGACGCGATCACGCACCAGCAAGCCACGTTCACCGGCCGCGACCTTGCTATGTTCGTGCATCGGCACACCGACGGGAAGGAACAGTTCGATCAGGCGATGGGCGCAATGCGCAGTTCGTCCGACCTGATCGCACTCGGCAAGGATGGACGCGGCGAAGACCGGTTCACATCGCGGCAGATGATCGAAACCGAACAACGGCTTGGTCGAGCATCTGAAATGCTGGCGGAACGCAAGCGGCATCAGGTCGAAGATCGTGGCCGGGAAGGAGCGCTGGCGCGCGCGGCGGAACGCGGGCTGGTGCTATCCGGCGAGCAGCGCGCGGCGTTCGAGTATGTGACCGATGAGCGCGGCCTGAGCCTCGTTGTCGGCTATGCCGGGACCGGCAAGAGCGCGATGCTGGGCATAGCGCGCGAGGCTTGGGAGAACGCGGGCTATATCGTTCGCGGTGCGGCGCTGTCCGGGATTGCCGCCGAGGGGCTGGAGCACGGTTCAGGCATTGCATCGCGCACCATCGCGAGCCTTGAACATCAGTGGGGCCAAGGCCGCGAAATGCTCACCTCGCGCGACGTGCTGGTCATCGACGAGGCAGGCATGGTCGGCACGCGCCAGATGGAGCGCGTCCTCTCCCATGCCGCCGATGCAGGCGCGAAAGTTGTCCTCGTCGGCGACCCGCAGCAGCTCCAGGCCATCGAAGCCGGAGCAGCCTTCCGTGCGATCCACGAACGGCACGGCGGCGTCGAGATCAGCGAGGTGCGCCGCCAGCATGACGGCTGGCAGCAGGACGCCACGCGGCACCTTGCCACCGGGCGCACCGGAGTTGCCATTCAGGCCTATGGCGAGCGCGATATGGTGCATGCCGCCGAGACGAGGGAAGCGGCACGCGGCGAGCTGATTGAGCGCTGGGATCGTGACCGGCAGGCCAGCCCCGGCGATACGCGCATCATCCTCAGCCATACCAACGACGAAGTGCGCGAGCTTAATGACGCCGCGCGCGGGCGGCTGCGTGATGCGGGCGAACTGGGCATGGACGTGTCGATCAGCGCAACACGCGGAGAGCGTCAGTTCGCCAGCGGCGACCGCATCATGTTCCTACGCAATGAGCGTGGGCTGGGCGTCAAGAATGGCACCTTGGGCACGGTCGAGCGGATTAGCGCGCAAAGCATGGCCGTGCGCACCGACGATGGCCGCAGCGTAGCTTTCGACACCAAAAACTATGCCCACATCGATTATGGCTATGCCGCCACGATCCACAAGGCGCAGGGCATGACCGTGGATCGTACCCATGTGCTCGCCACGCCGGGGATGGACAGCCACGGTACCTATGTCGCGATGTCCCGGCACCGCGATGGCATTGCCCTGCATTATGGGCGCGAAGACTTCGCCGATCAGTCCAAACTGGTCCGCACGCTCAGCCGCGAACGCGGCAAGGATATGGCCAGGGACTACAAGCCCGAGCAGCAGTTTGCCGAGCGGCGCGGTATTACGTTCCGCGAACGTATGGTGGAGATCGCCCGGCAATTGCCGGAACGGGCGAAGTCGATCTTCGCTGGCTTCCGGCCACAGGCCAATCGGCTTGAAGTGCTGCCGACCGATCAGGCTGGCCTGTCCGACCAGCGCCGGGCGGTCGAACGCTACGCTCGCGCCGCCGCCGACATCGGGCAGATGCGTGAACAGGGATTGCCGGTCCTGCCCCACCAGCGAGACGCGCTGGAGAAGGCCGGAAAGGCGCTCGACGCGATCCGCCCTCATGGCACAGCCGATCTTACTAGCGCCATGCAGCGCCAGCCATCGCTGGCCCGCGAGGCCTCCGTTGGCCGCAGCCAGGGTGCAATCCGCGCCATGCAGCTTGAAGCCGAAATCCGCGCCGATTCCGTGCAGCGTGCAGACCGCTTTGTCAGCGACTGGCAGCGGCTGGGACAAGCACGGCAAGCGATGCAGCGCGATGGCGACAGCAACGGTGCGCAGCGGCTCACCAACCGCATGACGGACATGGCGAAGGGGCTGGAGCGCGATGCGCAGGTCGAATCCCTGCTGCGCAGCCGCACCCGCGAGCTTGGCATCAAGACAGAACTCGGTCGCGATCTGGCCCGCGACCTTGCCGCTTCCATCTCGATGGAGCGGAGCCGGTCAATCGGCATGGGCCTTTAGGAGAAACACAATGGATACCGATACGGATGACGTGGAACTGACCTTGGACCTTGAGCCGGAACCTGACCCCGGCTCGCCCAACCCGGACGCCACAGGCGACCCCGCCGCCGAGGCGTTTGCCCGCCTTGAAGGTGAACTGGCCCTGATGCGCCGGGCAGTCCAGCACCTTGCCACCGAACGCGCCGACATTGTCATTCCCGACTACGGTGCGACCCTGACCGACATGGCCAAGCGGATGGGCGCGATCAGCGAGAGCCTGAAGGGCATGGCTGGTCATCCCGCGATGCAGATGACCCCTGACAGCATCGGCAATCGGATTGCCGCCGCAGCCGAGGCAGCGCGGCGCAGCGATCAGGACAGGATCACTCAGGCCCGGAGCGACTTGAGCCAGGCCGCCCAGGAAATGCGCAGCGTCACGGCCCATGCGCGCACCGCCGCCGAGCAGCGGCAGCAACTCTACCAGGTGGCAGGCGGGGCTTTGCTGGCTGGCATACTGCTTTGGTCCTTTCTTCCTGGCACCATTGCCCGTGTCATGCCGGAAAGCTGGCACTGGCCCGAACGCATGGCAGCGCGGATCGTGAGCGCACCCTCACGCTGGGATGCAGGCGCGCGGCTAATGCAGAGCGACAGCCCTGAGGCATGGAATGTACTGGTGCAGGCCGCTGACATCCAGCGCGACAACCGCGATGCCATTGACGCTTGCCGGGAGTCCGCTGCAACGTCGCAACAGCCAGTGCAATGCACCGTCAAGATTCGTCAAGGCAGTCAAGAAGGAGAAACAGCCGCAACGCCAGTGGGGGCCGCGACACGATCCCAGAAAGGGGCATAACAGCCCATTCCGAACCGCACAAAATGTGGGAACGAATGTGGTTTCGATTTTCCGAAAAAGTCATTTTATCCTTTGAAAACAAAGCGATAAATGACTTGAATGGTAGCGGAGGAGGGACTCGAACCCCCGACACGCGGATTATGATTCCGCTGCTCTAACCAGCTGAGCTACTCCGCCCCGAAAGGCATGGCCCGGCGCCGGGGCCGGGACAGGCGGGGCACATAGGGCGGCGGGCGGGCGTGGTCAACCGTCCTGTTTGCCGCGAAAGGGCCAGCGCCCTGCGGCCTCCCAATGCGGGCCGCAATAGAGGTGCAGCCCGAGCGCAGGGAAGGCGAAACTGCGCGGTGCGATCTGCGGCGCCAGCTCCTGTTGCAGGTCCCGCGCGGCTGCCGGCGTGACCTTGTTCTGGATGGTGATGTGCAGCCGCGGAGGGTGTGCATCCTGGGCAGTCAGGGCACCGTGGAAGCGCTCGGCAATTTCCGCCCGGATTGCCAGCATCTGCGGGCTTTCCAGCGCGATCGCCGTGCCCCGTCCCAACGACATCAATCCGGTGATCCGCACCGTCGGCGCGGCGCGTTCGGCTGCCTGACGAGCCAGCACCCGCCACAGCTCATCGAGCAGCGACGGGGCAAGGGCATGGAACAGAGTCACGTGCGCAGCGAGATGGTTGCGCTCGGGCGGATAATGGGTGCGACGCAAGTCATCCGCCCACGCCAGCACTTCCGGCGGCAGTTCGGCGGTGACGATGAAGGGCTCGAAGGGCATTGCAGGAAACGGTGTAGCATGCGGGCGGCGACGCGATAGGGGAGAGCCGCCGCCGCCCGCATGCTGTTGAACCGGGATTACGCCTCTGCGGCGCTCTCCCCGGTCAAGGCAGAGAGCAGCTTCTCGGGCGCTGTCTCGCCATAGGGATCGGCATCGTCGCCGCTATCGTTGATGCCCGGCTCTTCGAACCAGTGAGTGATCGTATTGTCATCGACGATCATCGCGTAGCGCCATGACCGCATGCCGAAGCCGACGTGATCCTTGTTGATCAACATGCCCATGCGGCGCGTGAAGGCGCCCGACCCATCAGGCAGCAGCTTGACCTTCTCGAGGCCGAGGTTCTTGCCCCACTGATACATCACAAAAGCATCGTTGACCGAGATGCAGTAGACCTCGTCCGCCCCGGCGGCCTTGAAATCATCATAGAGCCGTTCGAAGTTCGGGCACTGCTCGTTCGAGCAGGTCGGAGTGAAAGCGCCCGGCAGCGAGAAGACGACGATCTTCTTTCCGGCGAATTCGTCGCGAACCTTGAAGTCCTGCCAGCGAAAGGGATTGGCGCCGCCGACACTTTCGTCGCGAACGCGGGTCTTGAGGGTCACATCGGGGATGGTACGGTTGAGCATGAAAGTCTCCTCGGGATCTGTTGAACGCCGGATAGACCGGGCCGACAGATCGATGAAGTTGATTAAACCAGTCAGAATGATCGCAATTACCGATCATCGTCCAACCACCCGCACCGCCGCCGCCACCGGCCCCGCCGCGAGTTAGTTGATGAAACACGTGCGGAGGCGCGCTTGTTTCATGCCCCGACCCCGCCCCGCTGATTCCGGGCGAGATAAACCGCCGCAAAGATAACAGACCGGAACGGTGTAGGAAAATCTTGGCGGGGACTTGGCCAATCCGCTGGAGCGTCTGCGCGCTGCCAAGAACCGGCCGGTGGCGCGCAGCGCGTCGAAGGGGGCCCACCCCCGGCCCCTCCCGCAAGCGGGCGGGGAGTAGCGAACGTCAATGCTTTCCCGAATAACCTGAAACCGACCCCGCTCGTGCTGAGCTTGTCGAAGCACCGCTCTTGTTCTTGAGGCTGTGCCCGCCGCACGAAGATAACGTCAGTGGTTGGCCTACGGCCGCCTTCGGCTCGACAAGATCAGCACGAGCGGGTTCGGGAAGGCGGTCTGGGAATACCCCCCTAAATCTCGCCCTTCGCCCTTCTCAGCGCGAACCACTTCTGCACATTGGCGTTGTGCTCGGCCAAGGTTGAGGCGAAGGCGTGGCCGCCGGTGCCGTCGGCCACCATGTAGAGCGCACCCGTATTCGCCGGGTGCAGCACCGCCTCGATCGAGGCGCGGCCGGGATTGGTGATCGGGCCATCGGGCAGGCCTATCATGGCATAGGTATTGTAGCCGTTGACGGACCTGATCTCCGACTGGCGGATCCGGCGGCCGAGCGGCTTGCCCTGAGTGATCGGATAGATGATCGTGGGATCGGCCTGGAGCATGATCCCCTGCCGCAGCCGGTTGGAGTACAGCCCGGCAACCATCGCCCGCTCTGACGGCTTGCCGGTTTCCTTCTCGACGATCGAGGCGAGGATCAGCGCCTCGCGCGGTGTGGCAACGGCAATCTGCGGCCCGCGCTTCTTCCAGAGCGCGTCAACGGTGCGGACCATGGCGGCCTGCATCCGGTCCAGCACGGCCTGCCGGCTTTCGCCGCGCTCGAACTCGTAGGTATCCGGAAGGATCGTGCCCTCCGCCGGCACTGCAATCGTGCCACTGAGGTTGGGCTGGGCCATCAGGCGCTCATAGACCATGATCGAAGGCATCCCCTCGGGCACGGTCACGAAGCGGCGGATGACCTCGTCGCCGGTGACGACAGCCAGAATGCGCGAGGGACTGGCGCCTTTGGGTAGCAGGAACTCGCCTGCCTTGATGGTCCGGCCCGCGCCAAACACCCGCGCGCGCAACTTGAATGCTGATGCCGAGGCGACTGCGCCCTTGTCCTCCAGCTGCTGCGCCAAAGCGGAGAGGCTCGATCCTTCGGCAACAATCAGCGGAGTGTCCTGCTTGAGCGGACCGGACTGGAACCACCCGCCCGCAAACCAACCCAGCGCCAGCAGCCCCGCCAGGACGACGGCCAGCACTCCGCGCCGGATCATCAGTCCTCGACCGCCTTGATGATCACGCTGGCATTGGTGCCGCCAAAGCCGAAGCTGTTGTTCAGAGCCGCGCGCACCTTGCGCTTCTTGGCGACGTGCGGGACGAGATCGACGCCTTCGGTGCCCTCGTCGGGATCATCGAGGTTGAGCGTGGGCGGCACGATCTGGTCACGGATCGCGAGGATGCAGAAGATTGCCTCGACCGCGCCGGCGCCGCCGAGCAAGTGGCCGATCGCAGACTTGGTGCTGCTCATCGAGGCGCCCGAGAGGTCATCGCCGAGCACGCGCTTGACCGCGGCCAGTTCGATTGTGTCGGCCATGGTCGAGGTGCCGTGGGCGTTGACATAGTCGATGTCGCCCGGGCCCATGCCGGCCTTCCTCAGCGCCATGCGCATGGCCAGTTCCGCGCCTTTGCCTTCGGGGTGCGGCGCGGTGACGTGGTAGGCATCGCCCGAAAGGCCATAGCCGACCACTTCGGCATAGATCTTCGCGCCGCGCGCCTTGGCGTGTTCGTATTCCTCGAGCACCACCACGCCCGCGCCTTCGCCCATGACGAAGCCGTCGCGGCCCTTGTCATAGGGACGGCTGGCCTTTTCCGGAGCGTCGTTGGAGCTGCAGTTGAGCGCGCGGGCCTGAGCGAAGCCGGCAATGCCGATCGGGCAGATCGTGCTTTCCGCCCCGCCCGCCAGCATTATATCGGCATCGCCGTCCTTGATCATCCGCGCGGCGTCGCCGATCGAGTGCGCACCGGTCGAGCAGGCGGTGACGACTGCGTGGTTGGGGCCCATCAGACCGTACTTGATCGAAACCTGGCCGGAGACGAGGTTGATCAAACGTCCGTGGACGAAGTGCGGCGACACGCGGCCCGGGCCCTTCTCCGCCAGCACCAGTGATTCGCTCTCGATCCCCGGGAGTCCGCCGATCCCGGCGCCGATCGAGCAGCCGGTGCGCGTCTTGAGGTCATCATCCATGTCCTCCAACCCGGCATCCTCGATCGCCTGGCCGGCAGCGTCGATGCCGAACACGATGAACGGATCGACCTGGCGCTGGATCTTGTGATCGACCCGCTTGTTCGGATCGAAGCCATAGGGATGGTCCGGAGCTTTCACTTCGCAGGCGATGGTGCACTTCTGGTTGGACGCGTCGAAGTGGGTAATCGTGCCGGCACCGGACTTGCCGGCGAGCAGGTTTGCCCAGGTGGTTTCGACGTCCGCGCCCAGAGGGGTCACGAGGCCAAGGCCGGTTACGACGACACGACGCATGCAATTCTCCAGATACGCAACAGGCCCAGCCGCACGAGGGGCCGAGCCTGTCGATAGTCTATCCCTGATATCCCTGACGCTCCTAGACAGGCTCGGAGCATCGGGGATGGGCCGGATCAGCCCTTGTTGTCGTTGATGTATTTGATCGCATCGGCGACGGTACCGATCTTCTCGGCCGCGTCGTCGGGGATCTCGACGCCGAATTCTTCTTCGAACGCCATCACCAGCTCGACGATGTCGAGTGAGTCGGCGCCCAGATCGTCGATGAAGCTGGCATCTTCATTGACCTTGTCGGCTTCCACGCCGAGGTGCTCGACAACGATCTTCTTAACGCGATCGGCGGTGTCGCTCATGTAAATTGCCCCTTCTGAAACGGAGGATGGGAATATCGTCTGCCGCCCTAATGTCCCCGCGCCGCGCTGGCAAGGGTCAAGACGGCAGATCGGCTCAGGCCTTGGGCGGCTCAACCACCCGGATGTGCAGTTCGCGCAGCTGCTTGAGCTCCGGCGACGAGGGCGCGCCCATCAGCAGGTCTTCGGCGCGCTGGTTCATCGGGAAGAGCGTGATCTCGCGCAGGTTCTGCGCGCCGCAGAGCAGCATCACCATGCGATCAATCCCCGCGGCCATCCCGCCGTGTGGCGGCGCACCATATTGGAAGGCACGGTACATGCCGCCAAAGCGCTCCTCGACGTCGGCCTTCGACAGCCCGACCTTCTCGAAGGCGGCGACCATCAGGTCCGGGTGCTGGTTGCGGATCGAGCCCGAAGCGAGCTCGAACCCGTTGCACACCAGATCGTACTGGTAGGCCTTGATCGTGGCCGGATCCTGCGACTGCAACGCCTCCAGCCCGCCTTGCGGCATCGAGAAGGGGTTGTGCGCAAAATCGAGCTTCTTCTCTTCATCGCTCCATTCATAGAACGGGAAGTCGACGATCCAGCAGAAACGGAAGGCATCCTGCGCGATCAGGTTCAGCTGCTCGCCCACCCGGGTCCGCGCCGCACCGGCGAGCTTCGCCGCCTGCTCTTCCTTGCCGGCGGCGAAGAAGGCCCCGTCGTCCGGACCGAGGCCAAGCGCATCGAACAGCGCTGCCATCTTGTCCTCGCCATGGTTCTTGGCGATCGGGCCACCGAATACGCCCTGCTTGCGCGTTACGTAGCCGAGCCCGGCATGGCCTTCGCTGCGCGCCCACTCATTCATGTCGTCGAAGAACTTGCGGCTGAGGCCGGCGGTGCCCGGCGCCGGGATCAGGCGAACCTTGCCGCCGCCGCCCACGATCTTTTCGAACAGGCCGAAGCCGGAGCTGGTGAATTCATCGGTGACGTCGCGGATGATCAGCGGGTTGCGCAGGTCCGGCTTGTCGGTGCCATAGTCGAGCATCGCGGTCGCATAAGGAATGCGCGGAAACTCGCCGGCCGGGGTGACGGCCTTGCCCTCGGCAAAGCTTTCGAAAATCCCGGCCATCACCGGCTCCATCGTCTCCCAGATTTCTTCCTGGGTAACGAAGCTCATCTCGAGGTCGAGCTGGTAGAATTCGCCCGGCAGCCGGTCCGCACGAGGATCCTCGTCGCGGAAGCAGGGCGCGATCTGGAAATAGCGGTCGAACCCGGCGACCATCAGCAACTGCTTGTATTGCTGCGGGGCCTGCGGCAGCGCGAAGAACTTGCCGGGATGGATCCGGCTCGGAACCAGAAAGTCGCGCGCGCCTTCGGGGCTGGAGGCGGTAAGGATCGGCGTGGAGTATTCGGTGAAGCCGATGTCTTCCATCCGCCGCCGCGTCTCGCGGATGATCGCGGTGCGTTTGACGATGTTGGCGTGGAGCGTTTCGCGGCGCAGGTCGAGGAAGCGATAGCGCAGGCGGATATCCTCGGGGTACTCCTGCTCACCTGCCACCGGCATCGGCAGTTCGTCGGCCCGGCTCAGCACGGTAGCTTCGCGGGCGAATACCTCGATCTCCCCGGTCGGCAGGCCCGGGTTCACGGTGCCCGCGCTACGCGCCTTGACCGTACCGTCGATCGTCACCACCGATTCCACGCGCAGCGCTTCCAGGATCGGCAGCGCGGCAGAGTCCGCATCCGCGACGATCTGGGTCATGCCGTAGTGATCGCGCAAGTCGATGAACAGCACGCCGCCGTGATCGCGCTTGCGGTGGACCCAGCCCGAGAGGCGGACCGTCTGCCCGACTTCGGCGGCCGTCAGCGCGCCGCAGTTGTGGGAGCGATAGGGATGCATCGAAACTCTTTCCATTCGGGCCGCAATAAGGCAGGGGGAAACCGCGGCTAACAGGCGATGGCCGCGCTTTTGTCAAGCCGCGGGTCCGCACGGGCTCACTTACAGAAAAGAACCATGAAGATACACCCACTGATTACGACGAGCGAGGAACTGGCTCAACTCTGCAGCCGCCTGGCCAAGGCCGACTTCATCACGGTCGACACCGAATTCATGCGCGAGAGCACTTATTGGCCGGAGCTCTGCCTGATCCAGGTCGCCGATACCGAGGAAGCCGCGGCGATCGACCCGAAGGCGAGTGGGCTCGACATGACCCCCTTGCTCAATCTGCTGGTCGACAACGAAAACGTGCTCAAGGTCTTCCACGCCGGCGGACAGGACGTGGAGATCATCTACAACCTCACCGGCAAGACCCCGCACCCCATCTTCGATACTCAGATCGCAATGATGGCGATCAGCCAGTCCGAGCAGATCGGGTATTCCAATCTGGTCGAAAGCTGGCTCGGCATCGCGGTCGATAAGGGCGCTCGGTTCACCGACTGGTCGCGGCGCCCGCTCGACAATCGCCAGATCGAATATGCCATCAACGACGTCACTTACCTCGCCGATATCTTCCCGCGCATCCTCAAGCGCCTGATGAAGACCGGGCGGGGCGAATGGCTTGACGCCGAGATGGAGAAGCTTGCGGATCCGGCGAATTACCGCAACGATCCGGCCATCGCCTGGCAGCGCATCAAGGCGGCCGGGCGCAACCCGGCCATGCTCGGCCGGCTCAGGGCGATCGCCGCCTGGCGCGAGATCGAAGCGCAGGACAAGAACCTGCCACGCGGCCGTATCGCGCGCGATGAAACTCTGGCCGATATCGCCAGCCACCCGCCCCGGCAGCAAGCCGACCTGGCGAAAGTGCGCGGTCTTTCGCCGGGCTGGAGAGACAACGAGATCGGCAGGCGCCTGATGGCGACGCTCGAAGCGGCCAAGCCGCTCGCTGATGAGGAACTTCCGCCCCGCGCGCCGCGCGGCGCACCGCTCGGCAAGGAAGGCGCGCTGGTGGCCGATCTCCTCAAGCTGCTGCTGAAGATCCGCGCGCGGGAGATCGACGTCGCGTCCCGGCTGCTCGCCCGCAGCGAGGAACTGGAATTGCTCGCCGCCGGCGTGCGCAAGAACCTGCCGATCCTGGAATCCTGGCGCTATAACGCTTTCGGCCGCGACGCGCTCGATCTGGTCGAGGGCAAGCTCGCGTTCGCCGTAGTCAACGGCAAGCTCAAGATGACGCACGTCGATGACATTGCCGAGCCGGTCGACATTCCGGCTCCTCCGGAAGTCGCCGAATGACGGTATACCAGCCCACGCTCAAGCAACTGCAATATCTGGTTGCACTGCATGAGCATGGGCACTTCGGCCGCGCTGCCGATGCCTGCTTCATTTCGCAATCAACCCTTTCCGCCGGCTTGCGCGATCTGGAAACCCTGCTCGGAGTTACGCTGGTGGAACGGACCAAGCGGGCGGTGCGTTTCACCCCGCTGGGCAACGCCGTGGTCGCCAAGGCGCACCGGATCCTGCGCGAGGCCGAAGAACTTTCAGCGATGGTCCAGAGCGCGGGCCAGCCCCTGTCGGGCGAAGTACGGATGAGCGTGATCCCGACCATCGCGCCGTTCCTGCTCCCCCGGATGCTCCCTCGTTTGCGCCGCGAACGGCCGGCGCTGCGGCTTTACTTGCGCGAAGAGACCAGCGCGCAGGCGATCGAGAGTCTGCACCACGGCCGCGCGGACTGCGTGCTGCTCGCCCTGCCGTACCCCACCGGCGAGGTCGAGAAGGAGACGATCGAGCTCGACGCGCTGTTCGTCGCCTTCCCCAAGGATGACCCGCGCGACCCGCCCGCGGAAATCCCGCCCGAGCTGATCGACGAGACCCGGCTGCTGCTGCTGGAGGACGGTCACTGCCTCAAGGAACATGCCCTCGCCGCCTGCAACCGCCCCGAACTGCGCGCCTCGGCGACGATGATCGGCACCTCGCTGCACACGCTGGTGCAGATGGTCGATAACGGTCTGGGCCTGACGATGCTGCCGGAAATGGCGCTCGACGCTGGGATACTGAACGGCACAGACGTCGTCGCTCGTCCCTTGAAAAGCGACAAGGCCAACCGCGAAATCGCGCTGGTCTGGCGCAAGAATTCGCCGCGGGCGGAAGAATTTCGGTTGCTGGCCGAGGAACTGCGGGCGGGTTAGCCCCGCCGCGCCATCACCTTGCGTTCCAGCGCCTGGAACAGCGCATCGAGATCGTCGACGTCCACATCGAGCACCTCGTTCCATTCGTGCAGCACTTCCTCCAAGTCCTCGTGAGTATATATGAAGGGCAAGCCAACCGGGGCGGGCGGGCGGACGGCTTTGTGAGGCCATGGGTGGCCGGTCAGGTTGTTGTAAAGCCAGCCAAAGGCGCACAGCGCCAGCACGTTGGCGATGATCGGCAGCATGTAAGCCGCGCCCCAGCCATCCGGCCCCGAGGCGCCGAGCGCGCAAAGCAGGGCGCAGGCGCCGCCCGGTGGATGCAGGCAGCGCGTCAGCGACATCACCGCAATGGCGCTCCCCACCGCAACTGCCGTCGCCAGCCAGGCCGGACCCAGGAAATGCCCGGCTGCAAGCCCGATCGCCGCCGAAATCAGATCCCCGCCGATCACCGGCCAGGGCTGCGCCAGCGGGCTGGCCGGCACCGCGAAAACCAGCACTGCCGAAGCGCCGAGCGGAGCAACCAGCCACGGTAGGGCATCGGCGTTGGCACCGAGCAGCAGCCGGGTGAGCGCGCCGGCAATGGCTATCCCAATGATGCTGCCGATCGCTCCGCGCAGCCAGCCGAGGTGGCCAGTTGGCGCAAGGCGACCAAGCGTCGCAGTATGTCGGCCAAGCTGCACCGTCTGCCTGACAAGGTTTTTCACCCCGGGACTCCCTGTTGCCGAACGCTGTCTCGCCTCAATCGGGCAATTACGGCGGTCCTAGCGGCGTTCGCGCCGCGATGGCGAAGCAGGTGTGCTTTACGTGTGGAAAACTGGCCTTTGCAGCCCCGCTTACAGGCCGGGCGGGATTTTCGCTCGCATTGCCTCGCGCCGGTCGAAACCCTCGCCGTCAGCCACGAAGGTTCCGTCTCCGATAGCGTGAAGCAGGCGGCGTTCGGTCCGATGAGCGTCGATCCAGGCTGCAACTCCGCGCAGGACGATGATCCCGTGCGGCTCGACCACGTCGACCACCTTGCACTCGATATTGCCGAGGCATTCCGCGATCAGCGGCGCCTTGACCTTGCTCGCGGGTTTTGCCGTCAGGCCGAAGCGGGCGAACTTGTCGGTATCGCGACCGGAGCACATGCCGATGCCAACCGCCGTGTCGAGCAGGTCAGCCGCGGGCACTGCCAGCACGCATTCCCGCGTCGTCGTCAGCGCCGCCCAGGAATGATTCCACGGTCCGGTTGTGATCGCGAGATCGGGGGAGAAGCCCATCACCATGGTCCAGGTGATCGTCATGATGTTGTTGCCGGTGCCGTCGTGGGTGGTCACGAGCACCACCGGTCCCGGCTCGATCAGGGTAAAAGCCCGATGCAGCGCTAGCGCTTCCATCCCGCGTCAGCCTAGTCCATGTGCTTCAGGCCGACCCGCAGGTAGTCCCAGCCGGTCAGCATGGTCAGCGCCGCGGCGGCCCAGAGCGTGACAAAACCGACGCTGGCCGGATTGACCCAGCCCGCGGTGAACGGAATGGCAAAAGTCGGCGCGCCCCCCATGAGGATCAGCGATCCCAGCGAAATCATCTGGAACGCGGTCTTCCATTTGGCCAGCTGCGAAACCGGCATCGAGACCTTCAGTGCGGCCAGGAATTCGCGGAGCCCCG
>CANJBY010000027.1 GCA_947472735.1 Sphingomonadaceae bacterium | reverse complement strand
GGTGATCGGCTCGATATAGGTGGCGTCGGCGAACTCGGGATCGGTCATGATCGTCGCCGGGTTGGAATTGACGAGGACGACGCGGTAGCCCTCCTCCTTCAACGCCTTGATCGCCTGCGTGCCGGAATAGTCGAACTCGCAGGCCTGGCCGATGATGATCGGGCCGGCGCCAATGACGAGGATCGAGGAGATGTCAGTGCGTTTGGGCATTATGATGCCAATTTCCCTATTAGGACAGACCAGTCTGCGTCTGATATTTGCGACTTTTGAAACGCAAAATCTGCACGAACCCGAAAAACATTGTTGAACGCTGGAACAGGACTTGTTTGAAATGTCGGAAGAACCAACTTGTCCTCTTCTATTGTCATGCGTTTATGGGGACTGCCGAGCGGCTTTATGTTGAACGGAAGCACCCATCGCTCTGGCCAGATATGAGTGACCACCATGGCCTCATCCGGCTTCGACTGAACAACAAAAGGCACAGTCAATGATTGATCTGAACTGCTGTAGAGAATTCCGAGCGCACCGATTGGCATCTTGTTTGCCTTGGTAAATCGCCCCTTCTCTTGCGGAGATCCAACTTCGCTTGGCGCAACCGCCCACATTCCTGCGCCAACGCCTGCCCAGATGTTCGTCAGAGTGTTGGATGCGAAGACATAAATGTCCATTAGCTAGCCCCTTCCAACATCCCCACAAACCGCTCAAACAGATAGAACGAGTCCATCGGCCCCGGCGACGCTTCCGGGTGATACTGCACCCCGAACGCCCGCTTGCCCTTGATCGCAATCCCACAGTTCGAGCCGTCGAACAGCGAGACGTGGGTTTCCTCCACGCCTTCTGGCAGCGTGGCGTTATCCACCGCGAAGCCGTGGTTCATCGAGGTGATTTCCACCACGCCGTCTTCCAGCCGCTTGACCGGATGGTTCGCGCCGCGGTGGCCCTGGTGCATCTTGGCGGTCTTGGCGCCGGCGGCGAGGCCGAGCATCTGGTGGCCGAGGCAGATGCCGAAGATCGGCACATCACGCTCGAGCAGGCCCTGGATCACCGGCACGGCATAGACGCCGGTTGCGGCGGGATCGCCCGGTCCGTTGGAGAGGAATACGCCCGAGGGCTGGAGCGCCAGCACTTCTTCGAGCCCGGTATTGCCCGGGACGACCGTGACTTGCGCCCCGGCCTTCACCAGGCTGCGGAAAATGTTGTCCTTTGCGCCGAAGTCCATCGCCACGACATGCGGGCGCGGGCTGTGCGGGCTGCGGGCATAGCCCTTGCCGATCGTCCAGGTGCCGCCTTCCCATTCCTGATTGGCGCTGCGGCTGACCACGCGGGCGAGGTCCATGCCTTCCAGCCCCGGCCAGTCCCGCGCGCGCTTGAGCAGGGCGGGAATGTCAAACTTGCCATCCGGCGCATGGGCGATCACCGCATTGGGCGCGCCGGAAAGGCGGATGCGGCGCGTCAAAGCGCGGGTATCGATCCCGGAGAGGCCGATCTTGCCGCGGGCTGCCAGCCATTCGCCAAAGCCGCCTTCGGAGCGGAAGTTGGAAGGCTCGGTCACGGCTTCGCGCACGATGCAGCCGACTGCGCCATCAACGTGGCTTTCAAGGTCTTCGTTGTTTACGCCGACATTGCCGATGTGTGGGAACGTGAAGGTGACGATCTGCGCGGCGTAGGAGGGATCGGTCATCACCTCCTCATATCCGGTCATCGCGGTGTTGAAGCAGACTTCGCCCACCTCACTGCCCGTGGCGCCGAAACCCCTGCCCCAGGCAACGTGTCCGTCAGCCAGTATCAGGACTCCGGTTGCCCCTGCAGGTTGTGGCGCAAGCGAAGTGGCGGCGTCGGCCATGAAGGGGCGCTCCGTAACAGGTTTCCAGCGATAGGTGCTAAGTCCCGCCCGCTAGACCGCTACCCCCCCTTGGTCAACCTATGAAAGCGGGAATCTTTAAGCTAGGTGCCAGCTTTCCCCAACCGCACACGAAATTCATCAGGAAAGTATCTACAATGATCCGCGATTCGCTGAAAGCCGCGCAGGTTTCCGCCATGAAGGCGGGCGACAAGCCCCGCCTCGCCGCAGTGCGCCTGATCCTGGCCAAGCTCAAGGACAAGGACATCGAACTGCGCACCGCTGCGACAGTGCCGGATGATGACACCCTGGTGGTCGACGTGTTGCAGAAGATGGCCAAGCAGCGCCGAGAATCGATCACCCTTTACGAACAGGGCGGCCGTCAGGAACTCGCCGATGTGGAAAAGGCCGAACTGGCCGTGATCGAGGAATTCCTGCCGAGCCAGATGGGCGAAGCTGAGGTCCAGGCTGCAATCGCGGCGATCAAAACCGAACTGGGCGCTACGGGCATCAAGGACATGGGCCACGTGATCGCCGAACTGAAGGCGCGGCATGGCACGCAGCTGGATATGGCCAAGGCCAGCGGGCTGGTGAAAGCCGCGCTGGCCTGAACCACTCTCGTCAGTTGGCCTTGGGCATTACCGAGCAATGTTCGTTGATGATGCTCCAGGCGCCGGCGGCGTCCTTCTGGAACACATCAGTGCAGCGCACCTGGCCGTTCGCCTCCGGGTGAGCGGCGCTGGTTCCATTCCAGACTCCCGAAACGACGAAGGTGTCGGCATCAAGGATCTGGATCTTGCGGGAGATTTGTTCCTCCTTGTCGATTTGGGCCGCCGCGAAGACGTCCTGAGCCTTGTCAAAAGTCTCGCGATCGGCTTCCAGCGGGCCGTTGGCATAGTCAAACGCGACAACGCCTGGCGCATAGAGCGCTTTGATCGTGGCGGCATCCTTTGATTCCCAACCTGCGACCATCGCATCGGCCAGCTTGGCGGCGTCGGCTTCGGTTAGCGCGGCGGCGGGCGGTGCCTGCTTGGCGCAGGCTGTAACCATTACGCAGGTAGCTGCGAGAGCAGCGATGGCCAGTCGGTTCATGGATTTTCCCCCAAAGACACCGGCGCAAATTCGCCAGCTGCCCTGTGCGAGTGCTATCCCGAATCGCCACGTTGCTCTACTGGATTCGCCAGTGGCCCGTTCGTGCCGCACCTATTGGACAACCCCGCCCCCGATGTCGCTTTCACCCGCCTTTCTGGACGAACTGCGCGCCCGGGTAACGCTGTCCGGCGTGATCGGGCGGACCACGCGGTTGGTCAAGGCCGGGCACGAGTTCAAGGCCTGCTGCCCGTTCCACAACGAGAAGAGCCCAAGCTTCACCGTCAACGATGCCAAAGGCTTTTACCACTGCTTCGGGTGCGGCGCGCACGGCGATGTAATCCGCTGGATGACCGACCAGCGCGGCCTCTCGTTCATGGATGCGGTGAAGGAGTTGGCGTCAGAGGCCGGGATGGAAGTCCCCGCCCCTGACCCCCGCGCCGCGCGCGAGGCGGAAAAGCGCGATACCCTGCATGATGTGCTGAAAGCCGCTCAGGACTGGTTCGTGGAACGACTGGCGAGCGATGAGGGCGCGAAAGCCCGCGCTTATCTCGCCACCCGCGGGTTCGATGCGCACACCCTCCAGCGCTTTGGCTTTGGTTATGCCCCGGAAGGTCGGCAGGCCCTCAAGGCCGCGCTGGCCCGCTATCCGGAGGAAATGCTGACCGAGGCCGGGCTCCGGATACTGGTCGACGACAAGGAACCGTACGATCGCTTCCGTGGCCGCCTCATGCTGCCGATCGAGGATGCGCGCGGGAGGGTCATTGCCTTCGGCGGCCGTATTCTCGACGCCGAGAAGAAGGACGCTCCCAAGTACCTCAACTCGCCTGATACCCCGCTGTTCGACAAAGGGCGCACGCTATACAACCTCCACCGCGCCGGGCCGGCTTCGCGCCAGTCCGGGCGAATCGTGGTGGTCGAAGGCTACATGGACGTGATCGCGCTGGCCGCTGCCGGTATTGCCGATGCCGTCGCCCCGCTGGGCACCGCGCTGACGGAGCGGCAGATCGAGCTGCTCTGGCGCCTGGTTGAAGCCCCCATCCTCTGTTTCGATGGTGATGCCGCCGGCCAGCGTGCCGCGATGCGCGCCGCCACCCGGGCCCTCCCGCTGCTCCGCCCGGCTCATACCTTGCGCATCGTGCAATTGCCGAGCGGACTAGACCCCGATGACCTGATCAAGCGTGAGGGTGTGCAGGCGCTGGAACGCTTGCTGGCCGCGCCCAAGAGCCTGCTCGATACCCTGTGGGAGCATGAACGCGACGCCCATCCGCTTGAGAGCCCTGAAGACAAGGCCGGGCTCAAGGCGCGGGTGATGGCCCACGTGGACAGCATTGCCGACCGCGACATTCAGTCACTTTATCGGCGCGACCTGCTTGAGCGCTTCTCTGACTTTGCTTTTCCGCCGCGCCAATCGAAATGGCAGCCAAAGCCCCGTACCGGCCGCAATTTCATTCCCCCTCCCGAGCAGACAACACCCGAAAGTGCCCGGCGCTTGCGCAAGAACCAGGCCGGAGGGTCTCGCGATGCTCTGGCAACAGCTGTCGCAGCAGGGCTAATTCGCTGGCCCAAGGAAGTGGCGCGGCATGCCGAAGCGCTCGCGCAGGTTGCTGGTTCGGATCCGCGGATCGAAGCGCTGCTAGATTTGTTCGACTCTGGTCAGCAGCTTGAATCCAGCAAGGTTGCTACCATATTGGCCGAAAGGGGCCTTCGGGCCCCTGCTCCGGAGGAATATGCTTCGCTCCCGCTTGGTTATCTCTTGGCAGATGCAACGCCCAGCTTTGCGTCGGACGAGTTGGCCCAGGCGGTCGGGCTTCTGGTCGAACGGCCCGCGCTCGATGCGGCGCTGATTGAGGCCACGGCCCGCTTCGAACGTGAGCTGACGGACGGGGCTTATGCAGAGCAGCAGCGGCTGCTGAAGAGAAAGCTGGAATTCGATTCGCGCTTGCGGCAAATGGCCAGCGCGAAAGCTGCCCAGGCGGATGCCTCGGCCTCAAAAACAACGGCGGGATAATGGACGAAGAACTTAACGGCGGCGACAGCGAAGGCGGCGACGCCCCTCTGATCGATCTCAATGATGCCTCGATCAAGAAGCTGATCGCTCGTGCCAAGCGGCGCGGGGTGATCACGGTCGACGAACTGAACGAGGCCCTGCCGCAGGACCAGATGTCTGCCGACCAGATCGAGGACATCATGTCCGCGATTTCGGAAATGGGCGTGAACATCGTCGAAAGCGATGAAGACTCCGTCGATCCGGATGAGAAGGACGTCGACGAGGCCGACGAGTCGACCGATGGCATGGCCGAGCGGCCGGACCTGGTCAAAAAGAAGGAAATCATCGAGCGTACCGATGACCCGGTGCGCATGTACCTGCGCGAGATGGGCGCAGTCGAGCTGCTGAGCCGCGAGGGCGAAATCGCCATTGCCAAGCGCATCGAAGCTGGCCGGGACACCATGATTCTGGGCCTGTGCGAAAGCCCGATTACCTTCCACGCGATCATCCAGTGGTCCGAAGCGCTCAACGCCGGTGAGATGCAGCTGCGCGAGATCCTCGATCTCGATGCGATGCTCTCCAAGGAACCCGCCCCCGAGGCGCTGACCGAGGAAGGCGAGGGTGAAGACAACGGCGAGATCAGCGAAGCTACTGCCGGCCCTTCTTTCAAGGAAGAAGAAGACGTCGTGGAAGAGGAAGTCGCTGACGACGAGGACGAGGAAGGCATCGAACGCCGCGCCCGTCGCCCGGTCGAGGAAGAGGAAGAGGACAACACCCTCAGCCTCGCCCAGATGGAGGCCCAGCTCAAGCCCGAAGCGCTTGAGAAGTTCGCGCTGATTACCGACCTGTTCCGCAAGTTCGAGAAGAGCCAGGCCAACCGGCTAGAGGCGATGAACCTTGGCGTCGATTTCCCGGCGGCGAAGGAGCGCGCTTACCAGCAACTGCGCGAAGACCTTACCGCACAAGTGGAAAGCGTGCAGTTCCACGCGACCAAGATCGAGTATCTGGTCGACAATCTCTATGCCTTCAACCGCCGGCTGACCACGCTGGGCGGCCAGATGCTCCGCCTTGCCGAGCGCCACAAAGTTCCCCGCAAGGACTTCCTCGACGCCTACGTCGGGCATGAACTCGACGATGCCTGGCTGGCCTCGCAGGCCGGCCGCGACAAGAAGTGGGCCGCTTTCGCAGAAGTCGAAGCCGATCCGGTCGAGCGCATCCGCGCCGAAGTATCCGATATTGCCTCGGCCACGGGCATGGCGCTCACCGAATTCCGGCGCATCGTCAACATGGTCCAGAAGGGTGAGCGCGAAGCACGCATCGCCAAGAAGGAAATGGTCGAGGCGAACCTGCGGCTGGTGATCTCGATCGCCAAGAAATACACCAATCGCGGCCTGCAGTTCCTCGACCTGATCCAGGAAGGCAACATCGGGCTGATGAAGGCGGTCGACAAGTTCGAGTACCGCCGCGGCTACAAGTTCAGCACGTATGCCACCTGGTGGATCCGGCAGGCGATCACCCGTTCGATCGCCGACCAGGCCCGCACGATCCGCATCCCGGTCCACATGATCGAGACGATCAACAAGCTGGTCCGCACCTCGCGCCAGTTCCTCCACGAGCAGGGCCGCGAGCCCACGCCGGAGGAAATGGCCGAGCGCCTATCGATGCCGCTCGAGAAGGTTCGCAAGGTGATGAAGATCGCCAAGGAGCCGATCTCCCTCGAAACGCCGATCGGCGACGAGGAGGATTCGCACCTGGGTGATTTCATCGAGGACAAGAACGCAATCATCCCGGTGGACGCCGCGATTCAGGCCAACCTCAAGGAAACCGTGACCCGGGTTCTGGCCTCGCTCACCCCGCGCGAGGAACGCGTGCTGCGCATGCGCTTCGGCATCGGCATGAACACCGATCACACGCTCGAGGAAGTCGGCCAGCAGTTCTCGGTGACCCGCGAACGCATCCGGCAGATCGAAGCCAAGGCGCTGAGGAAGCTCAAGCACCCGAGCCGCTCACGGAAGATGCGTTCGTTCCTGGATCAATAATGCAACAGTTCCGCGGCGGTGCGACAATTCCTGCCGCCGCGAAGCTGGCATTGCGAGCGAGTCGCTACTAAGGGGGGCGCGAGCGATTCCCGCTCCTCTTTTCGACAGGCTGCCTTCATGCGCATCGCCATCGCATCCGATCACGCCGCTTTCGAGCTGAAGGCCGAATTGCGCGAGTATCTGATCGCGCTGGGTCACGAAGTCGCTGACCTTGGCCCTGACAGCGCAGACCGCATCGACTATCCCGACTATGGCTACAAACTTGCAGCCGTAGTCGCCGATGGCACGGTGGAGCGCGGCGTGGCACTTTGCGGATCGGGTATCGGCATCTCGATCGCGGTCAACCGCAACCCGGCGTGCCGCTGCGCGCTGGTCACCGAGCCGCTGTCCGCCGCCCTTGCCCGCGAGCACAACGATGCCAATTGCATCGCCTTTGGCGCGCGGCTTACCGGTATTGATATGGCCAAGGCCTGTCTCGACGCTTTCCTCACCACCTCCTTCGGCGGCGGCCGTCACGGCCCGCGCGTCGACAAGCTTTCCAACCCCCAGCTGCAACAGGGATAATCCATGACCATCGCAGTCCGTCCCGCCGGCTTCTTCGACCGGAGCCTCGCCGAAACCGACCCCGAGATCGCGGGCTGGATTGGCAAGGAGCTGGGCCGCCAGCGCGACAAGATCGAGCTGATCGCGTCCGAGAACATCTGTTCGAAGGCCGTGCTCGAAGCAGCCGGCTCGATTCTGACCAACAAGTACGCCGAGGGTTATCCGGGCAAGCGCTATTACGGCGGCTGCGAATACGTCGACGAGATCGAGACGATCGCGATCGAACGCGCCAAGGCCTTGTTCGGCGCCCAGTTCGCCAATGTGCAGCCCAATTCGGGTAGCCAGATGAACCAGGCCGTATTCCTCGCCTTGCTCAATCCGGGCGACAGCTTCATGGGTCTGGATCTCGCCGCTGGTGGCCACCTGACTCACGGATCGCCGGTCAACATGAGCGGCAAGTGGTTCAACCCGGTGCCTTACACCGTGCGCCCCGACGATCACCGGATCGACATGGACGAAGTCGCCCGCATCGCGCGTGAGAACAAGCCCAAGCTGATCATCTGCGGGGCCACCGCCTATTCGCGGTTCTGGAACTTTGCCCGCTTCCGCGAGATTGCGGACGAAGTCGGTGCCTATCTGCTGGCCGACATGAGCCACTTTTCGGGTCTGGTCGCCGGCGGCGCGCACCCCTCGCCCGTGCCGCATGCCCACGTGACCACCACCACCACGCACAAGTCGCTGCGCGGCCCGCGGTCCGGGATCATCCTCACCAATGACGAGGACCTCGCCAAGAAGATCAACACCGCGGTGTTTCCCGGCCTGCAGGGCGGTCCGCTGATGCATATCATCGCCGCGAAGGCCGTCGCGTTCGCCGAAGCCATGAAGCCCGAGTTCAAGGCCTATGCCCAGGCCGTGGCCGACAATGCCAAGGCGCTGGCAGCCTCGCTTCAGGCCGAAGGGCTCGATATCGTTTCCGGCGGTACCGACAACCACCTGATGCTGGTCGACCTGCGTCCCTACAAGGCCAACGGCAAGAACGCCGAGAAGGCGCTCGATCGCGCCTCGATCACCTGCAACAAGAACGCCATCCCCAACGATCCGGAGAAGCGCTTCGTCACTTCGGGCGTGCGTCTGGGAACGCCGGCCGGCACCACTCGCGGATTCGGTGTTGCCGAGTTCACCCAGATCGGCCAGCTTATCGCCGAGGTTGTTGATGGCCTCAGGAAGAATGGCGAAGCGGGTGACGCGCAGGTCGAACAGTCGGTCCGCAACAGGGTCGAAGAACTATGCGCTCGTTTCCCGATCTACGAAGGGATGTGAACCATGGCAGGTGGTAACGACCTGATCGAGGCGGCTCGCGAGGAAATTGTCGGCATGGCGAAGGAAGGCATGGCCCACCCCTCGACCAAACCCGTGCTGACCGGCGCAGCAATCGGCGCCGTAGCGGGCGTGGTGCTGCCCTTCGTGAGCATCCCCGTGGGCCTCGTTGCCGGTGCCGGCATCATGCTCTACAAGCGCCTAAGGCCCTGAATGCGCTGTCCATTCTGCGCGCATGATGACAGCCAGGTTAAGGATTCGCGCCCGACCGAAGACAACACGGCGATCCGTCGTCGCCGGCAGTGCGACAGCTGCGGTGCGCGTTTTACCACGTTCGAGCGGGTGCAACTGCGCGAAATCACCGTGATCAAGAGCAACGAAGCGCGCGAGCCCTTCGACCGCTCCAAGATCGACCAGTCAGTCGCCCTCGCCTGCCGCAAGCGCGGCATCGCACAGGAGCGGCTCGATCAGCTGGTCTCGGGCATCCAGCGCCAGATCGAGACGCTGGGCGAAAGCGAAATACCATCGAAAGCCATCGGCGGGATGGTGATGGAAGGCCTGCGCCAGCTTGATGCCGTGGCGTACATCCGTTTCGCCAGCGTCTACCGCGATTTCGGCGAAGCACGGGATTTCGAGGAGTTTGCCGGCTCCATCCAGGACGTGGTCGGGCGCGATGGCAAGCGCGGCTGACCGCAACCCCGCCATCGTCCTCGTCCGCCCCCAGTTGGGGGAGAACATCGGCAAGGCAGCGCGGGCGATGCTCAACTTCGGGCTCAGCGAACTGCGCCTCGTTGCCCCGCGCGATGGCTGGCCCAATCCCAGCGCCGGTCCCGCTGCCGCCGGCGCGGACGTAGTGCTTGAGCGCGCAGAGGTCTTCCCCACCCTGGCCGATGCCGTGGCGGATTGCGCCAATGTCTATGCCACCACGGTCCGCAAGCGGGGCGTGACCAAGACGGTCGTCACCGCCGAAGAAGCGGCGCGAGAAATCCACGCCGCCCCCGGCAAGTCGGCGATCGTCTTCGGACCCGAACGGTCTGGCCTGGAGACTGACGACGTCGCCCGCGCCCGGGCCATCCTGACCATACCGATCAACCCCGACTTTCCGTCACTCAATCTCGCCCAGGCCGTGATCCTGTGCGCTTACGAATGGTCGAAGGCGCAAGCACTCGTTCAGCCGACCGTCGAAGACCTGCTGCCTCCGGCTTCGCAGGACGAGCTCGACGGGTTGATCGCTCATATCGAGGCCATGCTCGAGCCCCGCGGCTATTTCTACCCTTACAGCCGGGTGGACGCTACGCGGCGCAACCTGCGCAACATGCTCACCAAGCCCGGCTGGAACCATCTGGAAGTGCGAACCATGCGCGGGGTGCTCTCGACGCTCGAGCGGGACCCCGCGAAGGGTTGACTTTGCGCCCAATGGCGGCAATAGGCGCGCCTTCGCAATTGACCAGGCACTCCGGTGAAGCCTGTGTCGCGTCCGGTGAATGGCCGGGCGGTGCGGTTCCGGACCAGAAGCACGGGCCCAATGTCCGGCATGCAAATTGAAGGATCGAACGCGCCATGTCGAAGCGCAATTCGTCGAAGTACAAGCTCGATCGCCGTATGGGCGAAAACATCTGGGGTCGTCCCAAGAGCTCGGTGAACCGCCGCAGCTATGGCCCCGGTCAGCACGGCCAGCGCCGCAAGAGCAAGATCTCGGACTTCGGTATCCAGCTTCGCGCCAAGCAGAAGCTCAAGGGCTACTACGGCGAAGTCACCGAAAAGCAGTTCAAGCGTACCTACCAGGAAGCCTCTCAGATGAAGGGCGACACCGGTCAGAACCTGATCGGCCTGCTCGAGCAGCGGCTCGACATGGTGGTCTATCGCTGCAAGTTCGCGCCGACCATCTTCTCGGCTCGCCAGGTCGTTTCGCACGGGCACATCTACGTGAACGGCGTGAAGTGCAACATCGCCAGCCGCCGCGTGCGCCCGGGCGACGTGATCAGCCTCGGCACCAAGGCCAAGGAAATGGCCCTGATCGCCGAAGCGCAGAGCCTGCCCGAGCGTGACATTCCTGACTATGTCTCGCCCGATGGCACCGACAAGGCAACCTTCGTCCGCGTTCCGTCGCTGGACGAGGTGCCTTATCCGGTGAAGATGGAACCGAACCTGGTGGTCGAGTTCTACTCGCGCTGATCGGCTTGCCGGTTACGAATTCAAAGGGCGGTCCTGCGGGGCCGCCCTTTTCGTTTGATCGGGCGCCAACGACCGGCTGGCCTTACCCTCCCCGCTCGCTCGCCTCCGCCATTGCCGCGTTACGGGCGAATGCGCTGCCCATCAGTTGCGGATGGGTGATCACCCACAATTCCCCGCGGCGCATTCCCGCCACGGCTGCATCCGCGACTGCCTCCGGCGTACTCCAGTCACTGTCGTCGACCCCGCCGCGAAATGCCGCTTCGTGGATGTCGCACACTGCAGCCGGGTCCACACCGGGCGCGCGATATTCGGCCTCGCGCTTGCCATAGCCCTTGGCGATATTGGTGCGCACCGGGCCGGGGCACAGCAGCGTCACGCCGACCGTTGCCTGTTCCGCCTCCAGTTCCAGCGCCAGCGTCTCACCGAACGCGGCGAGCGCGTATTTCGTAGCGCCATAGGCAGCCTGCGCGCGCGTCGGGTAAAAGCTCGATAGCGAGGCGGTGAAGAGGATGTGGGCGCCGTCCGGCCGCGCTTTGAGCAGCGGCAGGAAGGTCTTGGTCACGGAGACGGCGGCAAACAGGTTGACCTCGAACAGCCAGCGCCAGTCTTGCAGGGTCAGCCGCTCGATCCCGGCCATGCGGGAGACGCCGGCATTTGAGCAAAGCAGGTCCACACCGCCGAAGCGCGCCGCTGCTGCGTCCGCCAGCGCCTGGACGCTTTCCGGCTGGCGGATATCGGCGGCCATGCCCAGCGCGCCCAGTTCATCCGCCAGCCCGGTCACTGCTTCGCCGTCGAGATCGGCCAGCACCAGCTCCATCCCTTCGGCTCTCAGCCGCCGCGCAAGGGCAAGACCGATACCGGATGCAGCCCCGGTAATGACAGCTACCTTTCCGGTGAGATCGGAGAAATCCATCGGCGTGCTGCCGGTCTTGGCCCATTCAAGCAACATTGGTTCCCTCCCTCGCCGTATCGCCTATCCCAGATAGTCCCGGCGGAACCGCGTTGCGAACTCCGCAAAGGCCCCCACTCCGATCGCATCGCGCATGGCCTGCATCAGTTGTTGGTAAAAGGTCAGGTTGTGCTCGGTCAGCAGCATGGCGCCGAGGATCTCGCCCGATTTGATCAAATGGTGGAGATAGGCGCGAGAATACTTGGCACAGCCATCGCACGGGCAGTGCTCGTCCAGCGGGGACTGGTCCTCGGCGTGCTTCGCGTTCCGGAGATTGACCGCACCATGCCATGTAAAAGCCTGCCCGTTGCGGCCCGAGCGGGTCGGCAGGACGCAGTCGAACATGTCGACCCCGCGCTCCACCGCGCCAACCAGATCGTCTGGCTTGCCCACGCCCATCAGATAGCGCGGGCGGTCCTCCGGGAGCATACCGGGAGCGAAATCGAGCGTGGCGAACATCGCTTCCTGCCCTTCGCCCACCGCCAGTCCACCGATGGCATAGCCGTCAAATCCGATGTCGCGCAGGGCATCGGCGCTGGTCCGGCGCAAGTCTTCGTCCAATGCGCCCTGCTGGATGCCGAACAGCGCCGCATTCTCCGCATGTTCGCCGCCAGCGTCGAAACCGTCGCGGCTCCGTTTGGCCCAGCGCATCGACATCTCCATCGAGCGGGCGATGACTTCGCGCGGCTGGTCCGCGCGGGGGCACTCGTCGAACGCCATGACGATGTCAGAGCCGAGCAGGCGCTGGATCTCCATCGAGCGTTCGGGGGTCAGGTGGTGGCGTGTTCCGTCGATATGGCTGGCAAAAGTCACGCCTTCCTCGGTGATCTTGCGCAAGTCGGAAAGGCTCATCACCTGATAGCCGCCGCTGTCGGTGAGGATCGGTCGCGACCAGTTCATGAACTTGTGCAGCCCGCCCAGCCGCGCCACCCGCTCTGCCCCCGGGCGCAGCATCAGGTGGTAGGTGTTGCAAAGGATGATGTCGGCGCCTGTGGCGCGAACGGCTTCGGGCTTCATCGCCTTGACAGTAGCCGCCGTGCCGACCGGCATGAACGCCGGCGTGCGGATCTCGCCCCGGCGCATGGCGATTGTCCCGGCGCGTGCCTTGCCGTCGGCGGCGTGGATCGTGAAGGCAAAGCGTGGCGCAGTCATCGTGTCCGCGCCTAGCCGTTCAGGCGCGCAAACGCCACCCGGTGCGGAACATCCAGCTTACCACGGCGATGCAGCCGATCAGGAAGGCCAAGGTCAGCCCGAAGCTGATCCAGATGTTTACGTCGCTGTGACCCGAGAAGGTCCAGCGCAACCCATTCACCAGGTAGACGATCGGGTTCATCAAGGCGACGCTGCGCCACGGATCGGGGAGCATGTCGATCGAGTAGAAGGTCCCGCCCAGAAAAGTCAGTGGGGTCAGGATCAGCGCGGGGACGATCCGCAGCTTGTCCCAGCCATCGGCCCAGACCCCGATCACGAAGCCGAACAAGGCAAAGGCGGTGCAGACCAGCAGCACATAGCCCAGCGCCAGCACCGGGTGTGCGATCTCGTAAGCTACAAAGAATCGCGCAGTGACGAGGATGATCGCGGTCAGGATCAACGATTTCGCAACCGCCGCACCGACCAGGCCGAGCAGCGTCTCCGCAACGCCCACCGGGGCGGAAAGCAGTTCATAGATCGTCCCCGAGAAGCGCGGCATGTGGATGCCGAAGCTGGCGTTGCTGGTGGTCTCGCCCAGCAGGGTGAGCAGCAGCAGCCCCGGAATGATGAACGCGCCATAGGACGTGCCGCCGACCGAATTCATCCGGCTGCCGATCGCGGCGCCGAATACCACGAAATAGAGCGACGTGGTCAGTACTGGCGCGAAGATTGACTGGAAGGCGGTGCGGAAGGCGCGTTCCACTTCGGTCGAGAAGATCGCCCAGGCGCCGCGCGCGTTGAAGCCCCAGTGCATCAGCCCTTCTCCACCAGTCGCACGAAGATATCTTCCAGGCTCGACTGGTGCTGGTCGATTCCGACGAACTCGATCCCCTCGCCAACCAGTGCCTTGACCAGCGCGGCGACCTCGCCCTTGCTTTCCTGAGCGCTGCCGTCGCCGCGATAAGTCAGGCGGCGGCCATCGTCCGACAGCGTCAGCGCGAACCGCGCGAGCACGGGCGGGACCGCCATCAGCGGTTGCGCCAGCATGATGTCAGCCTCGAGACTGCCCATCTGCGACATCAGCGCGTGCTTTTCCTCGACCAGCAGGATCCGGCCCCGGTCGATCACCCCGACCCGGTCAGCCATTTCCTCGGCCTCCTCGATGTAGTGCGTGGTGAGGATGATGGTGGTGCCGGCGGCCCGCAGGTTCGCGATCTGAAGCCACATGTCACGGCGCAGTTCGACATCCACACCGGCCGTTGGCTCATCGAGGAACAAAAGCTCCGGCTCGTGCGACAGGGCCTTGGCGATCAGCACCCGACGCTTCATGCCGCCGGAGAGGTGACGGATCTGGCTGTCGCGCTTTTCCCACAGTGACAGCGCCCGCAGGACTTCCTCGATCTTGGCCGGATCAGGCGCGAGGCCGAACAGCCCGCGCGAGAAGGAGACCGCATCGATCACCTTCACGAACATGTCGGTCGCCATCTCCTGCGGGACCAGACCGATGCGCGCGCGAATTCGCCGCCAGTCCCGCGCCATATCAAGCCCGAAGGCCTTGATACTTCCCCCGCTAGGCCGCACCAGCCCGCAGACCGCGCCGATCAGAGTGGTCTTGCCCGCACCATTGGGGCCCAGCAAGGCGAAGATCTCGCCCTTGCGGATCGTCAGATCCACGCCGTCGAGGGCGGTCGGTCCGTTGGGATAGTGCTTGGTGAGCCCCGAAATTTCCAGAATCGCATTCATCCTGCAAGCCATTCGCAGATCAGACCGCAACTGCGCAAGTCCGGGTCCGGTACAAATTGCGGTTGACCACGGCAAGTCTGGCACCGCATCGTTGCCCACGTGACCGAACTGTTCCGCAATGCCGATGTGCTTGTCCGCCTGTGCGGCGGATTCTCGCAGGAGCAGTGCGTCGTCACCTTCGCCAGTTTCACCAACGACCAACGCGTCGACCGTCCCGGATTCGCTGAGGATTTTCTTGCCGGAGAAGGCATCGACGCAATCCATGTGATCACTCGGGATAACCGCTGGTATGATTATCCCGCGATCGGAAAGGTGCTCGAGGCGATCCGACATTCGGCGGTCGGGTATGCGCGGATAGCAACTTATGGATCGAGCATGGGTGGCTTTGCGGCGCTGCACTTTGCCGGGCATGTGGGAGCCCAAACCGCCATCGCCATTTCGCCCCAGTTTTCCGCTGTGCGCCAGCAAGTCCCGTTCGAGACCCGCTGGAAACGGGAGCGCCGCAAGCTGAAGTTTCCAGCAGTCGGCAGCAGTCCGGTAGCCAGCCAGTACGTCTTTTACGATCCGGCGCACCCGATCGATGCGCGCCATGTTGCGCTGTTTTCCGCACAGTCTCCGGTCATCCCGGTGCCGGTCCGTCACGGCGGCCACCCGGTCGGCTCAGTCCTGGCGGAGTGCGGCCTGCTCAAGTCTGCGATCAGGGAATGCCTTAGTGGCAAACTGGACGTCCCCGCGCTGTTGACCAATCTCCGCCAGACCCGGCGCAACTCGTCGCAATTCCTATGGGCGCTGGCGGATGCCTTGTCCGACGCGCATCTGCCCACAAAACTCCGACTACTGGAACTGTCCGTCGCTGCGCTGCGCACCGACCACAGCCTTCGCCGCCTTGCGATGGCGCATTTTCGCTTGGGCGATGTGGATCGGGCCGAAGAATTCTTGCGCGAAGCCCTCGCCACGCCCACCCCCGACATCCGCTGCTGGATCGACCTAATCGACCTGCTCAACGTCTCCACAAGGTACATGGAGGCAGCGGAGATCCTCGCCATGCTCAAGCAGCGCTATCCCGGCAACCCACTGGTTCGCGAGCGGCTGACCCGGCAAGCCTTTCGCCGACTGGGCCTGCAGCGGCCCTATTTTGCGGCTAAAGCGCTTTGGCTGGGCAACAGGAGGCCCGCGTCGCCGTAGGAATAGAAGCGGTACCCTTCTGCAATCGCATGGGCATAGGCCGCCTGCATGCGCTCCCGTCCCATCAGCGCGCTGACCAGCATGAACAGGGTTGATTTGGGCAGGTGGAAGTTGGTCATCAACCCGTCGATTGCCCGGAAACGATAGCCCGGGGTGATGAAGATCGCGGTGTCTCCGGCAAACGGCTGGATCACGCCGTCCTCGCCAGTTGCGCTCTCAAGCAGCCGTAGTGAAGTGGTGCCGACCGCGACCACGCGGCGTCCTGCGGCGCGGGCTGCATTGAGGCGCTCGGCAGTGGCGGCGTCGATAGTGCCCCATTCGGCGTGCATGCGGTGGTCGGCGGTGTCGTCGACTTTGACCGGCAGAAACGTGCCGGCCCCGACGTGCAGCGTCAGTGTTTCGTGCGCGATGCCGGCCTCGGCCAGTGCAGCCATCAATTCCGGCGTGAAGTGCAGCGCGGCGGTCGGCGCGGCGACGGCGCCGTCGCGCGCGGCGAACATGGTCTGGTAATCCGACCGGTCGGCCGCGTCAGTCTCACGCTTGCCCGCGATATAGGGTGGCAGCGGCATCCGGCCCGCACGTTCGAGCAAGACTTCGACCGGCTCATCCCCTTCGAACAGCAAGGTCCAGCTACCATCGTCGGCGCGGGCTTCAGCCTGGGCAGCGACGCCGGCAGGAAAGTCGATCCTGTCGCCCGGCCTCAGCCGCTTGGCGTTGCGGACAAACGCCTGCCAACGCCGAAGGTCGAGCCGCTTGTGCAGCGTAGCGCCAATCCGCGCCTGCCCGCGCGTCCCCTCTAGTTGAGCGGGGATGACGCGTGTGTCGTTGAACACCAGCACGTCGCCCCGGCGCAGGAGCGCTGGCAGATCGCGCACGCCAAAGTCGCGCACCGAACCTTCACCCTCGACCACCAGCATCCGCGCAGCATCGCGCGGCCGAGCCGGGCGCAAGGCGATATTCTCGGGCGGAAGCTCGAAATCGAACAGATCAACGCGCATCAGGACCTACCCTGTCGGGTCCATGCCATGTGAGCCAAGCTTTGCGCTCTTATGGACGCGGAGGCACGACCGGAGCGGGCGCGCTGCCTGGTGCGAGCAGCATCGGCGGCGCTGGCGCGGCGATTGCCGGGCGCGGCTTGTTCTCGCTGAGCATTGACGCCTGGACGATCCTGGTCGGGTTGGCCGGCGGTTCGCCTCGGGCGATGGTGTCGACCGTGTCCATTCCGGCAATTACCCGGCCGAACACGGTATATTTCCGGTCCAGCGCGAAGCGGGGATAGAACACGATGAAGAACTGGCTGTTCGCCGAATCCGGCTCTGCCGTTCGCGCCATAGAGACCGTGCCGCGGACGTGCGGCATGGCGTTGAACTCGGCCTTGAGATCGGGCAGCTTTGATCCGCCCTCACCGGTTCCGGTAGGATCGCCCGTCTGGGCCATGAAGCCTTCGATCACACGATGGAAGATGACCCCGTTATAGAATCCCTCACCCGCCAGCGTGCGGACGCGATCGACATGGCCCGGCGCCCATTGCGGCATCAGCCGGATCAGCACCCGCCCGCCGTTGGAAAGATCCAGCACGAGAATGTTTTGCGGATCGTGCGTGGGGTCGGGATCGACCACTGCGCTCATTTGCGGAACGACGGGAGCGGGCGGCGCCTTTTTGGCAAGGGCCGGCGCACCAACCAAGGCAAGTCCCGCGGCAAGCACGACGAAGAAGCGACGGTTCATGGACTTCCTGCAAGTATGGACGGTTCGGCCATGCGCGATAGCGGGCGGAGCCTGTCGTGGCAATGAATGCCGCACGATTCGCTGCACAGGCTTCAATAGTCGCCCAGGCGGCCCAGCAGTTCAACCCGGGCCATGACATCGGCGCAGACGGTGGGGCTGACAAAGCGCGAAACATCGCCGCCGAACAACGCGATTTCCTTGACCAGCCGGGAGGCGATCGGCTGGAGGCCAACGTCTGCCATCAGGAACACCGTTTCGATCCCGGCGTTGAGCTGCTGGTTCATGCCGGCCATCTGGTACTCGTACTCAAAGTCAGCGACTGCCCGCAGTCCGCGGACGATCACCGTGGCGCCCTGCTTCTCGGCGAACTTCATCAGCAGCGCGTTGAAGCCCACCACCTCGCAGTTGATGATGCCCAGGGCCGCCACCTCGCGCTCGACCATGGCAATGCGCTCATCCGGGGTGAACATCGGGTTCTTGGAAGGATTGGTGGTGACACCGATGATCAACCGATCGACCAGCTTCGCCCCTCGGCGAATGATGTCCGCGTGACCGAGGGTGATTGGATCGAACGTGCCGGGATAGATGCCGATGCGCTCAGCCATCAATGGTTCCTCTCGACGATGAACCGGGCCACCGCGCGCAGCACGTCTGCCTCGGCGCCATAACCACCAAGGTGCGATATGGCCTGGTCTACCAGCATCCGCGCCTGATCCTTCGCACGATCCGGCCCGAGCAGGGAAAGGAAAGTCTGCTTGCCGGCGTCCGCATCCTTGCGGAGTGCCTTGCCGGCCACGGCTTCATCACCTTCGTGATCCAGCAGGTCGTCAGCGATCTGGAAGGCGAGGCCGATGTCGCGGGCATAGCCACGCAGATGCGCGCGCCCTTCCGGAGCGATCTTGCCCAGGATAGCGCCCATCTCCACCGCTGCCGCCAGCAGTGCGCCGGTCTTGAGCTGCTGGAGACGGGTGATCGTGGGCAAATCGAAGCTTTCGCTCTCGGCAATGATGTCCATCATCTGCCCGCCTGCCATTCCCCACAGGCCGCTGGAGCAGCCCAGGGTCAGGACGAGCTCGGAGCGCGTGAAGGGATCGCCGCTGGTTGCCGGATCGGCCAGCAGTTCGAAAGCGAAGGCGTGGAGCGCATCGCCGGCGAGCACCGCGGTCGCCTCGTCGAAGGCCTTGTGCACCGTGGGCTTGCCATGCCGCAGATCGTCGTTGTCCATGCATGGCAGGTCATCGTGGATCAGCGAATAGACGTGGATCGATTCAATTGCGACCGCCGCCCGGATCGCGGAGGTGTGATCCACGCCGAAAATATCCGCGGTCGCCGTCAGCAACAGCGGGCGGATCCGCTTGCCTCCGCCGATCGTGGCATAGCGCATCGCCTCGACCAACTTGGCGCGGGCATCGTTCGGCACCGGCAGCAGGCTGTCGAAGGCGGTATCCATGTCGCTGGCGATGCGCTGCAACGCTTGTGCCAGCAGACCGGGAGCGAGCGCGGTGGCGCTCATGTTCAGCGCTCCGCCTCGTCGAACGGTCGGGTGGCGGTGGCGGCACCGCTGGTTCCGGTCACGATCTTCTCGATCCGCGCCTGAGCGGCATCAAGCCGGGCCTGGCAATGCTTACGCAAGTCCTCGCCACGTTCGTACAGCGCGATCGAATCGTCGAGCGCCACTTCGCCCCCCTCCAGCCGGCGCACCACGTCCTCAAGGGCACGCAGCGCGTCTTCGAAGCTCATGGCGGCAATATCGGGATGGCCCTGTTCCATGTCCGACCATTGACCCGAGCCGCGCCGAGGGTCAAGCTGCGAGCAGGAGAAATGCCGATGAAATGGATTACCGCCTATCTCGCCGCCGGTGTCATTTTTGGAGCGCTCGATTTCCTGTGGCTGCGCTACGCCGGTCCGAACCTTTACCGACCGGCGCTGGGTGAAGTGCTCGCACCGCAGTTTCGCGCCATTCCGGCGTTGGTGTTCTATGCGATCTACATTGCCGGGATGGTCTGGTTCGCGGTTCGTCCGGGGCTGGACGGCGGGGTGCACCTGGCCGTGCTTAACGGCGCCCTGCTTGGCGGCCTGGCCTATGCCACTTATGATCTGACCAATCAGGCGACGCTCAAGGTGTGGTCGACCCAGATCACCCTGATCGACATTGCCTGGGGTGCAGTCGCGACCGCACTGGCGAGCGGAGCGGCGGCGTGGTTGACAACGCGCATCTCCGCCTAGCCATGGCGCGCCCTCCCCGCTAAAGGCGCGGGCATGAGCGGAATCACCCCCGAGATCGTCGCCGACCACGGCCTGAGCGAAGATGAATATGCCATCATCGTCAGGCGGCTGAATCGTGAGCCCAACCTGGTCGAGCTTGGCATCTTCTCGGTGATGTGGAGCGAGCACTGCTCTTACAAGTCGAGCCGTATCCACCTCAAGAAGTTGCCGACCGAAGCGCCCTGGGTGATCTGCGGTCCTGGCGAGAACGCCGGGGTAATCGACATCGGCGAAGGCCCCAACGGCGTTCGGCAGGCCTGCATCTTCAAGATGGAGAGCCACAACCATCCCAGCTACATCGAGCCCTATCAGGGCGCGGCGACCGGCGTGGGCGGGATCCTGCGGGATGTCTTCACCATGGGCGCGCGGCCCGTGGCGAACCTGAACGCGCTGCGTTTCGGCCGGCCCGATCATCCCAAGATGAAGAGCCTCGTTCAGGGTGTGGTCGCGGGCATCGGTGGTTACGGCAACTGCGTCGGCGTGCCGACGGTGGGCGGCGAGACCAATTTCCATTCCGCCTACGATGGCAACATCCTCGTCAACGCGATGACGGTAGGCGTAGCAGATCAGGACAAGATCTTCTATTCGGCCGCCACCGGCCTAGGCAATTCGATCGTCTATGTCGGCTCCAAGACCGGGCGCGATGGGATTCACGGCGCAACCATGGCGAGCGCCGATTTCGGCGAGGATTCCGAAGCCAAGCGGCCGACCGTGCAGGTCGGCGATCCGTTTACCGAGAAGCTGCTGATCGAGGCCTGCCTTGAACTGATGGCGACCGACGCCATCGTCGCGATCCAGGATATGGGCGCCGCCGGCCTCACTTCGTCTTCGGTCGAGATGGCCAGCAAGGGCGGCGCGGGCATCCGGCTGAACATGAACGCCGTGCCCTGCCGCGAAGAGGGCATGACGCCTTACGAGATGATGCTGAGCGAGAGCCAGGAGCGGATGCTCATGGTGCTCAAGCCTGGCAAGGAGCCGATGGCCGAGGCGATCTTCCGCAAGTGGGAGCTGGATTTCGCGGTGATTGGCGAAGTGACCGACACCGGGCACATGGTGCTGGAATTCGACGGCGAAGTGGTCTGCGATATTCCGCTGGGCCCGCTGGCCGACGATGCCCCGCTCTATGACCGCCCGGCGCTGAGCCTCGATGACTATAAGGTGTGGGCAAACGTCGCGCCGCTCGGTAATGTGCCCGCAAGCACCGACATCGGCGCTGACCTGCTCAAGCTGATGGCCTGCCCCGATCTCGCCAGCCGGCGCTGGATCTGGGAGCAGTATGACAGCCAGGTCGGTGCGGACACACTCCAGAAGAGCGGCGGCGACGCGGCAGTGGTTCGGATTCACGGTACGAAGAAGGCGCTGGCGATCAGCACCGACTGCACGCCGCGCTATTGCTATGCCGATCCCTACGAAGGCGGCAAGCAGGCGGTCGCCGAGACTTACCGCAATATCTCAGCAGTTGGCGCCAAGCCTTTGGCAATCACCAATTGCCTGAACTTCGCCAACCCGCAGCGGCCGGAAATCATGGCCCAGATCGTCGAGGCCCTGCGCGGCATGGGGGAGGCCTGCCGCGCGCTGGACTATCCCATCGTTTCGGGCAACGTCAGCCTCTACAATGAGAGCAAGGCGACGGGCGGCGGGAGTGCCATCCTGCCGACGCCAGCGATCGGCGGCGTGGGGCTGATGGACGACCATGAAGCGATGGCGACCATCGGGTTCAAGTCCGAAGGCGAGGCGATTTTCGTTGTCAGTCAGAGCAACGGTCACCTCGGCCAGTCCTTGTGGCTGCGTGAACTGCATGGCCGCGAAGATGGCCCGCCCCCGCCAGTCGATCTGGCGATGGAACGCGCCCACGGCGAACTCGTCCGCAAGCTCGTCGCCGAAGGCAAGCTCACGGCGGTCCACGACGTGTCTGACGGTGGATTGCTGGTCGCGCTGACAGAGATGGCTCTCAAGAGCGGTATCGGTTGCACGCTGGAGCAGATCGGCGATCACTTCACCGCATTTGGCGAGGATCAGTCGCGCTACATCGTGACCAGCCGCGTTGCGGACACGATCCAGGCCGCCGGCATCCCGATGACGCGGATTGGCACCACCGGCGGTGACACCGTGTCCGGCCCAGGCTTTTCGGTGGCGATCTCCGCCTTGCGCGAAGCCAGCGAGAGCTTCTTCCGTGACTGGATGGAAGCCTGATGGCCGATCTCTACCTCAAGGCGCTGGAAAGTGAGCGCAAAAGCCTCTGGGCAACCTGCCGGCTCAAGGGCCTGGCCAAGAACACGCCGGAACGGATGCGCATTGCGGAGCTCGACGGCCTGATCCGCGATCACAAGGACAAGCCCGCGAAGCACTGACTTCGCTGTTTGCCGGGCGTCTCGGAGAACGAACTTATCCGTCCGCCTCAAGCGCTGAGAATGGATGCCGTGTTCTGGGGGGCCATCAGTTCGTAAGGGTCTATGCCCATGCTGCGCCAGACAGCGTGCGCCCGGAAGTATTCCACCGGCGGCGTTATATTCAGCCGCTTGCGGACCTCCTCGAGCGGCAGTGGCAGGAGTTCGTGGATCGGCAGTTCCGCAATCCGGGGGCAGGCTTTACCCAGCCGCTGACCTTCGCGCACCGCACGATAAACCGGAGCCGCGCTCTTGAGCTTGCTCTTGATCTCACGGGCACCGGCATAGGCGATGAACAAGTGCGCCGGACTGGGCTGCTGGCTGTAGGTGAAGGCCAGCACGCATTGCTCGCCCAAGCTGTCACGGCCAAACCCGGTCAGCACGTGGAGCAGATCGTGCGTGTCCCTGACCCGGTCAAAGTAACAGGAGAACTGATCCTCATAGCGCGGGCGACCCTCCATGAAGCCGGCAAACTCGTCCACCAGCCCTTGCGCTGTCAGCCCTTCGGCTTCCATGAAATCGCAATAAGCATGGCCGAGGCTTCCGGCCGGAGTGCGCCGCAGCGCCGCGTGATCGTCAAGGAGCGCCGGAAGAAACGGCTCGGTAGCCCGGATCGCCTGTCCTTCCGGGCTCTGCAAGAAAGCTTCTCCCGCCTCGCGGAAGCCCTTCCAGGGCAGTGCTTCGAAAATGTGGAACACCTCCCGGGTGTTTTCCTTGTCCGCGACCAGCGTCCGGAAGTGCCGCCACGCCTTGAGGACCGCGTACCGCATCGGCGGGCGGGCCGGATCGAACAACGGCAGCTCGCGGGTGGCGAAATCGGCAGGTTTCATGTCCATGTCGGAACGACACGCTAACGATACTGACAATAATGTCAATTAAGCCCGCCGACGGCCCGGCGCTATTCCCACTCCCACTCGGACCGGGGAATACCCAGCAACTGTAGGACAGCAGTCAGGTCACCTCGGTCGATCCAGCCGTCGGCTGCGGCCCGGGCCTTGGGCTTGGCGCGAAAGGCGAGGCCGTAAGTCGCCGCTTGCAGCATGGGGATGTCATTGGCACCGTCACCCGTGGCCAGACTCGGCACTCCGCCCAGCAGCGCGGCTTCGTCCTCAAGCACCCGCTGTTTGACCGCGCTGTCGGTGATCGGACCGATCAGTCCGCCGGTCAACCGTCCGCCATCAATGGCCAGCCGGTTCGCCACGACCTGCTCAAACCCAAGGTCTTCAGCGACGGGATCGGCAAACTGGTGAAAGCCGCCAGTCACCAATACGGTGCGGCAACCCGCCGCCTTGAGCGTCGCCACGAGCACTTTGGCGCCCGGCATCGGCGCGATGCGGGTTGCGAGACATTCGGCGATCGACTCTTCGGAGAGATCGCGCAGCAGCATGACGCGCTCGCGCAGCGCGCTTTCGAAATCGAGCTCGCCCTGCATCGCCCGTTCCGTGATCGCCGCGATCTGGTGCTTGATCCCGGCGAAGTCCGCCAGCTCGTCAATGCATTCGGCCGAAATCATGGTCGAATCCATGTCCGAAACGAACAGGCGCGGAAGCTGCGGCACATGATCGCAGACCAGCAGGTCTGACGGCGCGAACTGCGTGTCGATCGCTTGACGCAGGACGTTGCGATCGGCGGTATCCGCGCTGAACTGCAGCACTCCCTCACCCGCGTCGCCGGCTTCGGCGGTGATGCCGAGCCTGGCCAGACCCGCAATCACGGCGTCACAATTTGCGGACAAGTTTTCCGGTTCTGCTATCAGCCGGGCGATGAGCACAGTGCGTTCCTCAGATACAACGGCCAGCCTGCCGCCGGTCGCGCTCATTGCAGGGCCGACGGCGAGCGGCAAGAGCGATTGTGCGGTCGCGCTGGCGCACGCGGTGGAACGCACGGGGCGCAGGGCGGTGGTGATCAATGCCGACAGCGCCCAGGTCTATGCCGACCTGTCAGTATTATCGGCCCGACCCTCGTCGGAGGAAATGGGCGGCATCGAGCACCGGTTATTTGGCAGCTGGGACGGTGCGACGGCCTGCTCGGCCGCGGACTGGGCAACAGAAGCGAGACATGCGATCGCTGACGTGCACGCCAGCGGCGGCGTACCGATCCTGGTTGGCGGCACCGGGCTTTACCTGCGCACGCTGATTGACGGCATAGCCCCGGTGCCGCCGATCGCGCCCGCCATCCGGGCCGAGGTGCGCGCGATGCAAGTGGCAGAGGCACACCTCGCCCTCACCCGCCTCGATCCCGACCGCGCCGCAGCGCTCAATCCGGCCGATGCCACCCGCGTTGCGCGTGCGCTGGAAGTCGTGCAATCCACCGGGCGCACCCTGGCCGAGTGGCAAACCGATCGGATCGGCGCAATTGGCGGCAGCATTGCCCTCCATGCCGCCGTGCTTCTCCCCCCGCGCGACTGGCTTTACGAGCGCTGTGACCGGCGTTTTGCGCTGATGCTGGAACGCGGCGCTCTTGCTGAAGTTGAGGCGTTGCTTGCGCGCCGACTTGACCCCGCCCTGCCCGTCATGCGCGCCATCGGGGTGCCGGAAATCGCGGGTCATCTGGCTGGCGAATGGGATCTGGCCGAAACGCAGCGGCGGGGGGCACAGGCAACCCGGAACTACGCCAAACGGCAATACACCTGGTTCCGCAATCAGCCCCCGCCTGGCTGGACTCGCGTTCCATCGCAAAATTACGACGTTGCAACGATATTTGAAGTATTATTACGTCATTAGGGCTTGACACGTTATTTCATGTCGCATATTGCGCTGCACAAGCTGGCGCTTTAGCCGGCCCTTCGCGAGTTGGAGAGGAACCCGGCACAGCCAACTGTGCCGGGTTACCCTTTTGGTGGACTCGCGGCATGAATACAAAGGATTGATACGGTGAGCGAAGAGCGCAGCGGCGCAAACATCCTGGTCGAAAGCCTGGTCCGGCAGGGGGTCGAATTCGTGTTCGGTTATCCCGGCGGCGCCGTGCTGCCGATTTACGACGCGCTGTTCGGTGATGAACGCATCCGCCACATCCTCGTACGCCACGAAGCCGGCGCAGCCCATGCGGCCGAAGGTTATGCCCGATCCACCGGCAAGCCCGGCGTTGTCCTGGTCACCTCCGGCCCGGGCGCGACCAACGCCGTCACCGGCATCGCCGATGCCTTCATGGATTCGATCCCGCTGGTGGTCATAACTGGCCAGGTTCCGACCGCGCTGATTGGATCGGACGCGTTCCAGGAAGCCGATACGGTTGGCATCACCCGCCACTGCACCAAGCACAACTACCTTGTGAAGGACCCAGCGGAACTGGCCGCGACGGTCGACGAGGCGTTCCAGATCGCCACCACCGGCCGCCCCGGTCCGGTCGTGATCGACATTCCCAAGGACGTGCAGATCGCCTCCGCCAGCTGGAGCGACAGCCCACCGCAGCGTCGCAATCGCTATTCGCCGCAGACCGAAGGCGCGAGCGCGGATATTGCCAAGGCGATCGAGCTGCTGGCCAATGCCAAGGCACCAGTCTTCTACACCGGCGGCGGCGTGATCAACTCCGGCCCGCGCGCGAGCGAGTTGCTGCGCCAGTTGCAGGTCCTCACCGGTGCGCCGGTCACTTCGACGCTGATGGGCCTCGGCGCCTTCCCCGCGGATCATGCCGACTGGCTTGGCATGTTGGGGATGCACGGCACTTACGAAGCGAACCTGGCGATGAACCAGGCCGATCTGATTGTCGCCATCGGTGCGCGTTTCGACGACCGGGTGACCGGCCGACTTGATGCCTTCGCGCCCAATTCGACCAAGATCCACATCGATATTGATCGCGCCTCGATCAACAAGACTGTGCCGGTGGACCTGCCGATCATCGGCGATTGCGCCATTGTGCTCGAGCAGATGATTGCTGCCTGGGGCGCGCGCAAGGGTCGCGACCTGTCCGGCTGGAAGGCGCGCATCACGGAATGGCGCGGCAAGAAGAGCCTGGCCTATCCGCGCCATGCCGAAGCGATCATGCCCCAGCTCGCGGTCGAGCGTCTGTTCGAGCTGACCAAACACCTCGATCCGGTGATCGCCACCGAGGTGGGTCAGCACCAGATGTGGGCGGCGCAGTATTTCCACTTCTTCGGGCCGAACCGCTGGCTCACCTCCGGCGGCCTTGGCACGATGGGCTATGGCCTCCCGGCCGCAATTGGCGCGCAGCTCGGCAATCCGGGCCGGCTGGTGATCGACATTGCCGGCGATGCCTCGATCCAGATGAACATTCAGGAGATGGGCACCGCCACCCAGTTCCGTCTGCCGGTCAAGGTCTTCATCCTCAACAACGAGTGGATGGGGATGGTCCGCCAGTGGCAGGAACTCACGTATGAGAGCCGCTACTCGGAAAGCTATTCCGACAGCCTGCCAGATTTCGTGAAGCTTGCCGAAGCCTATGGCTGGAAGGGAATCCGCATCGAAAGTGAGGACCAGCTCGACACCGGCATCCAGGCGATGATCGATTATGATGGCCCGGTGATCGTCGATTGCCGCGTCCATAACGAAGCAAATTGCTTCCCGATGATCCCGAGCGGGGCTTCGCACACGGAAATGATCCTGTATGGCGACACCGTTGCCGGGACCATGGACGACGAAGCCAAGGCGCTGGTGTAGGGGAAGCTGCGATGATGAAAATCCACCACGCTGAGAGCGAGCGCCACGTGCTGACGCTCATGGTCGATAACGAGGCAGGCATTCTCGCAAAGATTGCGGGGCTGTTCACCGCGCGCGGCTATAATATCGACAGCCTGACCGTGGCTGACATCACCGACAACCATTCGGTCAGCCGGATCACGATCGTGACCCACGGCCCGCCGACGGTAATCGACCAGATCCGCGCTCAGCTGGAACGGCTGGTGCCGGTGCACAAAGTAATCGATCTCACGGAGGTCGGTCCCCATGTCGAACGCGAGCTGGCGTTGATCAAGGTGTCCGGCAAGGGCGAAGCCCGGGTCGAGGCGCTGCGCGTTGCCGACGTGTTCCGCGCCAAGGTGGTCGACACCACGACCGCCAGTTTCATCTTCGAGCTGACCGGCACCCCTGAAAAGGTCGACAGCTTCATCGCCATCATGCGCGAACTGGGGCTGGTCGAGGTTGGCCGCACCGGCATTGTCGGGATGACACGGGGGCCGCTGGGGGCTTGATCAACTAGGAATTCAACAGCCGTCACCCTGAACTTGTTTCGGGGTCCATTTCTCCGCATAGCTCCGCGTGAGCAGGCCGGATGGATGCTGGAACAGGTCCAGCATGACGAACAGGGCAAGGTAAGGAAGCTACGATGAAGGTCTATTACGACGCCGATTGCGACATCAACCTGATCACGACGAAGAAGATCGCCGTGCTCGGCTATGGCAGCCAGGGTCATGCCCACGCGCAGAACCTGCGCGACAGCGGCGTGAAAGACGTGGCGATTGCGCTGCGCCCCGGTTCGGCCAGCGCGAAGAAGGCCGAGGCCGCCGGCTTCAAGGTGATGGCGAACAAGGACGCCGCCGCCTGGGCCGACATCTTGATGATCCTCGCCCCGGACGAGCATCAGGCGGCAATTTACGCCGATGACATCCACGCCAACATCAAGCCTGGCGCGGCACTCGCCTTTGCGCACGGCCTCAACGTTCACTTCGGCCTGATCGAGCCGCGCGCCGACATCGACGTGATCATGATCGCCCCGAAGGGCCCCGGCCACACCGTGCGCTCCGAATATCAGCGCGGAGGCGGCGTGCCTTGCCTGATCGCCGTCCATCAGGACGCCACCGGCAATGCCCATGACGTTGGCCTGGCCTATGCCTCGGGCGTCGGTGGAGGCCGCTCGGGCATCATCGAGACCAACTTCAAGGAAGAGTGCGAAACCGACCTGTTCGGCGAACAGGCCGTGCTCTGCGGCGGCATCACTCACCTGATCCAGGCCGGGTTCGAAACCCTGGTCGAAGCCGGCTACGCCCCGGAAATGGCCTATTTCGAGTGCCTCCACGAGACCAAGCTGATCGTCGACCTGCTCTATGAAGGCGGCATCGCCAACATGCGCTATTCGATCTCGAATACTGCGGAATACGGCGACATCACCACGGGTCCGCGGATCATCACCGACAAGACCAAGGCGGAGATGAAGCGCGTGCTGGCGGACATCCAGTCGGGCCGCTTCGTCAAGAACTTC
>CANJBY010000026.1 GCA_947472735.1 Sphingomonadaceae bacterium | reverse complement strand
TCTTCGTTCCTTCGTCACTACGACGAAGCCCCAACACTCCTTAAATCACAACCTCAAATCTGTGCCATTGGTGCTGACGGGGAACAGTTTCGGGGCAGGGCCACCAGCGTTTCGGGCAGGCTGTCCGCTTCGTTGTAACAAGGAATCTGGATGATCAGTTTCGTCATTTCGTACCCGCCCCGAGACCGGCATCCGTTCTCGCGGAACACCAAGCTTACGCCATGTTAAGCATGATGGTTTAACGACAGGTAAAGTTTGAGGACGGCTGGCGCGAGCATCGGTCAAACCCTAAGTCGAAGACATGCGCCACCCAGAACGCGCCGGTCTGCTCTTCGCCCTTGGCGGCTTTGCACTGCTTTCCTGCGGGGATGCGGTGATCAAGTCGATGTCCGGGATGTGGTCGCCCACGGCCATGGCTACGCTGCGCTATGTGTTCGGGGCCGCCGGGCTGGCAGCGATATTGGCGGTCAGGGAAGGGCGCGCGGGCTTCGCGATCCCCGCACCCAAGGCCCAGCTGCTGCGTGCGGTGGGGATTTGTCTTTCTTCGGCGGGATTCTTTTCGGCGGTCATGATCATGCCGCTGTCCGAAGCGACCTCGATCAGCTTCACCAGTCCGATGATCACGGCCGTGCTGGCCGCGTTGTTTCAGAGCGAACCTGCCCGTCGAGAAACCTGGATTGCATCGGCTGTCGCCTTCGTCGGCGTGCTGATCGTTCTGCGGCCCAGTTTCGCCGCACTTGGTCTGTCCGCGCTGCTGCCGCTGATGTCGGCACTGGGGATGAGCATGTTGATCATCGGCAACCGGGCTGCCGCCGGCAAGGCCAGCGCGCTGTCGATGCAGTATCTGCTGGCGGTTTTCGCCATCCCGTTGCTGCTGGTGATCAGCTGGATCGGGCACCTCAGCGGGATGCCCCGGCTCGCGGTGGACTTTCCGCCGCCAAGCGTGATCGCCCGCTGCGCGCTGATCGCGGCCTCGGCCAGCGTGGCGCATTACCTGATCTATCTCGGCACGACCCGCGCCGGGGCTGCGACCATTGCCCCGATGACATACGTGCAACTGATCGTGGCGCTGGGGATGGGATGGGTGTTCTTCGCTGAAGCGCCCGACGCGGTGGCAATGGGCGGTGCTGCCATCATCATCAGTGCCGGGCTTTACCTGTGGCACGCGGGACGCTTCCGCGAACCGACCATGACCGATTGAGCACGCAGCGTTGGCGCGATACCGGGCCGTGTGGCATGGGGGCGGAATGAAAGCTCCGTGGGCCGCACTCGTTATCGCACTGCTCCTCGCCGTTCCGGCGGGAGGCCAGACCAGAGGCGGATTGCCTGAGTGGCTGGCCGGTACATGGCAAATGGAAAGCGGCGCGGCCTGGGCCGATGAGGTCTGGTCGCCCGCCCGCGGGGGCATGATGATCGGTGCGGGCCGCTCGGGCTTCGGGCCCGAGGTCGAAAACTGGGAAGTGATGCGCATCCAGCGCCGCGCCGACGGGGCGATCACTTACTTTGCCCAACAGCGCGGCGGCGCGCCGGTTGAATTCCCGATGGTCACGACCAGTGATGACGCGATCGAATTTGCCAACCCCTCGCACGACTACCCGCAGCGCATCCGCTATTGGCGGCAGGGTCAGCTGTTGATGGCCGAGATCTCTCGGATCGATGGGAGCGATGCAGTGCGCTGGAACTATCGTCCGATCGCGCAGGAAGCTGACTGACCGCGTGAACTGCATCCAATCCGGATATAAATCCGTTTTAGGATTGCCCGGCAACGACAATCATTGGATCAGGCATCGAATTGCGTCGCCGGGGGGCAGCCATTGCGCATGCGAATGCGATCACTCATTTTTGCCGCTCTGTTGCTGGTTTTGCCGTCGGCGGCCAATGCCGAATGGCACGAGGCGTCGAGCCCGCATTTCGTGATCTATGCGGATGACAATCCGGTCAACATCCAGCGCTTTTCGCAAGAGCTGGAACGCTATCACTCAGCCCTCGAATACCTCACAGAAAGAGCACAACCAGCGCCGAGTCCTTCCAACCGCGTCACCATCTACGTGGTCAGGAACGATGCCGAAGTGCGGCGCCTGGCCGGCGACGGGTCGCGCTATCTGCAGGGCTTCTGCCGCGCGCGCGCCGGCGGGTCAGCCGCGTTCATCCCCAAGGTCGAGGGCGGCAGCCGTGAGCTGGACGGATCGAAGCTGGTGCTGCTGCACGAATATGCCCACCATTTCATGCTTTCCGGCAATCCTTTCGGCCTGCCCAACTGGCTATCCGAAGGCGGGGCAGAGTTCTTTGCATCGGCGAGCTTCAAGCCGGACGGAGGGATGTTGGTGGGCAGACCCGCGAACCATCGCGCGATGGAACTGTTGTTTGCCAAGGACGTCAGCGTGCGAAACCTGCTTGATCCGGATTCCTATACGCCGCCGGTGGGGAGGTCCTACGATGCCTTCTACGGCAAGGCGTGGGCGCTGTTTCACTACCTGACGTTCGAACCGGTTCGTGGGGGACAACTCGATCGCTACCAGATCCTGATGCGGCAGGGAAAGAGCTCGCGCGAGGCGGGGGAAACTGCCTTCGGAGATTTCAAGGTCCTTGAGGGCGAGCTTGAGAAATACCTCAAGCGGAGCACGCTCAAGACGTTTGTGGTCGCGCCGGAACACCTGTCGCCAGGCGCCACGCTGATGCGCAAACTGAGTGCCGGCGAAGCGGCGATGATGCCCGTCATCATGCAGTCCAAGCGCGGCGTCGACGAGGCCCAGGCTGCTAAGGTAGTCGTGGAAGCGCGGGCTGTTGCGGCCCGCTTTCCGTCCGACGGCAGGGTCTTGGCTGCCTTGGCTGAAGCGGAGTTTGATTCCGGCCACGACGCAGAGGCAGTGTCGGCTGCCGACAAGGCCCTCGCCATCGATCCGACGCTGGTCAACGCCTGGCTGCAGAAGGGCTACGCCCTGTTCCGCACCGCCGAGACTTCAGGCGACCAGTCAGCATTCCGCCGGGCGCGGACCGTGTTCGCGGGATTGAACCGGCTTGAAAACGACCATCCGTTGCCGCTGGTCTATTACTATCGCAGCTTCGTGCATGGGGGGCAGACCGTTCCCCAGATCGCCAAGCAGGGTCTCGAGCGGGCCAGCGAGCTTGCGCCGTTTGACTTGTCGCTGCGCTACAGCGTGGCACAAATGCAGTTGGCGGACGGACGCAAAATTCCGGCGCGAGCCAATCTCAAAGCCGTAGCGGCCAACCCCCATGGTGGGGCGTTGTCGGAACAGGCGCAGGCCGATCTGGCAGAGCTCGGCCCGGAAGTAGCCCCTGTTGTTGCCAGCCCTGCGAAGTAGCTGGTCCATGAAAAAGGGGCGCCGGAGCGCCCCTTGATCGGTTCGAGCTTGAGGCGGCCTCAGCCTTCGACGTGCTCGGCCAAGACGGTCAGGCCATTGGCGCTGACTTCGGCAAAGCCGCCCTGGACCTGGATTTCCTCGGGCGCGGCGCCTTCCGTGCGATAGACCTTGAGCGGGCCGTCCTTGATCGTCGACATGAAGGGCGCGTGGCCCTCAAGCACACCGAACTCACCCTCGCTGCCCGGGACTACGACCATGTAGACGTCGTCCGAGCGGACCAGGCGGGCCGGGGTGACGAGTTCGAAGTGCAGTGCCATGATGCTTAGGCTTCCTCAGCCAGCTTCTTGGCCTTCGCGACCGCCTCGTCGATGCCGCCGACCATGTAGAAGGCCGCTTCGGGGAGGTGATCGTATTCGCCGTCGACCACAGCCTTGAACGACTTCACCGTATCTTCGATCTGGACGAACTTGCCCGGGATGCCGGTGAAGACTTCGGCGACGTGGAACGGCTGCGAGAGGAAGCGCTGGATCTTGCGGGCGCGGGCGACGGTGAGCTTATCTTCTTCCGAAAGCTCGTCCATGCCCAGAATCGCGATGATATCCTGCAGCGACTTGTACTTCTGCAGCGTTTCCTGAACGCGGCGCGAGGTTTCGTAGTGCTCCTGGCCGACAACGGCGGGCGTCAGCACGCGCGAAGTCGAGTCGAGCGGGTCGACCGCCGGGTAGATGCCCAGCTCCGAGATGGCGCGGTTCAGCGTGGTCGTCGCGTCAAGGTGCGCGAACGAAGCGGCCGGCGCCGGATCGGTAAGATCGTCGGCCGGCACGTAGATCGCCTGAACCGAGGTGATTGACCCCTTGTTGGTCGAGGTGATGCGTTCCTGCAGCTGGCCCATGTCGGTAGCCAGGGTCGGCTGGTAGCCCACCGCCGAAGGAATACGGCCGAGCAGCGCCGACACTTCCGAACCCGCCTGGGTGAAGCGGAAGATGTTGTCGACGAAGAACAGCACGTCCTGGCCTTCCTCGTCGCGGAAGTATTCGGCCATGGTCAGGCCCGAAAGCGCGACGCGGGCGCGGGCGCCCGGAGGCTCGTTCATCTGGCCGAACACCAGGGCGACCTTCGAACCCTCGGGGGTCGGGTTGCCGTCGGCATCCTTGGCGATAACGCCGGCGTCGAGGAATTCGTGGTAGAGATCGTTGCCTTCGCGGGTGCGTTCACCCACGCCCGCGAAGACCGAAACGCCGCCGTGGCCCTTGGCGATGTTGTTGATCAGTTCCTGGATCAGCACGGTCTTGCCCACGCCGGCACCGCCGAACAGGCCGATCTTGCCGCCCTTGGCATAGGGCGCAATCAGGTCGATCACCTTGATGCCGGTGACGAGAATGGCCGCTTCGGTCGACTGGTCGACGAACAGCGGGGCTGCGGCGTGGATCGGGTTGCGCTTTTCGGCGCCTACCGGCCCTTGCTCGTCGATCGGCTCACCAATGACGTTCATGATCCGGCCGAGCGTCATCGGGCCAACCGGCACCGAGATCTGCATGCCAGTGGCCCTCACGGCCTGGCCGCGGGTCAGCCCGTCGGTCGCGTCCATCGCGATGGTGCGGACGGTGTTCTCGCCGAGGTGCTGAGCGACCTCGAGCACGAGGCGATTGCCGTTGTTGTCAGTCTCGAGCGCCGAGAGGATCGCGGGCAGTTCGCCTTCGAAGCTGACGTCGACGACGGCGCCGATGACCTGGCTGATCTTGCCGGTCGCGGCAGCGCTGGTAGCGGCCGGGTCGGCCTTCTTGCGGGTCTTGGGGGCGGCGGTGGCCATGGTCGTTTCCTTGCCTCTTATTGCTTACAGCGCTTCCGCGCCGGCAATGATTTCAATCAGTTCGGTGGTGATCGCGGCCTGACGGCTGCGGTTGTACTGGATGGTGAGCTTGTTGATCAGATCGCCCGCGTTGCGCGTGGCGTTGTCCATCGCGGTCATCGAGGCGCCCTGTTCGCTGGCCTGGTTTTCCAGCAGTGCGCCGAACAGCTGCGTCTTGAGAAAGCGCGGCAGCAATGCGGCGAGGATTTCCTCCTCATCGGGCTCGTACTCGACCACGGCGTCGCTAGCGACCTCGATCTTGGGGGCCGGGACCGGGATGATCTGCTGGCTGGTCGGCTCCTGCAGCAGTGCGCTGCGGAACTTGGAGTAGAACAGGTGTGCGACGTCGAATTTGCCTTCGTCGTACATGGCGACGAGTTCGGCGGCCACGCGCTCTGCCTCGGCATAGCCGGGTTCGCGCACGTCGGTGGTGTCGAACATCGCGGCGATCGCCTTGGGATATACGCGGCGGATCACCGGGCGGCCCTTGCGGCCGATAAGGTAGAACAGCACCGTCTTGCCCGCTGCTTCAAGTTCCTTCGCCTTGAGGCGCGCGGCCTTGACGATGTTGGAGTTGAAGGCGCCGCACAGGCCCTTGTCGGAATTGGCGACGACCAGCAGGTGCACCTGGTCCTTGCCGGTACCGGCGAGCAGCTTCGGCGAGTTCTCGCTCACCGTAACCTTGCCGGCAAGCGAACCCATGACCTGCGCCAGGCGCGCGGCATAGGGACGGGCAGCCTCGGCATTGGCCTGCGCCTTGCGCAGCTTTGCCGCCGAGACCATCTGCTTGGCCTTGGTGATCTTCTGGGTCGACTTGACCGAGTTGATCCGACCTTTGAGTTCCTTCAGACTTGCCATTCACTCTTTCCTAGGCCCGTTCGGGCTGAGCTTGTCGAAGCCCCGCCAACCCTTCGACAAGCTCAGGGTGAGCGGGGTCAGTCTGTTATGCGAACTGCTTGCCGAACGCGTCGAGCGCATCCTTCAGCTTGCCGCGGCTGTCGTCCGAGAGATCGGCGCTGTCGCGGATCGCGCCGAGCAGGTCGGCCTTCTCCGAGCGCATCCAGCTCAGCATCTCGTCTTCGTAACGATTGACGTCCGAAACGGCGATGCTGTCGAGATAGCCGTTGGTGCCGGCAAAGATCGAAACGGTCTGCTCTTCGAAGGGCAGCGGCGAGAACTGCTTCTGCTTGAGCAGTTCAGTCAGGCGCGCACCGCGGTTGAGCAGGCGCTGGGTCGAGGCGTCGAGGTCCGAACCGAACTGGGCGAAGGCCGCCATTTCACGGTACTGCGCCAGCTCCAGCTTGATCGAGCCCGAAACCTTCTTCATCGCCTTGGTCTGCGCGGCCGAACCGACGCGGCTGACCGAGAGGCCGACGTTGATCGCCGGGCGGACGCCCTGGTAGAACAAGCCGGTTTCGAGGAAGATCTGCCCGTCGGTGATCGAGATCACGTTGGTCGGGATGTAGGCCGAAACGTCGCCGGCCTGGGTTTCGATCACCGGCAGCGCGGTAAGCGAACCGCCGCCCAGCGCATCGTTCATCTTGGCCGCACGTTCGAGCAGGCGCGAGTGGAGATAGAATACGTCGCCCGGATAGGCTTCGCGGCCCGGAGGGCGGCGCAGCAGCAGCGACATCTGACGGTAAGCGACGGCCTGCTTGGTAAGATCGTCGTACACGATGACGGCGTGCATGCCGTTGTCGCGGAAGAATTCGCCCATGGTCGCACCGGTGTAGGGCGCGAGGTACTGCAGCGGGGCAGGCTCCGAAGCGGTCGCGGCGACGACGATGGAGTATTCCATCGCGCCGTTTTCTTCGAGCTGGCGGACGATCTGCGCCACGGTCGAGCGCTTCTGGCCGACGGCGACGTAGATGCAGTAGAGCTTCTTCTTCTCGTTAGTTCCCGAGTTCGGACCCTTCTGGTTGATGAAGGTGTCGATCGCCACGGCGGTCTTGCCGGTCTGGCGGTCACCGATGATCAGCTCGCGCTGGCCGCGGCCGACGGGGACGAGGGCGTCGAGTGCCTTGAGGCCGGTCTGCACCGGCTCGCTCACCGACTGGCGCGGGATGATGCCCGGCGCCTTGACTTCGACGCGCATGCGCTTGTCCGAGACGATTGGACCCTTGCCGTCGATCGGGTTGCCCAGCGCGTCAACCACGCGCCCGAGCAGGCCCTTGCCGACGGGAACATCGACGATGGTGCCGGTGCGCTTAACCTGGTCGCCTTCCTTGATTTCGGCGTCCGAGCCGAAAATCACGACGCCGACGTTGTCGGTTTCGAGGTTGAGGGCCATGCCCTTCACGCCATTGGCGAACTCGACCATTTCGCCCGCCTGGACCTGATCGAGCCCGTGGATGCGGGCAATACCGTCACCGACCGAGAGCACCGAGCCGACTTCCGAGACCTGGGCCTCGGTGCCGAAGTTGGCGATCTGGTCCTTGATGACCTTCGAGATTTCTGCGGCGCGAATTTCCATGACGTTCTAAGCCTTTCAGCCTTTCATCGCTTGCGCGAGGGAATTGAGACGGGTGCGGATCGAGCTATCGATCTGGGTCGAGCCGATCTTGACGACGAGGCCGCCGAGGATCTCGGGATCGACCTTCGCGGTGATTTTTACATCCTTGCCTTCACGCGCCTTGAGCTTCTGGCTCAGCTGAGTGAGCTGGGCCGGCGAAAGCGGATGTGCGCTGGTCACCTCGGCCGTCGCTTCACCGCGGGCAGCGGCAGCGATCGCGGCGAAGGCGCGGATGATTGCAGGTAGGGTGCCAAGGCGGCCGTTGCCGGCCAGCACGCCAAGGAAATTGGCGGTGAGCGGCGACAGCGAGAGCAGCTTCGCGACCTGGGCCATGGCTCCGGCCGAAGCGGTGCGGCCGACTTGTGGGTTGCGAATCAGCGCGGACAGATCTGCCGACTGGGTCAGCGCGGCGCCCAGGGTCTCGAGATCGCTCTCGACCTTGGTCACGGCCCCGTTTTCGCTGGCCAGCTCATAAAGCGCGGAAGCATAGCGCCCCTGCAAGCTTGCCGTAATGCCGCCGGAATTCTCCACGCGCGTCAGTTCCCTCGCTATGACCGGATGTTTTGGCCCGATGACTGCAGGGGAAAGGCCGTTCACGAGATGAACTGCCGCCTCCAGTCGGGGGCGCGCCTAGCAACGATTGTGCTGCGATGCAAGGTATCGCCAGATCAGATGGGAAAAGTCTGGATTCGCGCGTTTTCATTGTGCCATTCAATCGGAGTATGACAGTCCGGGGGGACAATGGCGCGAATCTTGATGCTTCTGCCGACCATGGGCTTCGATCCGAGCGAAGTATCCTTGCCCTGGCAGGTCTGGCATCGCGCCGGGCACGAGGTGATGTTCGCAACCGAGACCGGTGAGGCCGCCAGCTGCGATGAGATCACGCTGACCGGCAAGGGGCTGCCGTGGTTCGCCCGCTCGCTGGCGGCACGCCACGAAGGACGCCGCTTCTATGCCGTCGCGCGCGAGCGGCGCGAGTTTCGCGAGCCACTGCGCTGGACGGACGTCGAACCGGCCTATTTCGATGGCTTCCACTTTCCCGGCGGGCACGCGCCGGGGATGCGCTCCTATCTGGAATCTCCGATTGTCGCCGATATCGCGTGCAAAGCCTTCAAGCGAGACAAGCCGGTCAGTGCCATTTGCCACGGCGTGCTGGCGCTGGCGCGCGCCGGTGTGCTGGAGGGCCGGCAGACCACGGCGCTGACCCGGACGATGGAAGGCATGGCAGTCTGGCTCACTCGCTCGAAACTCGGCGGGCACTATCGGACCTATCCTGAAAGCGTGGAAGCCGAAGTCCGCCGCCTGATCGGCAGGGAGGGCCGGTTCCTGACCGGCCCCAAGTTCCCGAAGTACGCCGGAAGAGATGCGCCCGCGGCTGGCTTCGTCGTGGCCGACGGCAACTATCTGTCGGCCCGCTGGCCTGGCGATGCATGGACTTTGGGCGTGCGAATGAACCAGCTGCTTTGATCGCAACATCCGGGAAGCGAGCGCGTCGATCACCTCTTAAACCATGCGTATCGACCTCAAGGAGATCACGCATGGCATACCGCATCGCCGGACTCGATCCGTCAGAGTTCACCGACCTTTTTTCACTGAATGATGCAGCATTGGCGGTTCACGGAGCGATGCATATCACTGCCGCTGCGGATCGGGGCTTCCCGTGCCGCGTCGCCTTGCGCGATGCAGCGAAGGGCGAAGCGCTGATCCTGCTGCATCACACCAGCCACAATGTCGATACGCCGTTCCGCAGTGCCTATGCGATCTAAATCAGCCAAAGCGAGACACCCGCGGAGTTCATTGACGAGCCACCGCCGATGTTTGACAGCCGCACGCTCGGGCTGCGCGGCTTCTCGGCCGAGGGGATGCTTGTCGATGCCCGGCTGGCGCTACCGGGAGAGGCCGACGTGATGATCCGCAACCTGTTCGAGAACCGTGCCGTGGCCTACATCGATGCCCACCACGCCGCGCACGGCTGCTTTGCCGCGCGAGTGGAACGTCATGGAGCGCAGGTCTGATGATTGCTGATGAGGAAGCCTGGCTGGCCGTGCTGGCTCGCGACCGCGCCTTCGACGGGCGCTTCGTGACTGGCGTCCTCTCCACCGGGATCTACTGCCGTCCGTCCTGCTCTGAGCGCCATCCGCGGCGTGAGAACGTGCGGTTCTTTGTCGATGGCGGTGAAGCGCGGGTTGCGGGGCTGCGGCCGTGTCTGCGCTGCTCTTCCGATGAAGTTTCGCGCGACGAGCGGGCGGTGCTGCTGGCGATCGCTGCGATCAAGGCTTCGGACGAGCCGCTCGCGCTGGCCGGCCTTGCCGCCGACGTCGGATACTCTCCCGCGCATTTCCAGCGCATGTTCAAGCGTGCGACCGGCCTTTCGCCCGCTGCCTATGCCCGCGCGTTGCGGCTGGAGAAGGCGCAGGATGCGCTCAGTTCGGGTGGTCGGGTGACGGACGCGGTTTACGATGCCGGCTATTCCGCACCCTCACGCTTTTACGAGGCCAGCGGCGAACGCATGGGCATGGCCCCTTCAGCCTGGCGCGACGGGGGGCGGGGAGTAACGATCCGCTGGGCGGTGGTGCCGACCAGCCTGGGATCAATGCTAGTTGCCGCGACCGACAGAGGAGTGTGTCGGCTATCGTTCAATGAGGGGCCGGAGGAACTGGCTCGCCGGTTTCCGCTTGCCGAACTGGCCGAGGGCGGAACGGCGTTCGGGAATCTGCTTGGGCAAGTGATTGCCTCGGTCGAAGCGCCTGGCGACAGCTCGCACATCCCGCTCGACGTCAAGGGTACGGCCTTCCAGGAAGCGGTATGGCAGGAACTGCGCCGCATCCCCAAGGGCGAGACCCGTTCCTATGCCCAGATCGCCGCAGCCGTCGGCAAGCCAGGTGCAGTACGCGCCGCGGGGAGTGCCAACGGGGCCAACAATGTCGCGGTGCTGATCCCCTGCCACCGGGTAATCCGCTCGGACGGCTCGCTTGGCGGCTATGCTTACGGGCTGGAGATCAAGCGCGACTTGCTGGAGCGCGAAGGCGCGGAGTTGCCCCGGGGCGATTGACCTTCACCGGCGCCCCTGTATCATCTTCGTAATACAGGGGAGTTGGCGATGACCGAAATCCGGCCCGAAGGTGGCGCAGCGCTTAGAATACTGAGATTTCCGCTGGTCTTGCTCGTGCTCGGGTTCATCGCGTTCCTGGTGCTTTACGTCGCGACTGGCCTGATCTCCAGATTGCTTCAAATCGAACGCAACACGCCGCAGCAATTGCTGGCCGTAATCGCAATGACGCTCGTCGGGCTGGGGGCATACAAGTTGTTCCAGCGTTACGTGGAAGGGCGCCGCGACGTCGAGTTCGCTGCGCCCAAGGCCGGGCTGGAACTGGCGGCTGGCCTTGGCGGCGGCGCGGCGATCTTCTCGCTTGTCGTCCTGTTCACTTGCGCCCTCGGTGGGATGACCATCGATGGGCTGCGCGGCGGGCCGGGACAAATCTGGTCGATGCTGGCGATGGCGGTAGCATCGGGCTTCTATGAGGAACTGATCTTTCGCGGGATCGTGTTCCGGCATCTTGAGACGATGCTGGGAACCTGGGCTGCGCTCCTGCTGACGTCGGCGTTCTTCGGTTTGGCTCACATCATGAACCCGAATGCCAGCTGGTTCGCCGCATTCGCCATCGCGGTCGAGGCGGGCATCATGCTCGGCGCGGCGTACATGCTCACGCGCCGGTTGTGGCTGGCGGTGGGCATTCACGCGGCCTGGAACTTTACGCAGGGCTGGATATTCAGCGTGCCCGTTTCCGGTGGCCGAGCTCCGGAAGGGCTACTTTTGACCAGTCGTCACGGCCCGGACTGGTTGACTGGCGGCGCCTTCGGACTTGAAGCTTCGGCGGTGGCGCTGGTCGGCGCGACGCTGGCGGGAGGCCTCTTGCTGTCCACGGCGCTTCGCTGGTCCCCAGCGGTGCCACCGATGTGGGTCCGGCGCTAGGGCATCAAACGAAGCTGTAAGGGTCGATGTCGACGTTGACCCGCACGCCCTGCGGGAACGTCAGCGCCCCCAGCCAGGCGCGGATCACGTCCTGCAACTGGGCCGAGCGGCGCGCATTGATCAGCAGGCGGTAGCGGTAGCGTCCGCGCAGCAGCGACATCGGGGCGGGAGCGGGGCCGAGGATCGCCACGTCGTCCAGGATTGGCCGGGTTCCGCCGATGGCCCGCGCGGCATCCCGCGCTTCCGCTTCGTCTTCGGAAGAAACGATGATGGCCGCCCAACGGCCGAACGGCGGGGCGCCGGCATCGCGGCGAGCTTCGGCCTCGGCGGCATAGAACGCATCGCGGTCGCCGGCAGCAAGCGCGGTGATGACGGCAGCTTCCGGGTGGCGGGTCTGGATCAGCACCTCGCCCGCCTTGGCACCCCGGCCAGCGCGTCCCGACACCTGAGCGATCTGCTGATAGGATCGTTCGCCTGCGCGCAAATCACCCCCTTCCAGCCCTAGATCTGCGTCGACCACGCCGACCAGGGTCAGTTCTGGGAAGTGATAGCCCTTGGTAACGAGCTGGGTGCCGATAATGACATCGATCAGCCCTTCCTCCGCCGCCGCCACGAAAGCACCGATCTTCTCCGGCGAATTGAGCGTGTCCGACGTGGCCAGCGCCACTCGCGCCTCGGGCAGCAGCTCCGCCACCTCGTCGGCGATCCGCTCGACCCCGGGGCCGCAGGCGACGAGGCAATCCGGCGTGTGGCATTCCGGGCAGACTTCGGGTGTCGGCACCTCATGCCCGCAATGGTGGCAGGCCATGCGGCGCGACAGGCGATGTTCGACCAGCCATGCGGTGCAATTGGGGCACTGGAAGCGGTAACCGCAGTGCCGGCACAGGGTCAGCGGGGCATAACCGCGGCGGTTGAGGAACAGCAGAGATTGCTCGCCCCGGGCCAGCCGTTCCTTCATTTCCGCGATCAGCCTGGGAGCGAGCCAGCGGCCACGATCAGGCGGCTCGATCCGCAAGTCGACTACCTTAATCGCGGGCATTGTCGCACCGCCAAAACGGGCGGGAAGGTCGACCTTTTCATAGACCCCGGCTTCAGCCAGCTGAAGGCTTTCCAGCGCCGGGGTGGCGCTTGCGAGGATCACCGGGATGGCCTCGAACCGGGCGCGGATCACGGCCACGTCGCGGGCGTTGTAGCGCACCCCGTCGTCCTGCTTGAACGAGACTTCGTGGGCCTCGTCGACCACGATCAGGCCGAGCCGCGCATAGGGCAGGAACAGGGCGGAGCGCGCGCCTACGATTACTCTGGCCTGTCCCGAAGCGATCGCGCGCCAGGCCCTGCGCCGCTCGGTTGATTTAAGCGAGGAGTGCCACAGCACCGGTGGCACCCCGAACCGTGCCTCGAAGCGGCGCAGGAAGTTCTCGGTCAGAGCGATCTCTGGCAGCAGAACCAGCACTTGCTGGCCGGCGTCGATGGCAGTGGCGATGGCTTCGAAGTAGCACTCGGTCTTGCCCGATCCGGTAACGCCGTCGAGCAGAAACGGGCTGAATCCGCCGGTCTTCACGGCGGTCACGAAGCGGTTGGCCACCGCCGCTTGCTCGGGCGACAGTTCCGGGATGGCGTGGCGCGGGTTGGGCGGGGGATAGGGACGGTCGAGGTCGACCGTCACCGGTTCGAGGATTCCGGCCGTTACCATTCCGCGCAAGACCCCGTCGGAGACGCCGGCCAATGCCGCCAGTTCCCGAATCGTCGCCTGCTCGCCGTGCAGCGCGTCCATGGCTGCGGCGCGTTGGGGAGTCGGGCGGACCGGTTCGCGGCCGGAGAGCCGGTATTCGGTCATGGTCCCGCCGCCGCGCAGCGCCGCGGTGGAGGACAGCGTCATCCTCGCGACCGAGGGCAGCGCGGCGCAGTAATAATCCGCGGTCCATTCAATCAAACGGCGCAGCGGGGCTGACAGGGGAGGGACGGGAAGCACTTCCAGCAGCGGGCGCAGCTTGTACTCCGGAACCTCATCGGCCGGCAAGCGTTCCGGTTCCCAGACGATTCCGAGGATCTGGCGCGGACCGAGCGGCGCGATCACCACGGAGCCAGGCTCGACCGCCTTGCCTTCCGGCACGCGGTAGTCGAGCACATGCAGCACGGGATTGAATGCAAGGATTCGGACGCGGTTCATCTTGCGCCATATAGGCAATCCATTCCGGACTGGGGAAGGAGTCGCACATGCAGACCCAAGGTTTTCACACTGTCGCGCGCCGCAGCTTCCTTGCGGGCAGTGCAGCAATCGCCATCGCCGCCCTGCCGGGTTGCAGTTCCATGGGCGGTTTCAGTCTGGTCGAGGCGGTGCGCCGCCTGCTCGAACTCTCGACCATGCGCGCCTTCGCGCAGCTGACCGCGCCGGGCGGCTTCTGGGATAGCCAGGTCGCGCGGATCGGCCTGCCGGAGATCTTCGGGAGACGCGGCGGGATTGCTCAGTCGATCCTGACCTCCGCCCTGTTCCGCGACCGGCTCCAGCACCAGCTCAACCTCGTCGCCGAGCGCGGAGCCGAGCGCGCCGCGCCGATGGTGACCGATGCGGTGCGCACGATCGGGATCGGCAATGCCCTGGCGATTCTCCGCGGCGGGCCGCAAGCCGCGACCGTGCTGCTGCGTGAGCAGATGGGGATCGCCCTGATCGAGGCGATGGTTCCCGCGCTCTCCGACGCCCTGCGCATTGCCAGCGATCCGATCGTCGCGCAGGCCATCGGCCTCCTCGCCGGGGTCGACATCAACGGTATCGCCCGCTCGGTCTCGGAAGAGGCGGACAATGCCATCTGGGCGCAGATCGGCGCGGAGGAAGCCGCGATCCGGGCGAATCCGGAAAGCACCAACGATCCGGTGCTGATCGGGGTGTTCAAGACCCTTTAGAATTGCGCCTGCGCCCTTTGTAGTCCGGCGCGGGCATGGCTATAGGCTATGCGAGTCACTCAGCAGCCAGCCGGAGCCGCCATGAAGTTCTTCGCCGATACCGCCGATACCGCCGAAATCGCGGAGCTGGCCGCCACTGGCCTGCTCGATGGGGTCACGACCAATCCCTCCCTGATCGCCAAGGCGGGTCGCGACATCATGGAGGTGACCAGGGAAATCTGCGGGCTGACCAGGGGCCCGGTCAGCGCCGAAGTCGTCGCCCTCGACCATGCCGGGATGATGCGCGAGGCCGAAGTGCTGCGCAAGATCGCCGAGAACGTCTGCATCAAGGTGCCGCTGACCATAGACGGTCTCAAGACCTGCAAGGCGCTCACCGGCGAAGGCACCATGGTCAACGTCACGCTATGCTTCTCGGCCAATCAGGCGCTGCTGGCGGCCAAGGCCGGGGCGAGCTTCATTTCGCCGTTCGTGGGCCGACATGACGACAACGGCTTCGACGGGATGCAGCTGATCAGCGACATCCGCCTGATCTATGACAACTATTCGTTCCAGACCGAGATCCTGGTCGCCTCGATCCGCCACGGCATCCACGTGCTGGAATCGGCCAAGATCGGCGCTGACGTGATCACCGCACCGCCGGCCGTAATCAAGGGACTGTTCAAGCACGTGCTGACCGACAAGGGCATCGAAGGTTTCCTTGCCGATTGGGCCAAGACCGGCCAGTCGATCTGAGTAGCCGATGGCAGACGATACCCCCATTGACCGTTTCAAGAACGTCCTGACCGGCGCCAGCCGGGCCGTTGCGCACGACCCGGAAGTCGAGATCGCGTGGACGGCGGACACTGCGGTGCAGAACGGGCGCAACTTCCGCGTGCCGATGCCGGGCCGCAACCTGCCGCGCTCCCAGGCGCTCGAGGCGCGCGGGTTTGCCGATGGCATGGCGCTCAAGCTGCGGCACCACAACGAGGCTCTGCACAGTCGCTACGCCCCCGGCGAGCCCGAGGCGCGGGCCTGTTACGATGCGATCGAGGCGGTGCGCTATGAGGCGCTCGGCTCCAAGGGCTATGAAGGCATGCGCGGCAATCTCGATGCGGCGCTGACGGTCCGGATGGGCGGGGATGCGATCAACCGCGCGACCAAGGCCGAGGACGTGCCGATCTCCTCCGCGCTCGCCCTGATGCTGCGCGAGCGCCTGACCGGTCAGGCTGTACCGGAATCGGCCCGCAATGGCGTCGATCTGCTGCGCAACTGGATCGAGGACAAGGCTGGCGCCGATTTCGAGGCGCTGGCGCTGTCTCTCGATGATCAGAAGTCCTTTCAGTCGCTCTCGCTCGACATGCTTCAGCATCTTGAGTTGACGCGGCTGGAGCAGCTCGACGAGCAGCCCGAGGACAGTGAGCAGGACGGCGAAGACGATACCGAGGACGACGAGCAGGGCGACAACAGCTCGGACGAGCAACAGCCCAGCGAGATGGCCCCCGAAGCTACCGAAGGCGGCGAAGAGCAGGACGGCGAGGCCGAGTCCGAGGCAGTAGAGGACGAAGGCGAGGCCGAGGCCGGCGACGAGGGCGAGGAAGGCATGATGCCGGTCCGCCCGAACCGCCCGTGGACCGATTTGCCGGCCAGCTTCGACTACAAGATCTTCACCGAAGCCTTCGACGAGACAATCGCCGCCAACGATCTGTGCGACGAGGACGAGCTGACCCGTCTGCGCGCTTATCTTGATGCGCAGCTGAAGGGCTTGCAGGGGATCGTCACCAAGCTCGCCAACCGGCTGATGCGCCGGCTGATGGCGCAGCAGAACCGCAGCTGGGACTTCGATCAGGAAGAGGGCCTGCTAGACGCGGCGCGCCTTGCCCGGGTGGTGATCTCGCCGGGCCATTCGCTATCCTACAAGGTCGAGCGCGAGGTCGAGTTCAAGGATACGACCGTAATCTTGTTGATCGACAATTCTGGATCGATGCGGGGGCGGCCGATCTCCATCGCCGCGATCAGCGCCGATGTGCTGGCACGCACGCTGGAGCGCTGCGGGGTCAAGGTCGAGATCCTTGGTTTCACCACGCGCGCCTGGAAGGGCGGGCAAAGCCGCGAATCCTGGCTGCAGAACGGCAAACCGGCACACCCCGGCCGCCTCAATGACCTGCGCCACATCGTCTACAAGAAGGCCGATGAGCCCTATCGCCGCGCCCGCAAGAACCTGGGCCTGATGATGCGCGAGGGGCTGCTCAAGGAAAATATCGACGGCGAGGCGTTGCTCTGGGCACATTCCCGCCTGCTCGCCCGCCAGGAAGACCGCCGCATCCTGATGGTCATTTCCGATGGCGCGCCGGTCGACGATTCGACCCTGAGCGTGAACACCGCGGGCTATCTCGAGACGCACCTCAGGAAGGTGATTGACTGGATCGAGCGGCAGTCTCCGGTCCAGCTGGTCGCGATCGGCATCGGCCACGATGTGACCCGCTATTACAAGCGTGCAGTGACGATCATGGATGTCGAGCAGCTGGGCGGGACGATGATCGAGCAGTTGGCGGGGCTGTTCGAGGTGGAGTGAAAGCCGGAATGGCTTCGCCCTTCCGCGCAGCCTGAGCTTGTCGAAGCCCGTGCACACACTTATGGCCTCGCGCCATGACTGCGACGCCTCTCAAACTGTTCAACAGCCTGACCCGCCAGCTGGAAGAGTTCCGGCCCGTCCACGAGGGCGAGGCGCGGGTCTATTCGTGCGGGCCGACGGTCTACAACTACCAGCACATCGGCAATATGCGCGCCTACGTCTTTGCTGACACACTGGGGCGGGCGCTGCAGTTCAAGGGTTACAAGCTCACCCATGCGATCAACATCACCGATGTCGGCCATCTCACCTCGGATGCCGATGCGGGCGAGGACAAGATGGAGAAGATGGCCGCGCGCCAGGGCAAGAGCGCATGGGACATCGCCCGGTATTACCAGGAAGATTTCGAACGCGATCTGCATCGGCTCAATGTCCAGGCCAAGGCACACCCGCGCGCCACGGACTATGTCGCGGCAATGATCGAATGGGGCCAGAAGATTGCCGATAAGCACTGCTATCAGCTTGATAGCGGGCTGTACTTCGACGTCTCGACCGTGGCCGATTACGGCCGCTTGGCTCGTGCCGTTACGGAGGAAGGCGAGGGCCGGATCGAGAATGTCGATGGCAAGCGCAACGCCGCAGACTTCGCAATCTGGCGCAAGACTCCGCCCGGTGAAACGCGGCAAATGGAGTGGGATTCGCCGTGGGGCAGGGGCGCTCCCGGCTGGCATCTTGAATGCTCGGTAATGGGCGAAGCACTGCTGGGCTTTCCGTTCGACATCCACACCGGAGGGATCGACCACCGCGAAATCCATCACCCCAACGAGATCGCGCAAAATCAGGCCTATTGCTGCACCAACGGGCTCGACCGGGCATCAAATTCCGGCGCTAACATCTGGATGCACAATAACTTTCTGGTGGAACGCTCCGGCAAGATGAGCAAGAGCGCAGGCGAGTTCCTGCGGCTGCAACTGCTGATCGACAAGGGGTATCACCCGTTGGCCTACCGGCTGATGTGCCTGCAGGCGCATTACCGCAGCGAGTTGGAGTTCAGCTGGGAAGGGCTGGGGGCGGCGTTGGTAAGGCTGAAGCGGATGGTAATGGCGGCTAGTCGGCTACGCTCAGACGCAGCATCGAAGGCAACGGTTAAGCCGGCCACTCTTACAGGGTGGATGATGCAATTTGACTACGCCATTTCGGAAGATCTCAACACAGCAGTTGCCCTGACACTGCTCGATGAAGTCTTGATCATGAAGAATGCAGATGCTGGTCAGAGACTGACAATCTTCGAGAGGATGGACGCAGTGCTCGGCCTCGATCTCCTCACTCTTGCCCGCACCGACCTCCGCATCCGCCCCAAATCCGCCACCATCACCGAAGCCGAAGTCGAAGCCAAGCTCGCCGCCCGCAAGGAAGCCCGCGCCGCCAAGGACTTCGCCACCTCCGACCGCCTCCGCGACGAACTCGCAGCGCAGGGCGTCGAGGTGATGGACGGCGATCCGCTGGGGTGGGAGTGGAAGCTGGGGTGATTGCCCCAGCGTAATCGCTGCCGAAGGTGAGCGTTAGTATCACCTCTTGCTTCCGACAGGGCTATTCCGGTTTTTGCCGCGCGCGGTATGAGTGCGGCCTATGACCATCGCCGTATTCCACGAATCCTACCGCCCGCTGCTCGAAGCCCGCCTCCCGGCGCATATCGAGCCGCGCTGGTTCTCGAGCCGGGACGAGCTCTACGCTCTGGCGCCCCAAGCGGAGATAGGCTGGTTCGATGGGCTGACGCTGCCTGACATGTGGGGTTCGGCGCACGTTGCCAAGAAGATTCGCTGGCTCAACACCAATGGCGCCGGAGTCGAGAACTTCCCGCTGGCGCAGTTGCGCGAGCTCGGCGCGGTGATGACCAACGGGGCGGGGCTGACCGGTCCGGCGATTGCCGAGTTCGTGGTGCTGGGTGTGCTCAATTTCGCCAAGGGTTTTGCCGATATCGTCCGCGCCCATGACCGGCGTGAGTGGCTGACTTCCACGCCGCCGGCCGACGAGCTCACCGGCTCGCGCGCACTCGTGCTCGGTGCAGGGGGGATCGGCGCCGAGACGGGCAAACGCCTCGCGGCTCTTGGAGTCGAGGTGACGTATCTGCGCCGCAATCCCGGCCCGGGCGACCTTGGCCCGGACGGCTGGCGCGCGCGACTAGGCGAGTTCGACTGGGTGGTTGTTACCGTCCCCGCCACGGCCGAAACCAATGGCATGATCGGGGCGGCCGAGCTGGCGGCGATGAAGTCCTCCGCCGTGATCCTGAATGTCTCTCGCGGCGCGGTGATCGACCAGGACGCGCTGGTCGACGCGTTGCGCGAAAAGCGGATCCGCGGGGCGTTCCTGGACGTAACCTCGCCCGAGCCGCTGCCAGCCGATCATCCTCTGTGGGGCTTCGACAACTGCCTGATCACCATGCACCTCTCGGGCCGATCGACCACGCCGCGCGCGCCGGTGGCGGCGGAGCGTTTCCTCGAGAACCTCGCGCGGTTCGAGCGGGGTGAGCCGCTGCTCAACCAGGTTGATCTCGCCGCCGGCTACTGATCCTGTGCTAGCCACCGGCAGACTGGCGGCGCGGAAAAAAATTTGATGCTGTTTGCACGGTTTTCGCCCGTTCGCGATAGAGGCGAATTCCAGCTGACGGAATATCCGCATTCGGCCATATCAAATGACGTCAGGGCTGAATTGACGCCCACCAAGCATCTCAGGTAGCGTGCAACATAAGCTGTCGCAGAGTCGGCAGATCAATTGCGTTCGGACGAGCCAGTAAAGCGTACAAATAACAAGATACTACCGCATAAAATTGCGAAATCCTGGAGGGGACAGACTATGATGAAGTTGCGTTACGCGGGGCTGCTGTGTGCTTCCGCCATGTTGCTGGCACCGGTTAGCAGCGCTTCGGCCAACGATGAATTGCTGACCATGCAGACCGATGCATCGCAGTGGGTCATGCCGTTGGGCAACTATTCCAGCACCCGCTTCAGCACGCTCAAGCAGATCAACCGCGACAACGTGAAGAACATGCGCGTGGCCTGGTCCTTCTCGACCGGCGTGCTGCGCGGGCACGAAGGCGGTCCGCTGGTGATCGGCAACATGATGTATGTCCACACCCCGTTCCCTAACAAGGTGTTCGCGCTGGATCTCTCGAAGGACGGGGCGATCGCCTGGACCTATGAGCCGCGGCAGGACAACAAGGTCATCGCGATCATGTGCTGCGACACGGTGAACCGCGGCGTCGCCTATGCTGCCGGCAAGATCTTCCTCCACCAGTCCGATACCACGCTGGTCGCGCTCGACGCCAAGACCGGCAAGGTCGCCTGGTCGGCGGTCGACGGCGATCCCAATGTTGGCGAGACCGGCACCTCGGCTCCGACCATCGCCGGCAACCTCGTGCTCATCGGCAACAGCGGCGGCGAGTTTGGCGTGCGCGGCCACATGACGGCTTATGACATCGCCACCGGCAAGCAGGTCTGGCGCGCCTATTCGCAAGGGCCGGACAGCGATACGCTGATGGATCCGAAGAAGACCACGGTGCTCGGCAAAGCTGTCGGCAAAGACTCCGGTCTGGCCGGCTGGAAGGGCGACCAGTGGAAGCTCGGCGGCGGCACCACCTGGGGCTGGACCAGCTTTGATCCGACCACCAACACCATCTTCTACGGCTCGGGCAACCCCGGCACGTGGAACCCGGCGCAACGCCCCGGCGACAACCGCTGGTCGATGACGATCTGGGCCCGCGACCTGACCACCGGCAAGGCCAAGTGGGTCTACCAGATGACCCCGCACGACGAGTGGGACTATGACGGCATCAACGAGATGGTGCTGGTCGACCGGCAGTGGAAGGGCAAGGACCGCAAGCTGCTCGTTCACTTTGATCGCAATGGTTTTGCCTACGTGATGGACCGTATGTCGGGCGAGCTGCTCGGCGCCGAGAAGTTCGATCCCGCGGTCAACTGGGCCAGCTCGGTCGATCTCAAGACCGGCCTGCCGGTCCGCGTGCCGGAAATGTCGACCGAGAAGACCGGCGAAGACATCCCGACCAAGGGTATCTGCCCGGCCGCGCTGGGATCGAAGGATCAGCAGCCGGTCAGCTACAGCCCCGATACCGGCCTGTTCTATATCCCCGGCAACCACGTCTGCATGGACTATGAGCCGACCAAGGTCGCCTATGTGGCCGGCTCGCCCTATGTCGGGGCGACGCTGCTGATGTATCCGCCCAAGGGCGAGACCAACCTGGGCCGCTTCGTGGCCTGGGATCCGGTGGCACAGAAGTCGGTCTGGGAGATCAAGGAGCAGTTCTCGGTGTGGAGCGGCCCGCTTGCCACCAGCGGCGGCGTGGTCTTCTACGGGACGATGGAAGGCTACCTCAAGGCGGTCGACGCCAAGACGGGCGAAGTGCTTTATCGCTTCAAGACCCCATCGGGGATCATCGGCAACATCAACACCTACACCTTCGGCGGAAAGCAGTATGTTGCGGTCCTGTCTGGCGTGGGCGGTTGGGCCGCGATCGGCATGGCTGCCGGCCTCTCGGGCGACACGGACGGGCTGGGCGCGGTCGGCGCCTATCGCGGCCTGTCGGACTACACCAACTTGGGCGGTACGCTGACCGTGTTCGAAGTGCCGGGCTGATCCGCCTGGAACCCGAACGACAGAGCGGCAGTTGCGCCCATTGGAGGTTGAATTGATCAAGATGAAATCCGGCCGCCGAATGCTGGCAGCCGCTCTGACCTGCCTTGCTGCAACGGCGGGCTATTCGCAGACAACCGAACCGGCAGCCGCACCCGCGGCTGCCGCGCCGGTGTCCTGGTCGACATTCAGCGGCTGGAAGCGCTACCATGGTAACTGCGCAACCTGCCACGGCCCGGATGGGATGGGCGGGACTTTCGCGCCCAGCCTGGTCAACTCGCTCAAGGCGATCGACCAGGACAAGTTCATGGATACGGTCGTCAACGGCAAGGCCAACGCCCAGTTGGCGATGCCCTCTTTCGGCGCCGATCCCAACGTGATGTGCTACATTGAGGATATCTACGGTTATCTGAAGGCCCGGTCCGACGGCGCTTTGCCGCGCGGCCGGCCGGCCAACCCTCCCGCCAAGCCCAAGGACTTCGCGGATGCCGAAGCCGCCTGCATGGGCGTTTGATTACGGTCGGGGGGCTGGAGTTTCGCAAGTTGGCCCGTTCAATCGTCGCAATCCTGCTGATGTGCCTCGGCATCGCCACGGCGCGGGCGCAGGCGATTGAAGTGCGTGATCACACCGCGCTGAGAGTCTGCGCCGATCCGGCGGCGCTGCCCTTTTCGGCAACGGATGGCACGGGTTTCGAGAACCGGATTGCGGAACTGCTGGCGAAGGATCTGGGCGTTCCGGTGCGCTACACCTGGTTCCCCAGTGTAATGGGCTTTTACCGCCAGACCCTCAATGCCCGCAAATGCGACGTCGTGATTGGCACCCCGCCCGGGCTTGAAATGGCGGCGACGACCATTCCCTATTACCGTTCGACCTTCATGCTGGTCACCCGTGCCGCCGATCCGGCGCTGGACAAGGGCCTCGACGATCCGTGGCTGGGCGGCAAGACCGTTGGCGTCCAGGCGATGACGCAGGCGGTCGATCTGCTCGCGCACCGGTCGCTGATTGCCAACATCCGCTCCTACGAGCTGATGGTGGACAGCCGGATCAGCTCTGTGGGGCACGACATGCTGGCCGATCTTGCGGCGCACAAGATCGACGCGGCGATCGTCTGGGGCCCGATTGCGGCCTACCAGGCTGGTCACGAGCCAGGCACGTTCCGCCTCAAGTCCCTCGGCGAGGAAGTTGACGGAGTGCCGATGGCCTTTGACATGGCCATGGCGGTGCGCAACGGCGAACCGCAATGGCGCGCGCGACTGGATCGCTTTATCGAGGAGCACTCGGCCGAATTGCAGGCGATCCTCGCCGATGCGAAAGTGCCGCAGGTCGGCGCCGAAGGGGAGGTTGATCCATGATCCTGTCGCTGCTGCTGCTCCAGGCCGCAACCATGTCGTCCGCGGGCTATCCGACCTCGGCCCGCGCTGAATACGTACTGGGCTGCATGACTGCCAACGGGCGTGCGCCGGACATGTTGCAGCGCTGCTCGTGCAGCATCGACGTGATCGCCTCGCTGATCCCCTATGACGATTACGTCACGGCCGAGACCGTGCTGACGATGCGGGGCGTGGCGGGCGAAAGGGCATCGATGATTAACGACGTGCAGGTTCTGCGTGCGCCGGTGCAGCGCCTGCGCGAGGCGCAGGTCGAAGCGGACCTGCGGTGTTTCTGAATTCGGGACAGGAGTAAAAAACAATGCGAAATCTGGTGAAGCTCACGGCGATCGGCGCTGCCGCCGCCGCTACATTCGGTTCCGGGGCGCTGCTCGCGGCGGATCCTCCGGCCGGCAATGCCGCCGCCGGCAAAGTGGTATTCGCCAAGTGCGCCGCTTGCCACACGGTTGTCGCCGGGCAGAACCGGCTGGGTCCGTCGCTGGCGGGCGTGATTGGCCGTAAGGCCGGCAGCGTCGCCGGATACAACTACTCGCCTGCGATGAAGGCCGCCAACCGCACCTGGACCAAGGCCGAGCTTGACGCCTACCTCGCCAACCCGCGGGTCCGTTTACCGGGGGTGAAGATGATCTTCGCCGGACTGCCATCGCCGCAGGATCGCGCCAACCTGATCGCTTACCTGGCCGCGCCGCAGTAATGCGCTCATGCTTAGCCCTGTTGCTAGCAGCAGCCTGCCTGCCTGCGCCGGCCGCGGCGGCGGAAGTTGCTGAAACCTGGCCTTGCTCCCGGCCGGCGCCGGTGGCGCCGAACGCGGCGTGGCTGTGGAAGGGCGCGAAGTATGATGCGACCTGGCGCGACGACGCTGAAGTCGCGGCACTGATCGCCGAGATCACCCCGCGCGGCCTACCCGAAGATCAGGCGGTTGCGCGAATAGAGGCTTTTGGCAAGGCTCATCCAGGCGAAGGGACACGTTACAACCGGCTGGCCTCGGGCCTGCTAGACAGCATCGGCCGCGAACAGAGCCAAGTGATCGCGGGCATCCGCCGGTTCAATACCCGCCAGGCTGCGCTCGCCGCGCGGATGGAGGCCGCTTATGCGCGGACGGCGACGAGCGATCCTGCCACTGAGGCCGCCGCTGCCGAGCAGCTGCAATGGGACACCCGGATCTTCGAGGACCGGCAGCGGCTTCTCCCGGTGATGTGCCGCATCCCCGGCGTGCTGGGTGCGAGACTGGGGACGCTGCTGGCGGCTACGCAGGAGGCGAGCGGCGCCAGCGGCGGCGGAGTCGCCAGCTATCTGGTCTACGCCACTAACGAGCTGGCTGGTGAGATCAGCGTGATCGATCCCGTAACCCGCCGCGAGATCGACCGGATCGTTATCGGCAAACGTCCGCGCGGGCTGGTTGCCAGCCCCGACAGCCGGCTGCTCTACGTGGCGGTCAGCGGCTCGCCTATTGCCGGTCCTGGCGTGGACGAGACCGATCTGCCGCCCGCCGACAAAAATGCCGATGGCATCGCCGTGGTTGACCTCTCCACCCGCAAGGTTCTGCGCCTGCTGCGCGGTGTATCCGATCCCGAGCAGGTGGCGGTCAGCCGTGATGGCACCCTGCTGTACGTCGCCAGCGAGGATACCGGGCAGCTGATCGTGATGACGACCGAAGGCCGCGAGATTGCCAAGCTGGCTGTCGGGGAGGAGCCCGAGGGCGTATCCGTATCGCCCGATGGCGCCACCGTGCTGGTCACCTCGGAAGGCGACAACAGCGTCGCGATTATCCGCGGAGGGCTTAATCCCAAGGTAGAGGCTCGGGTCGCCGTGGGTGAGCGTCCGCGCACCGCCGCTTTCCTCGACAATGACCGCGCAGCGATCCCCGGTGAGTTCGATTCCACCGTGAAGCTCATCGACTTGCGCGCGGCAAAGACCATTCGGACCGTCCGGCTCGGCGGGGAAGACCGACCGATGACGGCCGTTGCCACGGGCGGTGACAGCGTGGTGGTGACCACCGGCCGGGGCGGCAACCTCATCCGCATTGACCTTGGCCCGTCCGCTTCGGCCAAACCTTTGACCGGCGCCGTGTTCACCGGACAGCGCCCGTGGGGATTGGCACTGTCACCCGATGGCAAACTGGCATTCACCGCCAACGGGCCCGGCAATGACGTGTCGATCGTGGACCTCGCCAGCATGCGACTGGTCGGCAAAGTCGCTACGGCCGGCAGCCCATGGGGCGTGCTGACCGTGCCCAAGGTGCGCTAGCAACTACACAAGCGGCCCCTGCCGCACCAGCATCGCGAACTGCTCGCAAATCCGGCGGTGACTTGGCCAGCGAGACTTGTTAGTCTGCCTGCGGGGAAACGTCGGGGCATCCGCAATACGGCGTGGATATTCGGTCGCAGTATCAGTTGGGGGAACGACGCGCCCATGTACGCGCCGTGCTGCAGGAGCGTGCAATGGCCGAAGGAACAGGCAAGAAGGCAAGCGATGTCTTTATCGAATGCCTTGAGGAAGAGGGCTGTGAATACATCTTCGGCGTGCCCGGTGAGGAAAACCTGGATTTCCTGGATTCCCTATCGCGCTCGAAGAAGATCAAATTGGTCCTGACCCGGCACGAGCAGGGCGCGGGCTTCATGGCTGCTACTTATGGCCGCCATACCGGCAAGACCGGCGTTTGCATCGCCACGCTTGGCCCGGGGGCTACCAACTTCGTCACCGCTGCCGCCTATGCCACGCTCGGCGGAATGCCGATGTTGATGATCACCGGCCAGAAGCCGATCAAGAAGAGCAAGCAAGGCCGCTTCCAGATCCTTGACGTCGTTTCGATGATGCAGCCGATCACCAAGTTCACGCACCAGATGGCGAGCTCGGACAACATCCCCAGCCGTGTGCGTGAAGCTTACCGGCTGGCCGAGGAGGAAAAGCCCGGCGCGACCCATATCGAGCTGCCTGAGGATATCGCCGACGAGCGTACGGACTCCGTCCCGCTGAAGCGCAGCCAGGTCCGCCGGCCCACCGCAGACCACAAATCCGTCCGGCTGGCGGTCAAGGCGCTGGAAGCGGCGAAAGCCCCGGTGCTGGTGATCGGCGCGGGCGCCAACCGCACCATGACCAGCCGGATGTTGCTGCAATTCATCGAGAAGACCGGGATTCCCTTCGTGACGACTCAGCTTGGCAAGGGCGTGATCGACGAGCGGCATCCGCGCTTCCTCGGCTGCGCAGCGCTGTCGGCGGGCGACTTCGTCCACCGTGCGATCGAAGATTCAGACTGCATCGTCAACATCGGGCATGATGTGATCGAAAAGCCGCCGTTCTTCATGCGCGAAGGCGGGCCGACGGTGATCCACGTCTCGTCCCGCACGGCCGAGGTTGATCCGGTCTACTTCCCGCACATCGAAGTAATCGGCGATATCGCCAACGCCATCTGGCAGATGAAAGAAGACATTGTCCCTTCGGGCGGCTGGCAGTTGGACCACATGCTGGCCTATCACCAAGCCGAGCTGGAGCACACCGGCAAACTGGCGGAGGATCAGCGCTTTCCGATCTTCCCGCCGCACCTCGTCTGCGCGGTACGCGACTGCATGCCGGACGACGGGATCATCTGCCTCGACAACGGTGTGTACAAGATCTGGTTCGCGCGCGGCTACACGGCCTACCGCCCGAACACCGTGTTGCTCGACAATGCGCTGGCGACGATGGGTGCGGGCCTGCCTTCGGCAATGATGAGCGCGATGCTTTATCCTGAGCGCAAGGTCATGGCGATCTGCGGCGATGGCGGGTTCATGATGAACAGCCAGGAGATGGAAACCGCGGTCCGCCTCGGGCTCAACCTCACGGTGCTGATCCTGCGCGATGATGCTTACGGGATGATCCGGTGGAAGCAGGCCAACATGGGCTTTGCCGACTTCGGGCTGACTTATGGCAACCCCGATTTCGTCAAATACGCCGAAAGCTATGGCGCCAAGGGCCACCGGGTGGAAAGCGCCGCGCATCTCAAGGAATTGCTGGCCCATTGCCGCGAAACGCCCGGGGTGCATCTGATCGATTGCCCGGTCGACTATTCGGAGAATGACCAGATCCTCAACAAGGACATCAAGTCCCTGTCGAAGGCGCTTTAAGACATGAAGCTCAAAGACACCTACCCGCTCTATCTCAACAACAAGGCGGTCCAGCCCAACACCGATCTTGCGGTGACCGACAAGTACACCGGCGAGGTGGCCTTCCGCACCGCGCTGGCGACACCCGACGTGATCGAAGAAGCGATCGCCGGAGCGGTCCGCGCGGCCGAGCCGATGGCAGAAATGGCCAGTTTTGAGCGGCAGGCGGTTCTGGATCACTGCGTCAAGCGCTTCCGCGAGCGCTTCGACGAGCTTGCCTGGTCGCTCTGCATCGAGGCCGGCAAGCCGATCGCCGATGCCGAGGGTGAAGTTACGCGGCTGATCGACACCTTCCGCATCGCTTCGGAAGAAGCCACGCGCAATTATGGCGAGATTCAGCCGCTCGATATCTCGGCCCGGGCCAAGGGCTACATGGGCATGTGGAAGCGGGTGCCGGTGGGGCCGTGCAGCTTCATCTCCCCGTTCAACTTCCCGCTGAATCTGGCCGCGCACAAGATCGCTCCGGCGATCGCAATGGGCTGCTCGTTCGTGATGAAACCCGCCAGCCTGACCCCGCTCGGTGCGATCATCATGGGCGAGATTCTGGCCGAGACCGATCTCCCGGAAGGCGCGTTCTCGATCCTCCCCGCCAGCCGCGACGGAGCCGATCTTTTCACAACTGACGAGCGGCTCAAGCTGCTGTCCTTCACTGGTTCGCCTGGGGTCGGCTGGGAGCTCAAGGCGAAGGCCGGCAAGAAGAAGGTCGTGCTGGAGCTGGGCGGCAACGCAGCGGTGGTGGTCGACAAGGATGCCGATCTCGACCACGCGCTTGCCCGGATCGTGTTCGGAGGCTATTACCAGTCCGGCCAGAGCTGCATCCACGTCCAGCGCGTGATCGTGCATGAAGACATTTACGACACGTTCCGCGATCAGCTGGCGGAACGGGTCAAGGCGCTGGTGATGGGCGATCCCAAGGACCGCAAGACCTTCATCGGCCCGATGATCTCGGTTCGGGAAGCCCAGCGCCTCAAGGGCTGGATCGATGCCGCCGTGGCCGGCGGTGCCCGGCTCCTCGCGGGCGGTGGGTGCGAGGGCCAGATGCTCGAGGCGACGCTGCTCGAACACTGCACCCGGGACATGGCGGTCTATACCGAAGAGGCGTTCGGCCCGGTGGTGATCCTCTCAAGGTTCAGGGAATGGAACGAAGCCCTGGCCGAAGTCAATGACAGCAAGTTCGGCCTTCAGGCCGGCCTGTTTACGCGCGATCTCCACAAAGTCATGCGCGCCTGGGACAAGCTTGAGGTCGGCGGCGTGGTGGTCAACGATGTCTCTTCGTTCCGGGTCGACAATATGCCTTATGGCGGGGTCAAGGATTCCGGTCTCGGCCGCGAGGGCGTGCGCTTCGCCATGGAAGACATGAGCGAGATCAGGAACCTGCTGATCCGGCGGGAAAGCTAGCGGCACCCGACTTGCAGAGCCTGAGAGGAATGCCATGAACCGCGTCCCCTATCCCGATCCCGCGACCCTTTCTCCGGCAAAACGCGCCTACCTCGACAATCCGAACCTGCGGGTGCTCAACATCGCCCGGATCAGCATGCACGCCCCCGACCCGATCTGGCGCGCGACGGTCGACATGGCCATCGCGGTGGTGACGGACACGCTGACGGACGACCGCCTGCGCGAGATCATCGTCCTGCGCGTCGCCTTCCTCTCGCGCAGCCAATACGAGTTGCACCACCACCTCTCTCTGGCCCGCTCACTGGGCATCGCGCAGGCGGAGATCGCGGCGCTGGAAAGCGGAGATTTTGCCGCGCTCACTCCGCGCGATCGCATCGTCGCGCAGTTCACCACGGAAGTGGTTCGCGACGTCGACCCGAGCGATGACACCGTCGCGGCGATGCGGATTGCATTCAGCGACGCACATGTGTTCGAAATTATCGCAATCATCGGCAGCTACATGAACGCCGCCCGGGTCGCCGCGGTAGCCCGGATCGCCAACGATGAAGTAGCGATAACCTCGTGGGCAAAGGAACGCGAGGTGGAGTGACTGGGCTAGCGACTTTGATGGTACGTGGAGATGAAAAGGTGGTGGACGCACTTGGGCTCGAACCAAGGACCCGCTGATTAAGGGGACACTTTTGTCCATATGCGTTCGCACCGATCCATAGCTTTCCAGATATCCGATATCTGAACCTAGTCCGGGCAGAGTGGAATTCCCCGATAGTGGACGATCTCGTCGCAGCGACCGACAAGGTAACGGCTCGGCCAACAGTGAATGCGTTCACCAACGCTTCATCGAGAGCTGTTCCATGTAAACGGACGGCTTTGAGTAATTAACAATGAAGAGCGCTGTTCCCCGTCAGCACCAATGGCACAGATTTGAGGTTGTGATTTAAGGAGTGTTGGGGCTTCGTCGTAGTGACGAAGGAACGAAGATGAAGCCCCAACACTCCTTGAAAAAATCGTCTGTGAAGGC
>CANJBY010000025.1 GCA_947472735.1 Sphingomonadaceae bacterium | reverse complement strand
TGTGTTCGATACGCAGGAACCCGACCAGCTTCGCCTGGTCGGTAACCCGCTGAACTTCGATCCCATCGGGCGCGCATACAAGATCGGTGTCTCGGCCAAGTTCTAACAGGAACGCCGGACCCGCAACCGAAGCCAGGTCGGCAGGTTCACCCTGCCGACCTGGAACGGTTTTCCTGCCGCAGCAGTCGTCACGGCGACGCGGCAAATGCATACACGAAACCCGTGGCGCCCTGCGCGGCGACCAGCCTCGAAATTCGCATAAGGGAAGCTAACGATGTACGATAAGTCGGATCCCAGATCGCAACTGGCCACCGCTTCCAACAAGCCGGTCGGTTCCTTGGCTCCTGCCAGCTATGGTCTGTTCTACAAGGATCCCCCCGTCGAGAACGATGCCAATGGCAAGACCTGGTATACCCGCGGCGTGAACTTCGTAATCGCTTACACCGAAGCTGCAGCGGGCGGGACCTTCTCGGTCTCGAACCACCCTGATGAATACATGACGATCCTGCCCGATGCCGATACCCCGGCAACCGCCACTGCTGGCGCGCAGACCGAATCCACCGGCGGCTATTCGCTGCTGATCATGCCTCCGGGCGATTCCACCATCACGCTCGCCAAGGGCGGCAAGATGGTTCGCATCTTCACCACCAAGTCGGACGAAATCACCGCGCGTGCGGCGAACAACGCCGATTATGCGCAGCCGAGCCCGAATGTTCCGCCGCTGCAGCCCTGGCCGAACCCGGTTGGTGGCTTCAAGATCCGCGTCTATTCGCTCGAAGTGCCGCCGATGGAAGGCCGTTATGGCCGCATCTGGCGTTCGACCAACCTGATGATCAACATGCCGCCGCGGGCTTCGGGTGAGCGCGATCTCGCCAAGCTTTCGCCGCACCACCACGACGATTTCGAGCAGTGCTCGCTCGCGCTGGAAGGCAGCTGGGGCCACCACATGCGCTGGCCCTGGTCGATCGACATGGCCGAGTGGCAGGAAGACGTGCACGCCCGGGTGGAATCGCCCTCGGTCACCGTCATCCCCGCGCAGGTGATCCATACCTCGACCTGGCATTCGGAATTCAACCAGCTGGTAGACATCTTTGCACCGCCGCGGATGGACTTCTCGCAGAAGGAAAACTGGGTGCTCAACGCGGACGAGTACCCGATGCCTTAAGTTCCCGTGCGGCGAGCAGGGCTATCAAGCCCGCTCGCCGCCGGCCATTATCTTGGGGAGGATCGGCGCGGGACCGCGAATTTGGCGGCCCGCGCTGATTATTTTGGGGCCGCGCCGTTGCGCCCGGCTCAGGTCCCGTTCGTGAATCAGGAGGTAAGTCATGGTTGATGTCGCCGAAACCGCGCTCGAAGAGCGGATTTCGAAGCTGCTGGTTGGCGCGATCGACATGCATTGCCATTCCGGCCCGTCAGTCATGCCGCGCGATTTCAACCACATCGACGCGCTGACCGAAGTTGCCGAAGCCGGCTTCTGCGGAATGCTGATCAAGGATCACTACTACTCGGCCACTCCGATTACCGAACTGCTCAACCGGACGCATGGCCATCTTGGCGTGCGATTGTTCTCGGGCGTGCCGACCAACAACGCTACCGGCGGCTTCAACAAGCACGCCGTCGACCACGGGATTGCCCTGGGCGCCAAGCTGGTGTGGATGCCGACCTTCGCCTCGAAGAACCACGTTGAGGCCGACGCCAAGCGCAAGAAGGATTTCCCGCACACGATCAAGCCGCTGCTCGCTCCCGATCCGCTGACCCCGATTGACGCCAACGGTCAGGTCAAGGACGAGGTCAAGGTGATCCTCGACATGATCGCCCAGCACGACGTGATCCTTTCGGGCGGGCATCTCCACATCAGCGAGATCTTTCCGGTGTTCGAAGAGGCGATCAAGCGCGGCGTCAAGCGCCTGCTGGTCAACCACCCGACCTTCATCATCGAAGCCAGCCACGAAGACATTCGCCAGCTGGTATCGATGGGCTCCTACATCGAGCACTCGCTGTGCATGTTCATTCCGCTCAAGACCCGTTCGGAGAAGTTCCCGATCGAGGATCTCGACGCACTGATCAAGACCGCCGGTGTTGACCGCACGATCCTCGCTTCGGACCTTGGGCAGATCAACAACGACCACCCGGTCGATGGTTTCCGTTCGGTCGTGGGCCGCTGCATCAAGCTGGGCTATTCGGACGAAGACATCCGCAAGATGATCTCGCTGAATGCCAAGGCGCTCCTCGGCTGGGAAGACTGAATTCGGATGCCCCTCCCGATGAGGAGGGGCTTACCGATCAGACCGGGTTCGCATCCAACCGCACCACGCCGTCCAGGCCTTCCTTGAAGGCCGGGTAACGCACCAGCATGAGCGGATCGTGCCCCGGGATGATGTGTTTGGGCGATGACGCCAGCTCTGCCATCCGGTCATAGCCGGCAATCATTTCCGCAACGTTTTCGACCACCGGGAAGGGCCGGCGCTGTTCGAAATTGGCGTAGAAGTGCGATGCGTCCGAGCCGAGCACGACCCAGCCGCGCTTTGTCTTTACCCGCGTAATCTGCAACCCACGGGTGTGGCCGCCAACGTGGTGGACCGAAATTCCCGGTGCAATTTCGCTGTCGCCATCGTGGAAGCAGACCCGGTCGGCAAACACGCGCTCAACCATCGCGCCGACGTCGCCCGGTTCGTAGGCGTGGCGCATGTATTCCTGGCACATGCAGCGCCCGGTGCAGAACTCCATCTCGGAATCCTGGATGTGGTAGCGGGCATTGGGAAACATGTCGCGATTGCCGGCGTGGTCGTAGTGCATGTGCGAAATGATGATGTTCTGCACGGATGCGGGATCAATGCCGACGGCGCGCAGGCCCTGATCGACCGGGCGGACAATCTGGCGACCGCGCTTCTGGCCCATTGGCTCGTCAAAGCCGGTGTCGAGCAGGTAAGTGCCGTTGTCACCCACGATCGCCCAGATGAAATAGTCCAGCGCCATCGGCAGGTCGTGTTCGTCACCGCCGATGAAATTGTGCCGCGCGGTACGATCGAGATGCGCATAGCGGATCGCGTAGATTTCGTATTCGTCGCTCATGCTTCGGCTCCGATCTGTACCCCGGCCCATTCTTCCACCAGTTTGGCCATTTCGGTAAAGTCCGAATCCGGGCCGAACTTCGCCTGGGTCAGGTTCAGCACATATTTCGCAATGTTGCCCATCAGCATGGGCACGCCCATCGCCTCGGCTTCATCGAGGCACAGCCGCATGTCCTTGAGCGACAGCGCAGTGGCAAAGCCGAAGTCGAACTTGCGGGTGACGACAGCACGCGGAAACTTGTCGGTCGTGGCGCTGTTGCGGCCGCTCGAAGCGTTGATCACATCCAGCATGGTGTTGGGGTCGAGCCCGGCCTTCACGCCCAGCGCCATGCCTTCCGAAGTGACAACCAGCGCGGCGACAGACAGCACGTTGTTGACCAGCTTCATCATCTGGCCCTGGCCCGCCGCGGCGCCCACGTGGAAAGTCTTGCCGAACAAGGCGAGCAGCGGCTCGATCTCTGTCCATACCGCGTCGGAGCTGGCCACCATCAGCGCAAGGCTGCCCTTCAATGCACCGCCACGCCCGCCGCTGACCGGGGCATCGGCGAAGGCGATTCCGGCCGCCTCGAGCGCCGCGCCGACCTCGGCCGAGATGCGCGGTCCCGTGGTCGACAGATCGACGACGATCCGCGGCTTGTGTTCGATCAGGCTCATCGCGACTTCGCGCATGATCTGCGGCGTGGGCAGGCTGAGGAATACGATCGTGGCTCGCGCGGCGAGATCGGCCAGCGACGCGGCCATCTCTCCGCCGGCTGCGACAAGCGCATCGCCGCCAGCCGGTGCGCGGTCATAGCCGATAACCTTGTGACCGGCGGCGGCAAGGCGCGGCGCCATGGCGCTACCCATGCTGCCGAGGCCGACGAACCCCAGAACATCGTTTGACATCAATTGCCTTTCTTTAAGCGCGAGCGAGCCAACCGCCTTCGATCGGCAGGTTGGCTCCATTCATGTCCAGCCCCACCGGGCCGCACAGCATGAGCATGACTTCGGCGACGCTGGCCGGATCGACGAAGCGGCCATTGGGCTGCTTGCCTTCCAGAAACCGGCGTTCGGCTTCTTCAGGGCTGATCGCCTCACTTGCGATCAGCGCGTCGACCCGCACCTTGACCCCGGGGGTCAGCACGGAACCGGGGGTGAGGGAGTGGCAGCTGATCGGGCTGCGGGCGACTTCGATGGCGGTGGCACTGGTCAGGCCCAGCAGGGCTGCCTTGGTGGCGACATAGCCGACCCGGTTGGCCGTGCCGCGCGCGCCGAATACCGAAGTCATGTTGAAAATGCGGCCAAACCCGGCCTTGCGCATCACCGGCAGCAGCTTTTGCGTGGCCAGGAACGGCGCGGTCAGGTTTACGGCCAGCGCCTGATTCCAGTCCTCCAGCGCGAGCCGTTCGATCGGATCGAAGTGGCGTACCACCGCATTGTTGATGAGGATTTCGACAGAACCGAAGCGTTCGAGCGTAGTCTGGACAACGCGATCGACCTGCTCGGCCTCCGACAAGTCGGCGCGGCAATATTCAACGGCTACGCCGTTGCGGGCGCTCAGTTCAGAGCGGGTGGCGCTGCATTGCCCATCGGCAGCAACGTCAGCGATCATAACATTGGCACCGGCCTGCGCCAGCCGGGCCGCCATTACCGCGCCCAACCCGCCGGACCCGCCCGTAACCAGAGCGCTGCGACCTTCGAGAAAGCGCGGCTCAATCATGGCGGGCGGCCGTAAGTGCGGAAAGCGTGCGGGCATCTTCGATGCTCTCAAGCGAGAGCACCGCTTCGGCGATGCGCGTCGCTGCCTCGTCGCTCAGCGTGCCTTCAACGTTTTCACGGAACTTGCCGATGATTTCACCCTCGGTCATCGGGTTCTTCGGCGAGCCGCGGTTATATTCCTCGATTTCCTCGAGCATCGTTCCATCGATCAATTCGACACGAACCACGCCCTTGAACTGTGCCGGGCCGGGCAGGGACGGATCGACAACGTAGTGCACCTTGTCGGTCAGCGCGAGAATCTCGGGATCGCGCAGCGAGGCTTCGGTATAAGAGTGGCGGCCGATCCGACCCTTCACCAGGGCTTCTGCGAGCGTGTACTGGAAACTGACGCGACCATGTGAATCGGTCAGCGGGCGCAGCTTTTCCGCCAATGGCTCGCAGACGATACCGACGATGTAAGGCGCCACCGGGCAAGTGATCTTGGCCACTTGTTCTGCGCGCAGTCCGGTCCGCTCGCGCAGGCGCAGCAACGCGTCAATGTAGGGATGGGTCACGTGGGCCACCGGGAAGGGTTTGAACGAGGCATAGCGGCTATCCCAGAAAGTGCCGAGATCGCGGGTCAGCCGGGCAAAGTCCGGTGCCGGGTCAACCGTCTGGAGATGCGACGCGTAGAGCCCGAAGCGGCCCTCGAACACTTCCACCGGGCCGGTAGCGCCCTCGCGGGCCAGTGCGGCCGAGGCAATGCCGCTTTGCGCCGCCCAGCCGGGATGTAGGAACTTGGACTGCGTTCCATCAGACCAGCACTGGATCAGCCCGGCCGCAAAGCTGCCGACGATCCCCAGCGCATTGGTAGTTTGCCCGGCATTCAGCCCCATCATGTGCGACGCTCCGCAGGCAACGCCGAAGGGCGCGAACAGGCCGGAGGGGTGGAACCCGCGCTTGTGGAACTGGCCGGGAGAAACGCTGCCGGTGCGCGCTGCGATTTCATTGGAGATCGCTACGGCGGCAATCAATGCCTTGCCCGATGCGCCCAGTTCTTCCGCCAGCGCCATGGCGGCCGCAGTTGACGGGCTGCTCATGTGGACGATCGATTCGTTGTGCGTATCGTCGTATTCAAGCGCCTGCGACAAGGCCCCGTTGATCAGCGCCGCGCCAGTCACCGAACAGGTCTGGTCGGTGCCCCACAGCCGGCAGTTGGGGCCGGGATAGAGCGAGGCGACGCCGCGGACGGACCGGCCGAACGCCGTAGTCCCGCCTGCGATTGACAGACCGATGATATCGAGGATGCGCAGCCGGCTGGAGGTGATTACGTCCTGGGGCAGATCGTCGAAACCTACCCCTGCCGTCCAGGCGGCAATGGTCTGCGATGCACTTGGCAAGAAACTCTCCCCTTCCGGCCACGAGCCTAAAGTTACCGGTATCAAAATGCTGTTACGATGCCTTTGTTACGTGCACAAGAGGCATTGCGGCGGCCGCAATGCTCGGCCATGGATGTTAGGGAGAGCGTTCAGCGCACTCGTCCGGCCCCGCTGTCTCAGGCCGGAAGGGGGAGTTTGCAGTGCCGGCATCGAACAAGTTTACCGGGTCGGTCCGAATGCGCGACGTGGCGGAGCGGGCCCGCGTTTCGCGGATGACCGTATCGCGCGCGCTGAACGACCCCGAATCCGTCAAGGAAGGCTTGCGCAACCGCGTACTCGCGGCAGTGGAAGAGCTGGGTTACGTCCACAATCACCTGGCTCGCAGCCTGTCTTCGCGGTCGTCCAACGTGATCGGGCTGGTGCTGCCCAGCCTGGAAAACTCGATCTTTGCGCAAACAGTAAAGGGCGTGTCCGATGTTCTTCGGCCGCTCGGCTACCATCTGATGGTGACGGAGTGCGGCAATGAGCCGAAGGACGAGGAACGGGTGATTTCGGCCTTTGTCGCCCAGCGGGTCGGCGGATTGATCCTCCATGGCACGCACCACAGCGCGGTGGCGGCGCGAATGCTCAAGGCTTCAGGCACTCCCGTGGTGGAAAACGGGGACATTCCGGCAGAGCCTCTCGACATGGTGGCAAGCTATTCCAACCGCGATGCAGCCAAGGCGATGACCCTGCATCTGGCGCGCCTTGGGTACAAGCAGATCGCTTTTGCTGCGCTGGCGGCCAATCCGCGCGGGGCCTCGCGCTCGCTGGGCTATGACGATGCTCTGGCCGAACTGGGCCGGCCCGCCGATCCCCGCCTCAAGATCGAGGTTTCTCGCGGCTTCACGGGCGGCGCAGAGGCCATTGCCCATATCGCGACCAATGTTCCGGAAGCCGATGCGCTGTTCTGCGCTGGGGATGTGATGGCCGTGGGCGCCCTGTTCGAATGCAATCGCCGCGGGTGGAAAGTGCCTGACCGGCTCGCCATCGCGAGCTTCGATGATCTTGAACTGATGCGTCATGTCAGCCCCGGGATCACCTCGCTGCAATTGCCGCGTTACGAGATGGGCCGGCGCAGCGCCGAGATGCTGCTCACCCGGATCGAGGGACGCGAGTTGCCGGTCCCGGTGCTCGATCTCGGCTTCGAGATCGTCCAGCGCGCCAGCACCTGAACGCGCTGGCGAATCCGAAAAGATACCGGTAACGAAACTCTCGATTCAGATTGGAGAGGGTATTCATCATGGGCAGGTTGCAGGGCAAGGTGGCACTGATCACCGGCGGCGCGCGCGGTATCGGACAAGCGATTGCGCGGGCTTATGCCGCCGAAGGTGCGAAAGTCGTGATTGCCGACCTTCAGGGCGATGAAGCCCGGGCACTCGCTGCCGAAATCGTTGCGCAAGGCGGTGCAGCCGATTCTGCGCAACTGGATGTATCCGATGATGCGGCCTGCGATGCGCTCGCCGCTGGCTTCGCGGCGCTCCACGGCCCATTGTCTATCCTGGTAAACAGCGCCGGGATGATCTCGCAGGGCCGCATTCACGAAGACGGCGCGGCAGAGCGCTTCCGGCGTACGCTGGCAGTGAACGTCGGCGGAGTGTTCAACTTGTGCCGCGCGTTTTACCCGCAGCTGCTGGAGACCCGAGGCGCGGTGGTTAACCTGGCCTCGATCCGTTCCTTCGTGGCCGCCGGCAATGCCGCTGCCTATGCCACTTCCAAGGGGGCGGTGTTGCAGTTGACGCGCTCTCTGGCAGTGGAATGGGCGGCGGAAGGCATCCGCGTCAATGCGATCGCCCCGGGCTTCGTCGAGACCACACTGGTCCCGCAGGAGGAAAAAACTCCGCAGCGCGAGGCGATGATCATGGCTCGCACGCCGATGAAGCGGCAGGGCCAGCCGGACGAGGTTGCCGGCGCAGCCGTCTATCTCGCTAGCGACGAAGCCAGCTTCACCACCGGCGCGACCATCGCTGTGGATGGAGGCTATCTGGCGGGCTGAGTTCGTATGGGGTCAAAACGGTCCCCATGACTGTGCAACAGGCTTAGCACAGACGGTGTTGGCTCAGTGCCTAACCTCTAATGGCCAATATCTGGGCATCATAGGCGTCCGGGTTGATCGTCACGTCGATCAGCGTCGGCCGTCCGCTGGCCAGCGCGTCGGCGAAAGCGGCGGGCAGGTCCGCGGCTTCGTCCACCCGGTGGCTGTTCCAGCCGAAGCCCGCTGCGATCTCGGCAAAATCTGTGCGCGAGAAATCCACGCCGGCGGCGGAAAGCTGGCGGCGCTTCTGCTTTGCGCCGATCAGGGTGAGGGCGGAATCGTTGAACACCACCACGATCGGCGCGCAGCCCTGCTGCACGGCCGTGCCGAGCTCGCCCAGGCACATCATGATGCCGCCGTCGCCGGTAAATGCTACCGTCGTCCGGGAAGGGTCTGTCAGAGCAGCCGCGACTGCGGCGGGCACTGCGAAACCCATGGTCGAAAGCCCGCGCGATATCAGTGACTGGTTGGCCTCGGCGCAGCGCCACAAGTGCAGCACGGGAAGCATGTGCGCGCCGGCATCGATGGTGATACGGGTGTTGGACGGCAAGGCGGCGATGGCGGCCTGGACCAGTTCATGCGGGGCGATACCCTCACCGGAAGGGACCAGTGCAGCCGTGAACAGGTGCTCCTTGGCCGCGGCCAGTTCCCCGGCATCCCAGCCGCTGCTGTCTGCACTGGCGGCAAGCCCGGCCAGGGATTGCGACACATTCCCTACGACCGAAACCGCCGGATCGATCAGGCGATGTGCGAAAGCATGGTTGGTCAACTCGATGCTGCGCACCGCGCCATAGCGCCAGGGTGAAGGCGGGCCTTCGACCGGATCGAACCCGTAAAGCAGGATCACATCGGCCGAGGCCATCAGCGGTTCTTCCGCCACGCCGCCGGCATACACGCCGAGGCCGAGCGGTTCATGCTCCGACATGACACCCTTGGCCTTGTACGTCGTCAGCACCGGGCAACCGGTCTCGGCGACAAACTGACGCAGTGCGGCTGCGGCTTTCGGGCTGCGCGCCTGCAACCCGGCAAGGACCAGCGGACGCCGCGCGGTGGCCAGCAGTGCCTTGGCTTGCGCCAGCGCATCGACATCGGGCGCGGGCAGGGCGGGCGGCTCTTGCCGGGCGGGAACCGGCGGGCTGGCGGCACGGATGTAGGAACCAGCGACCTCAAGATAGGCCGGTCCGGGGCAGTGCCCTTGCGCCGCGACCAGCAACCGCTCCAGCTCCTCCAGTGGATCGGCACCGCGCAAAGTGGATGAGGCGCGGGTCATCGGTGCGAGCAGGCCGACTTGATCGATCCGCTGGTGACTGATCCAGTCCTGATCGTCCTCATAGCCATCGGCGATCAGCAGCAGAGCGGCACGATCGAGATCGGCATAGGCAACTCCGTTGGCCGCAGCTGCCAATCCGGGACCGCGCGTGGTCATGGCGACGCCGGGCGTGCCGGTCAATTCGGAGGCAACGCAGGCCATCATCACGGCCGAGGTTTCGGTCCGGGTCAGGACGAAGCGCACGCCCAGCTTGTCGCAAGCGGCGATGAAGTCGAGATTGCACTCACCGCCCGGAACGCCGAACACATGGCGCACTCCTGCATCGGCGAGGCGCGCGACCATGGCTTCGGTAACCGTCTGCTGCGTCATGAAATGGTCCTTAGCGGGGTTGTTCGAGCGTCGGGCCGATGTCTTCGATGGTGGCGCGGCGCAAGTCGCGCGGCCACTTCTTGTCATCGAAACGGGTGGCGCGGTGCATGGTGTTGCGGTTGTCCCAGATCACCAGGTCCCCAACCGACCAGACGTGCGAGTAGATGAATTCGCGCTGGGTGGCGAATTCGATCAGGTAGCGGATCAGCGCCATGGCCTCGGGCCGGGGCATGCCTTCGATCTCGCCGATATGGGCTGACAGATAAAGCGCGAGGCGCCCGGTTTCAGCGTGCTTGCGCACCAGCCGCTGCGGCACCGGCTTGCAGCGCGCCGTCTCTTCCGGGCTGAAGGCTTCGAAACCGAGCTGGGCCCGCGAATAGATCAGCGAATGGTAAGTGACCATGTCGATCACCTCGTCCTTCACATCCTGCGGCAGGTGGTCCCAGGCGACGCGGGTGTCGATGAATTCGGTCTCGCCGCCCTGCGGCGGGATCACCTTGGCTTGCAGCATCGACCAGTAAGCCGGGGTCGGCTTGAAGCTGCTGTCCGAATGCCACAGCAGGTTGCCAAGGTTGTACATCCGACGCCGATCGTCGACCGCCCAGATCTCGCCGTCGGGACCGAGGTTGGAGATATCGTTGATGCGCTTGTTCTCGAGCCGGCGTCGGCCCTGGTCAACCAGGGTGGGGGTGTCTTCCATCTTGCCAAACTGGGTGGCGAAAGCTTCCTGCTCGTCATCCGACATCGATTGGCCGGGGATGATGCAGACCGCATACTTGTCCATCGCCGCCTTGAGTGCGGTTTTCTGCTGATCGTTCAGCGGGTTGCGCAAGTCTCCCAGCCCTTCAACGCGGGCACCGAACAGCGGGTGAACCGGCGTGATGGTCAGGGCATCGGCGGTGGCAATGGCTTGGGCGGACACTTCTCTCTCCATGTCAATCAAGTGGCGCGCGAAGAGCAGGACCGTTCTTGGGACCGGTACCAACGCATTGTCACATGGTGGCGGGCGGTTCCAGCGATTTTTTGCCCGTTTGTCCTCGTCGGCGCCTTGATCCCGGTCAAGCCGGCTTCCAGGCCCGATCCGCAGCGACGTATTGATCGGTAATAACTTCGACGATGACCGGCGCATTCATGGCCAGTGCCTCGGCAATGGCCGGCTCGATGTCGGCTGCCTGCTCGACGCGGATCGCCTTGTGGCCAAAGGCGCGCGCCGCGTCCGCATAGGAGACCGGCGAGAACTTCCAGGCATGGTCGAATTCGGCCACGTCGCTCCACACCGGGCGCTCCTGATTGAGCCCGTTGTTGTTGTTGACCACGGTAACGGTGTTGATGCCATAGCGCACGGCGGTCTCCATCTCGGGCAGATGGTAGAGGAAGCCGCCATCGCCGGTGAAGCACACCACTGGACGGTCAGGACGGGCGCACTTCGCACCCATCGCCGCCGGATAGGCCCAGCCGAGCGAACCCGCCGGACGCAGCAGGTCCTGACCTTCATGCTCGAGATAGATGCTGCGCGCCGCCCAGTGTCCGGCATGGCCGGTGTCGACCACCACCAGAGCGTCTTCCGGCAGCACGTTGGACATGGAGCGGCAGAGCCGGTCGGCGCGGATCGGGTGGGCGTCGGACGTCTCGTCGGCGCGGACCAGATCGTCCCATTCCCGGCGCAGCGCCGTGATCCGGCCAAGCCAGGCCGAACGGTCGGGCTGCGCGGACGCTGCCTTGGTGAGCTGCGCAAGGACGGTGGCCGGATCGCCGGCCAGACCGGCGAGCAGCGGATAATTGCGGCCAAGCTCACGCGGGTCGGCATCGATCTGGATAGCCGGCACGCCGGGCACCGGTACCGTCCAGCTGGCAGTGACCATCGAGCCGGTGGTGGTGCCGACGAAGATCACCAGATCCGCCTCGGTCACCGCCTTGTTGGCGCAATCACGCGAGTAGGTTCCGACGACGCCGACTGATAGCGGATCGCTCTCTGGCAAAGCCGCTTTGGCATCGAGCGAAGTGGCGAGCGGCAGGCGCAGTGCACGGACGAACGTACGCAGGGTATCGCCCGCGCCGCTCGTGCGGATGCCCGAACCGGCAACCACGATCGGCCGGCTCGCTCCCGCGATCGCCTTGAGGGCCGCGGCAATGTCGGATTCAGGCGCGCCCTGGCGGATTGCGGGGTAATGCGAGAAACGCGGATCGGGCAGCGCCGCGCCGCCGGTATCACCGGCCAGCACGCCGCCAGTGAAGGAATTGAGCTCAAGATGGACGGGCCCTTGCGCGCCGGTCGTGGCGAGGCGCAGCGCCTGCTGCATCAGGTCAGGGAAACGGATGGCCTCTTCCACGCGCATGGTCGCCTTGGTCAGGCCGGACCAGATCGGGCGCTGGTCGATCTCCTGGTAATTGTTGCGCTCGCGCGTCGTGGGATCGCCGCTGCCGGTCAACGCGAGGATCGGGACATGGGCCATATAAGCATCGAGCATGCCGGCGGCGAGATTGGCCTGGCCGATCGCCTGGGCGGCGCAAACGCCGATCCGGCCGGACGCGCGGGCATAGCCATCCGCCATGTAAGCGGCAGCCTTTTCGGAGTGAGTGACGATCGGCTTCACGCCCACCGCCTGCATGTCGATCACCGCTTCGGGCAGGACCAGCGGCATGTGGAAGAAATGATCGACCCCACCCGCTTTAAGCGCTTCGGCGAGATAGCGAAAACCGGTGCGGCTGGCATTGGCATCGCCCTTGGGCAAGTTGTCGTACATCAGGCGATTCTCCGTGCCATGACCCGCGCTTGCGAGCCGTCCCCATCGACCAGCGGCAGTGCGCCAAACTGGAATTCCACCCGCTCGCCCGCCAGTGCGGCGTGTCCGGTCAGATGTTCGCAAACGAGTATCCCGTTCGCCAGAAGGATGCGGTGCACCGGCCAGTCGAAGCCGGGCTCGCGCAAGTGATAAACAAGGTCCGGCGTGGCGAAATCGCAGGCCAGCAGCTTGATTCGCCGGGCCAACAGCCACTCGGCCGCCGCGGCATCAAAGCTCGGGTGGCGCTCATAACGTTCGGTCCCGAAGTGCCGGGCCCAGCCGGTGTCGACCGCAAGTATATCACCGGGCTCCAGCAGCGGGCGGCAATACTCGAGATCGGCTGGCGTGATGACCTGGTCTTCTTTGCAGTCGATATGCCAGACCACGCCCCGGCCCGAGAGGCGCTCCAGCGGGATCGACGCCATGTCCGGGCCATCGGCAAAGTAATGCAGCGGCGCATCGACATGGGTGCCCGCGTGAGCAACCATGTGGATCTCGGTGACGTTGAAGGGATCATCCGGCAGGGAGCGCAGCTTGATGAAGCTCGGTTTGGGGAAGATCGAGGCACAAGGCATGTCCGGCCCGACCCGGTGAGTCAGGTCGATCCACTCGCCGGCGGCAATGCAAGGCTGGTTCGCGGGCAGTTCAACCCAGCCGATCCAGCCGGTGGGCGCCTTGGGACAAGCCTCGCACATCGGCCTAGTCCTTCTCGTCCTCGGCCCAGCTCACCACCGGTGCATGGTCGGGTTCGACCCCGGTCACGCCGATCATCATCGCGGTGCCCCAGTAGCTGGCGATGATCACGGTCATCTCGCAGATCAGCGCGTCGCCAAACAGATCGCGGGCCTTGTTGAAGGTCGCGTCGGTCGGAGCGAGCAGGGTGACGACTTCATCGGTGAACTCGGCAACCGCGCGTTCCTCCTCAGTCAGAATTGCATAGTCCTGACCCAGGATCGCCTGCTGCTGCTCGGGCGTGAACCCAAGGTTGGCCGAGATCGATATGTGGTGGTGCAGCTCGTATTCGCACTTGGCCAGCGCGGCGACGCGCATGATCAGCACCTCGCGCAGCCACGGGTCCATCGTGGTCGCATTCACCACCGCCTGCTTCAGGGCGATATGACCGCGCCACAAGCCGTCAGCCACGTGCAGGGCGACATGCGTGATGTTCAGCGGCTGCTTCTTTGGATAGCCCAGGATCGCCAGCCGTTCCGGATCGATCGTTGCCAGATCAGGATAGGGGATGCGCGACATCAGGTTTGCACCGCAAAGGGATCACGCTCTGCTTCCGAGAGGTTGATCATCACGTTCTTGGTGGCAAGGAACTCCTTCATCCCTTCTTCTCCCCGTTCACGGCCATAGCCGCTTTCCTTGACGCCCCCGAACGGCGTCTGCGCCGCCACGGCGCGGTAGGTGTTGACCCAGACCATGCCGGTGCGCAGCGCCGACGATACGCGGTGCATGCGGTTCAGGTTCGTCGTCCAGATTCCCGACGCAAGTCCGAAACGTGTGTCGTTGCCGATCGCAATCGCTTCTTCTTCCGTTTCGAACGGGATGACGGATAGCACCGGCCCGAAAATCTCCTCGCGGGCCACCATCATGTCGTTGCTGACATCAGCGAAGATAGTCGGCTTGACAAACAGACCCTTGGCCAGTGCACCGTCGCGCGCGGCCTCACCGCCAGTCATCAGCCGCGCCCCTTCCTGCCGGGCAGAGTTGATGAAGGCGAGAATTCGTTCGAATTGCGGTTCGTTCGCGGCAGTGCCCATCTCCGTCGCCAGGTCGAGCGGGTCGCCCAGCTTGATCCGCTCGGCCCGTTCGACCAGGCCGGACAGGACGCGATCATAGACCGGTCGCTGCACCAGCAGGCGCGAACCGGCGATGCAGGTCTGCCCGGTAGCGGCGAAGATCCCCGCCAAGGCTCCGACCGTTGCCTTGCCGATGTCGGCATCGTCAAAAATGATGTTGGGCGATTTGCCGCCGAGTTCGAGGATCACCGGGGTAAGATTGCGTCCCGCAGCCTGGGCAATCGCCCGCCCGCCGACGCCGCTGCCGGTGAAGCTGATCTTGTCGAGTCCGCCGCCTTCGACCAGTGCCGCGCCGGTCCGCGCATCGCCGGTGACCACGTTGAACACGCCGGCCGGAAATCCTGCTTCCTCGACCAGCTTGGCAAATTCGAGCGTGGTGACCGAGGCGTGCTCGGACGGCTTGACCACCACGGTGCAGCCCGCTGCCAGCGCCGCCGGAAGCTTGTTGCCCAACAAAGCGATCGGGCTGTTCCAGGCGGTGATGATGCCGATGACGCCGAGCGGCTCCAGCGTGGCATAATCGAAGTGATCCAGCCGATCGAGCGGGATCACCTTGCCGTAAATCTTGTCGCAATAGCCCGCGAAGAAGCGCAGCGTGCGGGCCACGAAACGCATCTGAGCGCGGGTTTCGCGAACAATCTTGCCGTTGTCGGTAGTTTCCAGCGTGCCCATCGGATCGGCATCGCGTTCAAGCAGGTCGGCCAGCCGGTGCATCAGGCGGCCGCGCTCAAGCCCGGAGGTCTTGCGCCAGGTCTGCTCGAAGCATTCGCGCGCGGCGGCGACCGCTGCGGCGACTTCGGCATCGGAGGCCTGGGCGATAGTGGCGTGAACCTCACCGCTGAAGGGGTTGCGAGCATCGAAGCGCTCGCCCGAGGTCGACGGCACGAAAGCGCCGTTGATGTAAAGATCGTAGTTTTTGATCGCCACCACGGCGCATATCTCCTCTTTGCGCGGAACCTTAGGGAGCGGCCATAGGGGTCGCCAATACGTTTCCGGCAGGTGAGAATAACTTCGGTGCATGGCCCGGCCATCGGGCATGCCATAATCGTGATCCATTCTGCTCCATGCACAATGGCTATTGGTGATGAACGCCAGCTTGGCGATAGTCCGCCGCATAACAAGAATGGAGAAGAGGATGAAAGCCATTGTCGCCCGCATCGCCGGGCTCGCCGCCGCATCGGGACTGTTTCTCTCCACCGCCGCACAGGCTGAGACGCTCGCGGATATCTGCGGCGATTGCCAGTTCGAGAAGTATGCGAGCTGCGGGCAGTTCCTTGAAGGAATCAATTTCGATCGAACCGGCCACGCCTGGGCGGTGAGCCTGCAATCGGGCGAAATCCTCGAGATCGTGGCCGGCAAGTGCACCGTTCGCGCCAAGACCGGCGGGCGGGCAAACGGGGCCCGGTTCCATCAGGACGGCCGGCTGTTTATCACTGACAACGTGCGGGGCATTCTGGCATACAACCCGGCCGATGGCGCGATCACCGTGGTGGCCGACAAGATCGGCGGCAAGCCGATGGTCAATGCCAATGACCTGGTGTTCGATGCCAAAGGCGGGATCTACGTGACTGTCCCCGGCAACTCGCACTTCCTTTCGCGCACAGGCCAGGTTGGCTACATAGCGCCCGGCAGCAAGGACGCCACGGTCATTGCCGAGGGGCTGGCCTATCCCAACGGCATCGCGCTTCACCCGGGCGGCAAGTTCCTTAACGTCGGGCTGTTCGGGATCAAGACGATCATCACCATTCCCTCGGTCGAAAACGCGGGCGGACCGCGGCCGGCCTTTGCCGCGATCCACACCGAAGGCGGCATCGGTCCCGACGGGATGGGCATGGATAGCGAAGGGCGGGCCTATTGGGCCAATTTCCTCTCCGGGGCGATCGGCATCACCGACAAGCGCGGCTTCGTGGCCGGCTATGCCAGGTTGCCGGACGATGCGGGGCTGTGGACCACCAATCTCGCTTTCTGGCAGGGCTACCTCTACGTCACCGAAGCCGGCAAGGGCGATGTCTGGCGAATGAAGGTCAAGACCACCGGACAGGACCTTTACTACAAGCCATGATTGATGCTGCATCGTTATAGCGAAAGCGGATATTGGTATTGGAATGCATTCTGACGCGGCCTAGGGAAGCCCAATCACTGAGAGGATCGGGCGCGTGACGGGCATGTATGACTTCATCGTGGTGGGTGCTGGTTCGGCCGGATGCGCCGTGGCCAACCGGCTGTCGGAAGACCCCCGCAACCGGGTGCTGTTGATCGAGGCCGGCGGCCGCGACACCAGCATCAACATCCACATCCCGTTGATGGTCGTGAACCTGCTGAAGGATCCGAACCACACCTGGCCGTTCATCACCGAGCCGCAGACCGCGCTGAACAACCGCACGCAATTATGGACCCGCGGGCGGGTGCTCGGCGGATCGAGCTCGATCAACGGCAACGTCTATGTCCGCGGCGACCCGGGCGAGTTTGACAGTTGGGAAGCGGAAGGCCTTCCGGGCTGGGGCTGGAAGGACATGCTGCCTTATTTCAAAAAGATGGAACGCTTTGTTGAAGGCGATCCTGAAACGCGTGGGCACGATGGACCGATCAATGTCACCAGCCTGAAGAACTTCGACGAGCTGGCCGACGGCTATATCCAGGCTTGCGCCGAAGCCGGGTTCGAAGTGGTCGAGGATTACAACGACGGGCACTACGAAGGCGCCGCCTACCTCCAATATTCGACCCGCCGTGGCTTCCGCTCATCCTCTGCGGTCGGTTACCTGCGCCCGGCGCGGGGGCGCCGCAATCTTGAGGTGATGGTGGACGCGCAGGTTACCCGGGTGGTGATCGAGGATCGCCGCGCGGTCGGCATCGAAGTGATCCAGAACGGCGTGCTGCGGCAGATCGGTGCCCAGAAGGAAGTGATCCTCTCGGCCGGACCGGTCCAGTCACCCAAGCTGCTGGAGCTTTCCGGCATTGGTGGCGGGGAATTGCTGCGCAAATACGGGATCGACGTGATCGTCGATCAGCCCGCGGTGGGCGAGAACCTGCTCGATCACCCCAACACCCGCCTGACATTTGAATGCAGCAAGCCGATCACCATCAACGACGTGCTGCAGAACCCGCTCGCCAAAGTGCGGGAAGGGCTCAAGTGGGGCCTGTTCGGCAAGGGGCTGCTGTCGATCTGCTCGGCCACCGCCCACACCGTCATGCGCTCGTCGCCCGACGAGCCGCGCCCCGATCTCAAGATCCAGCTCCAGCCATTCTCGGGCAAGGACCGCTACGCCCGCCGCCCGCAGGACGGGCTTGATCCGCACTCGGGCTTTACCGTCGGCGTGATGGGCCTGCGCCCGCGCTCGCGCGGCTGGACGCACATCGCTTCGTCCGATCCGGTCGCATATCCCAAGATCGACCCGAAATATCTGGACGATCCGCATGATGCGAACGTGCTGCTGGCAGGGATCAAAGCGGTCCGCAATGTCGCCAGCTTCCCGGCGATGGAACGCCTGATCGTGCGCGAGACGCGGCCCGGCCCCGGCTCGGTGAGCGATGCGGAATTGCTCGAATACATCCGCGAAACCACCCAGACGACCTGGCACATCGTCGGCAGCTGCAAGGCCGGTACGGACGATGCCGCCGTGGTCGATCCCGATCTCAGGGTGCGCGGTGTTTCGGGGCTGCGGGTGATCGACAGCTCGATCTTCCCGACGATCCCTTCATCCAACACCAATGCCCCGACCATCTCGCTGGGTGAAAAGGGCGCCGACATGGTACTGGCAAGCTGGCGCAACGATAGCAGGACTGCTGCCTGATGAAGATCGAACGCATCGAAGTTATCGTCACCGAATTGCCGGTCCGCCTCAAGCGCACCTTTTCGAGCGGCAGCTACGATACCGGCCCGGCCGACCAGCTGCTCGGCAAGCCGGTCCTGATCAAGCTTCACGCCGGCGGCGTCACCGGGATCGCGCAGATCCGGCCGATCAGCCCCGGGCACTTCGTCGCCGATACGGTTCACAGCGTGATCGGCGCGATCAAGGACATCTACGGGCCGCTGCTGATCGGGCGGCGGCTGGCCGATTTCGAAGGTCACGATGCGCTGCTCTCGTCGCGGCTGTTCGGCAATCCGGCAGCCCGCGCGGCGATCGACATCGCGCTGCACGATGCGCTGGGCAAGGCGCTGGGCGTGCCGGTTTATGATCTGCTCGGCGGGCGTTCGAACGATTCCATTCCGATGGAATGGTCAGTCAGCCTCTATGACGATCCGGGCCTGATGGTCGCCGATGCGCAGCGCGCGGTTGGCGAATTCGGCATGGGCGTGATCTGCCTCAAGGCTGCCGGCAAGGGTGGCTGGCGTCAGGACGTGCGTAATTTCGAGACGGTCCGCAAGGCTATCGGGCCCGATATTCTTATCGGGGTTGATCCCAACACCGGCTGGACCGTGGCGGAATCGATTCAGGCGCTTGGCGCGATGAAGGACATGGACGTGGGCTATTGCGAGCAGCCGGTCGAGCGGCGCAATCTGGCGGGAATGGCCGCGATCCGCCGCCAGTCCGGCGGCGTGCCGATGATGGCCGACGAAAGCTTGTTCAACGTCCAGGACGCCGCCGCGCTCGTCGCGGCCGAGGCGACCGACGTGTTCTGCGTCAAGCTCTACAAGGTCGGCGGACTGCTGGCGGCGCGCAAGATCGCCGCGATTGCCGAAGCGAACAACATCGGCATCAACAGTGGCGGGCTGGCCGTGGCCTCGGCGATCGAAGCCTCAGCGGCGCTGCACTATTGCGCCTCGATTCCTCCGGGCCGGACTTTCGGCGCTGCTGAATTCGTGTTCGGTGCGGGCGTGCTTGGTCCCGATCCGCTGATTGCCGAGGGTGATCTCAAGATCGTCAACGGCGCGGTGGCTGTGCCGGATCGTCCCGGCCTTGGCCTGACGATCGATGAGGACGCGCTGAAGCGGATGACGCTGACCAGCTTTACGGTAACTGCTTAACCCGCCTGAAATTTCTGCACCTCGCGCCGCACCACTGAAGGAGTGATGTCGGGCGCGATCGACTGCACGAAGTTGAGCAGGAACGGGCGCAGGTAAGTATTGGGCCGCATGGATATCCGCACGGTCGATGACGGGAACAGATGGCTGACGTCGCGGGCCTCGATCCCCGGATCGCGCCCCGGATCGTAAGTGATCGCGGCGAGGATCGCGATGCCGAGGCCCTTGGCTACGTAGGTCTTGCAGACATCGGCATCGATGCCGCTCATCACGATCTTGGGATCGAGCCCGGCATCGGCGAAAACCTTCATCACCTTCCACCGGCCGCTGTAATGCGTGTCGTAAGTGATCAGCGGGTACTGGGCGATCGCTTCCAGCGTCATTTCCGGTAGATCGAGGATCGGATGCCCGCTGGCCGCGACGACGCAGCGCTGAATCTCGAAGCAGTCGAGTTTGACGAGGTTGGTGAACTCGCGCGTGGTATCTGTACCTATCGCGAGATCGGCGTCGCCGGCATCGACCATCGCGCAGATCCCTTCGGGGTCGCCCTGCTTGAGCACCAGCTTCACCTCGGGATAACGGGCGATGAAGGCTTCGACCACATTGGGCAGCACGTGCCGGGCGACGGTGTGCGTGGTGGCGATGGTGAACATGCCGCGGTTGCCCGAATGCATGTCTTCCTTGAGGGTCTTGAGCGCGGCCACATCGGTAGCGATCCGCTGGGCGATGTTGAACACGATCTCGCCCGGTTCGGTCAGTCCGATGATGCGATTGCGGGTGCGCTGGAAGATTTCAAAACCCAGTTCCAGCTCGAGCAACTGGATCTGCCGGCTGACGCCAGGTTGCGAAGTATGCAAAGCTTCCGCCGCAGCGGAAAGATGGTTGCCATGTCGAACAATTTCAACGACATATCGCAATTGCTGCAACTTCACTGCGCGCTCTCCACCATGCATTCGTATTATGCCAGAATACCGTAATATTTCGTGATTGTATAGCGGGAACGGCTAGTTCTGCATTCGAAATCCGGCCAGGGCCGGGATATTGAGCCGAAGGGAGCCATGCAGGCTATGCAATCCGCAAGTTACGACGTCGTGGTGGTAGGCGGCGGCAATGCCGCGCTTTGCGCCGCGATCAGCGCGGCCAACGCCGGCTGCAGCGTGATCGTGCTCGAACGTTCGCCCGAGGACGAACGCGGCGGCAATTCCGCTTATACCGACGGGCTGATGCGCACCGTCTATGACGGCCCGGAAGACATCCGTGCCTATTGCCCCGACCTCACGGACGAGGAAATGGCCGTCAGTGACTTCGGCACTTATACCGAAGAGCAGTTCTTCGAGGACATGGCCGAGATCACCCAGTATCGTACCGATCCCGATCTGTGCGAGTTGCTGGTCAAGGGCAGCCGCGAGACGATATTGTGGATGCGCGACCAGGGCGTGCGGTTCTTCCCGAATTTCGGGCGCCAGGCTTACCGCGTCAATGGCCGCTTCAAGTTCTGGGGCGGAGCGACCATCGCCGTGTCCAGCGGCGGCCCCGGTCTGGTGGAATCGCTGTTCCGGGCGGCGGAGAAGAAAGGCATCACGATCCGCTACAACGCCTGGGTGCGTGACCTGGTGCGTGACGAAAGCGGCGTGACCGGCGTGACGCTGAAGAACGAGAACGGCAAGTCCGAGACCATTTCAGGCCGCGCTATCATCCTCGCTTGCGGCGGTTTCGAGGCCAATGCCGAGATGCGCGCGCGCTATCTCGGGCCCGGCTGGGATCTCGCCAAGGTGCGCGGCTCGCGCTTCAACACTGGTGACGGGCTGACCATGGCGCTTGATGCCGGGGCACAGCCGTATGGTCATTGGTCGGGTTGCCACGCCGTGTCTTGGGAACGCTATGCGCTGGACTTCGGCGATCTTGCGCTCACTCCGCAGTATCAGCGCCATTCCTACCCGCTGTGTGCGATGGTCAATCGCGACGGCAAGCGCTTTGTCGACGAGGGCGCGGACTTCCGCAACTATACCTACGCCAAATACGGGCAGGCAGTGCTGGCGCAACCCGGCCAGCTGGCCTGGCAAGTCTATGACTCGAAGGTCAACCACCTGCTGCGCGATGAATATCGCACCCGTCACGTGACGAAGGTGGTCGCCAACACGCTTGAAGAACTGGCCGACAAGATCGGCGAGATCGACAAGGCTGGCTTCCTTGCCACTATTGCCGAATTCAACGCCTCGGTTAAGCTCGACGCGCCGTTCGATCCCAACATCAAGGATGGCCGCAGCGCCACGTCCAACGGGGTGGTTCGTTCCAACTGGGCCAACACCATCGATGAGCCGCCGTTCGAGGCCTACGCCGTGACCTGCGGCGTCACCTTCACTTTCGGCGGGGTCAAGATCACCACCGAGGGCGAAGTGGTCGACACCAGCGGGCACACGATCCCTGGCCTGTTTGCCGCCGGCGAGATGGTCGGCGGGATTTTCTACCACAACTATCCGGGCGCCAGCGGCCTCACCAGCGGGGCCGTGTTCGGCCGCCTTGCCGGGGGCAGCGCCGCCACCTACGCCAAGGCGCAGGCACCGGTTGCCGTTTCCGCAAACTGATCGCATTCGACGAAAGACTTATTCATGAACGCTCCCAGCAAATCCGCATTCGTTGTCCCCGGACCGACGCGCGACATCTCCGATTTCGCCGCCAACCTCCAGTATTCGGACATTCCCGAGGACCTGATCCTCAACGCCAAGCAGTGCATCCGCGACAGCATCGGCTGCGGCGTGTTTGGCGCGGAGACGCCGTGGGTGCAGGCGGTGGTTCGCACCGTCGGGCTGCTGGGCCAGGCGCAGACCGCCAGCGCATGGGGCATGAAGGTCAAGGCCGATCCGCTCGGCGCGGCCTTCATCAACGGCACCGCGGCACAGGGCTACGAGCTTGACGATTGCCACGACCAGTCAATGTCGCACTACGGTGCTGGCGTCGTTCCGGCCGTGCTGGCCTGCACCGAAGGCGCGTTCGGCGCGTTCAACGGCAAGGACATCATCCGGGCTACCGTCGCCGGCTATGAACTCGGCACGCGCATCGGCAACACGGTTAGCCCCTCGGCCTTCCACCGCGGCTTCCACCCCTGCGGCCTGACCAGCACTTTCGCATCGGCGGCGACCATCGCCAAGCTGCTCGATCTCGACACCGACCAGTACGTCAGCGCGCTGGGCCTCGCCGGATCGCAAGCTGCCGGTCTGATGGCCGCGCAGTTTGGCGCGATGGCCAAGCGCTTCCATTCGGGCAAGGCCGCGCAGAACGGCATCATCGCAGCGCTTTGCGCCCGCGAAGGCTTGACCGGGGTTCGCGATGTTCTCGAAGCACCCTACGGCGGTTTTTGCTCAACCTATTCCTCGGAGTACGATCTGAGCTTCGCCACCAACGGTCTCGGCACCGATTGGGAAATGCGACGCAACGGCTTCAAGCGCTATTCCTCGCTGGCTTCCAGCCAGACGTCGGTCGATGCACTGCGCGCGATCCGCGAGAAGGCCGGGATTCGCGGTGAGGATGTCGCCAAGGTCCGCATCGGCACCACCGAAATGGTCTATGTCCACTGCGGCTGGCCCTATGTTCCCAATGGCGAGACGATCGGTGCGCAGATGAACCTGCCTTACACCGGCGCCGTAACGCTGCTGTTCGGCAATGCCTTCATCGATGAATATTCCGACGACAAGCTGGTCGATCCGACGATCATCGACCTGGCCAACCGCTTCGAAATCTATGTCGATCCCGAACTTGATGCCCGCGAAAAGCACCAGATGCGCGCGGTCCGGGTAACCGTCACCATGAAAGACGGGACCGAGCACTTCCATGAGCAGACCTACCGCTCGGGCCACTGGCGCAATCCCATGTCGGAGGATGTCCTCAAGGCCAAGTTCCGCGACCTGGCCGGCCGCGTGCTGACCGCCGATGCCGTCAACGAGATCGACCGGATCATCGACAATCTCGAAAACGAGGAAGCACCTTCGGCGGCTCTCGCCAAGGCACTGCAGCAGGTTCGCTGAGATGACTCTTTCACAGACCTTCGGGCAGTTCGCCGCCACATTCGCAGGTAGCGCCATGCCGGCCGAGGTGCGCGAAGCCGCACGCTGGCACATCATCGACTCCATCGGCGTTTCGATCGCCGGGGCCAATCCCAAGGAAGAGAGCGGCAAGGCCTTCGCCGCGCTGGTCAGTGAATGGGGCGCGCCGACTGGCGCAACCTTGCTCGGTCTCGGCGCGAAAGCCCGTCCGGAACTGGCGGCGCTGGTTAACGGTTCGCTCGCCCAGGCACTGGAGATGGACGACAAGCACGGTTCCTCGCTGGCTCGTCCTGGTTCCACCGTGGTTCCGGCCGTGCTCGCTGCAGCAGAGGCCAAGGGCTCAACCCTGGCCGAGGCGATCGACGCGACCGTGGTCGGCTACGAAGTGATGATCCGCCTCGGTTTCGTCGGCGGTGAGCGCTTCCTTGAGCGTGGCTATCACACCTCTTCGCTGCTCGGCGGCTTCGGTGTGGTCGCGGCAATGGGCCGCTTGCGCGGCGCCACTCCGGCCCACATCGCCGACGCGATGGGGATCAGCGGCACTTTCGCCTCGGGAATCCAGGAATCGACCCGCACCGGTTCGACCTCGAAGATCCTCCACGGCGGCTGGGGCGCGCATCACGGGATTCTGGCACTGGATATAGCTCAGGCCGGGATCACCGGGCCGGACACCGTGTTCGAAGGCAAGTTCGGCTTTTTCGAGACGCACCTGACTCCGATCAGCGGCCAGCTTGATTTCGCCCGTGCCGCCGATCGGCTCGGTAGCCTGTGGTATCTGCCCGATACCGCCTACAAGCCCTATCCCTGCTGCCAGCTGCTTCACGCCTTCATCGAGGCCTGCAAGCATATCCTTCCGCAGCTGGCTGCCGATGGCCTCACGATCGATGACATCACCGCAGTCCAGTGCCAGCTCGCTGAGCCGGGCCTAACCCTGGTGACCGAGCCGCGCGAGCGCAAGAAGGCCCCGAGTACGCCGCACGAAGCGCGCTTCAGCCTGTTCTTCGGCGTCGCAGCCGGACTGGTGGACGGCGATGTCGGTCTGGAGACCTTCCTGCCCGAACGGCTGGGCGACGAACGCATTCTCAGGCTCGCGCAGAAGATCGAAGCCTCGATCGATCCGGATTCGGATTACCCGGCGCATTGCCCGGCGCGGTTGACGGTCGAAGCTGGCGGCAAGACCTATTACAAGCACGTGCCTTATCATCCGGGCTCGGTCGAGGCGGCGCTGACTCGGGCTGATGTGATTGCGAAGTTCACCCGCAACACCCGCTGGCTGTTCGGAGACCGCGCCACCGCGATCGCCGAGACCATGGGCGCGGTTCCCGAGCAGGCGGCTCTGGCCGATCTACTCAAGCTGGTAGCATGAGCGAATCCGTCCGCTTCGACCGGCTGTTCATTGGCGGCGAGTGGGTAGCGCCCCATTCGGGCGCGCAGATTTCCTCGATCGATCCGTCGACCGAGGAAGTCTGGACCCAGGTGGCGATGGCCGATGCGGTCGACGTCGAAGCGGCGGTTTCAGCGGCGCGGGCCGCGGTGGAAGGCAAGTGGGGCAGGGCTACTTCGCCCACCCAGCGCGGCGCCTTGCTGGCCAAACTGGCCGAACTGGTGCGCCGCGATGCCAAGCGCCTGGCCGAGATCGAAAGCCGGGACAACGGCAAGCCGCTCAAGGATACCGTCGGCGAAATGGCGCGCGCGGGGGACTGGCTGAACTTCTTCGCCGGCGCGGCCGACAAGCTCAATGGCGAACAGATCCCTTATCATCCGGACATGCTGGCCTACACCCGGCTGGAACCGGTCGGAGTGGTCGCGGCGATCATGCCGTGGAATTCGCCGATCCTGCTGGCATCGTGGAAACTTGGTCCGGCACTGGCCACCGGTAATGCGGTGATCCTGAAGCCGTCGGAATATACTCCCACCAGCATGGTCGCGCTTGCCGCGCTGGCCGAGGAAGCTGGGTTCCCTCCCGGTGCGGTCAACGTGCTGCCGGGTGGCGGCGATGTCGGCGCGATGCTGGCGGCGCATCCGGGTGTCAACAAGGTCTCCTTCACCGGCTCGCAGGGCACGGCCACGCGGATCATGCAGGCGGCGGCCGGTAACCTGAAACGCTGCGCCTTTGAGTGCGGCGGGAAATCTCCGTTCATCGTCTTTGCCGACGCCGATCTCGAACGCGCGCTGCGGATCGCGGTTGGCAGCGCTTTCCGATCGACCGGGCAAAGCTGCTCGGCCGCGTCGCGCATCTTCGTCGAGCGTCCCGTTTATGAGCAGTTCGCCGCCAGCCTGGCCGAACGCGCATCTCGCATCCGTGTCGGGTCGCAGTTCGATCCACTCACGCACATCGGACCGCAGACTTCGCAGATGCAGCTCGACAAGACCCAAAGCTACATCGCGTTGGGGCTGGAAGCGGGGGCTGAATTGCTCGCCGGGGGCAAGCGACCCGACGGGCTGGAGCGCGGCTATTACATCGAGCCGACCGTCTTTGCCGGTGCCGACAACCGTTCACGGCTGGCGCAGGAGGAGATTTTCGGCCCGGTAACCGCGGTGATGCCGTTCGACAGCGAGGACGAGGCCATCTCGCTCGCCAATGACACCAGCTACGGCCTGGTCGGCGGCTTGTGGACCTCGGACGTGACCCGCGCCCACCGCGTCGCGGCGCGGATCGACAGCGGGTTGGTCTCGGTCAACACCTTCCGCCCGGTGCACTACATGCTGCCTTATGGCGGCTATAAGCTGAGCGGCCTCGGCCGCGAAAACGGCTTCGAGGCGATGCGGGCCTTCACCGAGACCAAGGCGGTCGTGGTTGACCTGACTACGGCGATGCCGGCCGATCCGTTCGGGGATTGATTGCCTAGGCGGCGACTACCCCGCCATCGATCGAGATGATCGCGCCGGTAACGTAGCTCGAGGCATCCGAAGCGAGCCACAGCACTGCCCCAGTCATTTCATCCGGCTGGGCAATGCGTTCCATCGGCACCTTGACCGGCGGAATGGAGCTCACCTCGGCGCGGCCAGCGCGCATGGAGTGAAGCAGGCCGGTATCGACCGGTCCGGGGGCGATGGCGTTGATCCGCACGTTTTGCGCGCCCCATTCGAGCGCAGCGGAGCGGGTCAGACCCGCCACTGCATGCTTGCTGGCGGCATAGGGGCCAACGAAGGGCAGCCCGGTAATCGCGGCTGTAGAGGCGAGATTGATAATCGAGCCTTTGCCTTGCGCCGCCATGTGCGGAATCTGGTACTTCATGCCAAGGAAGGCTCCGCGCACGTTGATCGCGAAGAGGTTGTCGAACGCCTCGGCCGAATAGTCAGGAATAGAGGCTGCGGGGCCGGGAATGCCGGCGTTGTTCATCGCGATATCGAGCCCGCCAAGGATCTTGACCGCTTCGGCCACCGTCGCCGCGACCTGATCTTCTTCGCGGACGTCGACTTGCAGGTAGCTGACTTGCGATCCGCTGGCCGCTGCAATCTCCGCCGCCAGAGTATTGCCCTTGGTCTGGTCCAGTCCGGCTATCACCATATTGGCACCCGCATCGGCAAAGGCGCGGGCGCAGGCCAGGCCGATGCCCGAATCCGCGCCAATCAGCAGGACGCGCCTGCCCTTGATGGAAAAGGGATCGCCAGCCATTCGTGTCTCTCCTCAGCAGCCGGGCTGCGCCGAATTCCGCGCCCGATTTCCGCGGAGACTAGCGGTGCCGCCGCGCTGCCTGCCAATACCGAGCCGTCATGCTGGCGGCGTGAAACTGATGATGCAGTGCGCCTTGGTCCAAGGGTGCAGGGGTAGGGCCAAAGAGGGCGGCTGCATCAATGCGGCATGATACCTTTTTCGCGCCAATAGGTGTAGCTGTCCATTTCCGGCCCGCTCTCGTTGATGGTGACCCGGCGCATGTCGCGACGGTACTTGTCAGTGGGCAGCGGCGTTGCGGCGTGGAGCGCGCAGCGGTTCTCCCAGATAACGATATCGCCCTGACGCCACTGGTGGCGATAGATGTACTTGTCCTGCACGCAGTGGGCATAGAGCTGCTCGACCAATTCGTAGCCTTCGTCCTCTTCCATCCCGACCACGCCGGCGCAATGCCCGCCCACGAAGATCGCCTTGCGGCCGTTGTCCATGGTCCGCACCAGCTTGTTTTCGACCGGATGCTGGAAAAAGGTGCGGCGCATTTCGTCGGTCGGGACCAGGCCCGCGCGGATCCGGCCCTTCCAGAAATCGTGGATGCCGACCAGATCCTCGATCCTGGCCTTCATCTCATCCGGAAGGTCGTCATAGGCGGCGCGGGTGTCGATGAACAAAGTGTCGCCGCCGACTTCAGAGGGCGGACACTCAACCCCGCGCAACAACGACCACTTGGAAGGGAGGGGATTGAACGAGCTGTCGGCATGGAAACGCTCCGCGCCCTTGGCCAGGTTCTCGGCCTCGGGGACGAGCGGCTTGATGTTGCCATCGGGATCGAGGTTTCCGGCAAAAAACATTTCGGGCGCGTAAAAGGCCGGTTTGCGGGACGCGGTACCATAGCCCGGGGGAAGCTCCAGCGGGCCAAACAAGCGGCCGAAACGGATATGTTGTTCGTCCGTGATCGGACCCTGCCTGATCACGCACACTGCATAATCGGACATGGCCTGCTCCACCGTCGCACGCATCTGCTCAGTCGGTTCGGCGGTCAGGTCGAGACCGACAATTTCCGCACCGAATAGTGGATGCAGCGTATTGATAGTGATCATACTTTCCCTCTCCCGATAGCAGGCTATGTTCCTTCAAGGCGTAGCTAGCGTAATTCGATGGTCGGTGCAACGATTAGGGCGCTTATAACAGTGTGGTGAAAATGCGCGATGACAAGTGAAACGACGATCGGCAGCAGGGTTGTGGGGCCGGGGCGGGTCAGCCACCTGGATGCGACCCTCGGTCCTGTAATGCGGCCACTGCGGAACGAACTCGTGGCCCGCGTTCTGGCAGCCCACGAACCCTTCGGGCTGCGCATGGGTGCGTTATCGGCTTTGGGAGTGATCTCGGAGCGGCCCGGCTGCTCGCAGCAAGATCTGGTCAACTGGCTGGTGCTCGACAAATCGACGATCGTGGCGATCATAGATCAGCTCGAAACCCGAGGACTGGCTCGGCGCGAGCGTTCGCTCAGCGATCGCCGCCGCAACGGGCTGTTCATTACGCCTGAAGGCGACGCGCTGATGCGAGAGATGCTGGAGCAGGTACTGCGTGTCGAAGCCCCGATCCGCGCCGCCCTGGGCGAGCAAGAGTTTGGCCGGCTGGTCGGGCTGCTCAATCGGGCGTATGCCGCGCTGCTTGCTGACGGAGCAGCGTCAGCTCAGGGCCAATAGCGCGCCGAAGCGATAGCCGCGCCTTCGGCGAGCACTTTCAGTTTCGCCCAGACCACGTCGCGATCGACTCCGCCCGAGCCGACGTGGATGGAAAATCCGCAATCCACCCCGGCCATGACATTGTCGCGCCCGACCAGATCGGCGTAGCGGCCGATGCGCTGCGCCACCAGTTCGGGATGTTCCAGATAAGGCGTCTGGCATTCGATCACGCCGGGTATCAGCAGCTTACCCTCGGGCAGACCGATTTCGCGGAACAGCTCGAATTCATGGGCATGGCGGGGGTTGGCGGCCTCGAACTGGATCGCATGGGGACGCGCCCGCCAGGCCAGGTCGATGATGTCGCGGATCGTCACGTCGCGGTGGTGGGTCCCGGGATAGTTGCCCCAGCACAGGTGCATCCGCAGCTGCTCGGGCGGGATGTTCGCGGTGGCCCGGTTCAGCGCCTCGATATTGAGCATGATCCGGTCGCGAAACTGCGAAAGGCTGAGCTCCCGGAACTGGGTGTGGCGGCCCATGGCAAGGTCCGGGCAATCGATCTGCAAGGTGAAACCTGCCGCCGCGATTGCTTCATATTCGTGGCGCAGGCCTTCAGCCAGTGCGTCGAGATAAGCTTCATCGCTGTCGTACCAGTCATTGCGGAAAAACAGCGCGGTGACGCCGGGGGAGGCCGCGCTCATGAAGCCGCTATGGCCGCCGTGGCGAGCCAGCGCGGCGGACAAGCTCGCTGCATCCTTCCGCGCCGCGTCCATGTCCTTGACCGTGATCGGGGCATTGCAGGCCGGAGCCTTGCGATGCTTGCGGCCTTCGTCGGACATCGTCCGGGACTTGGTGCCCGGAAACTCCTCGAGGTCCTGGAAGACGTAGCTGTTGCCGGTGCCGCCGAAGCCGCTCAGCCGGTCCTTGATGTAGGTGGCGTAACTGGGCTTGGACTGTTCGCCTTCGTTGATCACGTCGATCCCGGCCGCGACCTGCATTTCGACCACGTGGTCCACTGCGGCGCGGATCCGGGCTTCCACGGTTGCCACATCAAGCGGCAGCCCGTCTTCCTTGGCGAACATCAGCGCGATGAGGTCATCCCCGCGCGGCAGGCTGCCGACGTGAGTGGTGAGGAACCGGCCTCGGCTCATTGTCTATTTGCGACCTGAAACGGTTCAGTGCGCGGCGTCGAGGATGTGCGGGCGCACATCGTTGTTGGCGCGGTGATCGCCTGCCAGCCAGCGCTTAAGCTCGCTGTGCGCGTCCTTACGGCGAATCTCGTTGATTTGATCGGCATGCGGGGCGTCGAGCGTGAACTCGCAGATCATCCCGTCGGGATCGACGACATAGACCGAGCGGCAATAGCCATGTTCGAGCACATAAGTGCCTTCCAGCCCGGCCTCGGCGATGCGGCGCTCCAGCTCGACCTGCGTGGGCCCGTCGACATTGAAGGCAACATGGCGGAACGGACTGGGCGGCAGTTCGGGCCCGAATTCGGCTTGGTCCTTGGGGTCGGCAAAGCTGAAGAAGGCGAGCGCGCCGCCGTCACCGATCTCGAAGAAGCAGTGGCAATATGTGCGCACGGCGCCGAACAGTTCCTCGTTCTCGCACCAGGTGGCAACCAGCGGGAAGCCGAGGATATCCTCGTAGAAATGCCGGGTCGCCTCAAGGTCTTTCACGACATAGGCGGTATGGTGCAGGCGGCTGGGGAGGGTGTTGGCAGGCATGAAGAAGGTCCTCTCAAAGCGAGTCGTAAGCGGATTCAATCACCCGAAGAGCTTTTGTGCAATTTCCGCGACATGCTTGCCCTGGAAACGGGCGCCGGCGAGTTCGTTCTCGCTCGGCTGACGGCTGCCGTCGCCGCCTGACACGGTCGAGGCGCCGTAGGGGGTGCCTCCGCTAATCTCGCCCATCTCCGAGTTGCCGTCGAAGGTATAGGGCAGCCCGACCACCACCATGCCGTGATGCAGCAACACGGTATGGAACGAGGTGAGGGTGGTTTCCTGCCCACCGTGCTGGCTGGCAGTGGAGGTGAACACGCTGCCGACCTTCCCGACCAGCGCCTTGGTGAACCATAGCCCCCCGGTCTGGTCGAGGAAGTTCTTCATCTGCGCGGCCATGTTGCCGAAGCGGGTCGGGGTGCCGAACACGATCGCGTCGTAGTTCGCCAGATCGCCGACTTCGGCCACCGGAGCCGACTGGTCGAGCTTGTAGTATGAAGCCTTGGCGACATCATCGGAAACCAGCTCGGGCACCCGCTTCACATCGGCGCTGCACCCCGCAACATCGGCCACACCTGCGGCGACGGCTTGCGCCATCGTCTCGATGTGACCGTAGCTGGAATAATAGAGGACTGTCCGTCGTCACAACATTTGGCACACTTTGCGGCTTAGATTAGCGGAGTGCGGGCATCGTCAGGGGGTTGATGTTAAGCGGCGATCTTGCGGTGTTGCAAGCGCCGATATTCGATGGTCTGCCGTTTGATCCTTTCGCGCTGTTTGA
>CANJBY010000024.1 GCA_947472735.1 Sphingomonadaceae bacterium | reverse complement strand
GAATAGGCGGCGATGTGCACCGTCTCCATGTTGGAGAAGGCGGCGAGCATCATCTTGATCTCGGTCGGCTTGAAGACGCGGCCGTATTTCTCGTGGTAGCAATCCTGCACCTCGATGTCGGCCTGGGTGAAGAAGCGGAAGATCTGGGTCAGCAGGTTACGCTCGGACTCCGAGATCTTCTGCGCCCAATCGCGGCAATCCTCGCCCAGCGGCACTTCCTCGGGCATCCAGTGGATCTGCTGCTGGCGCTTCCAGAAGTCATAAGCCCAGGGATATTCGAAGGGCTTGTAGGTCTTGCGGGCTTCGAGAAGAGGCATTTTGGCAGGCTCCGGACCCCGGGGGGAAATGGTTTCGGCGCAAGCCGCGCCGGGTCTTGCAAGATATGCCGAAGGGGGGCGATCACCAAGGCAAATCGGCTCCTTATCCCCAGCGGCAAGCGCTCATCCACGCAGCGGATTCGAGTCCGCGGCGCACTTGCCAGCGCGCGGCGGAGCGGGCAGGACGGGCGGGCTATGCCGAGTGGGGACCCCTACGAAATCCGCGCCGCGACCCTGGCCGACTGGCCGGCGATCGAACACTTCGTGCGCGCCACTTATGGTCCCTCGGCGCCGTTCAAAAGCCTTGCCCGGCTGCGCTGGCAATTGATCGACACGCCGTATGCTCCCCCGGCGGGCGCAAGCGATTCGCTGCTCTCGTGGATCGCGCTGCATCAGGGGGAGGTGGCGGGACAAATCTCGCTCCAGCCGGGCCGGGCTTTCATCGATGGTCTGCCGCTGGACGCGGGGTGGGTCGTCGACGTGATGGTCAGCCCCGCGCACCGCGGGCAGGGGCTCGGCCACCGCATTCATGCCGCGATGCGCGACGCGGGGCACACCCTCGTCACATTGACCATGGCCGAAGCAACGCGGCGAATCGCGGAGAAGGCCGGCTGCGTCACGCTCGGGCCGGTGGAGCAGCTCGCGCGGGTGCGGCGGTTGTCGCCGGCGACGCTTTCGGCGCTGCTGGTCGAGCGGACCGACCGGCGCGCCAGCCTGCGTGCGGCAGGGCGAGCATTCGCGGCAAGCGGGATCGGCCCGGCGCTGGCATCGCAGGTCAGCGGCATCGTCGGTCCGGCCTGGCGCGGCTTTGCGCCCTTGCCGGCGCCGGCCGCAGGGATCGAGGACGTTTCCGGCTGGGAACCGCAAGCCGTTGCGGCACTGTGGGTGCGGATGCAGGCTCGGCTTCCGGCGCTGTTTGACCGTTCACCCGAATTCTGCGCCTGGCGCCTGGCCGCGCCCGATCTCGCCTATCGCTTTGCCCGGCGGGTGCGAGGCGGGGAGACAGTCGGGCTGGTCGCGTGGCGCTTGCCGCTGCCGTGCGAGCTTTCGGTCGGCACGGTGGTGGAGGTCCTGGGCGATCCGGCCGATGCTGAAACACTGGCCGGGCTCGTCGTCCATGCCGTGGCGCGGATGGAGCGGCACTGTGATGCGGTGGTCGCCGCCGCCGCGCGGCCGGAATTCCTTGCCGCTTACCGCGCCGCCGGCTTCCGCACCTTGCGCCGGCACTACCCCACAGTGGTCAGCAGCGACCCGGCGGTGATGCAACGCTTCGCCGCGCACGGGGCCGCGTGGCACTTCAGCAAAGCCGACCACGATTGGGATCAGGTCCACGCGGTGCGGTAGGGGCTGGCTACACGGAACTAGCCGACAGCCCGCTCCCACAGCCACACTTCCCATTCGGTCCCGTCGGCTGCGATGTCTTCCAGCTGCCGCCAGCCCGGTTGTCCCGCAAAGTGCGGGCGCAGTTGCTCGGCGCGGCGGCGGTAGGCGGTGACGAGGAGGCGGTCGCCCAGCGCCTGCAACCCGGTGAGCACCGCCGGGACGTCGGCAGCATAATAGAGCACCTCGAAGGCGGTGATGAGATCGAAGCGCCGGCCCGCCAGCAACCGGGCGGCATCCTCGGCGCGGCCTTCGTGGAATTCCGCTCCCGGGCAGGCCTCGCGCGCGCGGATGACCGCCGCACCGCTTACCTCCACCCCGGTGACGTGCCCTACCACCTGCTGCAGCCAGCGCGTCTGCGCACCTTCGCCGCTGCCGATCTCGAGCAGGGTCGCCGGGGCGAGCCTTGCCACCAGCGCATTGCTTGCAGCAAAGCGCGCCTGCTCTCGCGGGGTGTCGAGGTTCCACGGGTCGCGTAAGGCGTAAAGCTTATCAAGGTCGCCATAGCGCGCCGAGAAGCTGGCGCGGCGCAGCCACAACCGGGTCCACAGACCCTTGAGCAGGCCCTCGCTCATTTGAGGTGCCGCCGCACGAACGTGGAGGCCAGGCGGCGCAGGCGGGCCGAGGCCGGTTCGCGCCCGGCAAGGATCGCGGCAACCTGATCCAGTGTCATGTCGGCGCGGATCGAGGTGCGGTTGCGGATGTCACCCCTGCCGGCAAGTCCACCGTCGCTGGTGTAGATCCGGTGGAAGCCCGTGCGGCGCAGATGCGCGATAACCCGCCGATTGTAGGCGCCAAAGGGGATGCCGACGCTCTCGACCGGGCCGCCGGCCGCCGTTTCCACTTCCGTCCGGGCCCGCTCGGTCTCGTCGGCTAAAGCAGTGTCGTCGAGCTGGCGCCAATCGACGTGGTGGCGGCCGTGCAGCCCTACTTCGTGGCCCGCCTCACGCAGTGCCCGGCAATCTTCGCGGGTCAGGTAGTGCGCCAGCCCGAATCGGCCCGCGAGCACGAAGAACGCGCCGCGGAGCCCGCGCTCCTCAAGCATGGCAGCGGCAGGCACGTCTGAAGAGTTGCCATCGTCGAACGTGAAACCGACCTGCGGCCACTTTGCCGCATGGTCGAGGATCCGGCGGAAGAACTCAGGCGAGATCCAGTAAGGTCGCTCGGTTGGATCAACGCCCTCATGCGGCGTGCCGATGCCGTGGAAATTGAGGATGATCGCCGACTCGTTCACGGTCGCGTACCGAAAGCCAGCGCCTGCACCGCGGAATCGGGGAATATCCGCCGCACAGCCGCTGGCGGGGCGAGGTCGAATGTTCCGGCAAGGATCGCCTGGGCCTGCGGCAGATAGCCCTTCAGCAGCATCTGCACGACCTTGGCACAGGCGTGGAGCCGCATCCGCAGCAAACTGCCTGGCAGGTACTTGCTCACGAACCGCGCGCGATTGCGGTAGTTGAAATAGGCTGCGAGCGGCGAAGGTGGTCGGTGGATCGAGCCGGTACCGATTGAGGTGCCGCCGTGGTGGAACACCTCGGCCCCGGACGCGAAGCGCACCGGCAGGCTGCCGGTCCGTGCTCCCCATTCGGCTTCCTCGTAGTAGAGGAAATAGTCCTCGCACATCAATCCGGCCTGCTCGAGCATCGCCCGGGAGGCGAGCATGCTCGCGCCGCTGGGAAACTCCACCTCGCCGTTTGCCGGATAGGGGGTGCTGGCCGGCTGGCCCATGCTGACCGAGTGGCACACGCCGAACCGGCGGTCGAGCCGAAGGCCGTCGTTCTGGATGGTCCCCGGCTCTTCGTAGAACCGCAGTCGCGAGGCGATCAAGCCGAACGGACCCTGAGCCGCGCAGTCGGCCAGCCTTGCGGCGGCCTCTGGCGGCGGCGCGGCGTCGGGATTGAGGATCCAGAACAGATCGATCCCCGGATCGGCCTGCAAGATCCTGAGGCCGTGATTGATCCCGCGGGCGAAACCGCCGTTAATCCCGGATTGTACCAGGGTCAGCGGCTGGCGCGGTGCGGAGAAGTCCGTCGCTGCACGCTCCTCAAAGGGGATCGGCACCGATGCTGGGGGGATGCCAGCCAGCGGGCTGGCGGAAGGGCGCACGAAGGGAACCGCACCACTCGCCCAATTACGCGCGGCATCGAGGCTGCCGTCAGGCGAGTTGTTGTCCACGACGACCACACTGAGTGCGACCCCGGTGCTGGCGAACAGGCTGGCAAGGCATTCGGCAATTACGTCAGCGGCGCGAAAAGTCAGGACGACGACCCCGATGCGCGGTCCGGTGAGTGGACTAACGGCCATGGCGGCTATCGACCGGGCTCAGACAGTGCGGCCGGCACCGACCGGCTTTGCCGGCACGATGATGAAGGCAATGCGCGCTGTCTGGTCCGTATCGTTGCGCCAGGCATGAACCACGCCGCGATCCACCGAGACATCGCCCGCGCGCAGGACGGTCTCGCCGGTTTCCAGTTCCAGCACTACCTCGCCCGCCATCATCACGATGTAGTCGATCGTGTCAGTGGCATGCATGATGGTGCGCCGCCCGGGGGCGAAATCTCCGACCATGAAGAGGCTGCCGGGGGTGTGCATCAGCTCGAAGGTGACCTCGTCGCCGGGGCAGTCCTGCTGCGGGGAATTGTCAGCCGGGATTGCCTCGGTCCGCCAGATCAACCCGCCGCCGCCCATCGCCGCGGCGCGCGGCGGTCCGTCGATCAGGACGCAGCTCTTCCCGTCGGCATCAAGGCCGGTAACGACCCGGCGAAGCGGGGGAAGGGCTGCAGTATCGCTCATTTCCAGAACCATCCCGGGACCAGTTTGCGCGCACGGCGGTGGCGCCACATCTGGATGTATAGCCAGAGTCCTGAAAAACTGAAGAAGATCAGCGCAAGGCCGGACAGGGTCGAGATCACCACGCCCAGCGGTCCGAAACTCTCGCCGGAATGGAGGTGGTGGAGCAGCCCGACGATCGAGCGGCCATTGCCCGGCGGCTTGGGGCGGCAGGTCATGGTCTCGGGGCAGACGAAGCCGGCCGGAGCGACAGCTGCGGGCTGGGGCTGCTCGGCCGCCTCATTCTCGAACCCGCCGCGCTGTACGAACGGCACGACCTGGCTGAGCACGCCGGTCGCCGCGATCCACAGCATGAACACGCCGAAAAACAGCGATATCCAACGGTGCCACTTGCGCATGTGATCCTAACTCCTGTTACGGTTTTCCCGCGCTCGGCTGGAGCCGATCCTGGCGGGCGTGGCAAGCATCAGACTGTCGCGGATTGTAACGGCGGCTGCGGTGCTTTTCACCAAACCAAACTCCAAACCCGCCCGTGCTGAGCTTGTCGAAGCACTGTCCTGCTCTTCTTGCCGCAGCGCGGCACTCAAGAACAAGTACGATACTTCGACAAGCTCAGCATGGACGGGCGAGGAGCAGCAGCGCTTGCCTCAATTCACTGGCAGGCCAGGCATTCCTCGTAATCCGTCGGCGCGGCGAGTTCGATCACGGGGGCGATAGCGGTGTTGTCCGCTTCCACGCCGCCGGCGAAGCCCGCGCGCTGCACGCTCTTCGAGCGCAGGTAGTAGAGCGACTTGATGCCCTTCTCCCAGGCCTGGAAGTGCAGCTGCATCAGGTCCCACTTCTCGACGTCGGCGGGGATGTAGAGGTTGAGGCTCTGTGCCTGGTCGATGAAGGGCGTGCGATCCGCCGCGAATTCGAGCAGCCAGCGCTGGTCGATCTCGAAGCTGGTCTTGTAGACCGCCTTTTCCTCAGGCGAGAGGAAATCGAGATGCTGGACCGAGCCGCCATGCTCGAGGATCGAGTTCCACACATTGGTGGAATCCTTGCTCTTCGCTTGCAGCAGCTTTTCCAGGTACGGGTTCTTGACCACGAAGCTGCCCGAAAGCGTCTTGTGGGTGTAGATGTTGGCCGGGATCGGCTCGATGCAGGCCGAGGTGCCGCCGCAGATGATCGAGATCGAAGCGGTCGGCGCGATGGCCATCTTGCACGAGAAGCGCTGCATCACGCCCATGTCCGCCGCATCCGGGCACGCGCCGCGTTCTTGCGCCAGCATCAGGCTGGCTTCATCCGCCTTGGCCGCGATGTGCTTGAACATCTTGAGGTTCATGGCCTTGGCCATGGCGCTCTCGAAGGCGATGCCTTTCATCTGCAGGTAGGAGTGGAAGCCCATCACCCCCATGCCGACCGAGCGTTCGCGCATGGCCGAGTACTTGGCGCGGGCCATTTCCTCAGGCGCGCGGTCGATATAGTCCTGCAGCACGTTATCCAGGAAGCGCAGCACGTCTTCGATGAACAGGTCGTCGCCCTGCCACTGCTCCCAGGTCTCGATATTGAGCGAGGAGAGGCAGCATACCGCGGTGCGATCGTTGCCGAGGTGGTCGCGGCCGGTGGGCAGGGTGATTTCCGAGCACAGGTTCGAGGTCGAAACCTTGAGCCCCAGATCGCGGTGATGCTTGGGCATCGTCCGGTTCACGGTGTCGGAGAAGACGATGTAGGGTTCGCCGGTGGCGAGGCGGGTCTCGACCAGCTTCTGGAACAGCGAGCGGGCATCGACCTTGCCGCGGACGGTGCCGTCCTTGGGGCTGCGGAGCATGAATTCGGCGCCGTCGCGCACGGCTTCCATGAACTCGTCAGTCAGCAGCACGCCGTGGTGCAGATTGAGCGCCTTGCGGTTGAAATCGCCCGACGGCTTGCGGATTTCGAGGAACTCCTCGATCTCGGGATGCGCGACGTCGAGATAGCAGGCGGCCGAACCGCGCCGCAGCGAGCCCTGCGAAATCGCCAGGGTCAGGCTGTCCATCACGCGGACGAAAGGAATGATTCCGCTGGTCTTGCCGTTCAGGCCGACCGGCTCGCCAATCCCGCGGACCTTGCCCCAGTACGTGCCGATCCCGCCGCCCTTGCTGGCCAGCCAGACGTTCTCGTTCCAGGTGCCGACGATGCCCTCAAGGCTGTCATCCACCGAATTGAGGTAGCAGCTGATCGGCAGGCCGCGGCCGGTGCCGCCGTTGGACAGCACGGGGGTGGCCGGCATGAACCACAGCCGCGAGATATAGTCATACAGGCGCTGGGCATGGGCCTCGTCGTCGGCATAGGCATCGGCCACGCGGGCGAAGAGATCCTGGTACTTCTCGCCGGGGAGCAGGTAGCGGTCGTCGAGCGTGTCCTTGCCGAAATCGGTCAGCAGCGCATCGCGGGCATGATCGACCTCGATCGCGAACCGGCGCGGCTGGACCGACTTGGAATCGTCCAGCTTGGCGGCCTTGGCCACGGCCTGTGTGGCCCCCACCAGCGCGTCCGCGCCGAGCTTCTCTACATCGATTTTCTCGACCAGTCCCGTCGAGCCGGCATCCAGCTTTTCCGTCATCCCGATCGCCGGGCTCTGGCCCGCCTCCGTTCCGCTTTTCACAGGCGCGGCCCCGGGGGCCTCTGCCGCGAACATGTCCACATCACTCGACTGCACTTCCGTCTCGCTGTCGTTCCTGAAATCCACTGTAATCAGCCCCCAAACTGCACCGTCCCCGGCTGCGGCGCGGCCGGTGTGACCCGGTCCATCTGTTCCGCATACGTTCGAATCGGCGGGCAAGCGCCCAATCTATCAGATCGGGGAAACAAAAGGAGAATATTTATCCCCCGAAGTGTCCCCAATCTCCGGCTGCGGAGTGCCTAGCCAGCCTTGAATCCGTCTCGGGCGACGAAGCGCCCCGGTACTACGAAATCAAGGTCTAGTAGGTCCCCCCGATTGCCGGACCACTATTGATAGTGCCTCAACCAAAATTGCGCGCAAGAGGGTAAATGGCTTTTAACCCGGCCGGACAGGCTCCCGGACTCCGCAAACACGGCGCGGCCGGGCAGCGACGCGCGGAAATCCGGGCAGTGGCGCGGCGCGCAAGAGTCAAAGTGAATCTGTGAAAAAATTTTTGTCCGTGGACAGGCATTGCGGCCGCTTGACTCGATAGAATCGGCGGCGGCAATTTTCTTGCCGGCAGCGGCATTCGGACGATCTAATTCTCCAGGCCCAGCACCCGCTTGGCCAGCTTGAGATGCGGCCGGTCTATCATCCGCGAGTTGATTTGCAGCGTACCGGCTTCGGGACTGGCGGCGAAAGCGGCAACAATGGCCCGCGCTTCGGCCATGTCCTGCTCGCTGGGCGTGAAGGCGGCATTGATGACGGGCACTTGCGCGGGATGGATCGCGAGCATCCCGGAAAACCCGTCAGCTCGCGATGCCTCGGCCATGCGTTGCAGCCCGGCCTGGTCGGAATAGTCCGAATGGAGCGTGTCGATCGCCATCACGCCGCGGGCATGCGCCGCGAGCAGGGTCTGCGAGCGCACGAAGCGGAAGGTGTCGGTCCACATTCCGGTCTCGTCGCGGCGGCGGGTCGCGCCGATGGCGGCGGAGAGGTCTTCCGCGCCCCAGGTCAGCCCCAGCAGGCGCGGGTGAGAGGCTTCGGCATAGGCGGCGATGCCGAGCGCGGCTTGCGGGGTTTCGGAGACCAGTGGCAGGATGCGGATAGAACCGGTCGGCACGCCATTGCGCTGTTCGAGCTCGTAGAGCTCCGCCGCCACCTGCTGCAGCGCCGCCGGGCCGGCCGCCTTGGGCAACATGATCCCGTCAGGTGCTCCCGACATCACCGCGAGCAGATCCTCGCGCCAGTAGCTGCTGTCGAGGGCGTTGATCCGCACCCAGCGTCCGAGCGGCCGGCCGGCCAGGATTTGCGTGCGATGCGTCTTCAGCCAGTCACAGGCCAGGCCGCGGGCCATGGCCTTGCGCGCCGGGGCGACGGCATCTTCCAGGTCGAGAATGATCACGTCGGCGCCCGTGGAACTGGCCCGGGCGAGCTTCTTCTCGCTGTCGGCGGGCACGAATAGCCAGCTGCGATACTGCACGGTCAATCCACCCCTTCGCGACTGTCAGCCAAGGCCGGGAAATCGGTATAGCCCTCTGCGCCCTTGGTATACCAGCTGTTCGCCATATCGGCGTTCGGGGCCAGCGGGGCGCCGGCGCGGATCCGTTCGGCGAGGTCCGGATTGGTGATGTAGGACCGCCCGATGCTCACTGCCTCGCACCGCCCGGCGAGGATATCGGCCTCGGCCCGGGCGGCGTCGTAATCGGCGTTGAGCATCAGTGGGCCGGTGTAGATCGAGCGGACCAGCGGGCTGCGCTTGACGCCTTCGGAGCGGCCGAAGGTGCCATCCGGGCCGGGATCGCGCAGCTCGACGAAGCCGAGTTCGAGCGCCTGCGCCACCCGTGCGGCTTCGGCGAACAAGGTGTCGGGATCGGAATCCGCGCAGCCCTGGATCCCGTCGTTCGGCGAATAGCGGACCGAGACCCGCGCCGCGCCGCATTCGGCCACCAACGCCTCAAGCACTTCACGCAGCAGGCGGCAGCGGTTCTGGACCGAACCGCCATATTCGTCCTCGCGCTGGTTCGTGCCGTCGCGCAGGAACTGGTCGATCAGGTAGCCGTTGGCGCCATGAAGCTGGACCCCGTCGAACCCGGCGGCCAGCGCGCGCCGGCCGGCGGCGGCATAGTCGGCAATGGTCGTCGCAATTTCATCCTTCGTCATCGGCCGGGCTACGTCGTGGCGCTGCTTGCCATTGTAGGTCCAGGCATCGCCCGGCGCCTGGGTGGCCGAAGCCGATAGCGGCGGCTGCCCGCCCAGCATGGCCGAGCTGACGATCCGGCCCATGTGCCAGAGCTGCAGCACGATCTTGCTCCCGCGCTGGTGGACCGCCTCGGTCACCTGCTTCCAGCCTTCGGCATGGTCATCGTGCCAGATGCCGGGAGCGTTCGGCCAACCGTGACCCTGGGCGCTGATCGAGGTCGCCTCGGTGATGATCAGCCCCGCTCCGGACCGCTGGGCATAGTATTCCGCCATCAGCGCGTTGGGCATACCGCTCGGATCCGACCGGCCGCGGGTCATCGGCGCCATGGCGATCCGGTTACGCGCTTCGATCGCGCCGAGCCTTACTGGGGTGAACAACGAATCATGCATGCCGCTACCTCGCCGGGGAAAGTGAATATCTGGTGCGTGTCGGAGTGATTTGCGGCTAGTGCGGGCCATGGTCAATCCCGCCGGCAGCCTGGAACCGCGCTGGAGCGCCCGCCATGTTGCGGCGCTGCTGCTCGGCAATGCCGCGCTGGCGCTGGGTGCCTGGTCGGTACGGCTGGCAGACAGCGGGCCGGTGTCGGCCGGTTTCTGGCGGCTGGCGCTGGCGCTGCCGTTCCTTGTCCTGCTCGCCAGGATGCGCGGGGAGGCCATGACCGGGCTGCCGCGCCGCACTTTGCTGGTGCTGGGCATTGCGGGCCTGCTGTTCGCCTTTGACCTGGCCAGCTGGCACCTCGGGATCGGTCACACCCGCTTGGGCAATGCCACCCTGTTCGGGAATGCCGGCAGCATCGTGCTGATGGCTTGGGGCCTGATCGCGCTGCGCCGGGCACCGCGCATCGCCGAGTGGTCAGCCTTCGCCGCGGCTCTGGCCGGCACCGCAATCCTAATGGGCCGCAGCCTGGAGATCGGCACCGATACCCTGATCGGCGATGCGCTGTGCCTGCTCGCCGGGCTGTTTTACGCCGGCTACATTCTGATTCTGCAGGACGCCCGCGCCAGACTTGGAGGCTGGAGCCTGCTCGCGCTGACCACTGCGGCGAGTGCACTGCCGGTGCTGGGCATGGCGCTGGCGCTGGGCGAACCGGTCTGGCCGCATGACTGGCGGCCGCTGATTGCCCTGGCATTCGGCAGCCAGCTGCTGGGGCAGGGGCTGCTGGTCTACTCGCTGCGCCACTTCCGCCCGCTGGTAATCGGGCTGGCGCTGCTGACTCAGCCGGCAATCGCCGCGCTGGCGGGTTGGCTTACTTTCGGCGAGACACTCAGCGCGGTTGACGTGGTGGGCATGGCGCTGATCGCCGGCGCGCTGGTGCTGGCCCGCGCCGGCGAGAAGTAGCGGCTTACTCTGCCGCCTCCAGGAACCGGTCGTCGATCGAAACCTCGGCGTGCCAGCTCCTCACCTCGGGCATGACTTCCGCCGCGAACATCCGCATCGAGCGCAGCGCCTCGTCCTGCGGCATGCCGCCGAAGTAGACGTGCGGGAAGAAGGCCTGCGGCTGGTAGATATCCTTGATCTCGGCCATCCGTTCGATGACCATCTGCGGCGTCCCGGCGACCACGCTCTGGCCGAACTGCGCGACGTAGTCGTCGATGTTTTCCGGAGCGACGTACATCCTGTCGTAGCTCTCGTAGCCCTTGATGTTGTCGAACGCGCCCTTCACCGAAAGGCTGTAGTTGTGGATCGCCCCGCGCATGGTGTTAGCGAGGTAGCGCGAGCCGATCTCCAGCGCGCGGTCGGCGCTTTCGTCGACAAAGTAGTTGCCCGAAACGATCGGCTGCGGCGGCAAGCTGCCCGGTCCGTGCACTTCCTGCCAGACGCTGGTGTAGAGATCGGGCGGCGGCACTTGCCCGCGCTGGGGCAGCATCAGCACCATGTTGCCGAACCCGTGCTGCGCGGCCGAGCGCATCGAGGTGCCCGAGAGCGAACCGCAGAACTTGCGCCCGGCAAAGCTCTTCATCGGCCCGGGGCGCAGCTCGCGCCGGGGCTGCTTGAAGATATCGCCGCCTTCGATCACCCCGGTCTCGATCGCCGGGATCACCAGGTCGAGAACTTCGGTGTAGAGCGCGCGCGACTGGTTCTGGTCGATCCGCAGGCCTTCGAACTCCATCGGTGAAAGCCCGCCGCCGAAACCGAGCAGTGCGCGCCCGCCCGACATGATGTCGAGGTTGATGATCGCCTCGGCCAGCCGCACGGGATCGCGCCAGGGGGCGATGATGACCTGCGTGCCGAGCTTTACCCGCTTGGTCCGGCCTGCGATGTAGGACAGCAGCTGGAGCGGATCGTTCGACATCGAGTAGTCGGAAAAGTGATGCTCGGTGATCCACACCGAATCATAGCCGAGCTCTTCGGCCAGGACGCAGTTCTCAAGCTCCTCGCGGATGAACTGGAAGTCGGGATAGTCCCGCCCGCGCTGGTGCGCGAAGCCGGTTGCGAATCCGACGTGCATGGTGCCTCTCCTCTATTTTTATAACAAATGGTACCATCCGCCCAATCGCCGCGCAATCAGGATGCAAAAGCTGTCGCAATGATGTTGCGGCGCAGCATGAACTTGGCTAGGGGCGCCCCGTCATGAACATCGACCTCATCCCCGTGGGCGACAATCCGCCCGAGAGCCTCAACGTCATCATCGAAGTGCCGGTCGGCGGCGAACCCGTGAAATACGAGTTCGACAAGCTGTCAGGCGCGCTGTTCGTGGACCGCATCCTGCACACGCCGATGCGCTATCCGGCGAACTACGGCTTCGTGCCGCACACCCTGTCGCCCGACGGTGATCCGCTCGATGCCCTGGTGGTCGCGCGCTCGCCGTTCGTGCCCGGCTGCGTGGTCCGCGCCCGCCCGATCGGCGTTCTCAACCTAGAAGACGAGGCCGGCGGCGACGAGAAGTTGATCTGCGTGCCGGTCGATTCGACGTTCCCGTATTATTCGGACGTCGGCGAGAACAAGGACCTGCCCTCGATCGTGCTCCAGCAGATCGAGCACTTCTTCACCCACTACAAGGATCTCGAAGCCGAGAAGTGGGTACGCGTCGGCAAGTGGGGCGATGCAGAGGAAGCCAAGCGGATCGTGATCGAAGCGATCGAACGGGCGAAAGAGGCGAAGTAGGGGCGGCTAGTCCCCCGCCACTGTCAACCCGTCCACCCGGATCGTCGGCACGTTGATCGGACGGTGCCATTCGAGGTCGTTCGCCGGGGTCAGGCCGCGGAACATCTCCAGCAGGTTGCCGGCAACGGTGAACTCCGCCACCGGACCGGCCAGTTGTCCGTTCACGATCCGGACGCCCGAAGCGCCGCGGGAATAGTCGCCGGTCACGCCGTTGACGCCGTGGCCGATCAGTTCCGTGACATAGACTCCGTCTGCGATGTCGGACATCAGCTCCGCCGGAGAGACAGTCCCGGCCTCGAGATGGAGGTTGGTGGCCGACACGCCCGGCGCACCGCTGGATCCGCGCGAGGCGTGGCCGGTGGGGGCAAGCCCGAGCTGGCGGGCCGAAGCGCTCTCCATCAGCCAGCCGGTCAGCCGTCCGCCCTCGACCAAAGCGCGCCGCATCGTCGGCAGACCTTCGCCGTCGAACGGGCGCGAACGCGGTCCGCGCGGGCGGTGGGGATCGTCGATGATGCACAGCGCGCTGTCGAACAGTTGCTCCTCCAGCCGGTCGAGCAGGAAGCTTGAGCGGCGGGCGATCGAACTTCCCGCCATCGCGCCGACCAGATGACCGACCAGCGACCCACCAACGCGCGGGTCGAATACGACCGGCATCGGCCCGCTCTTGAGCTTGCCGGGATTGAGGCGCGCGACCGCGCGAGTGCCGGCCAGCGTGCCGATCTCTTCGGCCCCGGGCAGATCGGCGGCGTAACGGGCAGAGCGCCAACCATAGTCGCGCTGCATGTTCTCGCCCTCGCCGGCGATCACGCTGGCTGAAAGGCTCCGGCTGGTTCCGCTGTAGCCTCCGGCGAAACCATGGCTGGTAGCGAGTGCAATCACGCTGCGTCCGGCGCTGGCTCCGCCGCCCTCGGAATTGGTGACCCCGTCCACCGCGCGGGCCGCGTCCTCGGTGGCTTCGGCGATGGCACGCAGGTCCTGCGGGCTCGGATCGGCAGGATCGGCGATGTCCAGTTCCGGCAGCGGACCGCGCATCAGCCGGTCCTCCGGAGCGAGACCTGCGTAAGGGTCTTCCGGTGCGGCCCGGGCCATGGCGACGGCCCGCGCTGCCAGTTCGTCCAGCGCGGAATCAGAAAGATCGGTGGACCCGATGCTGGCCGAGCGCCGGCCGACAAAGACCCTGAGGCCGACGTGCTCGCTTTCGGAGCGTTCGACATCCTCAAGCTTGCCAAGCCGCACTTGCACGCTTTCCGACAAGTCGGCGATGTAGACGGCGTCGCTCGCATCCGCGCCGCAACGGCGGGCCCGTTCGATCAAGGCCAGCGCGCGGTCCTGCGCCTGTTGCGGGCTCAGCATGAAGCGATGCACTCCTTCCCGGCGCGGGAGAGCCCGGCCGCGCGGTGCGTCTAGCCCGGTGCGCCCTTCAGGGCAATCTCAGGTGAACAGCAGCGAAAGCAGCTGGCACATGCCCGCGATGATCGTGGGAAGGCCGACGGCGGCGGCCCAAAGCATCAGCCGGTCGTGCCGGAAATAGCGTGCGAAGGCCGGGTCGGCCGCCTGGGCGTCGGACAGGCGGTTCCAGCGGCGCTCGAACCGGCGGCAGGCGGGTATGATCGCCACCACCAGCATGATCAGCGCGAAATAAGGGAGCAACGAGGCGCTTTCGCCCTTGAGCGCGCCCATCGTCACGAAGATCTGCAGGCCGGTGTAGACCAGCAACGCCCAGGCAATGTGGTCGCTCATCCGCTTGCGCCAGTCGAGCGGCTTGTGCTGCGAATGCACCGCGGCGAACATGCGATCCCAAGCCTTTGCCATAGGCCCTCTCCTGTCATTCTTATGGATACACGTAGAACATCGAATTGCGGGCTGATCAAGCGCCGTTTACCATCCAGTCAACAGCTCCTGCTATGTGACCCATGCATGAAACCTGCCAAATGGATCAAAGTGCCCTTGCCGATTTCCCGCCCCGCTTCTAAATCCCGGTACAGATGACCGAAGCGAGCGAAATCGACCGTCCACACGCCAGCGCGGCCCAGCCCATTCCCCAGGGCGGGCTCGAGGTCGTGTCCATCGCCAAAAGCTATGACAAGCGCGCGGTCCTGACCGACATTTCGCTGTCGGTGGGCAAGGGGGAAGTGCTGGGCCTGCTCGGTCCGAACGGCGCCGGCAAGACTACCTGTTTCTACTCCATTATGGGGCTAGTCCGACCGGATGCCGGACGGATCCTGCTTGATGGCGTCGATATCACCAAGCTGCCGATGTATCGCCGGGCGGTCCTCGGGCTGGGCTATCTGCCGCAGGAAACATCGATCTTCCGCGGGATGACGGTCGAACAGAACATCAACTGCGTGCTCGAACTGATGGAGCCGGATGCCGACGTTCGGGCGCAGGAGCTGGACCGGCTGCTGGACGAATTCGGGCTTACGCGGCTGCGCACCAGCCCGGCTATGGCGCTGTCGGGTGGAGAGCGGCGCCGCTGCGAAATCGCCAGGGCCCTCGCGGCACGCCCCTCGATCATGCTGCTGGACGAGCCGTTCGCCGGGATCGACCCGCTCTCGATCGCCGATATCCGGCATCTGGTGACCGACCTCAAGGATCGGGGCATCGGGGTGCTGATCACGGACCACAACGTGCGCGAGACGCTCGACATCGTCGACCGGGCCTGCATCATTTACGGCGGGCAGGTGCTGTTCGCGGGCAGTCCAGAGGCGCTGGTGGCTGACGAGAACGTGCGCCGGCTCTATCTGGGCGAGGGCTTCACGCTGTGACGGCGGCGAGCGCTGAGCCTGTCGAAGGCCGTGCGCTGACCTGAGTCCTGCACGAGATGGCCCTCGGCCCCCGCCTCGATCTTCGGCAATCGCAATCGCTGGTGATGACGCCGCAGCTTCAGCAGGCGATCAAACTGCTGGCGCTGTCCAACCTCGAGATCGAGACCTTCATCGGCGAAGCGCTCGATGCCAATCCGCTGCTGGAGATTGGCGATTCGGCTCCGGCCGCATCGCCCGAGACGGCCGAGCCGGGGGAAGAAGCACGGCGTACCACCCTGGAAAGCTCGCCGGTCGACCAGCTGGTCTCGGAGGGGCGCGCCGAAGAGGACCGGCCGCTCGACATTGATGCTGCCGCGCTTGATCGTGATCGCGATACCGGTGACGCTGAATGGGGCTCGGCGCTGGCCTCTTACGCGGGCGAAGCGGGGCCGGATCTCGAGAACCGCGCGGGGGCAGAGGAAACCCTCGCCGAGCATCTCGACGCCCAGATCGGCCCGGCCAGTCACGATTCGCACATCGCCTTTGTCGCCCGCCACATCGTCGGCCTGCTTGACGAGGCGGGCTACCTGCCGGTCAGCCTGCGCGACGTTGCGTCCGAACTCGGCCTCCCTCTGTTCGAGGCCGAGGCCGCACTGGAACTGGTCCAGTCGCTTGACCCAACCGGGGTCGGTGCGCGCAGCCTGTCGGAATGCATCGCGTTGCAGGCCCGCGAGGCAGACCGTCACGATCCGGCAATGGCGCGGCTGATTGAAAACCTCGACCTCGTGGCGCGCGGTGAACTCGCGCGGGTCAAGCGGATGTGCGGCGTCGACGACGAGGACTTCGCCGACATGCTGGCCGAGCTGCGCAGCTATAACCCGAAGCCGGGGCTGCAGTTCGGCGGCGGCGGAGGCGAGCCGGTGACGCCTGATATCCTGATCGCGCCCCGCGCCGATGGCGGCTGGGACATCAGTCTCAACCAGGCGACGCTGCCCCGGCTGATCGTCAACCGCAGCTACTATGTCGAGATGCGCGGATCCTGCGACGACAAGGCCTCGCGCGGGTGGCTTTCGGACAAGCTTGCCGATGCCAACTGGCTGGTCAAGGCGCTCGACCAGCGGGCCAGGACCATCCTCAAGGTTGCGACAGAGCTGGTCCGCCAGCAGGACGGCTTCTTCCGCCATGGCGTCTCGCAGCTCCGCCCGCTGACCTTGCGCGCGGTGGCGGAGACCATCGGCATGCACGAAAGCACCGTCAGCCGCGTCACTTCGAACAAGTACCTGCTGTGCGAACGCGGCACTTTCGAGCTCAAGTACTTCTTCACCTCGGGCGTCGGCGCAGTCGACGGCGAAGGCGGTGCCTCCGCCGAAGCGGTCAAGGCCGCGATCCGCCAGCTGATCGACGCAGAGGACCCCAGGTCGATCCTCTCGGACGATACGCTGGTCGACCTGCTCAAGGAAAATGGGTTCGAACTCGCCCGGCGGACCGTGGCAAAATACCGCGAGGCAATCGGGCTGGGCTCGTCTGTGCAAAGACGCCGGCAGAAGGCGCTGGCCGGGCTGCGCTAACCCTCCAGCTCGATGTCCCAGTAGAGCCAGTCGCGCCAGGTCTCGTGCAGATAGCCCGGCGGAAAGCCGCGGCCGCGTTCCTGGAGTTGCCAGCTGGTGGGGCGGATCGGCTTGAGCAGCAGTGGCATCCGGGCCTGGGCCGGGGTGCGGCCGCCCTTCCTCATGTTGCAGGGCGCGCAGGCCGTGGCCACGTTTTCCCAGCTGGTCCGGCCGCCAAGCCGGCGGGGAACCACGTGGTCGAAAGTCAGCTGGTGCGGGCTGCCGCAGTACTGGCAGCTGAACCGGTCGCGCAGGAACAGGTTGAAGCGGGTGAACGCCGGGAATTCACTGGGCTTCACATATTGCCGCAGCGCGATCACGGAGGGGATCGGCATGGTCCAGCTGGGCGAATGGACCACCCGCTCGTAACTGGCGACGATATCCACCCGCTCAAGGAAGACCGATTTGATCGCGGTCTGCCAGGGCCAGATGCTGAGCGGATAATAGGACAGCGGGGTGTAGTCCGCATTGAGCACCAGCGCCGGGCAATCGGACAGATGTCGGGAAGGATCCCCCACGGCGCTGCGGAACCGGGCCGCGCGCTCGATCAGCTCCGACTTGAGCATGGCCTTTCGTTGCAGGCAGAGGTTACAGGGCAATTACACCGCATGAGGCAAGTCAGCACGGCCCGGGGCGCGACGTCAAGCACCGTGCGCACTTGCGCGGGCGGAAAATCCACAGGACAAGCGCGGCGATGATCCGGACCCGCTTTGCCCCCAGCCCCAACGGCCCGCTGCATCTGGGCCATGCCTATGCGGCGATCGCGGCGCACGACCTGGCGCGGGCGGCGGGCGGAGAGTTCCTGCTGCGGATCGAGGATATCGACGGAACGCGCAGCCGCAGCGAGCTGGTGGAGGAATTTCTTTCGGACCTCGCCTGGCTCGGGCTGCGCTGGGATGGGGAGGTGGTGTTCCAGTCGCGGCGAATCGGCAGCTATGGAGCGGCCGGCGAGCGGCTCAAGGCGATGGGCTTGCTTTATCCCTGCCGCTGCACCCGGGCAGAGATCGCGGCGGCGGCGAAAGAGGTGGGGCTGGACGGGCCGCTCTATCCCGGAACCTGCCGCGGCCGTTCGGTCAATGCCGAAGGGGCCGCCTGGCGGCTGGACATGGCAGCGGCAATGGCGCTGGCCGGCCCGCTGGAATGGATCGACGATCTGGCAGGCGCGCAGCGCGCCGATCCCGCGCGCTTTGGCGATGTCGTGCTGCTGCGCAAGGAGGCGCCGGCCAGCTATCACCTTGCCGCCACGCTTGACGATGCGGCAGACGGAATCACGCTCGTAACCCGCGGGACCGACCTGTTTTATGCCACGCACGTCCATCGCCTGATCCAGGCGCTGCTGGGCCTGCCCGTGCCGCGCTGGCACCATCACGGACTGCTGGTTGAGCCGGACGGGCGCAAGCTGGCCAAGCGGCGGGGTTCGCCTTCGCTGGCTGATCGGCGCCGCGCCGGCGAGGACGGCCTCGCTCTCGCCCAGGCCTTGCGCACCGGTTGCTTACCTGCTGGCATTTCCCTGGCGGAAGGAGTATCTTCGCACCCATGACAATCTTGCTTGGACTCCTCATCGTCGGCCTGATGGCCATGGTGCTATTCAGCCTGCTGCGCGGCCTGAACGCATTCCGCCAGAGCATGGATGCGGATGCTGACCACGATTTCAGCACCGGGCCCAGCGATCTGCAGCTGGCCCAGAACAAGATGATGTGGTCGCGCATCAAGTATCAGGCGCTGGCGATCGGCGTGGTCGGGATCGCACTCGCCTTCGCGCGCTGACAGCGCTTCGTGGTCAAGCTCAACAAGATCTATACCCGCACCGGCGATTACGGGACGACGGGGCTGGTCGACGGTTCTCGCCGATCCAAGCATGATGCGCGGATGACGGCGATCGGTTCGATCGACGAGGCCAATTCGGCGCTTGGCATGGGCGCCGTCGCGCTGGCCGGTACCGCTCATGCGGGCGCGATCGCCCGGATCCAGAACGATTTGTTCGACCTTGGCGCTGACCTTGCCACGCCCGGTCAGGACTTCGCGCCCGGGCCGATGACCTTGCGCATCGTACCTGCCCAGACCGAATGGCTCGAGGCGGCGATCGATGCGCTCAACGCCGGTCTCGAGCCTCTGGCCAGCTTCATTCTGCCTGGGGGCAGCGAAGCGGCGGCGCGGGTGCACCTGGCGCGCGCGACGGTGCGACGGGCAGAGCGGGACATGGTCGCGCTGGCGGCGGTGGAACCGGTCAATCCGGCCGCGCTGGCTTACGTGAACCGGCTGTCGGATTACTTGTTCGTCCTGGCCCGCGCGGTCAATTCCGCCGGGCTGGGCGATGTTCTTTGGGTGCCGGGGGCCAGCCGCGAAGGCTAGTTTTCGGTTGCCGGTTCCTGCAGTGCCGGTTGGCGTTTCACCCGCGGCGACGCCTCGGCCTCCGGGTCGGCAGCTTCATCTTCTGAAAACTCGTCCGTCTCTTCAACCAGGCTTTCGTCTGCCGGGGCCGTGACCGGGGGCTCGACCGCATTCTGCGGGGACTGTGCGGTGCCGTGTGTTGCTTCCGCGACGACCTTTTGCGCGCCGTCTTCCCCGGCGAACATCGCAGCGGTGCCCAGCATCGAAAGCGCCCAGATCAGGGCCACCCATTTGTTGCGAAAGACGAGTTCGTGCATGCCCGCGTCCTCTAGTCGTGGCCCGGCAGCGCCCAGGGGTTGGCATGAACGCCTGCAGGGGCAGAGGCGTCGGCTGCCGATGAGGCGGCCTCGTCTGCCTGCGGCACGGAGCAATAGGCTGTCAGCATGACACCGGCCGCCCACGACGCGGCTTTCCAGCGACTGGCGAACACTTGCGTCAGTTTCGGTCCGAACATCCGCGCAGACTAGTCGGACGTTGGTTAAGAATTATCCCGAGTGGGCCGTCCGCTTGAGCTCGTAAAGCAGGTCGAGCGCTTCGCGCGGCGACAGCGCATCGAGATCGAGCGACTCGAGACGTTCGCGCAAGGGATCGCCCGGTGGAGGTGCGCTTGCTTCCAGCGCCGCCGCGAACAGGGGCAAGTCGCCAAGTCCTGCCGCGAGCCCGCCGGTTTGGGCCCGGCCCTTTTCGAGCCGGTCGAGCACTGCCTTGGCGCGCTGGACGACGGGCTGCGGCACGCCCGCGAGGCGCGCCACCGCGAGGCCATAGCTGCTCTCGGCGGGGCCGTTGGCGACTTCGTGCAGCAACACCAGATCGCCCTTCCATTCGCGGGCGCGGACATGGTGGAGCGAGAGCGCCTCGCAGCTTTCCGCCAGCCGTGAAAGCTCGTGGTAATGGGTCGCGAACAGGCAGCGGCTGCGGTTCGCGCCGTGTACCGACTCGGCCACCGCCCAAGCCAGCGCCAGCCCGTCGTAAGTCGAAGTGCCGCGCCCGACTTCGTCGAGGATCACCATGCTGCGTTCCCCCGCCTGGGCCAGGATCGCGGCAGTCTCGACCATTTCGACCATGAAGGTCGAGCGGCCCCGGGCGAGGTTGTCCGAAGCGCCGACGCGGCTGAACAGCCGGTCGACCAGCCCGACTGTTGCGGTCGCCGCGGGGACATAGCCTCCGGCCTGGGCGAGGATCACGATCAGCGCGTTTTGCCGCAAAAAGGTGGACTTGCCGCCCATGTTCGGCCCGCCGACCAGCCACAGCCGGTTCTCGGGTGCGAGGCGGCAATCGTTGGCCACGAAGCGTTCGCCCTTGGCTGCCAGCGCGGCTTCGACCACCGGATGCCGCCCTGCCTGAACCTCGAGCACCGCCTCGGTAACGATCCGGGGGCGGGTCCAGCCACCCTCGGCTGCGCGTTCTGCCTGTCCCGCCGCCACATCGAGTCGCGCGACGGCTTCGGCGGCACCCGCGATGGCATGGCGCGCGTTGACCGCCATCGCCACGAGTTCCTCGAAATGCGCCTCTTCGGCGGCCAGGGCATGGCCACCGGCTTCGGCAATCCGGCTGGCTTCCTCATGCAGGGCGAGGGCGTTGAAGCGCACCGCGCCGGCCATCGTCTGGCGATGCGTGAAGCCGCTGTCGGGCGCCATCAGGCGGTCGGCCTGCCGGGCCGGCACTTCGATGAAGTAGCCGAGCACGCCATTGTGGCGGATCTTGAGCGCGGCCACTCCGGTCTCGGCGCGGTACTTCGCTTCCAGCGCAGCGATCGCCCGGCGAGCATTGCCGGCGATCCGCCGCAGCTCGTCGAGCGCGTGATCAAACCCTTCGGCGATGAAGCCCCCCTGGCTGCGCTCGGTCGGAGGGGAGGGGACGAGTGCGTGCGAAAAGTGATCCACCAGCGCGCCGTGCCCAGCGAGCGCCGGCAGCAGCGCGTCGAGCAAGGCCGGGCGCAGCGGACGAGCGGCGAGAAACTCGCGAAGCCGCCGGGCTTCGCCAAGACCATCCCGCAACTGCCCAAGGTCGCGCGGGGAGCCTCGCCCGGCAACCACCCGGCCAAGCGCGCGGCCGATGTCGGGCATGGCGCGCAGCACGGCGCGCAGGTCTTCGCGCAGCAGGGCGTCTCCGAAAAACCACTGCACCAGTTCCAGCCTGGCCTCGATCTGCGCGGGGTCGGTCAGCGGAGCGGACAGATCGTCAGCCAGCAGTCGTGCGCCCGCGCCGGTGACGCAGCGATCGACCGCGTCGATCAGGCTGCCCTTGCGGCCACCCTGGCTGGAGACGAGCACTTCGAGGCTGGCGCGAGTGGCTTCATCCATCGCGAGGTGCGCCCCGCCGCTGCGGGCAACCGGCGGCAAAAGCAGGGGCAGCTTGCCGCGGCCGACGTGGTCTAGATAACCGACGAGGCCCGCCGCCGCCGCCAGCATCGGGCGGGTGAACTGGCCGAACCCGTCGAGCGTTGCGACCCCGTGGATGGCGCGCAGCTTGGTTTCCCCGTCATCACTGGAGAAGTCGCGCGGTGGCCGCCCGATCACGCCTTCGGGCCCGGTGTCCCAGCCGTCCGGCGCAACCAGCTCGCTTGCCCCGAGGCGGGCCAGGGCCGCGCCGATCCGCTCGGCCGGGCATTCTTCCAGCTCCATGCGCCCGGTCGAGATGTCACAGGCGGCAATCCCGATTGTGCCGCGCACTTCGCAGACTGCCGCCAGCACATTGGCCCGGCGAGGTTCGAGCAGGGCTTCTTCGGTCAGCGTACCGGCAGTGACGAAACGCACGATGTCGCGCGCGACCAGGGTCTTGGAACCTCCGCGCCGCTTCGCTTCCTCGGGGGTCTCGACCTGCTCTGCGATGGCAACGCGGCACCCGGCCTTGATCAGCCTGGCAAGATAGCCTTCGGCCGAATGCACCGGCACACCGCACATCGGAATGGGCTGGCCCTGGTGCTCGCCACGGCTGGTGAGGGCGATGTCGAGCACTTGCGCGGCGTGGCGCGCGTCATCAAAGAACAGCTCGAAGAAATCGCCCATCCGGTAGAACAGCAGGCAGTCTTCGGCCTGCGCCTTGAGCGCAAGGTACTGGGCCATCATCGGAGTGGCCGACGTGGTTTGGGCGCTGCCATGCATCGCGAGCGGGTGTGGGATCAATTCAATGATTCGGGAAGCTTTGCCCCGAAGCTTTCCCCTATCCCGTCGTGCCAACCTCGGTTAGGAATCGCACGATTGGGGAGTTCATGCACATGGCCGAAGATAGCCCGCGCGAAGAAAGCAACGTCCGTTTCACCGAGCGCGAGGCCTTGTTCTATCACAAGACGATCCGTCCCGGGAAAATCGAGATCATCGCCAGCAAGCCGATGGCGACCCAGCGAGACCTGAGCCTGGCCTATTCGCCCGGCGTAGCGGTGCCGGTGCGAGCGATCGCGGACGATCCGGCCACCGCCTATGACTATACCGCGAAGGGCAATCTCGTCGCCGTGATTTCCAACGGCACCGCGATCCTCGGCATGGGCAATCTCGGTGCGCTTGCCTCCAAGCCGGTAATGGAAGGCAAGGCGGTGCTGTTCAAGCGCTTCGCCGATGTGGATTCGATCGACATCGAGCTGGATACCGAGGATCCGCTGGCTTTCATCGAAGCGGTCGCGCTGATGGAGCCGACGTTTGGCGGGATCAACCTTGAGGACATCAAGGCGCCGGAGTGTTTTCAGATCGAGCAGGCGCTGAAGGAGCGCATGAAGATCCCGGTGATGCATGATGACCAGCACGGCACGGCGATCATCTCCGCCGCCGGCCTGGTCAACGCCTGCTTTCTGACCGGGCGCAAGCTTGAGGACGTCAAGGTGGTGGTCAACGGCGCGGGTGCGGCGGCGATCGCCTGCACCAGCCTGATCAAGTCGATGGGCGTGCGCCATGAAAACGTGATCATGTGCGATTCCAAGGGCGTGATCTGGCGCGGGCGCGAGGGCGTCGACCAGTTCAAGTCGGCCCATGCGATCGACACCCCGGCGCGGACCCTGGCCGATGCGGTCAAGGGCTCGGACATCTTCCTCGGCCTCTCGGTCAAGGGCGCGCTGACGCAGGAGATGGTCAAGACCATGGCCGACCGGCCGATCATCTTCGCCATGGCCAATCCCGATCCCGAGATCACCCCACCCGAGGCCAAGGAGGCACGCCCGGATTGCATCGTTGCGACGGGCCGGTCGGACTATCCCAACCAGGTCAACAATGTCCTCGGCTTCCCCTTCATCTTCCGCGGCGCGCTGGACGTGCGGGCGACCGCGATCAACGAGGAGATGAAGATCGCCGCCGCCAGGGCCATCGCCGAACTGGCGCGCGAGCAGGTGCCGGAGGAAGTGGCTGCGGCCTATGGCACCAATCATCAGTTCGGGCTGGACTACATCATTCCCGCGCCGTTCGATCCGCGGCTGATGGAGGTCGTCTCATCCGCTGTCGCCAAGGCGGCGATGGAAACCGGCGTCGCCCAGCTGCCGATCGAGGACTTCGAGGCCTATCGCCACAGTCTCAAGGCGCGGCTGAACCCGACGACGTCGGTGCTGACCAACACCTATGCCCAGGCCAAGACCAATCCCAAGCGCGTGATCTTTGCCGAAGCCGAAGAGGAGGTGGCCCTGCGCGCCGCAATCCAGTTCCGCGATTTCGGCTATGGCGTCCCGGTGCTGGTGGGCCGCACCCAGGCGGTACGCGACAAGCTGGTGGAACTCGGCGTGTCCGATCCCGACAGCTACGAGATCCACAATTCGGCCAGCTCCGAGCATGTCGGCGAAATGGTCGAGTTCCTATACCAGCGCCTGCAGCGCCGCGGTTTTCTTGAGCGCGACGTGAAGCGCATGGTCAACCAGGACCGCAATGCCTTCGCGTCGTTGCTGCTCAAGCTGGGGCTGGGCGATGCGATGATCACGGGGCTGACCCGGCCTTTCGCCCAGTCGATCCGCGAGATCCGCCAGGTGCTCGACCCGGCCGAGGGCAAGATCCCGTTCGGCATCCACCTGATGATCGCCAAGAACTACACCGTGTTCCTCGCCGATACGACCGTGAACGAGCGCCCCACCGCCGAGGAACTGGCGCACATCGCCCGCGAAACGGCCGGGGTCGCGCGCCGGCTGGGGCATGACCCGCGCGTCGCCTTTCTCTCTTACTCGACCTTCGGCAATCCTTCGGGGCGCTGGCTCGACAATATCCGCGGCGCGGTGGCGCTACTCGACGCGGAAGAGGATCCGGGGTTCGAGTATGAGGGCGATATTGCACCGGATGCGGCGCTCAATCCGACGGTGATGAAGAACTACCCGTTCTCGCGCCTTTCCGCGCCGGCCAACGTGCTGGTCATGCCGGGGCTGCAATCGGCCAACATCTCGGCCAAGCTGCTGCGCGAACTGGCCGGCAACGCCACCATCGGGCCGATGCTGATCGGGATGGAAAAGCCCGTCCAGATCGCCCCGATGACCGCACTCGCGCCGGATGTGCTGACGCTGGCGGTGCTGGCGGCGGCCGGGGTTGTGGGTTAGGGTTGGGGCCGGAAGGCAGATTTCGGAGAGGCAAGCCATGCACCGCAATATCGAATGCAGCGATGCTGAGTGGGAAGCGCGGCAGGAGCTGGCCGCGTGCTATCGCATTTTCGATCATTACGGCTGGACCGAGGGCATCTACAACCACATCTCGGTGCGGGTTCCGGGGGAAGACAATGCCTTCCTGATCAACCCGTTCGGGCTGCTCTATTCAGAGGTCTGCGCGTCCAACCTGGTCAAGATCGACATCGACGGGAACAAGCTGGACGGCAGTCAGTATGCCGTGAACCGGGCCGGCTTCGTCCAGCACGGCTATTTCCACCGCCACCTCGATTGGGCCCATGCGATCTGCCACACCCACACGGTCGAGACCATGGCGGTGTGTTCGCTTGAGGGCGGGCTGCAATCGACCAACTTCTATTCCTCGTTCTTCATGGGCCACCTTGGCTATCATGACTTCGAAGGCATTACCGTGCGCGAGGAAGAGGGCGAGCGGCTGCTCGAGAACCTTGGCGACAAGCGGGTGCTGATGCTGAGGAATCACGGTCCTGTGGTGATGGCACCAAGCCTGCCGGAAATGTTCTTCACTTACTTCGTCCTGCAGCGGGCCTGTGAGGTGCAGCTGGCGACCATGTCGATGGGCAAGGCCATTACGGTTCCCGACGAGGTCGTCGCGGTGCATCAGCGCGACGCCGCGGAGCTCTTGCTCCCCGGCATGCAGACCGGGGCGCTCGATTTCGCGGCGATGGTGCGCAAGATCGACAAGATCGACCGTTCCTGGCGCGACTGATCAGCACGCCATGCCGAGCCTTATGGTCAACGATCGCCCGGTCGAATTCCGGATGGACCCGCAGATCCCCTTGCTCTGGGCGCTGCGCGACGGCGCGAACCTGACCGGCACCAAATATGGCTGCGGCACGGGCGATTGCGGCGCCTGCATGGTACTGGTCGATGGCGCCGCGCTGCGTTCCTGCCTGATCTCGCTGGCCGAGGCCGAGGGGCGCAGCGTGACGACGATCGAGGGCCTTTCGCGCGATCGCTCGCACCCGGTGCAACAGGCGCTGGTGGCCGAACAGGCGATCCAGTGCGGGTTCTGCACTCCCGGCATCGCCATCGCCGCCGCCGCGCTGCTCGCCCGCAATGCCGATCCGAGCGATGAGGACGTCAAGGCGGCCGTGCCCAACCTGTGTCGCTGCGGGGTCTATCCGCGGCTCGTGCGTGCGGTGCAACGGGCCGGGCGCGCCATGCGCGGGCTGGAGCGGATTGCCGCCGCCCCCGCGCCCGGGATCAGCCCGGAAGACGCCGGCGCCAGCGTACCGGCTTTGCGAGCGCCCTGAACCGGCCTTGCTGAACCGGCCTTCCTGACAAGCAAAGACCCCGCCGGATCGCTCCGGCGGGGTCTTCGTTTGCACTGGGGTGAAGGCGAAGCTTACTCCGCCTCGTCGCCCTTCAGCAGATAGTCGCCCGCATCGGCATCAAGGCCGTGGGTCTCTCCCTCGACCCGCGCCAGCGGATCGTCGCCGATCGCCGCTTCGGGTCCCTGAGCCAGCTCCGCAGCGTGTTCTTCCGCAGCGGTTACAGGCGCAATGAGCGAGGCCTGCAGCTTGCGGTAGGACGCGCGCAGCGCGGCATCGCGGCTGGAGGCAGCCACACGCATCCGGTTCATGCCCGCGCCGGTACCGGCGGGGATGAGACGGCCGACGATGACGTTCTCCTTGAGGCCGATCAGCGAGTCCTTCTTGCCCTCGACCGCCGCCTGCGTGAGCACGCGGGTGGTTTCCTGGAACGAGGCCGCCGAGATGAACGAACGCGTCTGGAGCGAAGCCTTGGTGATGCCGAGCAGCACGGGCTTGCCCACCGCCGGGGCCTGCCCGGGGGCAAGCTTGGCGTTGAACTCGTCCATTTCCTCACGGTCGACCTGTTCGCCGGCGAGCAGCACGGTGTCGCCACCGTCGGTGATCTCAACCTTCTGCAGCATCTGGCGAACGATCACCTCGATGTGCTTGTCGTTGATCTTCACGCCCTGCAAGCGATAGACTTCCTGGATTTCCGCGACGAGGTATTCGGCCAGCGCCTCAACCCCGAGCACTTCCAGAATGTCGTGCGGATCGGGCGAGCCGGAGATGAGGTTGTCCCCCTTCTTGACCCAGTCGCCTTCCTGGACGTCGATCACCTTGCTCTTGGGGATCAGGTACTCAACTGGTTCGCCTTCCTCCGGAATGATCGCGATCTTGCGCTTCGCCTTGTAGTCACGGACGAACTCGATCCGGCCCGAGGTCTTGGCGATGATCGCGTTGTCCTTGGGCTTGCGCGCCTCGAACAGCTCCGCCACCCGCGGCAGACCGCCGGTGATGTCGCGGGTCTTGGCAGCTTCGCGCGAAGCACGGGCGAGCACGTCGCCGGCTTCGACCCGCTGGCCGTCTTCGACCGAAAGCGTGGTGCCCACTGCGAGCAGGTAGCGCGCCGCTTCGCCCGAGCTTTCGTCCAGCAGGGTCAGGCGGGGGCGAAGGTCTTCCTTCTTGGCCCGGCTGGCCGCGCGGTTCTCGGTGATGACACGGCTGGACATGCCAGTCGCTTCGTCGGTCTGCTCGGTCAGGGTCTTGCCGTCGACCAGGTCCTGATACTTCACGATACCCGGCTTTTCAGTGATCAGCGGGGTGGTGAAGGGATCCCATTCGGCAAGGCGATCGCCCTCGTTGATGATCGCACCGTCCTCATGCAGCAGGTGCGTACCGTAAGGCACCTTGTGCATGGCCCGTTCGCGACCTTCGCTGTCGAGCACCACGATCTCGCCGTTGCGGGCGAGGCTGAGGCGACGGCCGCGCTTGTCGGTGATGGTCGGGATGTCGCGGTAGGTCACCGATCCGTCGCAGATCGATTCGAGGTGCGACTGCTCGTTAACCTGCGCCGCACCACCGATGTGGAAGGTACGCATGGTCAGCTGGGTGCCCGGCTCACCGATCGACTGCGCGGCGATAACGCCGACCGCCTCACCGATGTTGACCGGGGTGCCGCGGGCGAGATCGCGCCCGTAGCAGGTGCCGCAGACGCCTTGCTGCGCTTCGCAGATCAGCGGCGAGCGGATGCGCGCGGCCTGCAGCCCGGTCGCCTCGATGGCAGCCACTGCCGCTTCGTCGAGCAGCTGGCCGTGGGTTGCGACGATGTTGCCATCCTTGTCGACGATGTCCTGGGCCAGGGTCCGGCCAAGGATGCGTTCGGCCAGCGAGGCGATGACCGAGCCGCCCTGGACGATCGAGCGCATTTCCAGCGCGCGTTCGGTCCCGCAGTCCTCGACCACCACGACGCAATCCTGCGACACGTCGACCAGACGGCGGGTCAGGTAACCCGAGTTTGCCGTCTTGAGCGCGGTATCGGCCAGACCCTTACGGGCGCCGTGCGTCGAGTTGAAGTATTCAAGAACGGTCAGGCCTTCCTTGAAGTTCGAGATGATCGGCGTCTCGATGATCTCGCCCGAAGGCTTGGCCATCAGGCCGCGCATACCCGCCAGCTGCTTCATCTGGGTCGGCGAGCCACGCGCACCGGAGTGCGACATCATGTAGATCGAGTTGATCGGCTTCTGACGGCCCGTTTCCGGGTCGATCGGCGAAGCGCGAATTTCGTCCATCATGGCGTTGGCCACCTGGTCGCCGCAACGGCTCCAGGCGTCGATCACCTTGTTGTACTTTTCCTGCTGCGTGATCAGGCCGTCCTGGTACTGCTGCTCGTAGTCAGCCACCAGTGCCTTGGTCTCGTCGACCAGAGCCACCTTGCTGTCGGGGATGATCATGTCGTCCTTGCCGAACGAAATCCCCGCCTTGAAGGCGTTGCGGAAGCCCAGCGACATGATCGCGTCAGCGAACAGCACCGTGTCCTTCTGGCCGGTGTGGCGATAGACCTGATCGATGACGTCGCCGATTTCCTTCTTGGTCAGCACCTTGTTGACCACGTCGAAGGGAACGGTGTGGCTCTTGGGCAGGCACTCACCGATCAGCATGCGGCCCGGAGTGGTCTCGAACCGCTTGAGGTACTGATTGCCCTGCTCGTCGGTCTGCGGCACGCGGGCCTTGATCTTCGAGTGGAGCGTCACCGCACCGACTTCGAGCGCCTGATGGACTTCGGCCATGTCGGCAAAGGCCATGCCTTCGCCCGGCTCGTTCTCGCGGTCGATCGAGAGGTAGTACAGGCCCAGCACCATGTCCTGCGAAGGAACGATGATCGGCTTGCCGTTGGCGGGGCTGAGGATGTTGTTGGTCGACATCATCAGCACGCGCGCTTCAAGCTGGGCTTCCAGCGAGAGCGGCACGTGGACTGCCATCTGGTCACCGTCGAAGTCGGCGTTGAAGGCCGAGCAGACCAGCGGGTGCAGCTGGATGGCCTTGCCCTCGATCAGCACCGGTTCGAACGCCTGGATGCCGAGGCGGTGGAGCGTAGGGGCGCGGTTCAGCAGCACGGGATGCTCGCGGATCACCTCGTCGAGGATGTCCCAGACTTCCTTGCGCTCCTTTTCGACCCACTTCTTGGCCTGCTTGAGGGTCATCGAGAGACCCTTGGCATCGAGACGGGCGTAGATGAACGGCTTGAACAGCTCGAGCGCCATCTTCTTGGGCAGGCCGCATTGGTGCAGCTTGAGCTCCGGACCGGTCACGATCACCGAGCGGCCCGAGTAGTCGACGCGCTTGCCGAGCAGGTTCTGGCGGAAGCGGCCCTGCTTGCCCTTGAGCATGTCGGACAGCGACTTGAGCGGACGCTTGTTGGCGCCGGTGATGACCCGGCCACGGCGGCCGTTGTCGAACAGGGCGTCCACCGCTTCCTGCAGCATGCGCTTTTCGTTGCGCACGATGATGTCAGGCGCGCGCAGTTCGATCAGGCGCTTCAGGCGGTTGTTGCGGTTGATGACGCGGCGATAGAGATCGTTGAGATCCGAAGTCGCGAAGCGGCCGCCGTCCAGCGGCACCAGCGGGCGCAGCTCGGGCGGGATGACCGGCACGACGTCGAGGATCATCCATTCCGGACGGTTGCCCGAATCGATGAAGCTTTCGACGACCTTGAGGCGCTTGATGATCTTCTTGGGCTTGAGCTCCGACTTGGTCTCGGACAGCTCCTTGAGCAGATCATCGCGCTCCTGCACCAGGTCGAGGTCCATCAGCATGAACTTCACCGCTTCGGCGCCGATTCCGGCGGAGAACGCGTCCTCGCCGTACTCGTCCTGGTAGTCGTAAAGCTCGTCCTCCGAGATCAGCTGGTACTTCTCCAGCGGGGTCAGGCCCGGCTCGGTGACGATGTAGCTTTCAAAGTAGAGCACGCGCTCAAGCTGCTTGAGTTGCATGTCGAGCAGCAGGCCGATGCGCGAAGGCAGGCTCTTGAGGAACCAGATGTGCGCGACCGGGGCGGCCAGCTCGATGTGGCCCATGCGCTCGCGGCGGACCTTGGTGACGGTGACTTCAACACCGCACTTTTCGCAGACCACGCCCTTGTACTTCATGCGCTTGTACTTGCCGCACAGGCACTCATAGTCCTTCACGGGCCCGAAGATGCGGGCGCAGAACAGGCCGTCGCGCTCAGGCTTGAAGGTCCGGTAGTTGATCGTCTCGGGCTTCTTGATCTCGCCGAAGGACCACGAGCGGATGCGCTCGGGGCTGGCGATGCCGATCTGGATCTGGTCGAAGGTTTCGGCCTTCGCCATCTGGTTGGTGAACTTGGTCAGGTCGTTCATTTTTCCGTTCCTCACTTGGAGGGAAGTTCAATTGCGGTCAGTTCAGGTGCCGGCGGGTCGAACCAGTTCAGGGTCGACCGCACCGGCGCTGAAATGTCATTCGGCCGCGTCACGCATGTTGTTGATCGCATTGTCGTCGGCATCATCGTGGTCGATGACCGAGTTCAGATCGACATTGAGACCGAGGCTGCGCATTTCCTTGACGAGCACGTTGAAGCTCTCGGGAATGCCGGCCTCGAAGGTGTCGTCACCCTTGACGATCGCTTCATAGACCTTGGTCCGGCCGACCACGTCGTCCGACTTGACCGTGAGCATTTCCTGCAAGGTATAGGCGGCACCGTAAGCCTGGAGTGCCCAGACTTCCATTTCACCGAACCTCTGGCCACCGAACTGCGCCTTGCCGCCCAGCGGTTGCTGGGTGACGAGCGAGTACGGCCCGATCGAACGCGCGTGGATCTTGTCGTCGACCAAGTGGTGGAGCTTCAGCATGTAGATGTAGCCCACGGTGACCTTGCGGTCGAAGGCCTCACCGGTGCGCCCGTCGAACAGGACGACCTGACCCGACGTGTCGAGTCCGGCCTTTTCCAGCATGGCCGAAACATCGGCTTCCTTGGCGCCGTCGAATACCGGCGTGCCCATTGGCACACCGTTCTTCAGCAGTTCGGCCATCTCCACGATTTCGCCAACCGAGCGGCTGTCGATCTGCTTGTGATAGTTCTCGCCGTAGATGTCCTTGAGCTTGTCCACCAGCGCCGTCGGCGGCGCAGCCGCTTCGGGATTCGGATTGTTCTGGCGCCATTCTTCAAGTGCCGCAGTAACCTGCTGGCCAAGACCACGGGCGGCCCAGCCGAGGTGGGTTTCGAAGATCTGTCCCACGTTCATCCGGCTCGGCACGCCGAGCGGGTTGAGCACGATGTCGACCGGAGTGCCGTCCTCGAGGAAGGGCATGTCTTCCTGCGGGAGAATCCGCGAGATGACGCCCTTGTTGCCGTGGCGGCCGGCCATCTTGTCGCCCGGCTGCAGCTTGCGCTTCACCGCGACGAACACCTTGACCATCTTGAGCACGCCCGGGGCAAGCTCATCGCCGCGTTCCAGCTTCTCCTTGCGATCCTCGAACTTCTCCTGGATCGACTTGACGGTCTCGTCGTACTGCGCCTTGACGGCTTCGAGCTGCACCTGACGGCCGTCGTCCGCTACCGCGAACTTCCACCATTCATGCCGTTCGACCTCGCCAAGGTTCTCCTCGGTGATCGTGTCGCCCTTCTTGAAGCCCTTCGGTGCGGCCGCAGCAACCTGGCCCAACAGCATGTCGCGCAGGCGGTTGTAAGTGGCGCGGTTGAGGATCGCACGCTCGTCCTCGCGGTCCTTGGCGAGGCGTTCGATTTCCTCGTTCTGGATGGCGCGGGTACGGTCGTCGATCTCGATGCCGTGGCGGTTGAATACGCGGACGTCGACGATGGTGCCCGAAACGCCCGGCGGCAGGCGAAGCGAAGTGTCACGCACGTCGCTGGCCTTTTCACCGAAGATCGCGCGCAGCAGCTTCTCTTCCGGGGTCATCGGGGATTCACCCTTCGGGGTGATCTTTCCGACCAGAATATCGCCAGGGTGCACTTCCGCACCGATGTAGACGATGCCCGCCTCGTCGAGGTTGCGCAGGGCTTCCTCGCCGACGTTGGGGATGTCGCGGGTGAT
>CANJBY010000023.1 GCA_947472735.1 Sphingomonadaceae bacterium | reverse complement strand
TTTTACCACCCGCTCAGCAGGGGCCTTCACAGACGATTTTTTCAAGGAGGGTTGGGGCTTCATCTTCGTTCCTTCGTCACTACGACGAAGCCCCAACACTCCTTAAATCACAACCTCAAATCTGTGCCATTGGTGCTGACGGGGAACACGCGCCAGGCATAATCGAGTCGCCAAAATTCGGCCTTGTGCGCCGGAGATTGCTCCAGCCAGGCTGAAAGTTCGGCCGCATGCTGTTCGGTCCACTCCGGCTCGTCCTGCCGGATTAGCCAGTTGGCGGCCTGATCCTCGATGCGGATGCGGTCGCTCACAGCGAATCGTCCTGTGCCTGAGGTGCGACTTGCCCGCTCACGCCGCGCAAGGTGCCCCGGTCAATCTTGCCACTTCCGCCCAGCAGGAAGTCGGCAATGGCGCGCATACCCAGCGTCAGCTGTTTTTCGACCGTGTGGATGCCGATCCCCATCTGCTCGGCGACTTCCCGGGTCGAGAGTCCATTCAGCTTGCGCAACTGCACAACTTCGCGGCAGCGCGGCGGTAATAGCTCCAGCGCAGCAAAGGCCCGGCGCAATTCATCGCGGGCAGAAAGCTGGCGCTCCGCCGCTTGGAGATCGATCGCCTGAGGCAGCGCCTCGAGATCGGCGACTGTCTCGACCGAGACGATCTGCGCATGCCGGACCAGATTGATCAGGTGATTGCGCGCGGCGACGAACAGATAGCCTCCCGCGTTGGCCGGCAGACCGCTGCGAACGCCGCCCAAAACGCGGGCGTAAACTTCCTGGCGAATGTCGGAGGCATCATGTCCCCTCGGCAGATTGCGCCGGATATACGACATGAGCGTACCCTCGAGAGGCAGGACCTCCCGGCAAAACCAGGCGCGAAGCTCGTTGTCGTCGATCATTGGTCCACGCGCTGCATCCGGTATGGTGCGTAATGCTCCATGGGAGTGAGACACGCGACGGCGCAATAACCGTAACGGCGCAACAACCTGCCTGTCGATTCAGCAACGTCAGGCCTTCGCTGGGACGAAGACCCCGGTCGGCGGACCTGCGCAAATTTCCGGAAATGGTGCAGGAATGGTGGGCGTAGCAAGGATTGAACTTGCGACCCCTACGATGTCAACATAGTGCTCTACCACTGAGCTATACGCCCGCACCATTCCAGCTTGCCCGCGGTCTCCCGCCCGGCAGGGGGTGGCCTTTAACGGGGCCATCCCGGCGATGCAAGCGTCAAACGCTGGCCTGCACCGACTCCCCGAAAATCCGCTGCACCTCAAGTACGAGGTCCTTCAGATGGAAGGGCTTGGAAAGGACCTTGGCCTGCGGCGCATCGCGGCTGGCCTTGAGCGTGACGGCTGCAAAACCGGTGATGAACATCACCTTGGTTTCCGGGCTGACTTCGGCACAGCGCTGGGCCAGTTCGATGCCATCCATTTCCGGCATGACGATATCGGACAGCAGCAGGTCGAAACGCTGCTCATTAAGCAATGGCAGTGCCGCCGTGCCTCGGTCGACCGCGACTACGTCGTAGCCCGCATTGGTCAGCGCCCGCGCCAGGTAGGTGCGCATGGCTTCCTCGTCTTCCGCAAGAAGGATCCGGATCATGGCCTGCTTGAAACTCCGTGTGCTTTCCGGCCGCCCTCCGTGCCGAACAAGGGTGCTATAGCTCATCGCGGGTTAACAATCCTGCCTCAATTTCGGCTACGAATCGGCTGCCCCGACTTTGACACCGGAGGTCATCCGCGCCAGCTTGATCCCATGACAAGGCCACCCAGTCCCACCCCCGATTCGCTGGTTCGCACCGGCGGCGAAATTCCAGGTGCCGACGGCGTGGCGGCCTATGTGGTCAAAACCCCGGTTCCGTCGGCCATTCCGGTGCTGATCGCGGTGCCGCATGCCGGCCGCGCCTATCCGCATGGCCTGCTTGAGCGGATGCGCAACCCGGGCTTCGCTTCACTTCGGCTGGAGGATCGCTACGTCGACCGGTTGGCGGAGGCGGTGGCGGCCCGTACCGGAGCGAGCTTGCTGGTCGCCCATGCGCCGCGTGCGATGATCGACCTCAACCGCGGGGTTGACGATATTGACTGGGACATGTTCGGACGCGCTCCGCCGGCGGACGTTGGCAGCTACACCCCCGGACAACGCGCGCGCAGCGGGCTTGGTCTGATTCCCCGGCGCTTGCCGGGACTGGGCGAGCTGTGGAAGCGCCGCCACGATGAGCACGAGCTTTCGGCGCGGCTGTCCGGGATCTACGAACCCTACCACCAGTGCCTGGCCGAAACCCTCGCCGGACTGCGGGCGCGGTGGGGCGCGGCGCTGCTCCTCGACCTTCATTCGATGCCGCCGCTTGCCCTCAAGGGCGGAATAGCCTCGCCCGAATTCGTGATCGGGGATCGGTTCGGATCGACCTGCCACGGCACGCTGGTCGGCGCAGCGTTCAGCTATCTCGCCGAGATGCGGCGCGGAAGTGCCCACAATCGGCCTTACGCCGGAGGTCACGTGCTGGAGCGGCACGCCGCGCCGCGATTGGGAATTCATGCATTCCAGCTTGAGATTGATCGCTCGCGCTATCTCGATTCGCGGCTGGTCGAACCTGGGCCGGGATTTGCCAGCATGGTCGAACTGCTGATCGGCCTTGTCCAGCGGATGGCCGCCGACGTGGCCGATCTGGGCCGGCTCGGCTCAGCCCGCGATTGGTCGCAAGCCGCAGAATAGTGCGGTTTTACCTGGTACCGGCGAGATCCACATGAAAAAACCACCTCGCGCATTGCGCGAGGTGGCCAAGGTTCAGGGAGGAGGTGCATGAAATGCACCAAGCTCCACCGGGCCATGAGGGAAGCACCGGCGGAACGTTGACAATGTATGACGTCTGCCCCCTGCTTGCAAGTGCTTGAAGCAGGGGGGTGAAACCTCTTAGTAAAGGCGCTGAATCAGGCCGGGGTCGGCGCGGGGATCGGACCCTTGCCCTGCATCACCTGCCGTCCGAAGACTGCGCGGATCTGGTCGAGCGAGAAGAGGTGGGCATAAACCAGCGGCAGCATGCCATTCTGATTCCAGGTGCGCAGAACGTCGCCGCGGAGATCCTTGAGCTTGGTCTGGTCGATCATTCGGAAGCCGCGGTAAGCGAACGGCTCCGCCGGAGCAGTCTCACCGTCGAGCTGGATGCCGACTTCGCCGTCCATCAGCAGGTTGTGCTTCTTGAGCTCTTCCATGAAGGCCTGGGTCATCTGGCCGGCCTGCTCGAAGTTCTCGCAGAACGTCAGGGTTGTCTTGCAGGCTTCGCTAGGCTGCTCGCCGTCGAACAGCGCAGTGCCCTCTTCGAATTCGCCCAGCAGACCGCTGCTCGGGTCGAAGCACAGCGTCAGGTCGGTTGCTTCCGGACTCAGGCGAGCGAGCATGTAGGGATAGCGGCGGACGTAAGCGGGAACATACACGTCCTCACGCAGGCGACCGTCGTCGTCAACGAAGACGTTCACGCCGTCGTTCAGTCCCATCAGCGCCAGCGGCACAGCCTCGTCTCCCGAGGAGAAGACGATCGGATAATGACGCTGGGCCTGCGGGAATTCTTCGACCGTCAGCGGCACGCAATGCTGGCCAACCAGCCAGTGGGCCTGATCCGTGGTCGTGCTCTTCCAGTTACCGTGATCGCGGTTGTTGAGCGGCACGAGTTCCTTGTAGAACAGCGGAAGTCCGAGGTCCTGCGGCGCGCTGGCCATGTAATCTTCTCCCCATGGGTATCCAAAGCGCGGCGCTTTAGGCTTTCGCGCCCTCCGGCGCAAGCGGAACGAGTTTGCCGGGGTTGAGCAATCCCGCGGGATCGAGCGCGGCCTTGACCTGCCGCATCAATGCCAGCTGCACCGGGTCGCCCAGCCGTTCCAGTTCGTCGCGCTTAAGCTGGCCGATACCGTGCTCGGCAGAGATGGAGCCATGCCAGGCGGCGACCAGGTCGTGGACCTGCCGGCTGATCGCGCGTCCATCGGTTTCCTGCCAGGCCGGCCCGTCAACTCCCTTTGGGGCGATGACGTGGAAGTGGACGTTGCCATCGCCCAGGTGCCCGAATGCGGCCACGCGAGTACCCGGCCAGGCCGCCTCGATCTCGGGGCCGGCCGTTTCGATGAAGTCTGGCATTTTCTCGACCGGGACCGAGATATCGTGCTGCACCGCCGGGCCTTGCGCCCGCTCGGCCGGCGCAACCATGTCCCGCAGCATCCAGAACGCCTCGGCCTGGGCCTCGTTGGCGGACAGCGTCGCGTCTTCTACCAAGCCGGCCTCGAACGCCGAACCGATCATCGCCTCCACCCGGTCGCGCAGCGTGGCGGCGGCGTCCCGGTCGGCCACCACTTCGATCAGGGTGTGCCACGCATGGGGCTCGGCCAGTGGCGCGCGCGAATCGGGCATGTGCGCCAGCACCGCGTCGAGCGTCGACTGCGGCACGATTTCGAAACCCTCAAGCGCATCGCCGGCGGCGGTTTCGCAATGCAGCAGCAGCTTGCGGGCAGCCTGCAGGCTTGGCACGCCGGCCCAGACGACGACCCGCTCCGCCACGTCGGGCACAAGCTTCAGTGTCGCGGCGGTCACGATACCCAGCGTGCCTTCCGAACCGATCAGAAGTTGCTTCAGGTCGAAACCGCGGTTGTCCTTCTTCAGCGGGGTGAGCGCGTCGAACACGCGTCCGTCCGCCATCACCGCTTCCAGCCCCAGCACCAGCGCGCGCATGGAGCCGTGGCGCAGCACCTGCGTGCCGCCGGCGTTGGTCGAAATGAGCCCACCTACCGTGGCCGATCCCTTGCCCCCCAGGGTCAGCGGAAAACGCAAGCCGCTGGCTTCAAGCGCCTCGTGCAGCTTCTGCAGCACCGCGCCGGCGCCGACGGTGATCTTGCGGCCATCGCGGTCGACCTCGCCGATCCGGTCAAGCCGGCGCAGCGAAAGCAACAATTCCTGGCCGGTGGTCCCGGGGGTTGCCCCGCCCGACATGCCGCTGTTCCCGCCTTGAGGGACGATGGGCACGCCATGATCGGCGCACAGCCGAACCAGCGCCGCAAGCTGCCCGGTCGATCCGGGGGCGGCAAGTGCCAGCGCCTGACCGGTGAAGCGGCCACGCCAGTCGGTCAGCCAGGGCGAAACCAGATCCGGGTCCTGCGTGAGGCCGCGCTCGCCCAGCACGGCGCGGGCCTGTTCGAGAAAAGCTTGGGGATCAAACATGCCCAAGCCTATGGCACAGGCAACCGCGCTCTTGCAAAGCCCGATGCGCAGGTTAAGCGGTGGTTCAACCGGGGGTGGTATGGCTGTTGCGAACCAGGCGGGCCAACGCGTCCGCAACTCGTCGCTGATCGGGGTATGAACCAGCTCGCCACCATTCTCGCACCGCTTGTCCTGCTGTTGCCCGGCGCAACGGCGGTGATGCCTGTGAGCGGTCCCGATACTGTTCGCCCGTCGCGATCCGAGCCTTCAACCCAGCAGCCCGGGCTAGTCGCTCCAGTCGCGCAGCCCGATGCCTTGTCGGCTGATGTTTTCGATGGGCTGGCCTTCGCGCTCCTTGCCGAAGCCTTTCTGCCGCAAGTGCAGGAGCAGGTGCGGATCGAACAGCGCATGACCGTCCGGATCATCCCGCGCGCCCCGGCGCCGCCGCCGAACATGCTGATGGATTTGCCGCGCGCCGGGCTCGCCCCGCGCTATGAGGAGCGCCGCATGGGCAAGTGCCTGCCGGTTGCCGGGATCGCCGGCGTGCAAGTGGGCGAGGGCAACCGCTTGATCCTGTTCATGCGCGACCAGCGGATTGTCAGCGCAGAACTGGAAAAGACCTGCCACCCGCGCGATTTCTACTCCGGTTTCTATGTGGACCGGAATGGCGACGGGATGCTGTGCGCAGATCGCGACGTACTTCATTCGCGATCGGGATCGGACTGCTCGCTCAAGCGCTTCCGCCAACTGATCGAAGCGGACGACTGAGCCGAATTCCTTGACTTTCGAGCCACTATAGGACTAGGGCGCCCCTGCTTTCGCGCAGCTTTTCGCCGCGCGGGCCTTTCCGGATAGATCACAGCCCATGAAGTTCGCCGACCTCGGCCTTTCCGACGAATTGCTGGCAGCGGTAATTTCCGCTGGATACGACACGCCTACGCCGATCCAGGCCCAGGCGATCCCGGCCGTGCTGATGATGAAGGACATCATCGGCATCGCCCAGACCGGCACCGGGAAGACCGCCAGCTTCGTGCTGCCGATGATTGACGTGCTCGCCCATGGCCGCCGCCGCGCGATGATGCCGCGCAGCCTGATCCTTGAGCCGACCCGCGAGCTTGCCGCCCAGGTGGCGGAGAACTTCGAGAAATACGGCAAGAACCACGATCTCAAGATGGCGCTGCTGATTGGCGGCGTGCAGATGGGCGATCAGGTCAAGGCGCTGAACGAAGGCGTCGACGTGCTGATAGCTACGCCAGGCCGGCTGATGGACCTGTTCGAGCGCGGCAAGATCCTGCTCACCGGTTGCGACCTGCTCGTCATCGACGAGGCCGACCGGATGCTCGACATGGGCTTCATCCCCGATATCGAGACGATCTGCTCCAAGCTGCCGGCGACCCGTCAGACGTTGCTGTTTTCGGCAACGATGCCGCCGGTGATCAAGAAGCTGGCCGACAAGTTCCTGACGAACCCGAAATATATCGAGGTTTCGCGTCCGGCCTCGTCCAATCTCAATATCGCCCAGCACAAAGTGGCGGTCAGCAGCCGCAACAAGCGCGATGTGCTGCGCCAGCTGCTGCGGACCGACAATGTCAGCACCGCGATGATCTTTGCCAATCGCAAGACCACGGTGCGCGACCTGGCGAAAGACCTGAAGAAGCACGGGTTCTCCGCCGGTGAAATCCATGGTGACATGGACCAGTCCTCGCGCATTGCCGAGCTTGACCGGTTCAAGGACGGCAGCATCAACATCCTGTGCTGCTCCGATGTCGCGGCGCGCGGGCTCGACGTGAAGGGCGTTTCCCACGTCTTCAACTTCGATACGCCCTGGCACCCGGACGACTATGTTCACCGCATCGGCCGCACCGGCCGCGCGGGAGCCACCGGACGCGCCTTTACTTTCGTCGCGCCCGAAGACGCCGAAGCGATTGCCAATGTCGAGAAGCTGACCGGCATCAAGATTCCGGTCTACGAACTGGACGGCGCGGTGAAGGACGAGGGCCCGGCCCGCGAGGCCCGTGCCCCGCGCGAGGATAAGCCCGCCCGCGAAGCGCGCACTCCGCGTGAGCCCCGTGCTCCCCGTGAGGAACGCCCTGCTCGCGAGGAGCGGCAACCCCGCGCCGAACGTCCGGCACGGGCTGCGCGCGCACCGAAGGCGGAAGTGATCGACGCAGCGCCTGAGGCACCGCGTGAGGTAGCCGCTCCGCGCCGCGAACCCGTGCGCAAGGCCGAGCCGAAACGAGCCCCCAAAGCCGCGCAGGCCGACGATGCCGAATGGAATGGACCGGTCCCGGGTTTCCTCGGCGTATCAGCGCTCTAGGTTTTCGCACCGAGACGAGTACGGGCCATGCGAACCCGTCTCAGCATCTGCGCCAAAAAAAACCGCTACCATTCCGAGCAGGATGCGCTTGAGGCCGCCCGGAGCGCCGAGATCACACTCCGGCAATACCGCTGCGACCGCTGCCGCCAGTTTCATCTGACCAGCCGCACCAAGGGCAAGCGGGTGCCGCGGGCCTGAATCCCTCGGCCTTTCTAATCCGCCAATTTCACGAAACTATCGATCACGCGCTTCCGGCCGGCCACCTCGAAGTCGATCTCCAGCTTGTTGCCTTCCTGCGCCGCAATCACGCCGTAACCGAACTTGTCATGGAACACCCGCGTACCCACGCTGACGTCGCCGCGCGGCCGGGCGGCGAAGCTGGCGGCTGATCGCGTTGGCTCGGCCAGACGGCGCGGGGCGGGATCGAAATTTTGAGCCGCGGCACGCTGCCAGCCTGGGCCGCGGGACTGCGATCGTTCCGGGCGGTCGCGGGCGACATGGGCGAACGGATCTTCCCGCTCGGTCCATTGCGCGCGCCACAGCGAAGCCCCGCCCGACAGCGAACTCTCCTGCTCGACGTGCGCGGGCGGCAGCTCGGCGATGAAGCGGCTGGGGATCGAGCTGGTCCACTGGCCGTAGATCCGCCGGTTGGCCGCATGCAGGATCGTGCAGCGCCGCCGCGCGCGGGTAATCGCGACATAGGCGAGGCGGCGTTCTTCCTCGAGGCTGGCCAGACCGCCTTCGTCGAGCGCGCGCTGCGAGGGAAACACCCCTTCCTCCCAGCCGGGCAGGAAGACATTGTCGAACTCCAGCCCCTTGGCCGCGTGCATGGTCATGATCGTGACCTTCTCGACATTGTCGGCAGCGTCGTTGTCCATGACCAGGCTGACGTGTTCGAGGAAATCGCCCAGCGTCTCGTATTCTTCCATCGCCCGAGCCAGCTCGGTGAGGTTCTCCAACCGCCCGGCGGCCTCGGCGCTCTTTTCGGCCTGAAGCATCGCGGTATAGCCGCTTTCGTCGAGCAGCGTCCGGGCGAGTTCGGCCGGGCTGGCAGTCTTGGCCAGATCGCGCCAGCGGGCGAAATCGCGCATCAGCGCCAACAGGGTATTGCGCGCGCGGGCGGGCAGTTCGTCGGTATCGATGATTTTGATGGCAGCGAGGCTTAGCGGCACGCCGCGGGCGCGGGCGTGCCGGTGGAGCTTTTCCAGTGTCTTGTCGCCCAGGCCGCGCTTGGGCGTGTTGTAGATCCGCTCGAAAGCGAGATCATCGGAAGGCTGGGCGATCAATCGCAGATAGGCCAGGGCATCGCGGATCTCGGCCCGCTCGTAAAATCGAAAACCGCCGATTATCTTGTAGTTGAGGCCGATTGCGATGAACCGGTCTTCGAATTCGCGAGTCTGGAACTGGGCACGGACGAGGATCGCGATCCGGTCCAGCGGTGCGCCTTCGCGCTCCAGCCGTTCGATCTCGTCGCCGATGCGGCGGGCTTCCTCCGGACCGTCCCAGATGCCGATTACGCGCAGTCGGTCGCCCCCGTTCTGCTCCGTCCAGAGGGTCTTGCCGAGCCGCTCCGCATTGGCGGAAATCAACCCCGAGGCCGCGGCGAGAATGTCCGGCGTGGAGCGGTAGTTTTGCTCCAGACGGATGATTTTCGCTCCGGGAAAGTCTTTTTCAAACCGCAGGATATTGGCAACTTCTGCCCCGCGCCATGAATAGATGGACTGATCGTCGTCGCCCACGACGCAGATGTTTCGCCGGGTTTGCGCCAGCAATCGCAGCCACAGATACTGGACCTGGTTGGTGTCCTGGTATTCGTCCACCATGATGTATTTGAAGCGCTGCTGGTATTGCTCCAGCACGTCCCTGTGCGTGCGGAAAATCTGCAGCATGTGGAGCAGGAGATCGCCAAAGTCACAGGCGTTGAGCGCTTTCAGGCGGGCCTGGTAAAGCGTGTAGAACTGCCGTCCCTTGCCGTTGGCATAGCTTTCATTCTCCGCCGCATCGAGCTGGTCGGGCATGAGGCCGCGGTTCTTCCAGCGATCTATGCACTGGGCGAGCTGGCGCGCCGGGAACCGCTTGTCGTCGATGCCTTCGGCCTGGATTAGCTGCTTGAGCACGCGCAACTGGTCATCGGTATCGATGATCGTGTAGTTCGATTGCAGCCCCGCCAGTTCGGCATGTCGGCGCAGCAGCCGTGCGGCCACAGAGTGGAAGGTGCCGAGCCAGGGCATCCCTTCCACCGCCGGCCCGATCATCTTCCCGACGCGCTCCTTCATTTCCCGCGCGGCCTTGTTCGTGAAGGTGACGCAAAGGATCTCGCTGGGCCAAGCGAGTCGCGAACGGACGATGTAAGCGAGTCGCGCCGTAAGCGCTGCTGTCTTCCCGGTACCAGCGCCGGCCAGCATCAAAACCGGCCCTTCCGTCGTTAAAACGGCCTCTCGCTGAGGCGAGTTGAGCCCGGCGAGGAGCGGGTCGGAAATGGATTCATCTGATGGGGACACGTGCGAACAGCTAGGGAACATCACGCCACCGCGCAAGTGGCTCACGTCGTCCGGCCTATCTAAGTTCGTTCATCTGGGAGCAAGCTGCCCGGGCCATTTAGCACGCACTACACGCAGGGCAGCAGGGACTGATCCGGGGGCAACCTACCGGAGATTGTTGATGCACAAACTGTTTTTGAAGGCCGCTGTCGTCGTTCTGCCGCTCGTCAGCATGCAGGCTTTCGCCCAGGCTACACCGCCTGTGGCACCCATGAACGATGGATCGACGGCTGCTACGCCGGCGACGCCCGCAACCCCGGCCACGCCGGCTGTCCCGGCGTCCCCGGCAACGCCTTCGGCAACGGACCCGGCAGTGCCGGCACCTGAGCCGACCGCGACCGCTACGGATACCACTACACTTCCGGATCAGGCCGCCGGAAAGGCCCAGCCCGACTGCAATAGCGCGGTCGCCGGGTCGAACTGCGTCAGCCATCCGGAAGCTGCGGCGACCGCTCGGCAGTCGGGCCACCGACACCCCAAGCAAGACTGATCGAGTTTCGGGTCGCACCGGGGCGGGCGTCGGCAGTGCCGGCGCCCGCTTTTTCGTTTGACAGTATGCCGCTGGCGGGCGAGCGAGCGCGTCGATGCACCCGATCCGCCAGCACGCCCGCGTTCTCGTCGCCGCCCTGACCGGGACAGCTGTCGAATTTTACGATTTCTACGTTTACGCGACGGCCGCCGCGCTGGTCTTCGGGCCGCTGTTCTTTCCGGCCGAGTCCGCGGCGGCGCAGACCATGTTCGCCTTCATGAGCTTCGGCATCGCATTCCTGGCCCGGCCGGTGGGCGCGATCGTCTTCGGGCACTTCGGAGACCGGATCGGTCGCAAGTCGACTCTGGTTGCCTCGCTGCTCCTGATGGGCATTTCGACATTGCTGATCGCTTTCCTGCCGACCTATGCCATGGCCGGCTGGATCGCCCCGGCGTTGCTGTGCGTGTTGCGCTTCGGTCAAGGCTTCGGCCTGGGCGGCGAATGGGGCGGTGCCTCGCTGCTGGCGGTGGAGTATGCGCCGAAAGGCTGGGAGGCGCGCTTCGGTTCGGCCCCGCAATTCGGCGCGCCGGTGGGGTTCCTTGCCGCCAACGGACTGTTCCTGCTGCTGGGTCTGTGCCTGTCTGATGCGGACTTCCGCGAATGGGGCTGGCGTATACCCTTCCTGGCCAGCGCCGCACTGGTCGGCGTGGGGCTGTGGGTTCGCTTGCGGATTTCAGAGACGCCCGCCTTCCGGGAGGCTGTCGAGCATACCCCGCCGCCCCCGGTGCCGATTGCGCAGCTGTTCTCGCACCACTTTGGCGCGGTGCTGGCCGGGACAGCCGGAGCGGTGGCGTGCTTTGCGATCTTCTACCTCGCCACGGCCTATGCGCTCGCTCAGGGCACCACGACGCTGGGCTATTCGCGGGAAGCGTTCCTGACTGTGCAACTTGGGGCCAACTGCTTTTTCGCGCTGGGCATCCTGCTCGCGGTGATCCGCGCTGATCGCACCAGCCCCCGCGCCGTGTTGACCCTGGGTGCGGGTGCGACTGTGGTGCTGGGTCTGCTGTTCGGTCCGGGACTGATGTCGGGTTCGCTGCCGGTGGTCTTCGCCACGCTCTCGCTTGCGCTGCTGGTGCAGGGCTTCGTATATGGCCCGCTAGGGAGCTGGTTGCCGACTCTTTACCCCGTCTCGGTGCGCTACAGCGGCATCTCGCTCGCCTTCAATGTCGGCGGCATCATCGGCGGGGCGTTCTCGCCGCTGCTCGCACAGCAGATGGCAGCGGCAGGGTTTGGAGCACAGGTCGGGTTGATTCTCTCGCTGGCCGGCTTGCTCAGCCTGATCGGGATCAAGCTGGCTCGTCCAGCTTCCGCAACAGCGTAAGCTTTGCCTTGCCGACCTTGCGGTCGGCGTCGACGGTGAAGCCTTTCAGGACCGGGTCTTCGTCAAAGGCGGTTTCAAGGCTGATCCACGTCGCCGGGCCGATCCAGCCGAGGCGGGCCAGCTTGTCGAGCGCCACTTCGCCCGCACCGGACTTGTATGGCGGATCGAGCAGCAAGAGATCCAGCGGAGCCTTGGCAATTCCCAGCGAAAGGGCGGACGCTGTGCGAATCTCTGCCTGTCCCTCTGCCTTGACGGCGGCGACATTGGCCTTGATGGCGCGGACCGCGACTGGATCCAGTTCGACGAACAGGCAACTTGCTGCCCCGCGTGACAGTGCTTCAATTCCGAGCGCGCCCGAACCGGCGAACAAGTCGGCCACCTTCAGGCCCTCAAAATCGCCCAGGCGGCTCACCAGCATCGAGAACAGCGTCTCGCGGGTGCGATCTGCTGTCGGCCGGGTGGCTTCGCCCGGCGGCGCCACGAGCTTGCGTCCGCGCCACTGGCCGGCGATGATCCTCATTTGCGCGGACCCGGGCGCGTGGGGCGTCCGAAAGGACGCTCCGGTTCACGGCGAGGCGCACGGCGCGAGGGCTTTGCGGCAGGAACCGGCAGACCATCCTTGGTCCAGGTCGATTTGGGCCGGGATGGGGCGGAATGCGGGTTGGCGTGCTGCACCTTGGGTGCGGCTTTCAGTGACTGGGTGAACCGCTCCACATCCGCCTGCCGGATTTCCACAGCTTGCCCGCGCGGCAGATCAAGAAGCTGGAACGGGCCGTAGGAGATGCGGAGCAGGCGGCTCACTTCCAGCCCGAGATGTTCCAGCACCCGGCGCACTTCGCGGTTCTTGCCCTCGCTCAGCGTCAACTCGATCCACTGGTTACGGCCCGTGCGGCGCTCCATGTTGGCGTCGATCCGGTCATAATGCATGCCCTCGATCGTCACCCCTTCGATCAGCTCCTCAAGCTGGGCCTGGGTCACGCTACCATAGGTCCGGGCCCGGTAAGTCCGCGGGATGCCGCTGGAGGGCAGCTCCATCGCCCGTTTGAGCTCTCCGTCATTGGTCATCAGCAGCAGGCCCTCGGTGTTGAGATCGAGGCGGCCGACCGGCATCAGCCTTGGCGTGCCGGGAGGCAGGGCGTTGCGCAGCGCGGTGTAGATCGTCGGGCGGCCCGCGGGGTCGCGCTCGGCAGTAATCAGGCCTGAGGGTTTGTGAAACGCGAACAGGCGCGCCGCTTCGGCCGCCCGGACCGGATTTCCGTCAACCGTAACGCCGCGCAGGCTTTCCAGTACCGTCGCCGGGGTGGTGACCAGCTCGTCGCCGATCTTGATCCGCCCCTCGGCAATCATCCGCTCGACCTCCCGGCGGCTGGCGATGCCGGCACGGGCGAGCAGCTTGGCGATACGGTCACCGGAGCGAGGCGGGGTGGGATCATTCATGCCCGGGCCTTAGCCGGGCTGGGGAAAGCCGTCAAAACCGCACTATGCTTGCAGCTAAATTAGACTAGCGTGCCGGCAATCGGGATCAACACAAGGGAACGCGGCGTGACTGATGCAGGCGGACAGGCCGAGCGCGGGATTCTCGGTGCGCTAAAGCCTTATCTTGAGCGCGAATCGCTCGCTGCCTTTTTCCTCGGCGTGTCTTCGGGCTTTCCCTATTCGATGATCGGCGCGACGCTGACCACGCGGCTGGCGCAGGACGGGATCGACAAGAAGACCGTCACCGCTTTCACCCTTGCCTTCCTGGTCTACAACCTCAAGTTCCTGTGGGCCTGGATGGTCGACGGGGTCCACCTGCCGGTGCTGGGAAGGCTCGGGCAGCGGGTCTCGTGGATGCTGGTGGCGGGGATTCTGGCTGTTGCCGCGGTGATCAACCTCGCGTTGATTGACCCCAGCGCGGACATCGCCGCTACCGCGCTGGCCGCCATCCTGGTCGGTGCTGCGGGCGCGACTTTCGATATCGTGATCGACGCCTACCGGATCGAAACGCTCAAACCCTACCAGCTCGGCACGGGGTCGGGCATGTCGCAGTATGGCTGGCGGATCGGATCGGCCGGGGCCGGGGCGCTGGCGCTTTATGTTGCCTCGCGCAATGGCTGGAGCATGGCATACCTGTCCTGCGCGGTGTTTGCGCTGCCGGCGGTCTTGACCGCCTTCTGGCTGGGCGAGCCGGCGCGGCACCGCGATGCCATCGCCCGCACCGGGTTCGGGCAAGCCTTGCGCGCCGTGGCCGGGCCGTTTGCCGAATTCTTCCGAAGAAAGGGTGCGCTGCTGGTGCTCCTGTTCATCCTGCTCCACAAGATCGGGGACACGCTGGCGAACCTGACCTTCCGCCTGCTGTTTGACGACCTTGGGTTCAGCAATGACGAGATCGCGATCTACGACGTCGGGATCGGCTTCTGGGCCTATATCATTGGCATCTTCATTGGCGGCGTCGCTTACTCGAAACTCGGGCTGAAACGCTCGGTGCTGATTGCGCTGGTGCTGATGGGCATTTCCAACCTGTCCTTCGCGATGCTGGCTGCGGCCGGCCACTCCAATGTCGGGATGGCCGGGGCGATCGGGTTCGAAAACGCGGCCTCAGGCTTCGGGGGAGTGGTCGTGGTCGCGTACTTCTCGGCGCTTTGCGACCTCCGCTTCACCGCCGCCCAATATGCCCTGATTTCCGCCGGGGCGAGCATTGTCGGACGTTTCGTTACCGGAACGACTGCCGGCGGCCTGATCGAAAGCATCGGGTACGTGAACTTTTACCTGCTGACCACCGTGCTGGCACTGCCCGGCATCGTGCTTTTCTGGTGGATGAGCCGGGTCGGCCTCATCGATGCAGCGATGGGCAGCGCGGGCGGCGGCGTTGACCGGGATGCCGAAACCAGCGCTTGATCAGTCCGGAAACTCGCGGTTGAGCCGTAGCACTTCTCCCGCGAGGTAAAGCGACCCCGCAATCAGCACTTCGCCGCCCGGCGGCAGCGCGGCCAGTGCCTCGGTCACGCCGGGAAAGTCATGCAGCGGCAAGCTGGTGTGGCCCACGAAGGCCTTGTGATCGTGCACCTCATGCCCCGGCGGCGGGACGATCGAGACGCTTTCGAGCAGCGGCTCGAGCGGAGTGAGCAGTGCGGCCGGATCCTTGGTGCTGAGCATGCCAAGGATCAAGTGCAGGCGCGGCGGCACGAGCTGGCTCTGGAAGAAGCGCCCGATTGCAGCGCCGGCATCGGGATTATGCCCGCCATCGAGCCACACGCGCCGCCCGCCGGCAAGCTTTGTCAGCGGGCCTGCATCGAGTTGCTGGAGGCGCGCGGGCCAGCGTGTGGCGGCGATACCTTGCGCATAGGCTTCCGGTGAGATCGCCAGCGACGTCTGGTGCCGCAGCATCGCCACGGCCAGCGCGGCATTGTCGGCTTGATGGGCGCCGGGCAGGTGGGGCAACGGCAGGTCGAGCGTACCGTGGGTGTCGGCATAGGCGATGCGGCCGCCTGTAACCTCGGCCTGCCACTCATGCCCGCGCCGGATCAGTGGCGCGCCTGCTCTCGCGGCGACTTCGGCGATCGCGGCTTCGGCTCCCGGCGGATAGGCCTGCGTCACCAGCGGTACGCCGGCCTTGGCAATCCCGGCTTTCTCGAAGCCGATCCGGGCCAGCGGTTCCTCTGGTACCCCTGCTTCGGGCGCGAGCAGGAAATCGGCATGGTCGATGCCCAGCGTGGCGACCCCGCAGACCGCCGCCGTGGGGACAACGTTGGTCGCATCGAGCCGCCCGCCGACGCCAACCTCCAGCACCAGCGCATCGGCCGGCACGCGCGAAAAAGCCAGGAAGGCGGTGCAGGTAATCGCTTCGAAGAAGGTGATCAGCTCACCCTTCGAGGCATCGAGCACGTCGGAAATGGTCTGCGCCAGCACCGCATCGTCGATCAGCACGTTGGCGAGGCGGATGCGCTCGTTGAGGCGGACGAGGTGGGGGCTGGTGTAGGCATGGGCGGTCAGCCCCTGCGCCGCCAGGATGTGCCGAAGGTAGGCGCTGGTGGAGCCCTTGCCGTTGGTTCCGGCCACGTGCAGCACCGGGGGCATGCGCTGTTCGGGATTGCCGAGCGCCTTGAGCAGCCGCAGAATCCGTTCAAAACCAAGGATATCACGCCCGGGAGCCATGGCGTTCAGCCGGTCGAGTTGCAGTTGCACCGCCGGATCGTCGGAAACAGCCCTGTCAGCCACGGATGCGGCTCAGGCAGCCTTGGCCGGTGCCAGATAACCCAGCAGCCGCCCCAGCGTTTCCTTCAGATCGCGCCGGGGCACCACCATGTCCACCATGCCATGGGCGTGGAGATATTCGGCGCGCTGGAAGCCTTCGGGGAGCTTTTCACGGATCGTGTCCTGGATCACGCGCTGGCCGGCAAAGCCGATCAGGCAGCCGGGCTCGGCAATGTGGACGTCGCCCAGCATGGCGTAACTGGCAGTGACGCCGCCCGTGGTCGGGTCAGTCAGGACCACGATGTAGGGCAGTCCGGCTTCGTTGAGCCGCCGCACTGCGACCGTGGTCTTGGGCATCTGCATCAGGCTGAGGATGCCTTCCTGCATCCGCGCTCCGCCGGCCGCGGTGCAGATTACGTAAGGGCATTTTTCCTTGAGCGCCCGGCTGGCCCCGGCAACGAAGGCCGCGCCGACCGCCAGGCCCATCGAGCCACCCATGAAAGCGAAGTCCTGCACGCCCAGCACGACCGTGTGCCCCTCGATCCGGCCCAGTGCATTGGTCAGCGCATCGGGATGGGGGGTGGCGGCGCGGGCGGTCTTGAGCCGGTCGACATAGCGCTTCGAATCGCGGAACTTGAGCGGGTCTTCCTTGACCTTGGGCGATTCGAGGATGGTGAAATCCTCATCCAGCAGCTGCGCAAGCCGCGCATCGGCACCGATCCGGCCGTGATGTTCGCAGCGCGGACAAACCGAAAGGTTCTCCTCGTATTCCTTGGTGAACAGCATCTCCCCGCAGGACGGGCACTTGGTCCAGAGGTTATCCGGCGTGTCGCGCTTGGTGACGCGCGAGAGCGAATTGCGAACGCGATTGAGCCAGCTCATGGGGGTCCTTATCGCGCGGAATGCACGGCTTGGGCAAGAGCGCGGGTGAGTTCACCCACCGGACCGGCCGCAGCGGCGCCGTGCTTGCCGACCAGATCGACCAGCGCCGAGCCGACCACGACACCGTCCGCCACTTTCGCGATGGCGGCGGCCTGTTCGGGCGTGCGAACGCCGAAGCCGACCGCGACGGGGATCGTCGCCTTGTCCTTGAGCCGCGCGACCGCTTCGTCGATTGAGGTTTGCGCGGCCTGCTGCAGCCCGGTGATGCCCGCGACCGAGACGTAATAGAGAAAGCCCGACGAGCCTTCGAGCACCGCCGGCAGCCGCGCCGCGTCGGTGGTCGGCGTGGCAAGGCGGATCAGCGAAACCCCGGCGGCGCGCAGCGCGGGGCCGAGTTCGGGATCCTCCTCGGGCGGGATGTCGACGCAGATCACGCCGTCCACCCCGGCCTTGGCGCATTCGCCAGCAAACCATTCCGGCCCGCGCGTGATCATCGGGTTGGCATAGCCCATCAGCACCAGCGGCACCTCCGGATGCCGCGCGCGGAAGGCGGCGGCGATGCGGAAGATGTCGGCGGTGGTGGTGCCGGCGCCCAGACTGCGCAGGTTCGCCGCCTGGATCGCCGGGCCATCGGCCATCGGATCCGTGAAAGGCATCCCCAACTCGATCACATCCGCGCCGCCTTCAACGAGGGCATCGAGGATCGCGCCGGTCGCGTCAGGCGTCGGATCGCCCCCGGTGATGAAGGTAACGAGGGCGGGGCCGTTGGCAAAAGTGGAGGAGAGGCGGGTGGTCATTCCCCTCTCCCCAACCCTCTCCCCTGAAGGGGAGAGGGAGTATTAGCCCTCTCCCCTTCAGGGGAGAGGGTTGGGAGAGGGGGCCGCAGCTCCTCAATCACCAAGGCCAGATGAATCAAAACACCCTCCAAATTCTGCATCACTTCAAGGTTTGTATACCGCAGCAGTGCGTCACAACGTCACCCCAAGGTGCTCCGCTACCGAAAAGATATCCTTGTCGCCACGCCCGCAGAGGTTGGCGAGCACGATCGTGTCCTTGGGCAGGGTCGGCGCGACCTTCTTCACTGCGGCGATGGCGTGGGCCGGCTCGAGCGCCGGGATGATGCCCTCGGTGCGGCACAGCAGCTGGAAGGCGTCGAGCGCCTCGGTGTCGGTGACCGAGGTATAGTCCACCCGGCCCGTTTCCTTGAGCCAGGCGTGCTCGGGCCCGATCCCGGGATAGTCTAGCCCGGCGCTGATCGAGTGGCCCTCGACGATCTGGCCGTCATCGTCCTGCAGCAAGTAGGTCTTGTTGCCGTGGAGAATACCCGGACGTCCGCCGGCGAGGCTGGCGGCGTGCTCCTTGTCGAGCCCGTGGCCGGCCGCTTCCACGCCAAGCATCTTCACGCTCGGGTCGTCGAGGAAGGGATGGAACAGGCCGATGGCGTTGCTGCCGCCGCCGATTGCCGCGACCAGCAGGTCGGGCAGGCGGCCGGTGCGGCTGAGCATCTGGGCGCGAGCTTCCTTGCCGATTACGGACTGGAAATCGCGCACCAGCTCGGGATAGGGATGCGGGCCGGCGGCGGTGCCGATGATGTAGAACGTGTCGTGGACGTTCGCGACCCAGTCGCGCAGCGCCTCGTTCATCGCGTCTTTCAGCGTGGCTGCTCCGGCGGTGACCGGCCGCACTTCCGCGCCGAGCAGCTTCATCCGGAACACGTTGGGCGCCTGCCGGGCGACATCGGTAGCGCCCATGAACACGGTGCAAGGCAGGCCAAAGCGCGCGCAGACCGTGGCGGTGGCGACGCCGTGCTGGCCTGCGCCGGTCTCGGCGATGATCCGTGTCTTGCCCATGCGGATCGCCAGCAGGATCTGGCCGATGCAATTGTTGATCTTGTGCGCGCCGGTGTGATTGAGCTCGTCGCGCTTGAACCACACCTGCGCGCCCATGCCGGGCTGCGCCGACTTGGCCAGCTCTTCGGTGAGGCGCGGCGCGAAATAGAGCGGGCTGGGGCGACCGACGTAATGTTCGAGCAGATCGTCGAATTCGGCCTTGAAGCTCGGGTCGGCCTTGGCCTTACCGTATTCCCGTTCAAGCTCGAGGATCAGCGGCATCAGTGTTTCGGCGACATAGCGACCGCCGAACTGGCCAAAATGGCCCCGTTCGTCGGGCTGGTTGCGATAGCTGTTTGCGGTTGGAATGGCTGTCATGACGCAGCGGCGCTTGGCAGAGCGCGGCCGCGAAGTCCAGCTTTCCGGCGCAAATTGCCCTATCGCAGGTGCAGCATGCTCCGACATATTATTACTGTATAATGAACGAAAACGTTGCACATTGGCAACACCGGCGCATCTTTCAGCAATTATGACAGACATTTTTCATTGCACCGCAACATTCCAGAGCCTAGTTCGCCCCTGACCTCGCAAGTAAATGAGGTTATTAATAAGGAGTTTATTATGCGTCTTGTTGTTCTCTCGCTCGCCGCCGCGCTGGTTTCGGCCACCCCGGCGCTCGCCAACGAAGCCCGCATCGAGGGCCGTGGCGGCGTGATCTGGGACAATGGCACCACCGAGGACATCTGGGGCGTTGCCGCCGGTTATGACTGGGATCTGAGCGCCAACACCTTTGCCGGTGTTGAAGTCTCGGGTGACAAGATCGGCGCCAGCAACACCAAGGTAGCCTGGGGCTTCACCGGCCGCGCCGGTGCCAAGGTCGGCAACGGCACCAAGCTGTACGTCGATGGCGGCTACACCACCGAGCCCTGCGACCTGTGCGAGCATTCGTGGCACGCCGGTGCCGGCGTCGAGCAGCCGATCAGCGGCAACGTCTACGCCAAGGTGGCCTACCGTCACAACTTCGTCGCCAACGGCTTCTCGGACACCGATTCCGTGGTTGCCGGCGTCGGCATGAAGTTCTGATCGCTTCCGCGATTTCGAACGAGCGAAGGGCGGTCCTGCGGGGCCGCCCTTTTGCTATGCAGCGCGCGCAGCCTTGCAGAAGGCGGCGATGCGGTCGGAATCCTTGATCCCCGGTGCGCTTTCCACGCCGGAGGACGTATCGGCCAGTCCCGCTCCAGTCAGGCGCAGTGCCTCGGCCACGTTGGCGGGCGTCAATCCGCCTGCCAGGCCCCAGGCCAGCGGCAGACGCAGACCGGCCAGCAACGACCAGTCGAACGACAGCCCCATTCCGCCGGGCAAGGTGCCCTTCGGCGTCTTGGCGTCGAACAGGATGAAATCGGCAGCACCCGCATAAGACGATGCCTTCGCCACATCAGCGGCCGTAGCCACGGAGAGCACCTTCCAGACCGGCACCCCAAACCGGGACTTCACCTGCGCGGCCCGCTCCGGACTTTCCGAACCGTGCAACTGAATCGCATCAAGCGCGGCGGCGGCGAGCACTTCGGCAATCGCTGCATCATCAGGATTGACGAACACCCCGACCCGCACCAGTTTGCCGGCGGCCTGCGCAGAAAGCGTCTTCAGGTCTTCCAGCGAAAGGTATCGCGGGCTGGGCGGGAAAAAGTTGAAGCCCACGTGGCTCGCCCGCGCGGCAATCGCCGCGTCGAGCGCCTCGGCAGTCGTGACGCCGCAGATCTTGATGGCGGGAGCAGGCATGGACCGCCCCCTAGCGGCAAATTTACTGCGGGGCGAGTTCGAACAGCACCGTGACGTTGCTGTTCAACGAAAGCTCGCCCGCAGCGACCGGGCTGGGAGCTGACATTGCGGCCTCCGCCACGGCGACCCGGTACATCGGCTGCGGCGGCGGTGAATAGCCCCCGCCCTCGCTGATCGACAGGATCCGCACGACCTTGAGGCCGGCCGCCGAGGCATAGAGTTGTGCGCGGGCCCGCGCCTTGCGGACGGCATCAGTGCGCGCTTCGTCCTGGGCTGCGTCGGGTTTGTCCATCTGGAAACCCGGGCCACTGACCTGATTGGCCCCGGCGCCGACCAGCGTGTCGATCACTTTGCCATACTGCGCAATGTTGCGCTGCTTGACCGTGACGGTGTTGTTGACCTGGTAGCCGATGATCCTTGGCTCGGGCGGGTCGATGGTGCCATCCGGAAGCGAGCGCTGCGGCTGGTAGATCGGATTGAGCGAGAGGTTGCTGGTCTGGATATCGCGCTCGGCGATGCCGGCCGCCTTGAGCGCGGCAACCACCTTGTTCATGTCGGCAGCATTGGCGGTCAGTGCTGCACCGGCGGTCTTGGCCTGGCTTTTCACCCCGGCGGAGAAAACGGCGAGGTCAGGCTTGCGGGTTGAAGTGCCCTCGGCCGAAAGCGAGAGCAGGGTGTTGCCCGGAGCGATGACCGGGCCGGACGCAACGTCATGCGCGGCTGCGGCGGCGGGAAGCATCAGGGCCGCAGCGGCGGCGAGCAGTGCACTCTTCATCGGCATTCTCCTTCTCCGTCTGCTTGCCGATCAACGGCTTACGCGCGGCTGAACGGAAAAATCAGAGAGTGGCTTCGATTGCCCGCGCTGCCGCGACCGGATCGTCCGCGCGGCTGATCGGGCGACCTATCACCAACACGCTCGCGCCGTCATCGCGGGCCTGGCGGGGCGTGACGATCCGCTTTTGATCGCCCTGCTTGCCATCAGCCAGGCGCAGCCCGGGGACTACAAAGCAGCCGTCCTTCCACTGCCGGTGCACCGCGCCAACTTCGTGACCCGAGCAGACGATGCCGTCCAGTCCGGCCGAGTGGGCGAGGTCGGCGAGCCGCATGGCATGATCGTGGGCGCTTCCGGTTACGCCGATCGTGGCGATGTCATCATCATCAAGACTGGTCAACACGGTGACGGCCACAACCTTGCAATGCTCGCCCGCAGCGGCCTTGGCGTCCTCCATCATTGCCCGCCCGCCAGCAGCGTGGACAGTGACGATTGCGGGCTCCAGCACATGAATTGCCTGCATCGCCGATTCTACGGTGTTGGGAATGTCATGCAGTTTGAGGTCGAGGAAGATCGGCAGGCCGACGTGCGCCAGTTCGTGCACGCCGTGGTGTCCGTGCGCATAGAAGAACTCCATGCCGAGCTTGATTCCGCCGATGTGCCCCTTGACCTTGCGGGCAAGCGCTTCAGCAGCTTCGAGGCGGGGCAGGTCGAGCGCGAGATATACCGGGTTTGACATCAGTTGGGGGTCAGGTCCTGATTGGAAGGTTCGGAATGTGCCGGGGTCGGCGGCGGCGCGACGGCGCGGACCGTGTTTTCGAGTGCGTTGATCCGGCGGTTGAAGCGCCACTTGTTGGCCTTGGACAGCAGCCACATCGGCAGCAGGCCTAGCAGGAATGCCAGCAGCACCAGGACGGGCAACTTGGTTTCCAGCACCAGGCCCTCCCAGATCTTCACTTCCACCGTCTGCCAGTTGTTCGCGGAGAAGATGGCAAGGGCGATCAGGAGCACCACCCAGATGATCGTTCGGATGACTTGCATGGTTGAGCCTCCGTCCTCCTTGGGGCGATGGCCACAGTGCTAGGCGGGATGGAGGCCCCGCGCAAGTTCCTCCCCGAAACGGGGAAATCTACTCTCCAAACACCCGGGCGAAGATCGTGTCGACCGCCTTGAAGTGATAATCGAGGTTGAACTTGTCCTCGAGCTGCGCCGGGGTGAGCGCCGCGGCAACCTCGGGATCGGCCTTGAGCAGTTCGAGCAGGTTGAGCTGTCCGTCGCTTTCCCAGACTTTCATCGCGTTGCGCTGGACCAGCCGGTAGGCGGCATCGCGTTCGAGCCCGGCCTGAGTCAGCGCCAGCAGCACCCGTTGCGAGTGGACAAGGCCGCCCATCTTGTCGAGATTCTTCTGCATCCGCTCGGGATAGACCAGCAGCTTGTCGATTACCGAGGTGAGCCGGGCGAGGGCGAAGTCCAGCGTGATCGTGGCGTCCGGGCCGATGAAGCGTTCGACCGAAGAATGGGAGATGTCGCGCTCGTGCCACAGCGCCACGTTCTCCATCGCCGGTGTCACCGCCGAGCGGACCATCCGGGCCAGGCCGGTGAGGTTCTCGGTCAGCACCGGATTGCGCTTGTGCGGCATGGCGCTCGAGCCCTTCTGGCCCGGCGAGAAATATTCCTCGGCCTCTAGCACTTCGGTGCGCTGGAGGTGGCGGACTTCGATGGCGAGCCGCTCGATCGAGCTGGCGATCACGCCCAACACCGCGAAGAACATCGCGTGCCGGTCGCGCGGGATGACCTGGGTCGAAACCGGCTCCACCGCCAGCCCCAGCTGGTCGGCGACATACTGCTCCACCGAAGGGTCGATATTGGCAAAGGTGCCGACCGCGCCCGAGATCGCGCACGTGGCGATCTCGGCCCGGGCGGCCACCAGCCGCGCCTTGCAGCGGTTGAACTCGGCATAGGCCTGGGCCAGCTTGAGGCCGAAAGTGGTCGGCTCGGCATGGATACCGTGGCTGCGCCCGATGGTGGGCGTGTATTTGTGCTCCTGCGCCCGGCGCTTGATTGCGGCGAGCAGGGCATCAAGGTCCGCCAGCAGGACGTCCGACGCGCGGGCGAGTTGCACTGCCAGCGTGGTATCAAGCACGTCGGAACTGGTCATGCCCTGGTGCATGAAGCGCGCCTCGGGGCCAACCTGCTGGGCCACCCAGTCAAGGAATGCGATGACGTCGTGCTTGGTCACGGCCTCGATGGCGTCGATCGCGGCGACGTCGATGGTCGGGTTGGTCGCCCACCAGTCCCACAGCGCCTTGGCGCCGCTGGGCGGAACCACGCCAAGCTCGCCCAGCTTCTGCGTGGCGTGCGCTTCAATCTCGAACCAGATGCGATAGCGCGCTTCCGGCTCCCAGATCGCGACCATCGCGGGGCGGGCATAACGGGGGACCATGTTCGACTCCTTGCGGCGATGCCGCCGCCGCTAGGGCGCGGGGCAGCCAAACGCAAGGGGGGCAGGCTCTAGCCGCGCCCGACGGTCACTTGCAGGAAAGCCGGTTTGCTCGTCCCGGCGTTGGCGCTGATGGTCAGCGGATAGTTGCCGTTGGGCAGCGAAGTGAGCGGCATCCCGGCTGCGGCCAGAGCATAAGGCGAGACGCGGTGGCGAGTTACCAGGCCGCCAGCGCCATCGCTGACCAGCGGAGTCTCGAACTCGACGGCGATCATTGCGTCCTGCACGCGGATCACGCTGCACACCGCGAGCTGGCCCGCGCCCAGATCGAGCACAAGGCCCGTTCCTACGGGGACGCCAAGCAAACCCTCGATGCTCGCGCCGGTCTTCGACAAGTCGCGCATCACCGCTTCGTAGCGGTGGTCTTCGTGAATGAGCCCGATCCTTCGGAACACGGAGCGGCGATCGGCGCGATAGCGCTCGGGCCCGTCAGGCTGGATGCTGAACTCGCCGGAAGCCATGCGCTCCAGCACTTCGGCGTGCGGCATCGCCTTGGCATAAATCCAGCCCTGGATCAGCTTGGCACCGCGGGCGCAGACCAGTTCGAGCTGGTCAAAGGCTTCAACACCTTCAACCGTGGTTTCCATCCCTAAAGCATCGGACAGGCCGATGATCGCGGTGATGATCTTGGCACTGTTCTGGTCCTGCTGGGTGCAGCTGTCGACGAAGGTCTTGTCCACCTTGATCATGTCGAACGGTGCCGAGCGCAGATAGCTCAGCGACGAATAGCCGGTTCCGAAATCGTCAAGCGCCAGGCGCACGCCGAGTTCCTTGAGCGACTTGAAGATGCTGTCGGTCGTCTCGCTGTCGCCCATGAAGACGCTCTCGGTCAACTCGAGCTCGAGCCGGTCCGGATCGAGTCCCGAGGCGGCGAGGGCATTGGCGACGATGGCCGTGAAACCGGGATTGGTGAACTGGCGGGCCGACACGTTTACCGCGACCCGCACCGAGGCCGGACACTGCACCGCATCGTCGCAGGCGCGGCGGATGGCCCATTCGCCCAGATTGTTGATCAGGCTTGAGTCTTCCGCCACCGGGATGAACATGCCGGGACTGACGTAGCCGCGCTCGGGATGCTCCCAGCGCATCAGTGCTTCAAAGCCGACGACCATGTTGTCGGCGGTGCGCACCACCGGCTGGTAATGCAGTTGCAGCTGGTCCTGCGCCAGCGCCTCGCGCAAGTCGTCGAGCAACAGCCGGCGTTCCTCGGCCTCGTCCTTGAGGTCGGCCGAATAGAAGCGGAACTGCCCGCGTCCGCCGTTCTTGGCGGCGTAAAGCGCAAGGTCGGAACCGTGGACGATCTCTTCGCGCTCAATCCCGTCGTAAGGGGCGACTGCGATGCCGATAGAGGTGCCGATGATCGCGCGCTTGCCATCGATCGGGTAGGGGAGCGAGACGATCTGGATCAGCCGCGCCGCCAGTTCGCCCAGCTTGCCGCGGTCGTCCAGGTCGGGGAGAATAACCTGGAATTCATCGCCACCGAGCCGGCCGACTTCGCCAGACTCGCCGACAATCGAGGTAATGCGCTGCGCGACCTGGCGCAGCAGCTCGTCACCGGCCTGGTGGCCCATCGTATCGTTGACCTGCTTGAACCGGTCGAGGTCGAGCATCATCAGCGAACAGGCGCGCTTGGCGGCCTTGTATGCGATCAGCGTGGATTCTAGCCGCTTGTTCATGCGGTGGCGGTTGGCGAGCCCGGTGAGGGAATCGTATTCGGCAAGCCGCGAATCCTCGCGCTTGCGTTCATATTCGATCGTCACGTCTTTCGCGTTGCCGCGATAGCCGTGGAAGGTGCCGGACTTGTCGATCTTGGGCTGCCCCGAGATCGTCCACCAGCTCTGCGCATCGTTCGTTTGGCTCGGGACGAACCGGACGGTCAGGTCCGAGATCCGGCTGCGGGCGCTCATCTGGAAATTGAGCGGTCGCCCGGCGCGTTCATCCGGACTGTCGTGGTCGATCTCGAACAGCGCCGTAAAGGTCTGGGACAGCAGCGATTCCACCGGCCGGCCGAGCTTGCTGGCGGCTGACTGCGACATGTAGACCAGCCGGCCCTGCGCGTCTGTGGCCCAGAGCCAGCCGATGCCGGCGTCTTCGAAATCGTCAAGCAATTCGAGCCGTCGGGCAGTGTCCGCCGAGGTGACCACGGAAGCGCCGCCGATCTGCTCGGGCGCGGCATCATTGCGTCCCCTGAGGTTCTTGAAGATGTCTTTGACTGCCATGGCTGTTTCGACTGGTTTTCCGTGTGCCCGGTGCGTGCATCAATGCCCGCAGCTCGTACAAGCGACGGCCTAGACGAATTTGCTTAATTCCGGGTTTATCTCTCCTGCCGCCAAAGCTCGCCCGCGCTCAGATCAGTCCGCGCGATTTCAGGCTGACGTGGCCTTCGCGCCCGATGATGATGTGATCGTGCACGGTAATCCCCATCAGCCTGCCTGCCTCGGCGATCCGGCTGGTGATCTGGATGTCGGCGCGGCTCGGCTCGGGGGAGCCGGAGGGGTGATTGTGAACCAGGATCAGCGCACTCGCGCCCAGGTCGAGAGCCTTTTTCACGACCTCGCGGGGGTGGATTGCGGCTTCGTCAATCGAACCATCGCCGACCAGGTGATCGTGCACCAGACGGTTGCGGATATCGAGATAAAGCACCCGGACGCGCTCGTTCGTGAGATGCGCCATGTCGATCGTCAGATAGTCAAGCAATGCTTGCCAGGAAGACAGCACCGGCTTTTCCTGCACCGCACTGCGCGCCATGCGCCGAGCTGCCAGAGCGACGATCTTGATCGCTGCCGCGCTCGTCTCGCCCATGCCGGGATGCAGTGCCAGTGCCCGCGATTCGGCGTTGAAGACCCCGGCCAGCGATCCGAAACGCCCGATCAGCGTCTTGGCGAGCGGCTTTACGTCGCGCCGGGGGATGGCGGTTGCGAGAAGATATTCCAGCACCTCGTGATCGACCAAAGCCTCCGCCCCGCCGTCAAGCAGTCGCTTGCGCAAGCGTTCACGGTGCCATGCGGCACCGTGCTCCGGCTGCGCGGCTGTGACGCACACTTCCTCATCATCTTTCATGTGCCGTTCAGCCCGCATTGCCTTTCACACGTTGACGCGCAAGTGTGGGACGATGGTGAGCGACGAGGAAGACCTTACAGCATCCGAAGCGGACCGATCGCCGGGCCGGTGGCCGCGCTATCGCCGCGCGTTGCTGGTGCTGGCTGGGCTGCTCGGCGTGGCGCTCGCCATCGGCTGGCTCTCGCGCGAGAGAATAGCGGACAACTACATCGGCGGAAAACTGGTCGAACTCGGTCTGCCGGGCACTTACCGGCTTGAGACCGTAGGCGCGACGCGCCAGGTGCTGACTGATCTGGTGATCGGCGATCCGGCGCACCCCGATCTGACGATCGAACGGGTCACGGTCGAGATCGATTACGGCCTGCTCGGTCCCGGTCTGGGCCGCATCACTCTCGTTCACCCGCGCCTGCGCGGGAGCTATCGCAACGGCAAGCTCAGCTTCGGCAGCCTCGACAATGCGCTGTTCGGTGGCAAATCCAAAGAACCGTTCCGCCTGCCGGATCTCGATTTGGCCCTGGACGATGCGCGGGTCCGGATCGACAGCGATCGCGGGCACGTGGGGGTAAAGCTGGCCGGGGTGGGCAATCTTTCCGGCGGCTTTGAAGGAATCATCGGCATGGCAGCGCCGCGGCTGGAATTCGGGGCCTGCAATGCCGGGCCGGTGCGCGGCTGGGGCAGGCTCAGCGTCTCGCGGGGGCGTCCGCGCTTCGCCGGACCGTTGCTTGCCGAATCGCTTGAGTGCCGGGCCAACGGCCTGACCCTCGCGCAGGGCCGGTCCGTTTCTGAGATTACATTCGATCCCGCGCTGGATGGCTTCGATGCGAAGCTCAACCTCGGCAGCGGGGCAGGGCGATGGGGAACGGCCTCTGCATCGGCGGTCCAGGGGGTAGTTTCAGCCAGTTGGCGCAAGCAGGCGCTGACCGCGAAGTACTCGCTGGCGCTGTCTGCGCCGCGCGCACCGTCCGCCACCGCGGACCAACTCACAACCGAGGGATTCCTCCGGTCCTCGCGCGGTTCCGCGCTGGAAGCAGACGGCACTGCCAAGGCCGCCGGCGTCGCCGTGGGAGCAGGGGTCGACCGGACCTTGCAGCAACTCGTCGCGCGGGCCGAAGGAACCCTGGTCGCCTCCTTGGCGGCGCAACTGCGCTCGGCGCTGCGCCGCGAAATTTCCGGCAGCAGCTTTTCCGGGGCCTATGCCTTCCGCCGCTCGGCCGATGGCCTCGGGCTGGTCGTGCCCGAAGCCCGGCTGACCGGTTCCGGCGGCGCCACGGTGGTCGAAGTCTCCCGGCTGCAGCTTACGGATTCGGCCAGCGCACCGCGCCGCATATCGGGCAATTTCAACACCGGCGGGACGGGCTTGCCCCGGATTGCAGGGCGGATGGAAAGCGGTACGGGTGGCATGCCGGTGCTGCGGCTGTCGCTGGCCCCCTACCGGGCCGGGAACTCCAGCATCGCGATTCCCCAGCTAACGGTGGCGCAGGCGCGCGGCGGCGCCTTTGGCTTTGCCGGACGGGCGACCTTGTCCGGGCCCTTGCCGGGCGGGGCGGCGCGGGATCTTGCGATGCCGCTCGAAGGCAATTGGTCCCCGGCCCAGGGGCTGGCGCTGTGGCGCCGCTGCACCCCCGTGTCGTTCGCCTCGCTCGCATTTTCCCAGCTGACGCTTGACCGGCGCAGCGTGATGCTGTGTCCGGGCAAGGGCGGGGCAATCGTGCGGCTGGACCACGACCGGCTGAGAATTGCGGCTGGCGCCCCTGCCTTGGCCGTCACAGGCCGAATCGGGGCAACTGCGGTACGAATTGGCACCGGACCGGTCGGCCTTGCCTGGCCGGGAACGATGGTGGCCCGCACGGTCGACGTCCAGCTGGGCAGAGGCCAGCCAAGCCGGTTCCGGATCGACGGGCTCGAGGCTCGCCTCGGCGGACCCCTGGCCGGTCGCTTCACCGGCAGCGATGTGCATCTGGCCGCCGTCCCGCTCGACATCTCGCAAGCCACCGGCAACTGGCGTTACGCCAATGGCGCTCTGATCATTTCCGCAGGTGCTTTCCGCCTGGCCGACCGCCAGACCGATGCCCGCTTTGCGCCCTTGATCGCCCGCGAGGCGACCCTCACCCTGCTTAACAACCGCATCGCGGCGCAAGCCCTGCTGCGCGAACCGCTGAGCGACCGGGCGATCGTGCTCACAACGATCCGCCACGACCTCGGCAACGGTACCGGCCATGCCGACCTCGCGGTCCAGGACCTCAACTTTGACGAGAAGCTCCAGCCGGATACACTGACCAACCTGGCGCTTGGTGTCATCGCCAATGCCCGCGGCATCGTAAAAGGCAGCGGTACGATCGACTGGACCCCAGCGCGAGTGACCAGCGGCGGCACCATCAGCACGCCGTCGCTGGATTTTGCGGCCGCATTCGGTCCGGCCCGCGGCTTGTCGGGGACGATCGAGTTCACCGATCTGCTGGGCATGGTCACCGCGCCCGACCAGCGCCTGCGGATTGCCTCGATCAACCCGGGGATCGAAGTAACCGACGGCGAGTTGAGCTTCGAATTGAAGCCCGGCCGGGTGCTGGCGGTAAACGGTGCACGCTGGCCGTTCCTGGAGGGGACGCTGACGCTTGAGCCGACCCGGATGGTGCTCGGCGTGGCCGAGACACGGCGGTATACGCTGGTGATTGATGGCCTCGACGCCGCGCATTTCGTTGCCCGGATGGGGATGAGCAACCTCAACGCGACCGGGGTGTTCGACGGACGCCTGCCGCTGGTGTTCGACGAGAACGGCGGGCACATCGATGGCGGGGTGCTCACCTCCAGACCCCCCGGCGGCAATGTCTCCTATGTCGGCGCGCTGACCTGGAAAGACCTTTCCCCCATGGCCAACTTCGCTTTCGATGCGCTCAAGTCGATCGACTATCGGCAAATGCGGATCGAGTTGAACGGCGCGCTCCAAGGCGAGATCGTCACGCGGGTCAGTTTCGATGGAATCAAGCAAGGGCAGGGCGCCCGCCGCAACTTCCTGACCAACCGGATCGGCAAGCTGCCAATCCGTTTCAACGTCAACATTCGGGCGCCGTTCTTCAAACTGGTGAATTCGGTCCGCTCGCTTTACGATCCCGACTTCGTGCCGGACCCGCGCGAACTCGGGATTGTCGGAGCGGATGGCAAGACACCAGCCCGCCCGTTGCCGGGCATTCAGCCTCCAGTAAGCGAGAAGACTCCATGATGCGCAGTCAATTGACCGGAAGCTTCAGGCTTGCGACAAGCCTGCTGATGCAGGGGAACACGCAGATGGGGCCATGGTCCGGCAGGCGCGCCGTTCGCGCCGGAATGATTTTGGTGGCAGCAACGATGGCGTGCACGGGCTGCATTTCGGTGAACGCACCGGACAAGCCCATCGTCATCGAGCTCAATATCAACATCAAGCAGGAAGTGGTTTATCGCCTGTCCGGTGATGCCGCCCAGACGATCGACAAGCATTCCGACATCTTCTGACTTTCGGAGACCATCCATGCCCCGCCTTCCCCGTCTAAATCGCAAGTGGATCGCCACCGGCGCTGCCATCATGGCGCTGGGCCTGGCTACGGCCGCCTGGGCGCAGCGCGACCCGGCCTATTCCGCGGCCCGCTCCGGCGGCCAGATCGGCGAGAAAAGCGACGGCTATCTTGGCATTGTGGGAGCCGCCACGGCCGAATTGCGCCGCATGGTTGACGATCTCAACATCAAGCGTCGCGCGGTCTATTCGGAGCGGGCGCAGGCCGCCGGCGCAACGGTCGAGGAATATGCTTTTACCTCGGGTTGCCGCCTGATCGCGCAGACCCAGCCGGGCGAAAAGTACCAGGCGCCTGACGGCAGCTGGCAGACCAGGGGCGCAGCGGCACCGCTCCGTGACAGCCGGTGTCCCTGAACAAGCTGTCGATGCGGCCGCAACCGCGGCGATCCAACCGTTGACTTGCCGATACCCCCCGCCTAAGGGGTCGGCGCCCTCGGCGGGCAGCCGTTGCCCGTGCTCATTTTTTCCGCGAAGGAAGGTGGCATGAACGACGAGCCGTCCGCACGGGACCCCATTGCCGAGGATGCGCGGATCGACGCGCTCGAGGCGCGGCTCAAGGCCGCACGCGAGCGGGAAGAGGAGCGTAACCGGCCGTCGGGGACAGCATCGGTGGGCGCAGACGAGAATTCTCGTCTGGCGTCCAAGGTACTGTCCGACCTGATCGGGGGGATCGGAGGCGGCGCACTGGTGGGCTGGGTCATTGACCGATTCGCCGGAACGTCGCCCTGGGGCCTGCTGGTGGTGATGTTCCTCGGAATCATCGTTGCCTTCAGGAATATCATCCGGATTTCGAGCCGGCCTCCCGATTGATCCCGCTAATGGGGCATCAGGGGCGCCTGTCTCGCATGTAGAATGAGGGATTGCAGGCGTGGCAGAAGCAGCGGGCAAGATTGATCCGATGCACCAGTTCACGATCGAGCCGCTGTTCGGCACCGATCACTGGTCCATCGCGGGCTACAATGTTGCCTTCACCAATTCATCGCTGTGGATGGCGATTTCCACGCTGGTCCTGCTGTTCTTCGTATGGGGCGGCATGAAGCGCGAGCTGGTGCCCGGTCGTTGGCAGATGGCGGTGGAAGGTTTCACCGGCTTCATCGACAACCTGCTGGCCGCCAACATCGGCAAGGAAGGCAAGAAGTACGTACCCTACGTCTTCTCGCTGTTCATGTTCATTCTGTTCGCCAACGTGCTGGGGCTGATGCCGCTGGGCCTTGTTCCCGGACTGCATCCGTTCACCTTCACCAGCCACTTCACGGCGACTGGTGTCCTGGCGATCCTGTCCTTCGCGATCGTGCTGATCGTCGGTTTCTGGAAGCATGGCTTCCACTTCTTCAGCCTGTTCATCCCGCACGGCACCCCGGTGCCGATGATCCCGCTGATCTTCGTGATCGAGCTGGTTTCGTTCCTGGTGCGCCCCTTCAGCCTTGGCCTGCGACTGTTCGTGGCGATGATGGCCGGGCACGTGCTGCTGGAAGTGCTGTCGGGCTTCGTCATCAATGGCATCAATGCCGGCCTCGGTATCGGCCCGGTCGTCTCGATCCTCAGCTTCGCGCTGATGGTGGCGATCTGCGCGCTCGAGATCCTCGTCGCGGGCATCCAGGCCTACGTTTTCGCGCTGTTGACTTCGCTCTACATCAACGACGCGGAACACCTTCACTAAGACTGATATCAACCCATCATATTCGTACGGAAAAGGAGTTTTGACATGGAACCTGCAAGCGCAAAGCTGATCGGTGCTGGTCTCGCAGCCATCGGCGCCGGCATGGCCGCCATCGGCGTGGGCAACGTCTTCGGTTCGTTCCTGGAAAGCGCGCTGCGCAACCCCGGCGCGGCTGACGGCCAGCAGGGCCGCCTGTTCATCGGCTTCGCCGCCGCCGAACTTCTCGGCCTGCTCTCGTTCGTCGTCGCGATGATCCTGATCTTCGTCGCCTGACGCGA
>CANJBY010000022.1 GCA_947472735.1 Sphingomonadaceae bacterium | reverse complement strand
AGGACGAGGTGATGGACTGGCTTGCCTTCTATAACCACAGACGGCTGCATTCGACGCTGGGTTATACCAGCCCGATGGCTTTCGAACAGAAATGGCTTGCCAGGCAAATCAGCCTAGCGGCATAGTCACCACGTCAAGGGAGACGCTGGGCGAGGGCAAGGTCACTTCGCCCGGCTCGGGCACGGTGAGCACCTGTGTGCCCTTGAGGTGGTTGAGCAGGCTGACGAGATCCGGCGCGGCGAGGATCGCGATGCCGCTGGCCCAGCGCGCCTCCGCCCCCTGCGCGGCGGGACAGATCAGGTTTTTGTCCAGCCCGGCGGCGTGGATCGCAGCGAGCAGCACGCCGGGCGAGGAGACGATCCGCCCATCGAGCGACAGTTCACCCACCGCGACGTGATCGGCAAGCTGTTCGGCATCGGTCACGCCCATTGCCGCGAGCAGCGCCAGCGCGATCGGCAAGTCGTAATGCGAACCTTCCTTGGGCAAGTCCGCCGGGGAAAGGTTGATGGTGATGCGCTTGGGCGGGAGCGCCAGCCCGAGCGAGGCCAGCGCGGCCTGCACCCGCTGGCGGCTTTCGTTCACGGCCTTGTCGGGCAGGCCGACAAGATGAAAGCCGGGCATGCCGGGGGCAATCTGGCATTGCACCTCGACCCCGCGCGCCTCGAGCCCGAGGTATGCCACCGTCGATACCAATGCGACCAAGCCGATGCCCCCCGTGCTGCTCTCGCTGACGGCCGGCTGCCTGCGGCCTGTCGAGGGGCTGGCAGGGGTTGGCTCCGAAGCGGATCAAGTAGTCCGGTAAGGCGGTCTTAACCTGTTCCCGAAGCATGCCGGTAAAGCGGCCAGGCGCATGGGGGCTGCATGCGCCGCATTGCCGCCCTGCTCCTGCGGTTCCTCGCCGCTCTGGCTGCCCCTGTGCACGCCCAGACGCTGGCCTACGAGATCGTGGACGAGGAAGTGATCGTCGATGACTACGGCTCGGCCGGCACGTCCGAGCGGTTCGTTCAATCCGCTCTGGTCCCGGTCCCGGCCGGCATTGCCGCATTCGGACCCTTCCGGGTGCTCGATCATGACCGCGCCGCACTGGTCGATGCTACCGACGAGCGCTCGCCTGCTGCATTCAAGGCGATGCTCGCGGCTTATCCCGGCATTGGCGTGCTGGAACTGGTCGAATGCCCCGGCACCGAAGACGACCGCGCCAATCTGCGCCTCGGCCGCATGATCCATGAGCGCGGCCTCGCGACCCATGTGCCCAACAACGGCTCAGTGCGCTCGGGCGCGGTCGAGCTGTTCCTGGCCGGGATCAGCCATACCGCCGATCAGGGTGCGGAGTTCGCGGTCCATTCCTGGGCTGACGATCTGGGCCGCGAAGCGCGCGACTATCCCGCCGACGCGCCGGAAAACCGCGCCTATCTCGATTACTATCGCGAAATGGGGATGAGCGCGGCCTCTGCTTCGGCCTTCTACGCGATGACCAATTCGGTCCCCAATGCCGAAGCCAAATGGCTAACGGTTGCCGATATGCGGCAGTGGGTTTCGCTGAATTGAGCGTGCGTAGGGCTGGTTAGAAGACGCCGGGCACCAGCCGCCAGCGAACCTTTTCCATATAGTCGCGGTAGGACGGATCGGCCGACAGCAGATCCTCCTCGGCGATCAGACGGCGGATCTGGGCGATCCAGGCAATGACATAAAGTGCGAGGTTCGGGAGGCTGAAGACGCCGGCCAGGATGCCGATGTGGCACAGCAGATAGCCGGCATACATCGGATGGCGCACCAGTCGGTAAGCGCCTTCGACCTTGATCCCGCGATTGGCCGGGGCAATGCCGAAGCTGCGCCGTAGTGAAAGCTTGGCGCCCGCCTGTAGCACCTTTCCGATCGCCACCAGTACCACGGCCGGGATAAGCATGCCGTGATCGGAAACATTGCGCGGATCGATCAGTAGTGGCGCAGCGGTGGCGGTGATCGCCAGCAGCCAATCGCCCAGTTTCATCGAGATATTGGTGGTCGACCGGCGGATCAGCACGAAGATGGCGACTGCGGTTTCAGATAGCAGCAGCATCGGTGCGACCGGGTTCACCGAATCCGTGACGCGCCAGGCCATCAGGCTCCACAGCAGCACGATCACCACCTGCTCGGTGCGATCAAGCAACTGCGGCGAAAGCCATGCCGGCCGCGTGGCCATGCTTATACCCGATCCATTCATACCCGTCGTTCCCGTCGAAAGTTCACGGCGATGCTAGGGCGGCATGGTTAAGGAAGGGTTTCGGCGCGGCTTTCCTTGACTTTGCGCACCGCGCTGCTAATTGCGCGGCCCGACCGGCGGGACTCGTGCCTGCCGATCATCCGTCCGAGACAGTTGGTGCACGGGATCTGCCCGCGCTTAATTTCCAGCCTAGACAGGGAAAAGAGAATTTCGCCCGCAGCCCTGCTGCGTGCTTACGGCGTGTTTCGCGTCGCTCCTTCCCCTTCAACGGACTCGCCCGTGCCGCTTCGGCGGTGCGGACAACGTAGCCGGTCGCGCGGGTTTCCCGTGCGATCATTCGTGAAGGAGTAAGCATGGATCGTTCGCAGAAAGCCGATGCGGTCGCAACTCTGAACGCAACCTTCAACGAGGTCGGCGTGGTGGTGATCACCCGCAACCTCGGCATGTCCGTGGCTCAGACCACGGCCCTGCGCGTGAAGATGCGGGAAGCTGGTGCGTCGTTCAAGGTTTCCAAGAACAGTCTTGCCAAGCTGGCCATCGCGGACACGAACTATGCCGGGATTGGTGACCTGTTCACCGGCCCAGTGGCACTGGCGACTTCGGTCGATCCGGTTGCTGCGGCAAAGATCGCTGTCGAATTCGCCAAGACCAACGACAAGTTGGAAATCGTTGGCGGCGCGATGGGTTCGCTGGTTCTGAACGCGGACGGGATCAAGGCGCTCGCCTCGATGCCTTCGCTCGACGAACTGCGCGCCAGGCTTATCGGCCTTGTCCAGGCACCGGCGACTAAGATCGCTCAGGTTGTCGTGGCTCCGGCTGGCAAGCTCGCCCGCGTCTTCGGCGCATATGCCGCCAAAGAAGCCGCGTAAGACTGATCACATTCGAATTTCCCGGCGCGTTTGCACCGGGTCCAAGCACATCAGGAGTGAAACATCATGGCCGATATCGCCAAGCTCGTTGAAGAACTTTCGAAGCTGACCGTCCTCGAGGCGGCTGACCTTGCCAAGGCCCTGGAAGAAGCATGGGGCGTTTCCGCAGCTGCTGCCGTCGCCGTTGCTGCGGCTCCTGCCGCTGCCGCCGAAGCGGCCGAAGAGCAGACCGAATTCGACGCGATCCTCGTGTCGGACGGTGGCAACAAGATCGCCGTCATCAAGGAAGTCCGCGCCATCACCCAGCTGGGCCTGACCGAAGCCAAGTCGCTGGTGGAAGCCGCGCCGAAGGCGATCAAGGAAGCCATCTCGAAGGCCGAAGCCGAAGAGATCAAGGCCAAGGTCGAAGCCGCTGGCGGCAAGGTCGACATCAAGTGATTGCAGGCGGTTAGCCGCCAGCGTCATCAAGAGTTTCTCGGGTGTCTTGAAGCACCCGCGGATGGGAGGGCGGAGCCGCAAGGTTCCGCCCTTTTCATGTCAGTCCGCCGCAACCGTGACCGGCTGAACCTTGGGCAGCAGGAACTGCCAGCCCAGCGCGCCAACAACACAGACCCCCGCAGCCAGGGCGAATGCCGACTGGTAATTGCCGCCGGCCGACTTGATCATCAACCCGGTTACGCCCGGTGCTATGATACCGGCCAGGTTGGACATGGTATTCTGCACCCCGATCCAGCTGCCGGCGAGCCGCGGTCCCGCGAAGATCTGCGCGATCGAGAAGATATTGCTGTTCACGATGCCGCAGGTCACGCCGGTAAAGGCGAGCCAGCCGAACAACGCAGCCGTGCTCTCTGCATAGGCGACACTGAAAATGCCGATCGCCGCACCGCTCGCTCCGACGACGCACAGCGTACGCCGCAAAGCGCCCTCATCACGGCCCGAGGCAGTCCACATATCACTGAGATGGCCGGCCACGATCGTGGCGACGCCCTGCATCAGATACGTCGTCGTGGTCATCACCGTCATCGTCGCGATCGACAAGCCGCGGCCGGAGGTGAGGAACAGCGGGAGCCAGGAGAGGATGAAGTAGTTGGCGAAATTGGCCGAGAAGTGTCCGAGGCCGACCACCCAAAGCGCGCGGAAGCGCAAGAGGCGCAGCATCGGGTAAGGCTTCTCTGCGATCGGAGGCGCTTCGGCCTGGATGCGGCGCACAACGGCTCCCCACGGAAGCAGCCAGAACACCGTTATTGCGCCGAACGCCCAGAAGATCGTCCGCCAACCCCACTCCGCAAGGATGAAGCCGCCAAAGAAGGTGCCCACCGCCGGACCGAAGGCCAGGCCCGCCACCACCACCGCATTGGACACGCCGCGCCGCTCTGGCGGGATATGGCGGGCGATGATCTTTGACGCGCCCGGGAAGCAGATGCTCTCGCCCAGGCCCAGCAGGACCCGCAGCGCCAGCAACATCCCGAAGCCGCTGGCGAAACCGGTGGCGAACGTCGCCAGAGCCCAGATCGCGACACCCAGGCTGAACAGGCGGTAGACCGAGAAGCGGTCGCAAGCCCAGCCGATGGCGAGCTGCAGGGGGGTATAGGCCATGAAGAACACCGAGACGATCAGGCCGAATTCGGCCGGGTCGATCCCCAGCTCTGCATTCATTTTCGGCGCGGCCAGCGATACTGCGCCGCGGTCGACATATGTTAGCAGGATCGAGAGCCCGAGCAGCAGCACCAATGCGGCCTGCAATTGCCGCGATGGCATGCGCTTTGTGTCGTCCATGGTGTGCAACTCCCCCGGTTGGTCGCACGATAACCGTGAAATGGGCGCGAGCAAGCGCGGCGCGAACTAAGTCCGGGGGAACAGGTTGACGATGTCGGCGAGTCGGCCGACCAGCGGCGCCCGGGCCTCGTCCTCGGTCTTGCCGAGGCGAACCACCACCAGCTCCTGAACGGGCGAGACCATGACGTACTGGCCGAGATGGCCAACGCAGCTGAACAGGCTGGCCGGGGCTCGGCCCGGAAACAGTACTTCGTGCCCGTATGGCTGAGGCTTGTTGATCCAGATCTGCGCGCCGTAGCCGCGGTTGCGCGGTGAGGACGACACCATGAACTCGATCCAGGCGCGGGGAATGATCTGCGCGCCTTTGACCGCTCCGCCGTTGCGCAGGAACTCTCCGAACCGCGCCCAGTCGCGCGCGGTGCCATGGATCAGGCTGCCCCCGACCATGGTACCGGCGGCGTCGAATTCGGGCAGCATGGACCGCATGCCGACCGGCTCGAACAGGCGTGCCCGCAAATAGTCGGACACCACTTGCCGGCGCACGTTCGGATCGACGCTGTCGGTCAGGGTGCGGGCGGCGATGTCGGCCAGGATTACGCTGGTGGCCGTGCTGTATTCATATTTCCGGCCCGGCTCCGCCTCGAGCGGCTGAGCCTCGGCATAGCTCGCCATATTGTCGCGCCCGTCGAGAAACAGCATCCGGACCGTATCGGCGTCATATGGCGGGCTGGTCGTTTCGTCGTGGCGCAGGCCCGAGCGCATTTGCAGCAGCTGGCGCAGGGTGATCTCTCCCCGCGGGTCCCCCGGGCGTTGCCAGGCCGGCACAGGCACGCTTTCGTCCAGTCGCAATCGGCCGTCCGAGACCAGCAGGCCGATCAGCACCCCGGTGACGCTCTTGGCCATCGACCACGAAACGAAGCGGGTGTTCTCGTGGTAACCAGGCGCATAGCGCTCAGCCACGATCCGGCCTTTGTGCAACACGACCAACGCCCGGGTTTCAGCCGAGTCAGGCGCCGTGAACAAGGCGTCCACCGCCCGCGCCAACTTGTCGCGATTGATGCCTGGTTTCTGCACGACCGCCTTGAGTGCGCCCGGATCCAGCGGTGTCGGCGCACTTTCGCTCGGCGAGCAGGACGCAAGCACTGGCAGCATCAAGAAGGGCAGGATAAGGGACAGACGAGGGCGCATGGTGTGTCTTCCATGCGCCAAGGCAGCCCGCGATGGCAACTGCAAAGCCAGAACCGATCCCGCCCGCGGTACCGCCGCGCAGGCGTCTGCGCCTGTCCCTGGCGGTGGTCGGAGCCCTGCTGTTCCTTGCCGCTGCCTGGTTCTGGCCGACGATCCATTCCTACGGACTGACTGGTGCTTCGTATGGCGCCCGAGTCGCCTGCTCGTGCCGCTACGCCGGTGGGCGCAGCCTTGCCGATTGCCGCAAGGATTTCGAATCAGGCATGGGGCTGGTGCTGCTGAGCGAAGACGAACCGGCCAAAAGCGTCACCGCCCGCTTTCCGCTGGTTGCCGTGCAGACCGCATCCTTTCGCGAGGGTCAGGGCTGCGTGCTGGAGACGTGGCGCGACTAGACTTCGGTCTCCGCAATCCATCCGCCGCCGACCACGCGTTCACCCGCATAGAGAACGGCTGCTTGCCCGGGCGCGACGCCGTATTCCGGCGCGAGGAAGCGGATCCGGGTGGGTGCGCCGTCGCCTAGCGGGCCGTCGAGTTCGATCGGCACCGGCCGGGCGAGCGAGCGGACCTTGGCCGTCAGCGGCGCGTCCGGCAGTGGGCCGATGCGGTTGGTCTCGACCAGTCTGGCGCCGCTGACCGCAAGCAGGCGGCGCGGGCCGACCAGCACGCGGTGTTCCGGCGCGTCAATCCCGGTCACGTAGAGCGGCTCGGCCTGCCCCCCGATCTCGAGGCCGCGCCGCTGCCCCACGGTAAAGTGGATGATCCCCCGGTGTTCGCCCAGCATCGCGCCGGTTTCGGCATGAACGATTGTTCCTGCGGTTTCGGCTTCGGGCCTGATCGCGCGGACGACCTTGGCGTAGTCGCCATCGGGGACGAAGCAGATGTCCTGGCTGTCCGGCTTGGCGGCATTGCGCAGGCCGGCCGTCTCCGCGATGCGGCGCACTTCGGTTTTCTCCATGCCGCCTAGCGGGAAGCGGAGGAAATCAAGCTGTGCATCGGTGGTGGCATAGAGGAAGTAGGACTGGTCACGCGCGGGGTCGATGGCACGGTGCAGCTCCGCTCCGGCTGGCGTTTCGATCCGGCGGACATAGTGACCTGTCGCGAGGCAATCTGCGCCGAGTTCTCTGGCCATGGCGAAGAGATCGGTGAACTTGGGCCCCATGTTGCAGCGAATGCAGGGGATCGGGGTGCGTCCGGCGAGATATTCGTCGGCGAAGCGTTCCACCACTTCCTCGCGAAACGCCGACTCATGATCGAAGACGTAGTGCGCGATGCCGAGCCGATCGGCGACCGCGCGCGCGTCGCGGATGTCGTCGCCGGCGCAGCAGGCACCCTTGCGCCCGGTCGCGGCGCCATAGTCATAGAGCTGCAGTGTGATGCCGATTACTTCGGCGCCGCTGGAAGCTGCGAGCGCCGCGACCACCGAGCTGTCGACCCCGCCCGACATGGCGACGACGATCCTCTTGCCGGCCAGAGGCTCGGGCAGCTGGAACAGCGCAGAGGAGTTGGCCACCGGGGTCATCGCGCGGCCCATACACAAGCAGCGCGGCGGGCGCAAAGAACGGGGATGAATAGGCCTTAACGAAGGTCAACAAAAATTGAAGGGAGCCTTTACCTCCCCTTGACCATGACGGGTTTAGAGACAGGTCATGGATTTGGGATTCGCACAGCAGGGCTGGCCGTTCGCGCGGTCCGATGCCGGGGTCGAAGGGGATGGTCGCTCCCCGTTCGACTGGCACGGATTGCGGGCGCGGTTCTTGGCGGCACGAGCCAGCCAAGGCGCGCTGCAAGGCGAATTCCAGACTCTGGGGACGGCGGCGGGGAACGCCATTTCGTGGGCTTCCGGCAGTTTCGACGCACGGGCAGCCCGGCTAATCGCTGGCTACGGCGATGGCCAACCTGATGTTAACCCAAATGCTTTAGCCAATGGCAAAGGCGCCCAAGCCAAGGAGTTGCCGCCGCCGGCGACGTCTTGGCCGGTGATCGAGGGTAATGATGATTGAGAACCAGAAAATCCGGCCTGCGATGGTAATCGGCCCGCTCGGCGAGCCGCTGACGGTAGCGTCGCTGCCTCCGCCGAACACGACTCGGTGGGTCGTGCGCCGCAAGGCCGAAGTGGTCGCTGCGGTAAATGGCGGGCTGCTCACGATCGACGAAGTCTGCGAGCGTTACAACCTGACGCTTGAGGAATTCGCCTCGTGGCAACGTGCGGTCGACCGTTCGGGTATGCAGGGTCTCCGGGTTACCCGGATCCAGCACTATCGCGATCTCTACGAGCGCCAGCTCAAGTACTGAAATCGGGTCACCTGGTCACGCAGTGCAACAGCGCGCAGGACCGGGTTTCTAACAAATGTGATAATCCAGCGGCCGGGGCGAAAGCTTCGGCCGTTGCGATTCGCTGTCAGGCTCCGGCGAAATGATCAGTAAACTCCGCGACAAAATTCACATGAGCGCCGAATCGCGCTAGCACCTGGCGGTGGTCGGTCCGGGGGCGGCGTTGGTCGACTGTGGATTGCTTCGCTGGCCCTGCGGGTCTAGGAGCGGCATTCCAGACGCGTAGCGCCTGCGCTTGAGTGCGACCTCTTGCTCCGGGTGCTTTATGTGAATAATACAGCGACGGCATTTCCGCCGCGAGTCCTACCCCCGGGGCCTTCAGGCAATGAATTACGACACCAGGATCGAGACTGACGACAACGAGGCTGCGCTGAGCGCATTCAACCCGTTGACCGAAGTCGACGAGGAAGATCGGCGCTCGCGCCGGCGCCTGATTATCATTGCCGCGATCATCGGGGTACTGCTCGTGGCGATGTGGTTCGCCATGCATCGCGGGTCGAACGAGGCCGCGACCGGCAAGAAGGATCAGGCCGCGACGGTTTCCGTCGTCACTCCCGGCCGGGCGACCATCGAAGGCACCATCAGCGCCAATGGCACCCTGGCTGCCCGCCGCGAGATGCCGGTCGGGTCGGTCGGCGAAGGCGGTCAGGTTGTCTCGGTGCTCGTCGATGCGGGGGACTGGGTGCGCCAGGGGCAGGTGCTCGCGGTACTCGATCGTTCGGTCCAGAGCCAGCAGCAGGCGGGGCAGGCCGCGCAGATCCGCGTGGCGGATGCCGATGCCCGGCTGGCACAGGCCAATCTTGATCGCGCCAGCAAGCTGGTGGAGCGCGGATTCGTTTCCAAGGCCGACATTGACCGGCTGACCGCGGCACGCGATGCGGCGGTCGCCCGGGTCGGCCTCGCCCGTGCGCAGTTCGGCCAGGTGAACGCGCAAGTCCGTCGTCTGACGATCGTCGCACCCGCCAGCGGACTAGTGCTGGAGCGCAGGGTGGAGCCGGGGCAGGTGGTCAGCGGCGGCAGCGTCATACTGTTCCGGATCGCCAAGGACGGCGAGATCGAAATGAAGGCGATGCTGGGCCAGGATGATCTGGCGATGATCGGCCAAGGTGCGACCGCCGAGGTAACCCCGGTCGGCTCGCAGCGCAGCTTTACCGGCCAGGTCTGGCAAGTTTCGCCGGTGATCGATCTGCAGACCCGCCAGGGTGCGGCGCGGATTGCCTTGTCCTATGCTCCCGAACTGCGCCCCGGCGGATTTGCCAGCGCGGTGCTGAAGTCGGGCACTGTGGTGGCCCCGATGCTGCCGGATTCGGCGATCCTTTCGGACGACAAGGGCAGTTACGTCTACATTGTCGGCAAGGACAACAAGGTTGAACGCCGCGACATCAAGACCGGGCTCATCACCGATAACGGCATTGCGATTATCGCCGGGCTTTCCGGCGCGGAGCGCGTGGTGATGCGGGCCGGTGGCTTCCTTAACCCCGGCGAGACGGTGAAGCCCGTCTCGGTGAAGTGACGGGTCGGCGGAGCTGATCGGATGAACTTCCGCAATATCTCGGCCTGGTCGATCCGCAATCCGGTTGTTCCGATCGTCATTTTCATCGGGCTGATGCTCGCCGGGATCATGAGCTTCCGCGCGATGGAAGTGCAGGACGATCCGGACATCGAGTTTCCGATGGTCTTCGTGATCGTGGCCCAGCCCGGCGCGGCTCCGACCGAGATCGAGACGCAGATCACGCAAAAGATCGAATCCGCCGTGCGTACGATCAGCGGGGTCGAATCCATCAGTTCGACCGCGTCTGAGGGCAACAACCAGACGATGGTCCAGTTCCAGATCGGCGAGGACATCAACGAGGCCGTCAACGAAGTAAAGAACGCCGTTGACCAGGCCCGGGGCGAGATGCCCGACGGCATCCTGGAACCGCAGGTCTTCAAGGCGCAGACTTCGTCTGACCCGATCGCCTATTTTGCGGTTGAAGCCGACGACATGACCCTGGAGCAGCTGTCGTGGTTCGTGGACGATACCGTGACCAAGCGGTTGCTGTCGGTCAGCGGTCTCGCCGCCGTCGATCGCAGCGGCGGGGTGGATCGCGAAATCCGGGTAACGCTGGATCCGGCCCGGATGCAGTCACTTGGCGTCACCGCGTCTCAGGTCAATACCGCGCTGCGCCAGATCAACGTCAACGCGGCGGGCGGCAAAGCCGAACTCGCCGGAGCACGCCAGTCGGTGCGCGTCCTGGGCAATGCCCGTTCGGCCTTCGAACTCTCGCAGGTCGATGTGCCGCTGGGGGGAGGGCGCACGGTCAAGCTGACGGACTTCGCCACGGTGACCGACAGCTTCAGCGAGATCACCACGGCCGCCAAGATTGGCAAGAAGCCAGTGGTGACCTTCGGCATGTCGCGGGCCAGGGGCGCCTCCGACGTCTCGGTGTACGACAATGCTGCCGCCGAGATCGCCAAGCTGGAGACAGAGCACCCCGGGGTGCATTTCACCAAGCTGTTCTCCTCGGTCGACTATACCAAGAAGCAGTACGAAAGCTCGATCTCGTCGATGGTCGAAGGCGCGATCCTGGCGGTTATCGTGGTGTTCTTCTTCCTGCGTGACTGGCGTGCGACCGTGATCTCCGCGATCGCCATCCCGTTGTCGGCGATCCCCAGCTTCTGGATCATGCACGAATGGTTCGGGTTCACGCTCAACACGCTGTCGCTGCTGGCGCTGGGCCTGGTGGCGGGCGTGCTGGTGGATGACGCGATCGTCGAAATCGAAAATATCGTGCGCCACATGCGCATGGGCAAAACCGCTTACCAGGCCTCGATCGACGCGGCTGACGAGATCGGCCTGGCCGTGGTCGCGACTACGTTTTCGATCGTGGCGGTGTTCCTTCCGGTCGGGATGATGCCCGGCGTGTCAGGACAGTTCTTCAAGAATTTCGGCATCACCGTAGTGATTGCCGTACTGCTCAGTCTGGCCGTGGCGCGCATGATCACGCCCATGATCGCCGCCTATTTCCTCAAGGCCCACGGCGTGGCCGAGCACGCCAGCGGGCCGTGGATGGACCGCTATCTGAAGGTCCTGCACTGGACGCTCGATAGCAGCGGGGCGGAACGCTACAAAGCGCGGCTGAAGGCGGAAGGTCGCCGGGTCGGTATTCGCGCCCGTCTCGCGGCGCGGCTGCGCGATCATCGGCTGTGGATGGTCGGAATCGGGCTGGGCTCGTTCATGACCACCATCGGTTTGTTCTTCGTCGTCCCGACGCAGTTCTTCCCTGATGTCAATTCGGACTCGGCCATGGTGACGATCGAGATGGTTCCGGGCACAACGCTGGCGCAATCTGAAGCGGTTGCCGACCGAGTTTCGGCGCTGATGCTCAAGCAGCCGGATGTCAACACAGCGCTGGCCCGCGTGCGCGAAGGCAATGCCCGCGTCTTCGTGACACTCAAGCCCGATCGCGACCGGACCAGCCAGCAATTCACGCGCGAGCTGACCCCGGTTCTTCAGAAGATTCCCGACGCCCGCGTGACTTTCCAGGATCAGAACCAGCGCGGCGGCGGCGGCGGGGGCACAGGACGGCCGATTTCGATCATGCTGGCGGGCTCGGACTCGGACTTGCTTTACGATACCGCAACCAAGCTGGTCGAGCAGATGAACGGCCTCAAGGAGGTTGTCGCCCCCCGCGTCGCGGCGGACATGCGGCGGCCCGAGGTGCTCATCAGACCCCGGCTCGACCTGGCCTCCAGTCTTGGAGTCACCACGTCAGCGCTCAGCCAGACGATCCGGATCGCCACGATCGGCGATATCGACCAAAACGCGGCCAAGTTCTCGCTCAACGATCGGCAGGTTCCGATCCGCGTTCGTCTGTCCGAAGATTCCCGCCGGAGCATCGCGACACTGGCAAACCTGCCGGTTGCGACTGCCAACGGTGGGTCCGTGCCGTTGTCGACCGTTGCCGAAATTTCCTTCGGTTCGGGCCCCGTCAGCATCCAGCGCTACAATCAGAACCGCCGGGTGTTCATCGGCGCCGATCTGGCGCCGGGCGTGGTCAAGGGCACCGCCATGGCGGCGATCAACAAGCTGCCGATCATGAAGAAATTGCCCGCCGGCGTCTCGAACGAACCGTTCGGGCAGGACAAGTGGCAGCAGGAGATGATCCAGAGCTTCATCGCCGCCGTTGTCGCAGGCGTGCTGCTGGTGTTCTCGGTGCTGGTGCTGCTGTACCATCGTTTCGTCTCGCCGCTCGTCAACATGAGCTCGCTGTTCCTCGCCCCGTTTGGCGGACTGGTCGCGCTGCTTATCGTGGGTCAGCCCATTTCGATGCCGGTGTTCATCGGCGTGCTGATGCTGCTGGGGATCGTTGCCAAGAACTCGATCTTGCTGATTGACTTCGCGATCGAGGAAATGGCGCAGGGCGCGACCAAGTTCGATGCCATCGTCGAAGCCGGCCACAAGCGCGCACAGCCGATCGTGATGACAACCGTCGCGATGATTGCCGGCATGGTGCCAACCGCCATCTCGATCTCGGGCGATGCCGCCTGGCGGGCGCCGATGGGCACCACGGTGATCGGCGGCCTGATGTTGTCGACGCTGCTGACGCTGCTGATCGTCCCGGCCTGTTTCAGCCTCGCCGACGGAGTCGAGAAGCGACTGGGGCCTGCGCTGCGCCGGCGCGTGCTTTCCTATGAACCCGAGCACGCCCACAACGGGCACGGGGCCGCTGGCCAGGTCCCGCACCCGGCCGAGTGAACAGGCACGATCGGGCCCGGCGCATGCGCCTCGCCGCCACCCTCCTGTTGGTGGCGATGGCGGCAATTTTCATGCTTGCCCGCACCATGCTCGGTACGCACCCCGCCTGGGGTTATGTGCTCGCCTTCAGCGAGGCCGCCATGGTCGGCGGCCTGGCAGACTGGTTCGCGGTTACCGCACTATTCCGCCACCCGCTCGGCCTGCCGATCCCGCACACCGCGATCATCCCGGAGAACAAGGACCGCATCGCCGACACGATGGCCGGGTTCCTGCGGAGCAACTTCCTCACCCCCCAGGTCGTCGCGCGCCGGCTAAGCGGGATGAACACGGCGGAGACGGTGGGCCGCTTCCTGGCCGATCCAGCGAAACACGGCGAAACACGATTGCGGTCCGGCGCGACAAGCTTGCTGGGTGATCTGCTGCAATCGCTGGATGACGAACAACTTGGCGGCTTGATGAAGCAGGGATTGCGCAGCCAGTTGGACAAGCTGGAGGCGGCACCGTTACTCGGCCAGTTGCTGGACGCCGCAATCGCCGACAAGCGCCACCTTCCGCTGATCGAGAGCATGTTGCGCTGGGCCGGCCTCACTCTTGAAGACAACGAGGACCTGCTGCGCGCGATGATCCGCGACAAGGCCAACGCACTCGTGCGCTGGACCGGACTAGACGAGAAGCTTGCCAATGCAGTGCTGGACGGGCTCTACCGGGTTCTGGCGGAGTGCCTGATCGATCCGGACCATCCCCTTCGGGCCAAGCTCAACGAAGGGCTGGCGAAGCTGGCGCATGACCTCACCCACGATCCTGAGATGCGCGCGAAAGTAGCGCGAATGAAGTCCGAAGTGCTGGCCAACCCCGCCATGTCGCGCTGGCTTGACGGGATGTGGCAGCGCACGCGCGGTGCCCTGCTCAAGGCGACCCGTGATCCTGACAGCGCTCTGTCGGGCCAATTTGGCCGCAGCCTCACCGAACTCGGCGAGGCCTTGCAGCGCGATGTCCGGCTGCAGGCGCTGGTCAACCGCTTCGTGCGCCGCACGTTGGTGGGCATGACGACGCGCTACGGCGGGGAAATCGTCAGGCTGGTGTCAGAAACCGTCAAGCGCTGGGACGCGGTGACCGTGACTGAGCGGATCGAGGGCGCGGTAGGGCGTGATCTGCAATTTATCCGCATCAATGGCACGCTGGTCGGCGGGCTGGTGGGCATCGTGCTGCACCTGCTCAACGGCATTTTATGACCTGGGTGCGCCTCTGGTTGCATGCCGCGATGAAAAGGCTTTCATAAACTCTGCGCGGATCGCCCGGATCGCTGATCCAGCCTCTATAATGAGCGCATGACAGCGAGTGCGAACATCGTCCGACTAAAGCGGAAAGCGAAAACAGCCGATCAGGCAGGGGATCCGGGCGCGACGATCCATACCCTCCAGCCGCTGGCCGAGCCGCTGGGCAAGGACGCCCTCGCGGCGGCGCACCGGCTTTACCGCGCCACGCTTGAGCTGCTGGCCGCCAGCGACAACCCCGCGCGCGACCGGCATCACCTTGCGGGGCCGCTGAGCCAGGTTGTTGCCGGGCAGCGCACGCGGATCGGCCAGGCTGATTGCGCCGACCTCGCCAGGGCTCTGGCTGCCTGCGATCACCCTGCCGCACTGAACGCGTGCAGCCGCCTGATCGAAATCGAACGCGAGCGGCAGGTCGAATTAGGGGATAGCCCGTAAGTGCGGATGATGCTCGCCTTCATGCGCTGGCGCTAACCGCAGGACAGCCGGTAATCAGCCGGTCCCCGGGATGCGGCCATGTCGACAATCACCACAGCGCTCGAAGCCGAGGTAGCGGCGATCCGCGCGATCGTGCACAAGTCCGGTGCCAATGCGCCCCGCGGCCGCTCAGGAGCCATGATTGATCGGCACTTCGCCCGCATCCTGGCCTTGATCTCGTCGCGCATTCGCCATTTCACGAAGGTTTACGGGTTGCTCGCACATGCGGACGACGCGGCACAGGCCTGCGCCATCGGCGTGTGGCGCGCAATCGAGAGCTATGAACCCGCCAAAGCGCGCTTCACCACATTCGTGAACTGGCAGTTGCGCGGCGAATTGCAGGGTCTGCGCTACCGTTTGTTCCGTGATGTGCCAGTCGATCGCCGACCGCTTTCGCTGGAAGCGCTGACTGAAGCGGGGGTGTTTGGCGTGGCGGGTCTGGAAGACGCGGACGCGTTGGAGCGGACCGAATCGCTTGCTGCAGGCACGTTGGCCCGCCGGGCCTGCGGGACTTTGCTCGACGAGCATTTCGCCTACATGCGCCGCATGGCCGTCCGCCAAGCCGAACGCCGCATCACGGGTGCTGGTCGTGCCGGAATCAGACCGGGCACCGTTGCTCCTGCCGAACTGGACCGGATCGACCAGCGCCTGCGGCAGGAACGCGAAATCGTTGCCGCGCATCTCCTGGATGACGATGAAACACCGTCGCCATGCAAGTTGACCGCCGAACAGCGCCGCCAGATTGCCCGGCGTAACCTGCGGGCCTTGGCGGATACCCTGCAGGGCGATGCCCGGATTGACGGGGCAGCAATGGCGACTCAGCACTGATGCCGGTCAATCAGGCGCGGGCAACAAAAAGCCCCGCCGAAGCGGGGCTTTCCGTTTGGGAATGGAGCTGACCGTCAGAGCTTTGCAGTCAGTTCCGGAACGATCGTGAACAAGTCTCCGACCAGACCGATGTCCGCAACCTGGAAGATCGGCGCGTCTTCATCCTTGTTGATGGCGACGATGGTCTTGGAATCCTTCATCCCGGCGAGATGCTGGATCGCCCCGGAAATGCCGATCGCGACATAGACTTCGGGGGCGACGATCTTGCCGGTCTGGCCCACCTGGTAATCGTTGGGGACATAGCCCGCATCGACCGCGGCGCGGCTCGCGCCGACTGCAGCGCCAAGCTTGTCGGCCAGCGGGAAGATCGTGGCCTTGAAGGTCTCCGCGTCCTTGAGTGCACGACCGCCAGAAACGATGATCCGGGCCGAAGTCAGCTCGGGCCGCTCGCTCTTGGCGATTTCCGCGCCGGCGAAGCTGGCCAGCCCGGAATCTCCCTGGACCGCAACCGCTTCCACAGCAGCCGAACCGCCGGTGGTGTCAGCCTTGGCGAAGGCCGTGCCGCGCACCGTGATCACCAGCTTGGCATCCGAGCTTTCGACCGTGGCAATGGCGTTGCCGGCATAAGTCGGGCGGGTGAAGGTCTTGGGACCTTCGACAGTGAGGATATCGGACACCTGCATCACATCGAGCAGCGCCGCGACGCGCGGGGCGATGTTCTTGCCGTTCGAGGTGGCGGGAGCGACGAAGGCATCAAAGCTGTCCATCAAACCGGCCACCAGCGGCGCGACATTCTCGGGCAATGCATGAGTCAGAGAGGCATCGTCAGCCTTCAGCACCTTGGCTACGCCGGCGATCTGCGCAGCGGCGGCGGCGGCGCCATCGCAGCCCGCGCCGGCGACCAGTGCCGTAACCTCACCCAGTGCCGCGGCAGCGGTGACGACGTGCAGAGTGGCGTCCTTGACCGACGCATTGTCGTGTTCGACGAGAACGAGAACCTTGGCCATCACGCGACTCCCACTTCCTTGAGCTTGGCGACCAGTGCGTCAACATCGGCCACCTTTATGCCAGCCGAGCGCACGGGCGGTTCGCTGACCTTCAGGGTCTTGAGCCGCGGCGTGGTGTCGATGCCGTAATCGTCCGGGGTCTTGTTCGCGAGCGGCTTGGTCTTGGCCTTCATGATGTTGGGCAGCGAGGCATAGCGCGGCTCGTTGAGACGCAAGTCGGTGGTGACCACCGCTGGCATCTTGAGGCTGACCGTCTCAAGCCCGCCATCAACTTCGCGGGTGACGTTGACGGTATCTCCGGCAACCTCGACCTTGCTGGCGAAGGTGCCTTGCGGACGCCCCATCAGCGCGGCGAGCATCTGCCCGGTCTGGTTGCTGTCATCGTCAATTGCCTGCTTGCCGAGGATCACGAGGCCGGGGGCCTCTTCATCGGCGACGGCCTTGAGGATCTTGGCCACGGCCAGCGGCTCGACCTCTACTTCGGTCTGCACCAGGATCGCCCGGTCGGCGCCCATCGCCAGCGCGGTACGCAGGGTTTCCTGAGCCTTGGCCGGGCCGATCGAGACCACGACGACCTCGGTCGCCACGCCCTTTTCCTTGAGCCGGATCGCCTCTTCGACCGCGATCTCGTCGAAAGGGTTCATACTCATCTTGACGTTGGCGAGATCTACGCCGGTGCCGTCCGCCTTGACGCGGGGCTTTACGTTGTAGTCGATCACCCGCTTGACGGGGACGAGGATCTTCATGGGGTTCCGGTCCTTCCCAAAGCTGACTCAGCGGCGCGGTAATTGCCGTTTACGGAAACGTCAACTCCATTTAGCCGCGCGATTAAATTCCGCCCGTCCCTCGCAAAGCGCCGCGTGTGCGTCAACTTGGCGCGGGGATCGGGCAGATCATAGCGCTGGCCGATGCGCTTGCAGAATACGTTCTTGGCTATCGGCATTCGATTGGGCGGGGAGCCGGCGCGCGGGGCGGCCGGCTGCCCCGCGCTAGGCTGCCTTCTTCACTTCCGCCACGATCTTCCTGGCCGCGTCGCCCAGATCGCTGGCCGAGACGATCGGCAGGCCCGAGGTTTCCAGGATCTGCTTGCCGAGATCGACGTTGGTGCCTTCAAGCCGAACCACCAGCGGAACCGAGAGGTTCACGTCTTTGGCCGCCGCAACAATGCCTTCGGCGATGATGTCGCACTTCATGATTCCGCCGAAGATGTTGACGAGGATGCCCTCGACCGCCGGATCGGACAGGATGATCTTGAACGCCGCGGTCACCTTCTCGCGGCTCGCGCCGCCGCCGACGTCGAGGAAGTTGGCGGGGAACGCGCCGTTGAGCTTGATGATGTCCATCGTCGCCATGGCCAGGCCCGCGCCGTTGACCATGCAGCCGATGTTTCCATCGAGCTTGATGTAGGCGAGGTCGTACTTGCTGGCTTCGATCTCGGCCGGATCTTCCTCGGTCTCGTCGCGCATCTCGACCACGTCGGGGTGGCGATAAAGCGCGTTCGAATCGAAGCTCATCTTGGTGTCGAGCACCAGCAGCTTGCCGTCGCATTCGGCTAGCGGGTTAATCTCGATCATCGCGCAGTCCAGCGCCATGAAGGCGTCATAAAGCTGCTTGCCGAGCACCTGCGCCTGCTTGTTGAGATCGCCCTTGAGCTTGAGCCCGAAAGCCAGCGCGCGGCCGTGGTGCGGCATGAAGCCCTGCGCCGGGTCGATCGTGATGGTCACGATCTTCTCGGGCGTTTCATGCGCTACGTCTTCGATGCTCATCCCGCCTTCCGTCGAGGCGATCATCGCGATCCGGCCGGTGGCGCGATCGACCAGCATCGAGAGGTAGTATTCCTTGCCGATGTCCACCCCGTCGGTGATGTACAGGCGGTTCACCTGCTTGCCGGCATCGCCGGTCTGGATCGTGACCAGCGTATTGCCGAGCATGTCCTTCGCGTGGGCTTCGACTTCCTCGATCGACTTGGCCAGCCGCACTCCGCCTTTGGCGTCGGGGCCGAGTTCCTTGAACTTGCCCTTGCCGCGCCCGCCGGCGTGGATCTGCGCCTTGACCACGTAAAGCGGACCCGGGAGCTGCTTCGCGGCCGCGACGGCCTCTTCCACGCTCAACGCCGGGATGCCGTCCGGAATGCCAATGCCGAACTTCTTGAGCAGTTCCTTGCCCTGATATTCATGAACGTTCATGGTTTGCTGATCCGTATGTGGGGGTCGAAGCCTTGTCTTCGCGCGGCGCATAAGCATATCGGGTCGCGATGAAAAGAGCGCGATGCACAAAATGTTCCTATCAGTTGCGAACTATTCGCAACAAAGCCGCAAGATCGGACAGCCGGATTGATTGATCGTGACCGCCTAGCCGAAATCGTCTCCGCAGCCGGAGCCATGGCCATGGCGACCTGGCCCGGTGCCGGCCATGTGCTGGAGGCATGGGAAAAAACTCCTGGCAGTCCGGTCTGCTCGGCCGACCTTGCGGTCGACGACTTCCTCCGGCGCGAACTGAGGCGCTGTTGCCCGCGGCTGGATGGTTGTCGGAGGAGACAGTGGATGCGCCGGCGCGGCTTGACGAGGGCCTGATCTGGCTTGTCGATCCGATCGACGGCACCCGCGACTACATCGCCGGACGGAGCGGTTGGGCGGTCTCGGTGGCGCTGATCAGTGCCGGACGGCCGCTGTTCGGGATGCTTGAAGCTCCGGCCCGGGGTGAGAGCTGGTGGGGCGAAGCGGGGCAGGGCAGTTCTCGCAACGGCTTGCCGCTGATGGCCAGTTCGCGCAGCGAGCTTCCCGGTGCGCGGGTGCCGGCGAAAAAGCTGACTCCGATCGACTCTGATCTGGTTGCAGTTGACCAGCCGAACTCGATCGCGCTCAGGATGGCGATGGTGGCGGCGGATGAGGCCGACCTCCTCGCCACCTTGCGCTGGGGATTTGAATGGGATGTGGGTGCGGCTGCGCTTATCGCTCGGGAGGCCGGTGCGACCGTGACCGACGCCTTCGGCCAGCCGCTGCATTACAACAAGCGCGACCCGCGCGCCTTCGGCGTCCTCGTCACGGCTCCGGCGATCCACGGCGCTGCTGTGGATCGCCTGGCCAAGCGGGCCCACGAACTTGTGGGCCAGAAGTAAGCTTACTGCGCCCCGCCGGAACGGGCGGCCTGCACTTCTTCCTGCGTGATCGGGACGATCTTGATCTCGACCCGACGGTTCTTGGCGCGGCCATCTTCGGTATCGTTGCTGCCGATCGGCATGGTTTCACCGAAACCCTGCGTGCGAATGCGCGACGCCGCGACCCCGTGAGTCGACAGGTAGTTGCCCACCGTGCTGGCGCGGTTTTCCGACAGGGTCTGGTTGTAGATGTCGGAACCGGTCGAATCGGTGTGGCCGTACACGTCGATCAGACTGTTGGGATACTGGTTGAGGCTGGTCGCGATCTGCTCGAGCGTGGTGCGGAATTGCGGCTTGAGCGTATAGCTCGCGACATCGAACGTGACGCCATCCGGCAGGTTGACGAGGATCGCCTTGCCGTCCGGGGTCTGGCTCACGTCAACGCCGCTGCCTTCGGTCTTTTCCTTGAGCTCGCGAATCTGCTTGTCCATCTGATAGCCGACGACACCGCCGGCCACGCCGCCCAGACCGGCACCGACAATACGGCCGGTCTTGCCGCCGATCAGCCCACCCAGCAACATGCCGGCTATGGCGCCGCCGGCGCCGCCGATTGCGGTGCGCGAGACTTTCTTCTCGCCGGTGTTGGGATCAGTGACGCAGGCCGAAACGGCGACCAGCGAGAATGCTGCGAAGCTCGAGACGATGAGGCGGGGCGTTTTCATGGATTTGCCTTTCCGTGGAAGTTCATCGGGTTGGACGATCTCTCTGCCTGCAAAGATGAATGGAAGGTGGACCGGGTATTTGTCAACGTACAGCCTATGTTAGCTTTTGTATCACGCTGCTTCGAATGCCGCTGAATTTCTGCTAGCGCAGCCAAGTGACTCCGTTTCCCTGGTCTGACCTGTTCATCATTCTCGGCCTGGTGCTGCTCAATGGTTTGTTCGCCATGTCCGAGCTGGCCATTGTCTCGTCGCGCCCGGGGCGGCTCAAAGTGGCGGCAGAGCGGGGTAGCGCGGGCGCCACGGTGGCGCTGGAGCTGGCCTCGGACCCGGGGCGTTTTCTCTCGACCGTGCAGGCCGGGATCACCCTGATCGGAATCATCGCCGGCGCCTATTCAGGGGCAAGCCTGGGCGGACCGACGGGCGAACGTCTGGTCGCGCTTGGCGTGCCACCGGTTTATGCCGACGATGCCGGATTCGCAGTGGTCATTGTGCTCACCACGTATGTCAGCCTGGTCGCCGGAGAGCTCGTGCCCAAGCAGGTGGCGCTGCGCCATGCCGAAGCAATTGCCATGCTCGCGGCCAAGCCGATGGCGATGCTGGCCCGCATTACCGCACCGATGGTCTGGCTGCTCAACCGCTCCTCGTCCTTCTTCCTCACCTTGCTCGGCATGCGCAAGGCGGGCGAATCGCAGGTTACGGCGGAAGAACTGCACATGCTGTTCGCCGAGGCGACGCGCTCCGGCGTGATCGAGGAGGACGAACGCCAGATCATGACCGGCATCATGCGTCTGGCGGACCGGCCGGTGCGCGAACTGATGACCCCGCGCACCGAGATCGACTGGGTCGAACGCCGCGCCAGTGAGGACGAAATCCGCGCCGCGATCAAGGATTCGCCGCACTCGCTGCTGCCCGTGGCCGATGGTGCGCCGGACAATATCGTTGGTGTAGTCAGGGTCAGGGACGTGCAGGCCGTGCTGCTCGCCGGCAAGCGGCTGCAGCTTGGCCGGCTGATGAAGAAGGCCGAAGTCATCCCTGATCAGCTGGACGCGATGGATGCGCTGCGCATTCTCCAGCAGTCCGACGTCTCGATGGCGCTGGTCCATGACGAATACGGCCACCTCGAAGGGGTGGTCACCCCGGCCGACTTGCTGACCGCGATCGTCGGCAGCTTCGCCAGCCATCAGGACGAGGGCGACGAGCCGATGGTCGTCGTGCGCGAGGATGGATCGCTGCTGGTGGCGGGAGCATTGCCCGCCGACGCGCTCGCCGGCCGCCTCGGGATCGAACTGCCGACCGACCGGGATTACGCCACCGCTGCTGGCTTCGCCCTATCTGTGCTGCGGCGCATGCCCAAGGAGGGTGAGCATTTTCACCACCAGGGCTGGCGGTTTGAGGTGGTCGACATGGACGGACTGAAGATCGACAAGCTGCTCGTCAGCCAGGCCGATCTGCCGCCCGGAAACATGGAATAGCCCGGCCGCGATTCCGGCCGACCCATCTCACATTATCGCTCGATCAGCTGCCAGCCTGGGCCTGCGCCTCGCGGCCATCGCCTTGCGGGGCGGCCAGGATGTCGCGCGTCACGTCACCCTTGGCGACGGTGTTGGTCGCGGGATCGCCCACGGTCGAGCGGATGCTGACTGCCGGGGTGCCGGCGCGCTGCCCGGTCGAGCGTTCGACGTCGCTGCGCGGAGCGGGGCCGCCGAACAGGGCGTCGAGCGCTTGCTGCTGGGTCGTGCGATCATTCGGGCGAGGGGCGCCGGGCGCGGGCGGGGTCAGGGCGAAATCGGGCGGAACCACGAGCGGCGCCTGACGCTGCACGGCCATCTCGTCCGGGCGGTCGCGATGGACCAGCCCGCTGCCGGCGCCGCAGCCCGAAATCAGGGCCGAACCGGCGATAAGAAGGGCAAGGGCGGTGGCATTGCGCATGGTATCAACTCTCCGGGGCGGCATCTGCCGCAGCAGGCGCCTGTGGCTCGCGCTTTTCGCGCGAAAGGAAGGAACGGGCAAGAATAATCACCACGCCGATCGTGATCGCGGCGTCGGCCAGATTGAAGATCAGAAAAGGGCGGAACTCGCCGATGTGGAAGTCGGCATAATCGATCACGTAGCCCAGTTTGGCCCGGTCGCGGATGTTGCCCATCGCCCCGCCCAGCACCATGGCCAGTGGCAGGATATCGCCCAGCAGCTTCTCGCGCAGCAGCCAGATGAACACGGTGATGGCGATGGCCGCGGTCAAGGCTACCAGTCCCCAGCGCATCTCCATCGATTCCGCCGTCAGCAGGCCAAGCGAAACGCCGCGGTTCTCGGTCCAGCGCAAGTCAAAGAACGACAGCAGGTCAATCACCCCGCGCTGCGGCAGTTCCCAGGTCCACTGCACCTGGAACTTGAGCCACTGATCGACCAGGAAGATCGCCGCGGCGAGGACCAGGCCGAAAATGCGGTTGCGAAGGATTGCGCTCATGCCGCGCCGTCCATGGCCCCGACCACCTGATCGCAACGTGAACAAAGCGCGCCGTCCTCGGTGACCTCGGGGAGGTGCCGCCAGCAGCGCCCGCATTTGTGGTGGGTGGTGCGGGTGACTAGTGGTGCGTCACCGAAGGCGACCGAAGACACGATAAACAGTTCAGCCAGATCAGCTTCCGTCATCGAGGTTGGCGGCCGTGCGATTATTACCTCAGCCTCAAGGCTGGACCCGATAATTTTGTCTCGGCGCATCGGTTCGATTTCGCCAGAGACCGTCTCGCGCACGGCTCGAAGGATGTCCCAATTCTCATCGGAACCGGAAATGTCCGGCACGACCGGCCACTCCAGCAAATGCACGCTCCCGTCCTCAGGAAAACGCGTCCCCCAGACCTCTTCCGCCGTGAACACCAGCACCGGCGCGGCGTAGCGCACCAGAGCGTGGAACAGCGTGTCGAGCACGGTGCGGCAGGCCATCCGCTTGGGATCGGTAGGAGCGTCGCAATAGAGGCTGTCCTTGCGGATATCGAAGAAGAAGGCCGAGAGGTCCTCGTTGCAGAAGTCGGTCAGCGCGCGGACGTAGGTGTTGTAGTCGAAATCATCGACCGCCTGCCGCAGCGTGCCATCGAGCTTGGCCAGCAGCGCCAACACATAGCGCTCCAGCTCTGGCATCTCGGCTACATCGACGCGTTCGGCCTCGCTGAAGCCTTCCAGCGCGCCCAGCAGGTAGCGGAAGGTGTTGCGCAGCTTGCGGTACTGGTCGGCCACGCCCTTGAGGATCTCGTCGCCGATGCGGTGGTCTTCGGTGTAATCGACCGAGAGCGCCCACAGCCGGATGATGTCCGCGCCGTTGGTCTCCATCACCTTGAGCGGGTCGATGGTGTTGCCGAGGCTCTTGGACATTTTCATGCCCTTCTGGTCCATGGTGAAGCCGTGGGTCAGCACCGCCTTGTAAGGCGCGCGGCCCCGAGTGCCGCAGCTTTCGAGCAAGCTCGACTGGAACCAGCCGCGATGCTGGTCAGAGCCTTCGAGGTAGAGATCGGCGGGCCATGAAAGCGCCGGCCAGCGCCCGCTTTCCAGCGTGAACACGTGAGTGCAGCCGCTGTCGAACCACACGTCGAGAATGTCGGTGACGCGCTCGAAATCCTCGGTCTTGTAGTCCGGCCCGAGATACTCCTGCGCCCGCGCCTCGCTCCAGGCGTCGACTCCGCCCGCGCGCACCGCCGCGACGATCCGGGCGTTGACCGCCGGGTCGCTGAGATACTGGTTAGTGCCCTTGCGCACGAACAGCGTGATCGGCACGCCCCAGGCGCGCTGGCGGCTGAGCACCCAGTCGGGCCGGCCTTCGACCATCGAGCGGATGCGGTTCTCGCCCTTTTCGGGGACCCAGCGGGTGTCGGTGATGGCCTTGAGGGCGGTTTCCCGCAGAGTCCGGCCGGCGGGGGCTTCGACAAGCTCAGCCTGAGCGGAATTGATGGAACCTTCCTGACTCCGCTCACCCTGAGCTTGTCGAAGGGCACGCAATTCCGCTCGCGCCGCAACTTCGTGCTCACAAAGCGCAATGTCCTCGCGGTCGGCCAGTTCCTTGTCCATCGGCACGAACCACTGCGGGGTGCAGCGATAGATCACCTTGGCCTTGGAACGCCACGAATGCGGGTAGGAGTGCTTGTAATCCGCCGAAGCCGCCAGCAATCCGCCGCTTTCGCGCAAGGCCTCGCAGATCGGGCCGTCGGGGGCGTTGAACTTGGGATTGATGACGCTGCCCTGCCCGCCCAGCCAGAGCCAGTCGGCGCGATACTTGCCGTCGCCTTCCACCGCGAAGACTGGATCGATCCCATGCGCCTTGCACAGCGCGAAGTCATCCTCGCCGTGATCGGGGGACATATGGACGAGGCCGGTGCCGCTGTCGGTGGTGACGAAATCGCCGGGCAGGAAGGGGCGGGGCTTGGCAAAGAACCCACCGAGATGGTGCATCGGATGGATGGCGATGGCCCCGGCGAGGTCGGAGCCTTTGAATTGCGCCTTCACTTCAATTGTCAGATCGGGCACGCCGATTTCCGGGACGCCTGCGGCTTGATGTGCCACCCTGACGCGGCTACAAAATGCATCGAGTAGGTCGGCGGCTACGAGATAGAATCCGCCGAAGAACCCTTCGACGGCACCATTTGTGGTCCCGTTCAAATATACCACGATGTAGTCGACAGTTTCGCTGTATGCGAGCGCCTGGTTTACCGGGATCGTCCACGGCGTTGTTGTCCAGATCACGGCCCTCACCGGCGTCCAAGACATCAAGTCCTGCAATGCCGGACAATTCGGAGCGCACTCAATCTCGAACGCCACGTCGATCTGCGTCGAGACAATATCTTCATACTCGACCTCGGCCTCGGCCAGCGCGGTCTTCTCGACCGGGGACCACATCACCGGCTTGGCCCCGCGATAAAGCTGGCCGCTCTCTGCGAACTTCAGCAGCTCCGAAACGATGGTGCCTTCGGCCTCGGGGTCCATGGTCAGATAGGGATGGTCCCAGTCGCCATTGATGCCGAGCCGCTTGAGCTGCTCGCGCTGGGTATCGACCCAGCCCTGCGCATAGGCGCGGCACTCGGCGCGGAATTCGACCGGATCGACCTGATCCTTGTCGAGCTTCTTCTTGCGGTATTGCTCCTCGACCTTCCACTCGATCGGCAGGCCGTGGCAATCCCATCCGGGCACATAGGGGGCGTCCCTGCCCAGCAGGCTATGGGTGCGGACCACCATGTCCTTGAGGATATGGTTGAGCGCATGGCCGATGTGCATGTCGCCATTGGCATAGGGCGGGCCATCGTGGAGGATAAACTTCTCGCGGCCCGCACGGGCGGCGCGGAGCTTTTCGTACAGCCCCTCGGCCTGCCAGCGCGCGAGGATGCCCGGCTCCTTCTGGGGGAGGCCGGCCTTCATCGGGAAATCGGTCTTCGGCAGGAAGACGGTGCTACGGTAGTCGCGCTGCTCGGTCATATCGCGCGGGCCTTAGCGGGGGCGGCGGGGTTGCGCAATTTTTTGGTGCGCTAAGCCGGCGACCCAAGCAACGCTCTCGCTTTCACGCAATCCGCCGCGATCTGCGCGGTCAGCGCCTCGAGGCTCTCGAACTTTTCTTCGCCGCGCAGGAAGTGGTGGAAGGCCACTTCGATCTCCTGCCCATAAAGATCGCCGGAGAAATCGAAAAAATGCGGTTCGAGCAGTTCCTTGGGCGGATCGAACTGCGGTCTTACGCCGATGTTGGCCGCACCCATGACCACGCGGCCGTCCGGCAACCGGGCGCTGATCGCATAGATGCCGTACGACGGTCGCAGGTAGGAGCCCAGCGCGAGGTTGGCGGTGGGATAGCCGATGGTGCGGCCCAGCTTGTCCCCGTGCTGAACCATTCCGCGAATGGCGAAAGGCCGGGTCAACAACGCGGTAGCGGTTTCGCAATCGCCCGACTGAAGCGCCTCGCGGATCCGGCTGGACGAAGCGATGGCACCGTCCTGCGCGACGGGCGAGACGGCGCGGGCCTCAACCCCGTACTGCTCGCCAAGTTCGGCCAGCGCCGCAACATCGCCGCTCCGTCCGCGTCCGAAAGTGAAGTCGATCCCCGTCACCACTCCCGCTGCTCCTAGATGCTTTGCCAGCAGCACGCCGACGAAGTCCTCTGCGGTGGTCGCCGCCAGTTCGTGGTCGAAATGGAACACCAGCATGGCGTCCGCGCCGGCACCGGCGAACAGCTCCTCGCGCTGGTCAAGCGTGGTGAGGCGGAACGGCGGCGTATCGGGCTTGAACAGCCGCATCGGATGCGGATCGAAGGTCGCGACGATGGCCGGACGGCCCTCTGCCCGGGCCCAGTCCACCGCCGCCCCGACCACGGCCTGATGGCCAAGGTGGAACCCGTCGAAGTTGCCCAGCGCGATGATCGCGCCGCGCAGGCTTTCGGGAACGGGCTCGCGGTGATCGAGACGGATCACACTGCGCCCCGCCGCAGCGTCACGAAGGCGTAAGCAGGCCGGCTTCCTTCCGCTGCGTGCTCCGCGCGGAAGGTTTCGACCCAGTCGGCACCGAGCGCGGGCATGAAGGTATCGCCGGGGATGTCGGCGTGAACCTCGGTCAGTTCGATCCGGTCCGCCAGCGGCAGGAACAGCAGGTTGATCTCCGCGCCGCCGATCACCGGGATCTCGCCCGGCCCGGCCAGGGCCAGCGCTGCCTCGACACTGTGCACCACGTCCGCCCCTTCCGCCTGCCAGGTGGGATCGCGCGTCAGCACGATGTGCCGGCGGCCGGGCAGGGGCTTGGGAAAACTGTCAAAGGTCTTGCGGCCCATGATCATGGGGAGGCCGGTACCGTCCGGACCCATGGTCAGCCGCTTGAAGTGCTTGAGGTCAGCCGGCAGGTGCCATGGCAACTGCCCGTCGCGGCCGATCACACCATTGGAGGCGCGGGCGTAGAGCAGGAACAGCCCGGGGATCACAGCACCAGCCGCGTGACGTGGCCCATCTTCCGGCCGGGGCGGGCGGCGGCCTTGCCGTAAAGATGGAGGTGGTTGGCCGGATCGGAAAGGATCTGCGCCCAGTCATGCACATCGTCGCCGATCAGGTTCTTCATTTCCACGCCCGTCGCGGCCAGCGCAGGATCGCCCAGGGGCAGACCGCAGATCGCGCGGATGTGGTTTTCGAACTGGCTGGTCAGCGCGCCCTCGATTGTCCAGTGCCCCGAGTTGTGGACCCGGGGCGCCATCTCGTTGAAAACCGGCCCCTTGTCGGTCGCGAAGAATTCGCAGGCCAGCACCCCGACATAACCGAGCGCGGTGGCGATCCTGGCCGCAAGCTCCCGAGCGGACGCCACTTGCGCCAGCACCGCAGCACTTGCCGGAACGGTGGACGTGGCGAGGATGCCGCCCTTGTGCACGTTCTCGGCGCTGTCCCAGAACACCACGTTGCCGTCCGAGCTGCGGCACAGGATGACCGAAAATTCGGCGCTGAAGTTGACAAAGCCCTCGTAGACCAAGGGCTGTCCGGTCAGGACGAAGCCATCGACCTCGTGCGCCGTCATGATGCGCCACTGGCCCTTTCCGTCATAGCCCTCGCGCCGGGTCTTGAGGATCCCGGGCGCGCCGATCGTCTCGACCGCGGCAACAAGGTCTTCCAGGGTATCGACCACTGCGAACGGCGCAGTGGTGCCGCCGAGATTGGTGATGAAATGCTTTTCGGTAAGCCGATCCTGACCCACTTCCAGCGCCTTTGCGGCGGGTAGCAGCGGAACCGGAGCCAGGTGGGCCAGTGGGCCGACCGGCACGTTCTCGAATTCGTAGGTGACCACGGCGCAATCGGCGGCAAAGCGGGCGAGCGCGCCGGCATCGTCCCACGCCGCGCGAGTGAACTGCGCGCAGACGTCGGCAGCGATGCTGTCATGCTCGGGTGCGTAGACGTGGCAGCGATAGCCCAGTTGCGCCGCCGCCAGCGCCAGCATCCGCCCCAGCTGGCCGCCGCCGAGAATGCCGATGGTCTCGCCGGGAGGGATCATCGCGTCAGGCTGGCCGTTCCGCCACGGCATCGCTCTGCGCCGCGCGGTACGCCTTGAGCCGCTCGGTCAGGGCCGGATCGCTGTTGGCGAGAATTGCGGCGGCGAGCAGGCCCGCGTTGGTTGCTCCAGCCTCGCCGATCGCCAACGTGCCGACCGGGATGCCGGCAGGCATCTGCACGATCGAGAGCAAGCTGTCCTGCCCGGACAAGGCTTTTGACTGGACCGGCACGCCGAGTACCGGAAGGTGCGTCATGCTGGCGACCATGCCAGGCAAATGCGCGGCGCCGCCAGCCCCGGCGATGATCACCTTGAAGCCCTCATCCGCCGCACCCTGTGCAAAAGCGACCAGGCGCTGCGGGGTGCGGTGCGCGGAGACGATCCGCGCGTCATAGGCAACCCCCAGCTTGTCGAGCGCCTCGGCGGCGCGCTGCATGGTCGGCCAGTCAGACTGGCTGCCCATGACGATAGCTACGGGTGCCCCCATCCCTTTCAGCGCTCCGATAGATAGTAGCGGTCAAGTGCCGCCAGGTTGTCGTCCAGCTCATAGACGATCGGCTGCCCGGTGGGAATTTCGAACTCGGTGATATCCGCGTCGGAAATGCCGGACAGATGCTTCACCAGTGCCCGCAGCGAATTGCCATGGGCCGAGACCAGCACGGTGTGGCCTTCGCGCAGGCGCGGCGCGATCTCTGCCTCGTAATACGGGAGGGCGCGAGCGATGGTGTCCTTGAGGCTCTCGGTCGAGGGGATCGGGATGCCGGCGTAACGCGAGTCCTGGCCGAGATCGAATTCCGATCCCGCTTCCAGCACCGGCGGCGGGATATCGAAGCTGCGGCGCCAGATCTTGACCTGGGCATCGCCGTGCTTCGCCGCCGTCTCGGCCTTGTTGAGTCCGGTCAGGCCGCCATAGTGGCGCTCATTGAGGCGCCAGTCCTTGAATTCGGGGATCCACAGCCGGTCCGCCCCTTCGAGCGCAATGTGCAGTGTCCGGATCGCGCGGGTCTGGAACGAGGTGAAGGCAATCGTGGGCAGCAGGCCCTTGGCGGCCATCAGTTCACCGGCGGCGCGCGCCTCGGCTTCGCCTTTATCGGTGAGGTTGACATCCCACCAGCCGGTGAAGCGGTTTTCCAGGTTCCACTGGCTCTGGCCGTGGCGGACAAGGATCAGGCGAGGCACTGGACAAACTCCCTTGAGGACTTGCGGGAGCGAGCGCCCCTAGCGCTTCGGCGCCTCTTTGGGAAGTGTGTCGGCGGCAGATTCCTTTGTCCCATCGGTTTCCAGCGCCCGGGCCTGCGCCTTGCGGCGATGCAGGTTCTCGCGCAGACGCAAGGCCAGCCGTTCTTCGCGGGTCAGCGTGCGTTCTTCTTTACCCATGCCTGAAGCCTAGACGTTATATGTGCCGTCGCTCAAGCCCTGCTTGACTTTCACAGGCGCGGCGGCAATAGCGCGCGCCTGCCCGGTCCGGGCCGTTAAATGGTACGCTGCTGTAGCTCAGTGGTAGAGCGCGTCATTGGTAATGACGAGGTCGGGAGTTCAATCCTCCCCAGCAGCACCAGTTCCCCCGCCTGACTACTTCAGCGTCTTGAGATAGGCGACCAGCTCGGCCCGCTTGGCTGGGTCGGACAGGCCGGCGTACGTCATCTTGGTGCCGGGTACGAGCTTCATCGGTCCTTCCAGCCACTTGTCGAGCGTCGCATCGTCCCAGGTCAGGCCCGAAGCCTTCAGCGCGGGCGAGAAAGTGTAACCGGCCAGTTCGCCCGCCTTGGTGCCGTAAACGCCGACCAGGCTCGGTCCGATACCATGCTTGCCCGGTTCGACCGAATGGCAAGCTGCGCACTGCGCGAAGGATGCGGGTTTGCCGTCCGCGGCAGCGACGGAGGCTACTGCTGGAGGCGCAGCGGCGTCAGGGGTTGATGCGCTCTCGGCAGCGGGTGTTTCTTCCTGCTTGGGCGAACCGCAAGCGGCCAGTACCATGGCGAGGGCGGCAACGGCGAGGCAACGGGTGGGGAAACGCATGATCCTGGCTCCAGAGATTGTCAGTTTGGCATACTATTAGCCGGATTCCGCCGTGCGATGAAAGTCCCATTCGCAATCCTGCCGTTGCGCAAACCGCACGGTTTGTCGTGAAGCTGCTCGTTGCAGACGAAACCGCTTTCCTACCCGATGCTCTGCGCCTATCCGGGCCGGCTTCATGGCCGAGACCGCACCATCCACCACCCTGCGCACCGAACTGGGCGCAACGCTGCAACTCGCGGCGCCGCTGGCGCTCGCCAACCTGCTGCAGATGCTGGTCTACGCGATCGACGTGATCTTCGTGGCGCGGCTGGGCGAACAGGCGCTGGCCGCCTCCAGCTTGTCGATCTCGCTGTTCGGATTGATGATGTGGAGCCTGTCGGGGCTGACCGGCGCTTGTGCCCCCCTTATCGCGGCAGAATTGGGCAGGCGGTCCCATGCCGTGCGCGAAGTGCGGCGCTCGGTCCGCATGGCGCTGTGGCTGGCGGCCGGCGCCGGCGCGGGCGCCATGATAATCGCCGCCAACGGTGAGACGATCATGCTGCTGGCCGGGCAGGATCCGGTGGTGGCTGCAAGGGCGGGAGGGTTCCTGGCCGTGCTGCTGTGGGCCACGGTCCCGATGCTGTTCTCCAACGTGCTGCGCACCTTCGTGTCCGCGCTCGGCCGGCCATTCTTCGCGACAGCGATTGCCGGGCTGGCCATCCTGGTCAATTCCCTGGGCAACTGGATACTGGTGTTCGGCAATCTGGGCGCGCCGCCACTGGGCCTCGAAGGCTCGGCACTGGCCAGCGTGATCACTGCGGTCGCGACCACGTCCGCCTATCTGCTTGCGATCAGGGCTGATCGCCGGTTGCGGCGCTACCGCATCCTCGGGCGCTGGTGGCGCGCCGAATGGCAGCGATTGCGGGAGATGCTGCGGATCGGCACCCCGATAATGCTCACCATCCTTGCCGAGGCGGGGCTGTTCAGCGGGGCCGCATTCCTGATGGGCCTGATCGGCGAAGCGGAATTGGCCGGGCACACGGTAGCTTTGCAGGTGGCGGCGCTGGCCTTCCAGATTCCTTTCGGGATTGGCCAGGCGGCGACGATCCGGGTCGGCTACTTCTATGGCGCCTGCGATCGCGCCGGGATCGGCCGCGCCGGACGTTCGGCCTACATCCTCTCGCTGGCCTTCATGGTCCTGACCGCGTCTGCCATGCTGCTCGCACCGCAACAGATCCTCTCGCTCTATGTCGATCCGATGGCTCCGGCGAACGCCGAGATGGCGGGATTTGCGCTGCAGTACATCATCGTGGCTGCGGCGTTCCAGCTGTTCGATGGCACGCAGGCCGTCGCGGCAGGAGCCTTGCGCGGCTTGCAGGACACCCGTGTGCCAATGGGAATGGCCTTGTTCGGTTACTGGATACCGGGGATCGGCACGTCGGTGCTGCTGGGATTCGGGACGCCGCTTGGCGGTCTGGGTGTGTGGATCGGGCTCGCGGCCGGGCTGATTGCGGTGGCCAGCCTGCTCACCTGGCGCTGGATGTGCCGTGCAAAACTGGGACTGCTCCCGGGCTGACGAGCAAAAATTTGAATCGCCGCCGCCTTGACGACAGGTGAACGCCGACCCATATGCGCCTCGCTGGCACTCTCCACCCGAGAGTGCCAAGTATTATCAACAATCATGTAGAGAGGTAATCCACATGAGCTTCCGTCCCCTGCACGATCGCGTGCTGGTTCGCCGTGTCGAAGCCGAAGAAAAGACTGCTGGCGGCATCATCATTCCCGACAGCGCCAAGGAAAAGCCTGCTGAAGGCGAAATCGTCTCGGTCGGCACTGGCGCCCGTTCCGACGATGGCAAGATCACCCCGCTCGACGTCAAGGTCGGCGATCGCGTGCTGTTCGGAAAGTGGTCGGGCACCGAGGTCAAGGTTGGCGGTGAAGACCTGCTGATCATGAAGGAATCGGACATCCTCGGCGTCATTGGCTGAGCGATCTGTCTCCCCGAACTTCTGAAATTCAAAGGAAACGAAAATGGCAGCCAAGGAAGTACGCTTTTCGCGCGATGCGCGTGAACGCATTCTCGCCGGCGTGGACATCCTCGCCAACGCGGTGAAGGTTACCCTGGGTCCCAAGGGCCGCAACGTGGTGATCGACAAGAGCTTCGGCGCTCCGCGCATCACCAAGGACGGCGTTACCGTCGCCAAGGAAATCGAGCTCAAGGACAAGTTCGAGAACATGGGTGCGCAGATGCTGCGCGAAGTGGCCTCGAAGACCAACGACCAGGCTGGCGACGGCACCACCACCGCCACCGTTCTGGCGCAGGCCATCGTCCGTGAAGGCATGACCTGCGTTGCAGCCGGCATGAACCCGATGGACCTCAAGCGTGGCATCGATCTGGCCGTGACCGCCGTGGTCGCCGATCTGGTGAAGCGTTCCAAGCCTGTTTCCGGCTCGTCCGAAATCGCCCAGGTCGGGATCATCTCGGCCAATGGCGACCGTGAAGTCGGCGAGAAGATCGCCGAAGCCATGGAAAAGGTCGGCAAGGAAGGCGTGATCACCGT
>CANJBY010000021.1 GCA_947472735.1 Sphingomonadaceae bacterium | reverse complement strand
GGATGCCGCACGCCTGCCGGCCCGGTTGCATCGCCGGGCAATTCGCAGGCGTAATAGCCCAGCAGGATCGTGTCGATCTGGCCGCCTTGCGTTGCCAGGGCGGGCGTTGCGGCGAGCAGGGCCAGCAGGATCGGCAAGGTGCGTCTCATCGCCGCGCCGTTACCAGTTTCACGCCGCGATTGCCAGAGCGGGCGCGCCGCGCTAAGGGCCCGCCTTCCCGAGTATCGGCTTTCTTTCTCATCCCTGAGGCACTCACCCATGGCGAAGATCAGCGGCGTGGACATTCGTCCCGGCAACATTCTCGAATACGAAAAAGGCATCTGGAAGGTTGCCAAGACCCAGCACACCCAGCCCGGCAAGGGCGGGGCCTTCATGCAGGTCGAGATGAAGAACCTGATAGATGGCCGCAAGACCAACGTTCGCTTCCGCAGTCAGGACACGATCGAGCGCGTCCGGCTCGACACCAAGGACTTCCAGTATCTCTATGCCGAGGGTGAAGATCTCGTCTTCATGGATGTCGAAAACTACGAACAGATCAACCTCCCTGCGGACCTCGTCGGCGATGCCGCCGCCTTTCTGCAGGACGGTATGACCGTGCTGCTCGAAATGTACGATGAACGTCCGATCTCCGCGCAGCTGCCCGAGCAGGTCGAAGCGACCATCGTCGAGGCCGATGCCGTGGTGAAAGGGCAAACTGCCTCGTCGAGCTACAAGCCGGCGATTCTCGACAACGGGGTGCGCGTAATGGTGCCGCCGCATATCGAGAGCGGCACGCGCATCATCGTCTCGGTCTACGACCGCGAATACGTCGGCAAGGCGAACTGATCCGTCATGGCAATTTCCGGCCTCATGCGCGTGATGGAAAAGGCTGCCCGCAAGGCGGGCCAGCGGCTGCGGCGCGATTTCGGCGAGATCGAGCACCTTCAGGTCTCCCGCAAGGGACCCGCGGACTTCGTCTCCAAAGCTGATCAGCGCTCCGAACGCACCCTTTATGACGAGCTGCTCGCGGCCCGTCCGGACTGGGGCTTTTTGCTTGAAGAAGGCGGGACGATCGCCGGAGCCGAGGGCAAGCCGCGCTGGGTCATCGATCCGCTCGACGGAACCACGAACTTCCTTCACGGCATCCCGCATTTCGCGATCTCGATTGCGGTGCAGGAGCCCAAGCTGGACGGATCGGGCTGGGGCGAGGTCACGGCCGGGCTGGTCTACCAGCCGGTCACCGACGAAAGCTTCTGGGCGGAAAAGAGCCGCGGTGCCTGGTTGCAGGACCGCCGCCTGCGCGTCTCCGCGCGCCGGCACCTGGATGAAAGCCTGATCGCCACCGGCACTCCGTTTCTGGGGCGAGGCGACGCGCTGGAGTGGGCCAAGATCCACGCCGCGCTGGCACCGCAGATTGCCGGAGTACGCCGCTTTGGCGCTGCCTCGCTTGATCTCGCCTGGGTCGCCGCAGGTCGGTACGAAGGGTTCTGGGAAAGCGGACTTTCCCCCTGGGATACCGCTGCAGGCTGCCTGCTGGTGCGCGAAGCCGGCGGCTTCGTGACCGACTGGCGCGGCCGCTCGCTGCCGATCTGCGATGCCGAGGTGCTGGCGGGCAACGATGCCCTGCATTCGCGCCTGCACAAGTTGCTGGTCGGCGCCCTCAAGAGCTGACGGCCTGAATTTTCTGGCGACCCAGCCATCACCGCGGGCAATGCTCCGGAATTGCAAAGCTGACTTGCCCCGCCGCCGGCCCCCGGCTAGAGCGCCTGAGCATGGCCGGCCCCTGTGGCGGAATGGTAGACGCGACCGACTCAAAATCGGTTGTTGCAAGACGTGCCCGTTCGAGTCGGGCCAGGGGCACCATCCGGCTGATCGCTTTTGCGACAGGTTCGCAAGTAAAGTGATCGCTTTTGTCGATCATTGATCTCGGAAATTTGCGATGGTCTGCCGCGCGCGCGCGGCGCATGGAAGAATTGTTGAATTCCAACCAAACAGGAGAGTGACGATGGGACTCAAGGGCTCGCAGACGGAAGAAAACCTCAAGGCCGCGTTCGCCGGTGAAAGCCAGGCCAACCGCCGCTATCTCTATTTCGCACAGAAGGCCGACATCGAAGGCTACAACGATGTCGCCGCCGTGTTCCGCTCGACTGCCGAAGGCGAGACCGGCCATGCGCATGGCCATCTCGAATATCTGGAAGAATGCGGCGATCCCGCCACTGGCGAGCCGATCGGCGACACCGCTTCCAACCTGAAGGCTTCGATTGCCGGTGAAACCCATGAGTACACCGACATGTACCCGGGCATGGCCAAGACCGCTCGCGAGGAAGGTTTCGAGGAAATCGCGGACTGGTTCGAGACTCTCGCCAAGGCCGAGAAGAGCCACGCCGGCAAGTTCCAGAAGACTCTGGACGCACTCGACGCCTGATTGCTTCGGCAACACGCGGCTTTCGACGGGCTCAGGTTGAGCGGGTTTTGATTTTGCAGATCCGCTCGCTGAGCTTGTCGAAGCACGCCGTCAAACTTCGGTCTGACCGAACCACACAGGAGCGCCGCGATGGAAGGCAGCCTCGGAGCACCGACGCGCCACGTTATCCCGTGGCAGGATGACGCATGGTACGATGAAACCGCGCTCGAGGCGGAGCTGCGGCGCGTCTACGACATCTGCCATGGCTGCCGGCGATGCTTCAACCTGTGCGACAGTTTTCCGATCCTGTTCGATGCGATCGACGAGAGCGCGAACGAGGAAGTCGACGACCTGACGCCGATCCAGCTCAAGGCGGTCGTTGATGCCTGCACGCTGTGCGACATGTGCTTCATGACGAAGTGCCCTTATGTGCCCCCGCACAGCTTCGATCTCGATTTTCCGCACCTCATGCTCCGGCACCGCGCGGTGCAGCACCGCAAAGGCGAAACTCCCCTGATGGACGGCCAGCTGGCGGAGATGACCCGCAACGGGCGGCTCGGTTCCGCCCTGGCCGGCGCGGCGAACTGGGCGACGAAAGAAGGCAATAGCCTGACCCGACCGGTGATCGAAGCGGTCACCGGGATCGACTCGCGCGCCCACGTTCCGCCATTCATGGAAACGCCGCTGGCCAACAAGGCGGCGGGGATCATCCCTCCGCCCAATCCAGATGGCCCGGCGTTCGGCCGCAGGGCGGTGCTTTATGCTGGGTGCCACGACAACTTCAACGACGGAACCCCGGGCGAGGCGGCGATGAAGGTCCTGGCGCACAACGGTGTGCGGGTGCGGGTCGAGTATCCCGATTGCTGCGGCATGCCCAAGTTCGAGAACGGGGACCTGCCGGCCGTTTCCGGCGCAGCCCAGCGCATTTCAGCCTTCTTCCGCCCGCTGATCGAGGACGGCTGGGATATCGTTCCGCTGACCACCAGCTGCGCGCTGATGCTCAAGTTCGAATGGCCGCTGATCGAGCCGAAGAACGAAGACGTGGGACTGCTGGCCCGGCACAGCTTCGATGTTTCGGAATATGTCGTCGCTCTTGCCAAGGACAAGGGACTGGCGCCGATTGCACCTATGGCCAAGACGATCGCGGTCCACTTTGCCTGCCACGCCCGCGCGCAGAACATGGGGCCCAAGGCGATGGAGATGCTGCGCCTGATCCCCGAGGCCAAGCCCGCGCTGACCGAGCGCTGTTCGGGTCATGGCGGCAAGTGGGGCATCTTCAAGCAGAACTTCGACCGCGCTGTCAAAGTCGGCAAGCCCGCCGCGCGCAACCTCATCAAGAACGAGCCCGACCTCATTGTTTCCGAGTGCCCGCTGGCGGGGCCGCATCTCAGGCAAGTCATCGCCGCCAACGGCACCGAACCCCCGGGCCGCATCGGTCATCCGATCGAGGTGCTGGCCCAGGCATATGGACTATAAACAGCATGCCCCGCGATAACCGAACCCTCACCGCTGACGATATCCTGCCGGTTGCGCAGTACGAACTGATCCGCAAGGACAAGAAGCAGGAGGCCGTCGAGCGAAAGAAGCTGACCCGGCTCAATGTCGGACCTTATGCCACCGCCTTGTTCGAGAACTGGGATTCGATGTGGCTTCAGGTCCAGGAGATGCTGCGGATCGAAAAGGGCGGGGCCGAGCAGCTTGCCGACGAATTGCGCGCTTATGATCCGATGGTCCCGAAGGGCAGCGAACTGACGGTGACGATGTTTTTCGAGATCGACGATCCGGTGCGCCGCGACCGTTTTTTGCGCAGCATCGGCGGAGTGGAAGACCATATCGCGATCCACGTCGGCAGCCACGTCGTGCCGGCCCGCGCCGAAGGCGATGTCGAGCGAACGCGTGAAAGTGACGGCAAGGCCAGCGCAGTGCACTTCTTCCATTTCGACTTTACCCCCGGTGCCGTGGCGGCGTGGAAGGCGGGAGAGGCGGCGTCGTTGGTGATCGACCATCCGAACTATGGGCACGCCGCGCTAATCGGCAAGGTCACCCAGGATTATCTGACGCGTGAATGCTTCTAGGGGGCGAGGTCGGCACCGTGGTCACTGCCGCCGGTCTGGCCGGCGGAGATGGCCATGAGCCGCGCGACCTCGGATCCACTCAAGCGCTTGGGCGTGGCAATCCGTCCCGTGTTTCGGCCAGGTGATCCGCGCGCCATGCCCTGTGGAATGACGGCCGGCAAAGCGCCGTTTGCGCTCGCGATCGTGGGTGACATGCTTCCCGCATAAGCGGCATCGGCAGCGCCCGCATCGAGCGTGCCGCCGCTGTCGTAACTCGAATCGACAGCCGGTTCCGGTCCGAACCCCCCATTGCCGTGACCGATGACCTTCATCTTGCCCACCCCCGGCGCTTTGTCGGCCATGCGGTTTGCTTGTCCCCGCGCATAGTCCCGGGCCGATTGATCGGCTGCCTTGGCTTGGGCGATGAGATCGACCTCGTCCCTAGTCTGGTTGTCGGCCAGCAGCGCCACCAGGACCGTCAGCGCCATGGTGACGGCCGCGAAGTGTTTGTACAGCTTCGGTGGGACAAGGGTGGGGAGAGCGGTTCGGGCCATTCCGCCTTCTTTAGCCGCATCAGGTTAATGCATCGGCGCAGAAACTGGTTTCCGATCAGTTGATAGCAACTACGGTCCATTGCGCGGATCGGCAGTAATCCGCGCCGCAAGGCCCAACCGTTCAGCGCGGGACAGGGTTAAGAATTGTTCTGCCGGGAGTTGCTTTGCGATTAACCAACCGGTGTAAAATTTACCGACATTTCATCTCTCGCCGTTACGCCGGAACTTCAAGTCGCGCATTCCGGACCCTCGCCACGCATGATCCGCCTGTTCAAACACTACATTCCCCACGCAGTGGTGCTGCTGAGCCTGATCGATGTCGGGCTGCTGTTGCTGGCTGGCGAGTTGGCGTGGCACATGCGCGCACAGCAGATCGGTATGGATCCAGGGAACATTAGCCAACGCGTCGCACCCCTGTCGGTCTTCGCGATGGTGATCTTTGCGGCGATGGTCAGCGTGGGGGTCTACGGGGCTGAATCCCTCCGATCCATGCGCTTCGCCACGGCTCGGTTGCTGGTGGCGGTCTCGCTCGGGATCATCGGCATCACCTTTGTCGAATTCGTGCTCGACAAGCACAACTTCTGGCGGTCGACCCTGGCCTACACCATGGGCCTTTCGATCGCGCTGCTGGTGGCCAACCGGCTCGTTACCGGTGCAATCCTCGGTGCGGCGGCCTTCCGCCGGCGGGTGCTGGTGCTCGGGGCGGGGGCCAGGGCTGACCGGCTGCGGCAACTCGCCGAACGACCCGAAAGCGGTTTCGTTATCGTCGGCTACTTGCGCATGAGCGAGAGCGAGCCGTTGGTCGAGGAAGCTATCGCTCGCTCGGCAATCCATAACCTGACCCGGTTCGTCGAGAACCTCGGGGTCAGCGAAGTGGTGCTGGCCCTTGAAGAACGGCGCAATGCGTTGCCGCTGCAGGATCTGCTGCGGATCAAAACGGCGGGCGTCCACGTCAACGAGTTTTCGACCTTTATCGAGCGCGAGACCGGGCGCGTCGATCTCGATACGCTTAACCCCAGTTGGCTGATCTTCTCGGATGGCTTCTCCTCTGGCCGGGCCATCTCCAGCGTTGCAAAGCGGCTGTTCGACGTGCTCACCAGCGCACTTCTGCTGATGCTGACCGCGCCGTTGATCCTGCTGTTCGCACTGCTGGTGAAGCTCGACAGCAAGGGCCCCGCGTTCTTCCGGCAGCGCCGGGTGGGCCTGTATGGGCAGGGTTTTGACGTGATCAAGCTGCGCACAATGCGCACCGATGCCGAAGCTCACGGCGCGGCGTGGGCAACGCAGGGCGATCCGCGGGTCACCCGGATCGGCCGACTGATCCGCAAGGTCCGGATCGACGAGCTGCCGCAGACCTGGAGCGTGCTCAAAGGCGAGATGAGCTTCGTCGGTCCGCGCCCGGAACGGCCGGAGTTCGTTGGCGAGCTGGAACAGCAACTGCCGTTCTATGCCGAAAGGCACATGGTCAAGCCGGGGATCACAGGCTGGGCGCAGGTCAACTTTCCCTATGGCGCCTCGATGGAGGATTCGCGGCACAAGCTCGAATACGACCTCTATTACGCCAAGAACTATACGCCGTTCCTTGACCTGCTGATCATCCTCCAGACGCTTCGAGTGGTGCTCTGGCCGGAGGGCTCCCGGTGATGGCGGCGCACATTCAGATGTCGCCCTGGGCGCTGATTTCGATGATCTCGCACTTTGCGGCCGCGTTCATCATCGTCATTTCCGCAAGCGTCGTCATAACCCGGCGGGCCCGCTATGGCATGGCCGGCGATGCAGTCGCGGCGACGGTGGTGGCCACGGCCATCTGGTGCATCGTCGCTACGGCGACCGGTCCGGCGAGCATCCTGGCGGCCTTGGCCGAAGCCGGGCGCAATCTCGCCTGCATCTTCGCAGTCTACCGGTTGTTCGAATGCGACGGCCGTCATGCCAAGGTCGCTCCGGTGCGGCCGGTGATCGCGTCGCTGGGGTTCGTCGCGTTCCTCAGCTGCTTCCTGGCGATCATGGAACTGCGGATGGGCATAGATTTGTCCCGGAACCTGCCGGTCTTCCAGTTCGACGTATTGTTGCGGCTGCTGGTTGCGATTGGCGGCCTGGTGCTTGTCCACAATCTCTATGTCGGCACCACGGTGGAGTCGCGCCGGGCACTGCGCTGGCCGGCGGGCGGACTTGCGCTGATCTGGGGCTTCGAGCTCAACTTCTATACGATTGCCTATCTCAGCGGACACTGGCCGGAAGAGCTGGCGCCGATCCGTGGTCCAATTGCGGCCGCGTTCGGGATCTTGCTGGCGTTCGGCGCAAGCAAGCGCAGCGACGACTTGCGCTTCCGGCCGTCACGCGCGGTGACGTTCCAGTCGGTCTCGTTGCTGCTGATCGGCGCTTACCTTGTCGGTATGGTTGCCATTGCCAAGTGGATCGCCTTTTCGGGCGGAAACTTCGCGCGGTTGCTGCAATTCGGCTTCCTGATCGCCGCAACGTCCATCGCTATAATCGTCCTGCCATCGCAGAAACTGCGTGGGTGGCTGCGTGTGACCCTGCACAAGCACCTGTTCCAGCACCGCTACGATTATCGCGCCGAATGGCTGCGCTTCACCCGCACCATGGGGCGAGTCGGTGATTTCGAGCATCCGCTGCAAGACCGCGTGGTGCAGGCCATCGCCGATATCACCGACAGTCCGGCGGGGGTGCTGCTATCGCCCAACGAGGCAGGAGAACTGGAACTGGCGGCGCGTTGGCAGTGGCCCACCGCCGAGGTCCCGGCTACGGCCATGGGCGCCGACGCTGTCGCTTTCCTGCAACGACAAGGCTTCATCGTCGATCTCGATGATGTGCGCGCCGGCAAGGACTACCAGGGTGAAATGGCGATCGTGCCGGACTGGCTGCGTGACGAGAGCCGTGCCTGGGCGCTGGTCCCGCTGATCCACTACGACCGCCTGGTGGGCGTCGTGGCGCTGGCCCGCCCGCCTCACAAGCGGAAGCTTGACTGGGAAGACTTCGACCTGCTGCGCGTTGTGGCCCAGCAGCTGGCGAGCTACCTGGCAGAGCACGCCAGCCAGCAAGCGCTGGCCGAAGCGAGCCGGTTCGATGATTTCAGCCGCCGCATCGCTTTCGTGATGCACGATATCAAGAACCTTGCCAGCCAGCTCTCACTGCTCGCCCACAATGCCGAGCGTCACGCGGAGAATCCTGCTTTCCGCGTCGACATGCTGATTACCCTGCGCAATTCGGCCGACAAGCTGAACGCACTTATCGCGCGGCTTTCGCGCTATGGCACCGGCACGGTCGAACAGATCGGGCAGGTCCGAGCAGACCTGATCGTGGAGTCTGTGGCAGCGCAGTTTAAGGCGCGTCACAATGTCATCGCCAATGCCCCCCGGGAATGTACCATCGCCGCCAATGCCGAGACGCTGGAGCAGGTGCTCGTGCATCTGGTGCAGAACGCGATCGACGCCAGTCCCCCGGACGCGCCGGTGTTCATAGGCGTTACCAGTGACGGGATTTCCGGCCTGATCGAGGTCCTGGATTCGGGCAGCGGGATGTCGCCTGAATTCGTCCGCACCCGCCTGTTTCGGCCATTCGTTTCATCCAAGCCGGGCGGGTTCGGGATTGGTGCTTACGAAGCCCGCGAACTGGTCAGGGCGATGAACGGCCGGCTTGAAGTGGAATCCCGTGAAGGTCTGGGCTCGCGCTTCGTTATCCGCCTGCCGGTCCACGCGGCGTCGGACATTATTCAGAACATCGGCAATAACGGCCAGAAAGTCGCATGATGACTAACGAGAAACCAAAGTTGCTCGTGATCGAGGACGATCCCGGCATGCAGGCCCAGCTGAAATGGGCCTATGAGGATTTCGAGGTCATCATCGCGGGAGATCGCGGTGCGGCTCTGGCCGCGCTACGTTCCGAAACCCCGGCCGTGGTTACGCTCGATCTTGGCCTGCCGCCGGATCCCGATGGCACCGCCGAAGGCTTCGCCGTGCTGGATGAGATCATGGCGCTCAAGCCGGATACCAAGGTGATCGTCGCCTCGGGCCATGGCGCGCGCGAGTCCGCGTTGAAGGCAATCGCCTGCGGGGCTTACGATTTCTATCAGAAGCCCGTCGACATCGAGGCGCTGGGTCTGATCGTGCGCCGTGCCTTCCAGCTTCACCGGATCGAGGCCGAGAACCGCCAGATGGCGAACCGCACGGGCAGCGAAAACACCGTGCTGGGCCGGATGATCACGGCGGCGCCGGAGATGGTGCGCGTTGCCCGCACGATCGAGCGGGTGGCGAATACCAACGCTACGGTGCTGCTGCTCGGCGCATCAGGCACGGGCAAGGAACTGCTCGCCCGCGGCCTGCATGATGCCAGCGACCGCCGTGACCGCGCCTTCGTAGCGATCAACTGCGCCGCCATCCCCGAGAACTTGCTGGAAAGCGAGCTGTTCGGGCACGAAAAGGGTGCCTTCACAGGCGCGGTCAAGACCACCGAGGGAAAGATCGAGCAAGCCCAGGGTGGCACCCTGTTCCTCGATGAGGTCGGCGACATTCCTCTGCCACTGCAAGTCAAGTTGCTGCGGTTCCTGCAGGAGCGAGTGATCGAGCGGATCGGCTCGCGCAAGTCGATCGAAGTCGATACGCGGATCGTCTGCGCCACGCATCAGGACCTCGAGGGGATGATCGCCGCCGGACGTTTCCGCGAGGACCTTTTCTACCGGCTCGCCGAAATCGTCGTGCGCATTCCCAGCCTGGCCGAGCGGCCTGGCGATGCCGCGCTGTTGGCGAAGGTCTTCCTCGCCCGTTTTGCGCGGGAGATGAACCCGCAGGTCAAGGGCTTTGCCGCCGATGCCTTGGCTGCCATTGATGCCTGGCCCTGGCCCGGCAACGTGCGCGAGTTGGAAAACCGGGTCAAGCGCGCGGTGATCATGTCCGAGGCCAAGCTGGTGGGGGCTGTCGATCTTGATCTGGCCAATCCGGGCGGCGAGCAAGCTTCGGTCCTCAACCTCAAGTCTGCCCGGGAAGAGGCGGACCGAAAGGTCATTCGCCATGCCCTGGCGCGCAGCGAAGGCAACATTTCCAGCACTGCCAAGCTGCTCGGGATCAGCCGTCCGACCCTTTACGACCTGCTCAAGCAGTACGACCTCCACGCCTGATCCGCTGCTCGACAACCGGTCCGGCGTCCTGCAAGGGGCATGGAGGATCGCGCGTAGGGGAAGGTGTGGCATGGCGGGCGCGTTGCACGGCATCACCGTTATCGAACTGGCCGGGATTGGCCCTGGTCCGTTTGCGGGCATGATGCTGGCTGATCACGGCGCACGGGTCATTCGGATCGAACGGCCGGGCCCACGGCACGAGAGCGATTTCGGCAAGCGAGACGCGGTGAATCGGAACCGCGAGATCCGCACGGTCGACCTGAAGGATCCAGCCGGACTGGCAGAAGTGCTGGCCCTGGTCGGTCAGGCCGACGCGCTGATAGACGTTTTTCGGCCCGGAGTGATCGAACGGCTGGGCCTCGGACCCGATGTGCTGCTCGCGCGCAATCCCCGCCTCGTAGTGGGCCGGATGAGCGGCTTCGGCCAGACCGGCCCCCGGGCGCTGCAAGCCGGGCACGACATCAATTACATTGCGTTATCCGGCGCTCTCTCCACGTATGGTCGCAAGGGCCAGCCGCCGGTGGTCCCGGCCAATGCCGTGGGCGACTATGCCGGCGGCGGGATGATGCTGGCCTTCGGCTTGCTCGCCGCAATCCTCTCGGCCCGCAGCACGGGGATGGGACAAGTGGTCGATTGCGCCATGTCTGATGGTGCGGCGCTGATCTCCGCCTTCACCTATTCCGGCTTCGCCAATGACTGGTGGAAAGAGGAGCGGGAGAGCAACGTCTGCGACGGCGGGGCCTTCTTTTACGACACTTACGAGACCGCCGATGGAAAGTACGTCTCCATCGGGGCAATCGAGCCGCAGTTCTATGGTTTGCTGCTCGACAAGCTCGGACTGGCTGACGATCCGGCCTTCGCCGATCCGTCAGACCGGGCGCGCTGGCCGGAACTCAAGCAGCGCGTGGCGGCGATCTTCCGCTCCCGCACTCGCGATGCATGGTGCGCGCTGCTCGATCACACCGAAACGTGCTTCGCGCCCGTGCTCTCGCTGTCGGAAGCTCCGCACGATCCGCACAACATCGCGCGTGGAACCTTTGTGGACGTGGGCGGGGTGGTCCAGCCCGCACCCGCGCCGCGCTTTTCGCTGACTCCCGCGCCTCCGGTGCGGATGCCGGAGTGACCTGATGTTCAAATGGTTTGACCCGATGGTGCGCCTGGTCACCGCGGCGATCGTCATTGCAACGATCCTGCCGGCGACGGGTATGCTGCACGAGCTCGTGCAGGATATCTCCAACGTCGCGGTGTTCGTGCTGTTCCTGCTTTACGGGCTGAAGATCGCGCGGGGCGAGGTCTGGGCCGGGATCCGCAACTGGCGCCTGCTGCTGCCGCTGACGCTGTTCGTCTTCGGGGTGATGGCGCTTGCCGGCTGGGCGGCCTGGCAACTCACCTTGCCGTTGCTTCCGGCAACGCTGGCGCTGGGGTTCCTCTACCTCGGCGTGCTGCCCTCGACCGTACAATCGGCCACGGCCTACACCTCGATTGCCGGCGGCAACATCGCCAGCTCGGTCATCGCCGCAGCCTTGCTTAACATCATCGGTGTCTTCGTCAGCGCCCCGCTGTTCTCCGCCCTGGCAGGCACCAGCGGCGAAGGCTTCACCAGTTCCACGCTGGTCAGGGTGATGACCCTGCTGCTCTTGCCTTTCGTGATCGGGCAGGCGGCGCAGGGTTTTGCCGGGCACTGGGTCAAGGGTCACCGCAAGGCGACCTCCTTACTCGAGCGCGGCACGATCGGGCTGGCGGTCTACACCGCCTTCTCCGGGGCGGTGGCAGAAGGGATCTGGCACCGCGTGCACCTTTCGGACTGGGGCCTGCTGATCGCCGCTTGCGGGGTGCTGCTGGTAGTCGGCTACGGCGGCGCCTGGCTGCTGGGACGGATGCTGCGGCTTAACCACGCGGACCAGATTTCAGTGGTTTTCGCCGGAGCGCAGAAAAGCATCGCGATGGGCGCGCCGCTCGCGACCGTGCTGTTCCCGCCGGCCAGCGCCGGGATCATCCTGATGCCGTTGCTGGTCTATCACCTCGCACAGATGGTGGTGGCAGCGCCGATCGCGACCCGGCTGAGGGAAGGGTAAAAGGCTCTTACTTTGGCTGGTAGGTCTGCTCGATCCCTGGGAAGATCCGCGCGCGAACTTCGCCGGCATATTTCTCTGCTGCGCCGGAAATCACCTCGGCAATCGCTTCATATCGCTTTACGAAACGGGGCACGCGGTCGAACATGCCGAGCATGTCTTCGGTGACCAGCACCTGTCCGTCGCACTGCGCCGATGCACCGATGCCGATGGTGGGACAGCCAACCGCCCGGGTCACTTCGATCGCAATCGGTTCGACAACGCCTTCGATCACGATGGCGAAGGCTCCGGCGTCATCCAGTGCCTTGGCGTCCGCAACGATCTTCGCCGCCTCGGCCTTGCTCCGGCCGCGGGCGTTGTAGCCGCCGAGCACGTTGACCGCTTGCGGCGTCAACCCGACGTGACCCATTACCGGGATCCCGCGGCTGACGAGGAATTCCACTGTCGGCGCCATGGCCTCGCCGCCTTCGAGCTTGATCGCGGCGCAGCCGGTTTCCTTGAGCAGCCGCGCGGCGCTGGCAAAGGCCTGTTCGGGTGAACCCTCATAGCTGCCGAAGGGCATGTCGACCACGACCACCGAATGATAACTGCCGCGCACTACCGCCGCGCCGTGGGCCGCCATCATTTCCAGCGTGACCGGCACCGAGGACGGCAGGCCGTAGATCACCTGTCCGAGGCTGTCGCCGACCAGCAGCACGTCGCAATGCGCATCGAGCAACTGGGCCTGCCGGGCGGTATAGGCCGTCAGCACCACGACCGGTTCGGCGGTGGCGCCGCCGACCTTGCGCTGGCGGATCGCCGGTACGGTCAGGCGTTTCATCGGCGCCGGGGTGGGATTGGCGCGGCTGGTCGCGGTGTCGAGCTGGAAGGTCGTGGACATGAAGTAGTTCTAGCCGCTCGCGCAGGACTGGGGAAGGGTGAGCCTGCAGGGCTTGCCAATGGCCGCTTTGCCGCTAGCTTCCGCCCATTCCAATTTCCTTCGGGAGAACCGCATGTTCGGTCGCGTAAAATCTCTGGACGCCATTCTGGCGACCGCAGAAAAGAAATCCCTTCATCGCTCACTGGGTCCGGTTCAACTGACGCTGCTGGGTATCGGTGCCATTATCGGCACCGGCATCTTCGTCCTCACCGCCGCAGCGGCGCAGAAAGCCGGACCGGGGATGATGTACAGCTTCATCATTGCCGGCGCAGTCTGCGCGGTGGCGGCGCTGTGCTATTCCGAACTGGCTTCGATGGTGCCGGTTTCGGGTTCAGCTTACACCTACTCCTACGCCGTGGTCGGTGAACTGCTGGCATGGATGGTCGGCTGGGCTCTGATCCTGGAATACGCTGTGGCCGCTTCGGCGGTGTGCGTCGGCTGGTCAGGCTATTTCATGGGCTTGGTGCGAAGTTGGACAGGATTTGAATTACCACTGATGCTTCAGGCCGGTCCGACCTGGACCATGGCCGGGCCGGATTTCTCGACCGGGATCATCAACGTGCCGGCGATTGCCGTGGCCGGCGCGGTGACCTGGTTGCTGATGATCGGCACCAAGGAAAGCGCCAATTTCAACGCCGTGCTGGTGGCAGTCAAGGTGACGGCGCTCACTATGTTCGTCGCGCTGAGCCTGCCGCTGCTGCAGGGCGAGCATTTCGCACCCTTCGCGCCAAACGGTTGGTTCGGCCCTCCTGGAACGAGCGGGATGGGCGTGGTTGGCGCGGCGGCGTCGATCTTTTTCGCTTATGTCGGTTTTGATGCGGTCTCGACTGCGGCCGAGGAAACCAAGAACCCGCAACGCAACGTGCCGATCGGTCTGATTGGCAGCCTTGCAATCTGCACCGTGTTCTACCTGTTGGTCGCCGCCGGCGCGATCGGTGCAATCGGCGCGCAGCCGACCGCTGTAGGGATCGCGCCGGGTTCGGCCGAATTCACCCAGCAGTGCGCCGCGCTGGCAGCGCAAGGCACCACGCCGCTGGTCTGCTCGAACGAGGCGCTGGCCCACGTGCTCCGGTCGGTAAACTATACGGTTGCCGGCGATCTGATCGGGCTGGCCGCGAACCTCGCCTTGCCGTCCGTGATCCTGATGATGATGTTCGGGCAGACCCGCATCTTCTTCGTGATGGCGCGCGACGGACTGCTGCCGGAAAAGCTGGCGACGGTGCACCCGAAGTGGAAGACTCCGCACATCGTGACGCTGGTGACCGGCGTTTTCGTCGCGATCGCCGCAGCGCTGCTGCCAGTCGGCCAACTGGCTGACATTTCCAACTCCGGCACGCTGTTTGCGTTCTTCATGGTGGCCGTGGCGGTGATGATCCTGCGGGTACGCGACCCGCATCGCGCCCGACCGTTCCGCACCCCCTTCATCTGGGTGGTCGCACCGCTGGCGGCTGTCGGCTGCGTATTCCTCTATGTGAACCTGCCGTTCGAGGCGATGGCGGTGCTACCGGCATGGGGCGCGCTCGGCCTGGTCTGCTATTTCCTCTATGGCTATCGCAAGAGCCATGTGGGCCGTGGGTTGGTCGAGGTGCATGAGGACGATCCTGATGCACCGCCGCAGCCGGTGGCGCCGCTGCCAGGCGGCATCAAGCTGGACTGACCGGTTTTCTCACCGGGCAACACAGGGCCGTCCGCAAGGGCGGCCCTTTTGCGTGGGCCGGTCCGGACCTAGCGGCACATCTGCGATGGGAATGAATTGGTTCCGTGGGGGAGATGGGCCCGTGCCGAAAGCTTTCGAACACAGCCGCAGGCTAGCGCAAAGCCCCCGCCATCTCCCCCTGAGCGACCCGCGGCTCGTTTTCGACCGGTTGATCCGGTTCGCAGTCCGCGCTTAACCTATGTGAAGATGGCCGATTGACAACCACGCAAACAGGGCCAAACCTGCCACTGATCGGGCTTTAGGCGACAGGTGCTGGCGCGGAAGGCCCGGTTGGCACGATTGGCACGGAGATCTGCATTGACGACACTGCCGTTGCAGCACTTTCGCCTGGGTATCGGGCAGTTTGCCGCCACACCGCAAATGCATGCACTGTTGTTCAGCGGAACCGGCATTACCCTTGAGCAAGCCAGTGCTCCGGACTTCGAGCTCGATTCCTCCGTTCTGTGGCGGGTGTGCGAAAACCTGCGCAATGTCATGGGCGACGGCTGGTATCTCCGCCTGCCCGCGTTCTGGAGCCTTGACGTGCAGGGCGATCTGGAAGGCGCCATGCGCTTTGCGCCGACGCTGGGCGACCTGGTCGATGTCGTGGCCCGTTATGGCAGCGCGCGCTGGCCGGTCATGCAGTGGCACACGCGCAACGAAGCGCAGCATGTCGCGCTGGTCTCGACCCGGACCGAGACCATTCCACCCGCGGAATGGCAGATGCTTGGCGCATTGTGCGACCTCAACCTGCAGACCGTGCTGGACATCGCTTTTCCCGGCGTGGCGGAGCAGATCGTCGTGCACATTTCCGGCCCGTCGCCGCTGCCCGAAAACGAGTTGCGCAATGTCTTCAAATGCCAGGTCGTGTGGGAATCAGACATCCAGGCAGCACTGATCCCCAAGCGGTTGCTGGCGCTTACCTCGAGCCTTGCTGATCCGCGCGGCTACATGGCGATGAAGATCGCGCTGGAGGCCCAATTGCATGCCGAGGGCCGGACGGAAAGCTGGGCCGCCCGGGTGGCAAACCTGTTCGGCGATGGCGGGCAGCGGCGGCTTGCCGGCGAGGATCTCGCGCATCGGCTCGGCGTGTCCTTGCGCACGCTGGAGCGAAATCTGGTCCGAGAGCGCACCTCGCTGCGGCGACTGCGGGATGAGAGCAACCAGTCCGCATTCGAGACGATGGCCAGGCGTCCTGCGCGTCCCAGTCTGGCAGAAATTGCCGATGCCCTGGGCTTCAGCGACGAGAGCGGCCTCTCCCGGGCGACCCGGCGCTGGTACGGGGAAAGTGCGGCGGCCGCGCGAAGACGGATGCGGCCGGACTAGCGGACTGCCTCCAAGGCATATCCGGCAGAGCGCACGGTCCGGACCGGATCGGGCGCGTCGGTCATCTCGATGCCCTTGCGCAACCGGCGAATGTGCACGTCGACCGTACGCAGCTCGATGTCGCTCTCCGTTCCCCAGACTGCATCCAGCAACTGCACCCGCGAGAAGACGCGCCCGGGATGCTCCATAAAGAAACGCAGGAGGCGGAACTCGGTTGGTCCGAGCGAAAGGCTTTGACCGCGCCGGCTGACCCGGTGCGCGGTGACGTCGAGCGTCAGGTCGCCCACGGTAAGCATCTCGCCGGCCAGCGCCGGCCGGATCCGCCGCAGGATGGCGTTGACCCGGGCAACCAGTTCCCGCGGGGAGAAGGGCTTGGTCAGATAGTCGTCCGCCCCGGTTTCGAGACCGCGGATCCGATCGTCCTCGTCGCTGCGCGCGGTAAGCATGATGATCGGGACGTGCGCAGTCGCCTTGTCGCGGCGCAGGCGGCGGCATACTTCGATCCCGGAGGTGCCTTCGACCATCCAGTCCAGCACGACCAGGTCCGGGGCTTCTTCGGATGCCAGCAGCAGGGCCTCATCGCCGTCGCCGGTAACCGATACGGCGTAGCCTTCCTGGCGGAAGCGGAACTCGAGCAGTTCGGCAAGCGCCGGGTCGTCCTCGACCAGTAACAGGCGGGGTTCTGGCATGGCTCAATCGCGCGCGAGCGCTTCCTTGTCGGTGAGGTAGTTTCCGGTGGCGGCGTAGTAGACCATCTCGGCAACGTTGGTTGCATGGTCGCCGATCCGCTCGATATTACGGCAGACAAACAGCAGTTCCGCCACGCTGGAGATGGTTGAGGGGTTTTCCATCATGTGGCTGACCAGGGTCCGGAAGATCGAGTTGTAGAAGGCATCAACCTTCTCGTCGCGTTCGACCACTTCCTGCGCGAGGACGGGATTGCGCGCGGCATAGGCAGTCATCACGTCGTGGACCATACTCGCCGCGACTTCGGCCATCGCCGGGATCAGGGTCAGCGGCTCGAACCGCTTGCGGCCTTCGATCTTGCTGGAACTCTTGGCGATATTCTTTGAATAATCGCCGATCCGTTCGATCACGCCGGCGATCTTGAGCGCGGCAATCACTTCGCGCAGGTCGTCCGCCATCGGTGCGCGCAGCGCAATGATCCGCACAGCCAGCCTGTCGATTTCAGCCTCGAGTGCGTCGATCCGGCGGTCGCGGGCGATCACGCCCTCGGCCAGTTCGGCATTGCACTTGATCAGGGCTTCCATCGCCTCGCCAATCGCGACTTCGGCCAGCCCGCCCATCTCGGCGATGAGCCCGCGCAGCCTGGTGATGTCCTCGTCGAATGCCTTGACGGTATGTTCGTGTGCCATGCGATGCCTGCTTTCAGCCGTAGCGGCCGGTGATGTAATCCTTGGTGCGCTCGGCGCGCGGATTGGTGAAGATTTCCGAGGTCTTGCCGAATTCGACCACCTTGCCGAGGTGGAAGAAGGCGGTGCGCTGCGAAACGCGCGCGGCCTGCTGCATCGAATGGGTGACGATGACGATGGCATAGCGCCCGCGCAGCTCGAAGATCAGTTCCTCGATCCGCGCCGTGGCGATCGGATCGAGCGCCGAGCAGGGCTCGTCCATCAGGATCACTTCGGGATCGACCGCGATGGCGCGGGCGATGCACAGGCGCTGCTGCTGTCCGCCGGACAAGGCGGTGCCGCTGTCGGACAAGCGGTCCTTGACCTCGTCCCACAGACCGGCACGCGACAGCGAGCGTTCGACGATCTCGTCCAACTCGCTGCGCCCCGCGGCGAGGCCGTGGATGCGCGGGCCATAGGCGACGTTTTCGTAGATCGACTTGGGGAAGGGGTTGGGTTTCTGGAACACCATGCCAACGCGGGCGCGCAGTTGCACAACGTCCATGCCGGAGCGGTAGATGTCCTGCCCGTCGAGTAGGATCTCTCCCTCTACCCGCGCGCCGGGGATGGTGTCGTTCATCCGGTTGATCGAACGCAGGAATGTCGATTTGCCGCAGCCCGACGGGCCGATGAAGGCGGTGACATATTGCGCGGATATGTCGATCGACACATCGTCGATCGCGCGCTTGTCGCCGTAGAATACGGAGACGTTGCGGGCCGCGATCTTGGCGTCAACAGGGTCCAGGTCGTGCAGGGTGGTCATTGCTTACCAGCGTTTCTCGAAGCGGTTGCGAAGGTAGATGGCGATGCCGTTCATCGCCAGCAGGAACAGCAGCAGGACGATGATCGCCGCAGAGGTCCGTTCGACGAACCCGCGGTCGATCTCGTCCGACCACAGAAAGATTTGCACCGGGAGCACGGTGGAGGGCGAGGTGAAGCCGTCCGCCGGGGTGGCGACGAACGCACGCATGCCGATCATCAGCAACGGCGCGGTTTCGCCCAGTGCGCGGGCCATGCCGATTATCGTGCCGGTGAGGATCCCGGGCAGGGCCGGCGGCAAAACGTGGTGGAAGGTCTCCTGCACCCGGCTTGCGCCCACCGCCAGCGCCGCATCGCGGATCGACGGGGGCACGGCTTTGATCGCGTTGCGTCCGGAGATGACGATCACGGGCATGGTCATCAGCGCCAGCGTCATTCCGCCGATCAGCGGGGCGGAGCGCCAGTTGGGGAACAGGCCAAGGAACACGGCGAGGCCAAGCAGGCCGAAAATGATCGATGGCACCGCCGCAAGGTTGTTGATCGAGACTTCGATCAGTTCGGTCCAGCGGTTCTTGGGTGCATATTCCTCAAGATAGACCGCCGCCAGCACGCCCACCGGGAAGGCCAACAGCAGGGTGACCAGCATGGTCAGCATCGAGCCTTTGAGGGCACCCCATATGCCGACGGATTGCGGATCAGTGGCATCGGCGCGCGAGAGGAAGCCGAGGTCGAACACGCGGACCAGCTTGCCTTCCGCCTTCAACCTGGCAGCCAGGGGGCGCAGTCCTTCCGGACCGTCACCGCGGCGCGCAGCAGCCATGTCCTTGGTCACCGGGAGAGATACGGCAAGTTTGCCCGACAGCCGGCTCGGATCGGCGATCAGGGCTTGGGCCACTTCGCGCCAGGCATCACTTTGCAGTTCCGCCGCGGCCTGATCGCCCGCCGTTTGCGCGGCTGCGAACTGGACCACGTCCTTCAATCCCGCGCCTTCCAGCGTCTGCATCGCACTGTCACCGCGCAGCTGGGATGGATCGACCGTCAGCAGGCCTGAGGCGAAGTCGATGTCGAAGCGCAGTTCGGTCCGCTTGAATCCGCCTAATCCGGTGGAGGTCATCGTCCATAGCAGGAACGCGAGCACTATCGCCGAAAAGGCAACCGCCAGGAAGCCGAGCGCCTTGAAGCGGCGTTCGGCGGCATAGCGGCGCTTGAGCTGAGCGGCTGCGCGCGCGGCGCGGGCGGGATCGACAGGGTCAGTCATAGGCTTCGCGGAACCGCTTCACCAAGCGCAGCGCGATGAAGTTGAGGGTAAGGGTGACGATGAACAGGACCATGCCCAGCGCGAAAGCAGAGAGCGTGGCTGGGTGATCGAAACTGCCCTCGCCGGTCAGCATGGCGACGATCTGGAAGGTCACCGTGGTCATGCTCTCGAAGGGATTGGCGGTAAGCCGGGCGGTAGCGCCGGCGGCCATGACCACGATCATCGTCTCACCAATCGCGCGGCTGACCGCGAGCATGATACCCGCGACAATGCCGGGGAGCGCGGCCGGAATAAGCACGCGGCGGATCGTTTCAGAGGTCGTCGCGCCCATCGCCAGGCTGCCGTCGCGCATCGCCTGCGGGACGGCGGCGATGGAGTCATCCGCCATCGATGAGACGAAGGGAATAATCATGATCCCCATGACGATCCCGGCTGCCATCGCGCTTTCGCTCGAGGCTGTCGCAATACCGACCGCTTGCGCCGCGTCCCGCACGGCCGGCGCCACGGTCAGCGCCGCGAAATAGCCGTAAACCACCGTCGGCACGCCCGCCAGGATCTCGAGCAGCGGCTTCATCCAGCGCCGCACTCTGGCTGAGGCATATTGCGTGAGGAAAATTGCACTCATCAGGCCAAGCGGGATGGCAACCAGCATGGCAATAACCACGCCGATCATTACCGTGCCCCAGAACAGCGGCACCGCACCGTAATTGGCGCCCGAATCCGCCGTCGGGGTGGCCATGGGATCGGGCGCCCAATGCGTGCCGAACAGGAAGTCCGCCGGGCTGACCATGCTGAAAAAGCGGAAGGTCTCGAAGGCGAGCGACGCCACGATGCCGAATGTTGTGAAGATCGCCATCAACGAGGCCAGCAGCAGGGCGACCATCGTTGCCCGCTCGACCTGGGTCCGGGCCGTGAAACCGGGGCGCAGCCGCAAATAGGCGAAGCCGCCGCAGGCCAGCCCCAGCAGCAGGGTCACGACGATGCCGATCGTGCCGAATTGTCCGATTGCTTGCCGGAACGGATCGACCAGCGCAGCTGATTCCGGATGGAATGCGGCCGTCATCGAACCGTTTGCGACAGCCGAGGCCTCGGACAGGATAGCATCGCGCTGGATACGGAAGGGCGGGAGCGATGCTGCGGCCGGACTTGCGGCCACGCGGGTCAGGATTAGTCCGGGGGCGGTTGCCGTCCAGAAAATCGCGAACAGCAAGGCCGGCAGCGCGGCGCAAATTGCCACGAACCAACCGTGGTAGGACGGTAGCGAATGCAGACGCTCCGTCTGCGCGCGCTTAAACGCCCAAGCGCGCGAACGTGCCGCCAGCCAGCCGATCAGCCCGAGCCCTAAGGCTAGCAGGATGGGGATGGCTGGTGACACGTCGGCTCCTCGCTGCGGCTTACTTGAGCGTGCTGGGATCGAGCAGGGTCAGCTCGCTCGCGACCTTGGCGTTCTTGGCCTGCACGTCATCGGGCGAAACGACCATGCCGGCCTTGGCCAGGATTCCGTCCTTGCTCCAGCTCTTTGCCCATTCGGCCACGAAGTCCTTGAGCCCCCTGATCGCCGACACATGCGCTGCCTTCACATAGATGTACAGCGGACGGGCGCCTGGATAGCTGAAGTCGGCGATCGAGGCATAGGTTGGCGTCACGCCACTCATGGTCAGGCCGAGCAGCTTGTCTACATTCTCCTCCAGATAGGAATAGCCGAACACGCCGATTGCCTTGGGGTTGGCCTCAAGCTTCTGGACGATCAGGTTGTCGTTCTCGCCCGAGTCCACGAACGCGCCATCGGTGCGCACCTCGCCGCAGACCTTGTCGTGCTGGTCCTTGTCGCTGTCCTTCAGGGCCTTCATGGCCGGATCGCTGTCGCAACCCTTCATCAGGATCAGCTCCTTGAGCGCATCGCGCGTGCCGGAGGTCGACGGCGGTCCATAGACCAGGATCGGCTCGGCCGGGAAGGCGGGGTTGACGTCCTTCCAGGTCTTGGCGGTATTTGGCTTGCCGAAGGGATTGGCGGCCAGCGCCTTGTAGACGTCGGCCGGGGTCAGGGCGAGCCCGAGGCCGCCCTTGGCTTCAGCGAAGGCGATTCCATCAAGCCCGACCTGGATCTCGACGATGTCCTTCACGCCATGCGATGCGCAATCCTCGTACTCAGACTTCTTGATCCGGCGCGAGGCGTTGGCCACGTCAGGGTGCTCGACGCCGACGCCGGCGCAGAACAGCTTCATGCCCGCGCCCGTGCCGGTCGATTCGATGATCGGCGACTTGATCGCGGTGTTCGATTTGGCCAGCGCGTCCGCTACGACCTTGGCAAAAGGATAGACAGTCGAGGAGCCAACCGCACGGATCTGGTCGCGGGAGGCATTCTGGGCACCGCCGCACGCGCTCAGCAGCGCGGTGGCCGAAAGCGTGGCGGAAAGGGCAAAAATCTTTGTCTTCATGGCGAATCTACTCCATCCGCAGTGGTAGAGCAGCTCTGGTGGGGTTTGATGACAAATTGATGACAGGATTGACATGGTGATGCCGGTCCAGTGTCGCACAGTGTTGACATGCCAATGCCATATGCGTGGCATGCAGCGTCATCAACCTGTCACATAACAGTAATACCCGGCCCTCGACGCCAATCACGAGGATCTCGATAAATGCGCCTGATCGTTGCCACGTTCGCCACCTTGTCCGCGCTCGCCACCGCCAGTCCCGCGCTCGCTAGCGAGGATACGCAGTACTGGCAGACCCTGAGCGTGAGCATGGCCCTCCCTTCGAACTTCAAGGTTCAGGACGAGATCGTTTTCCGGACCAGTGACGCCAAGGGCTTCTATGAACTCGAGAATGCGACGATGGTGGGCTACAAGGTCAACAAGCAGGTCACGATCTGGACCGGCTACGTCCACAATCCCACTTACCTGCACGGCGATTTCAAGGCGATGGAGCGCCGCTGGCGCCAGCAGGTCAACGTCGACAATTTCGCGGTGGTCGGAAAGGTCAAGTTCTCGGGGCGGGTTCGCCTTGAAACGCGATGGCGCGATAACGTAGCGGGCACCGGTTGGCGGTTGCGGCCCTATGTAAAGGCGTCCGCACCCTTTGTTGGCAAGAGCACGGTGTCCGTGACGCACGAAAGCTTCGTCAACCTCAACACCACCTCGTTCCAGAAAACCGACGGGTATGACCGGATGCGCAACGCCATCTCGGTCTCGGTCCCGCTCAACAAGAAGTTCAGCATGGACTTTGGCTATCTCAACCAGCACGGATTCGTCCGTAACGGCCCTGACAGTAGCGATAATGTGCTGACGCTGGGGCTGTCAGCCAACTTCTGATGAGACCAAGGGAAGGGCGACTGTCACGGTCGTCCCTTCGCCCAGGGTGCTCGCAATATCGAGCTTGCCGCGGTGCCGCTCGACCACGTGCTTGACGATCGCCAGCCCCAGCCCGGTTCCGCCCCCGGCGCGGCTGCGGCCGGGGTCAGTCCGATAGAACCGCCGGGTCAGGTGCGGGATATGCTCTGGCGGGATGCCGGCGCCGCGGTCGGTAACCCGCAGAACGACCTGTGCACCGATGCGCTCCGCTTCGATGGTGATAGGCAGCTCTGGCCCGCCGTACCTCAGCGCATTGTCGATCAGGTTGCGGAGCAGCTGCTCCAGCTGGCGAACGTCGCCGTGCACGGTCAACGCATCTGTCGGGCGGGCATAATTCAGCCGGGCATGCCCCAGTGTCGCCCCGAATTCCGCTACGACCCGGGCACTGAGCTGCGACATGTCAACTTGGTCCTGCGGGATATCGTGTTTCTCGGCCTCCAATTGTGAGAGCGACATGAGGTCCGTGACCAGGCTCTGCATCCGCCGCGCTTCCCTCAGGACAATACCGTGGAAGCGGCTCGCGGTCTCGGCGTCGACCTTGCCGGGATCGTCAGCGAGCGTTTCGACATAGCCGATCACCGCAGCCAGCGGCGTGCGTAACTCGTGGCTGGCATTGGCGACGAAATCGGTGTGGGCCCGGCTGATGTCGGCCTCGGTCGTCCGGTCGACCAGTTCGAGCAACCAGTACCGCTCGTCGATCCGGCCGCGGGTCAGCTGCCACAGGCTGCGGGCACCGGTCAGTCCGTTAATAGTGACTTGCGTGCCGTCCTCCATGTCGAGCAGCCGGACCGCATCGGGATGGCGCAGCGCAATGCGGCCGTCCTGGCCGACGATATGCTCGCCGAGTGCGTTGCGCGCGGCGGCATTGGCGGCGACAATCCGGTCTCCGTCGAAAATGATCATCGGCAAGTGAGCCGGCTCGATTATTGGTCCGACGTCGGTGCGGCGCCGGCCTCTTGGCGGCTCCCGGGTCTCAAGCGGAGCCGGCTCGGGCCGAGCCAGCCAGAGAGAGCCGATCCACAGCAGGGCGACGGCCAGTCCGAGCCACAGGCTTCCACCAGCGAGCGGAACCGCCGCCGATGTCAGCGCTGCAAGTGCCAGCGGCGTGCGTGGAATCGGGACTTTCGATTGCATGTCGTTGCCGCCAATAGGATGCCGCGAGGCGACGCGCCAGCATCCTGCGATGGCCTTATGACAATTGCGTGACAAGCGCGTCGCGTCGCCGATCGAACTATCTCTAACTGGCCCTTAACTTTTTGTAGTCATAGCACCTCGCCAGAGGAGCCGATGTGGACGATCTGATCAACGACTTCATCTGCGAAGCGCGCGAGATGCTGCAGGCGCTTGAGGTAGAACTTGTCGCGTGGGAACGTGACCCGTCGGACCGCGAGCGGCTCGACGTGATCTTCCGTTTCTTCCACACGGTGAAGGGCAACTGCGGCTTTTTCGATCTGCCCCGGCTTGAGGCGCTGAGCCATGCCGCCGAAGACGTCCTGACCGAAGTTCGCGCCGGCAATCGCTCGCCGGATCGGACGATGGTGGACGCTGTCCTGGCAGTCATCGACCGGACGTCCGCGATGATCAGCGCACTTGAGGCAGGGGAAGCGCTGGCCCCGCCCGATACCGATGAGCTGGCACTGATCGCGATGCTTTCTGGCACGGCCCCTGTGAGCGATGCGGCAGAGGTGTTCGCACCCGTCGCACAGGACAGTGAGTCGAAACCGGGCAACAGCCGCAGCGTCACCGCTCGCACCGTACGCCTTCCGGTGGAATTGCTCGACCGGGTGATGAACGGCGTGTCCGACATGATCCTGGCCCGCAACGAGGTCGAGCGGCACATTTTCGACGGGGTCGGCGGTCAGGATCTCGAAACGTCGTTCAAGCGCCTTTCGGGGATCCTCGGCGATCTCCAGGGCACCATCACGCAAGCGCGGATGCAGCCGATCGGCACCTTGTTCTCGACTTATCAGCGGCTGGTCCGCGATCTCGCCTTGACAACCGGCAAGCAGGTCGTGCTGCGCATCGAGAGCGGTGAGGTCGAACTTGATCGCGAGATGATCGACCTGATCCGCGATCCGCTGATGCACGTGATCCGCAACGCGATTGATCACGGCATCGAATCTCCAAACGCGCGCCTTGCGCTCGGTAAGCCGCCACTTGGCGAAATCCGGCTTTCGGCCCGCCAGACGGGCAATGTCATCCGCATCGGGGTCATGGACGATGGCGGAGGGATCGATACCGGACAGCTGGTCGCAAAGGCGATCGCTGCCGGCGTGATCCCTCCTGAGGCGGCCGAAAACCTCACCCTTGAAGAACGCGCCGCCCTGATCTGCGAGCCGGGTCTGTCCACCGCCCAGGAAGTGACGCAACTGTCCGGCCGCGGGGTCGGCATGGACGCGGTGCGGTCTGCAATCGAACGCGTCGGCGGCAGCGTGTCGATCACCACCACGCTCGGCGCGGGCACGCGGATTCTGTTCAACGTGCCACTGACGCTGAGCATCGTCCCCTCGATCAGCGTGCGGGTCGCTGGCCAGACCTTCCTGATCCCGCATTCCTATGTCGATGAGATCGTTCAGGGTGGTGACGAGCTGGAGAGCGAGTCCGTCGGCGGATTGCGTCATGTAGTGCTGCGCGGTCAGCAACGAGCCTGTGCCAGTCTTGCCGAAGTGCTGGGGGTTGCCAACGCCGCTCCCGCGCTCGAGCAGACGCTGGTGATGCTGCGGCTGATCAATGGCGATGTGGTCGGCCTCGAGGCCGCGCGGGGCGGGGAGGCCGGCCGCAGCTTTGCGGTTGTCGCTGCCGAAGTGAAGGACCTGGCGAACCAGACCGGCAAGGCGACCGAGCGGGTCGCCGCGCAGATCCGCAAGATCCAGGAAGATACCGGCCTCAGCGTCACGTCGCTGCGCATCATCGCCGAACAGATCAACCAGCTCGAAGCGACTTCGGTGTCGATTGCTGCTGCGGTTGATCAGCAGTCGGTCGCCAGGCAGGATTTGGCCCGCAGCATTGATCTGGCGGCGCGCAGCACGGAAAACGTTTCGCACTCGGTCAGCCAGGTGCGGGATGCCTCGCTCTCGACCGGCGCGGCCGCTTCGCAGGTGCTCGATTCGTCGAACGAACTGGAGCAGCAGGCAAGCAGCCTGCGCCGCGAGGTGGAAGACTTCCTGCAACACGTGCGCAAGGCGGCCTGACGGACTGCCAGCGTGCTGGCGGCGGCGTGGTGGGGGCCACGCCGCCGTTCTAGCGTCCGCCGGATACGTTCAGGATCACCCCGGTGATGAACGACGCGGCGGGTGAAGTGAGGAACAGCGCCGCTTCAGCCACTTCTGAAGGCTGCCCGTAGCGCTTCATCGGGATCCAGGCGAGCCGCTCGGGATGAGCGGCCGGATCGTTCGCATCGGTGTGGATCGGCCCGGGCGAGATCGCATTTACGCGGATCCCGTCCTCTGCCACTTCCTTGCTCAGCGCGGTGGTCAGGACGTTGATCCCGTTCTTCACCGCCGCGTACCAGACGCCCAGCCCTGGATTGCCATACTCTGACGAACGCGAGCTGGTGAACAGGATGTTGCCGCCATTGCCGCCGCGCCGGGTCGACATCCGCCTGATAGCTTCGCTCGCGGCGAAATGGGCGCCAAGCAGGTTGAGGTCGATGGCACGGCGTAGCGTGGAGGTCGCAGCGTCTGCCAGCGACGACAGCTTTCCGCCGCCGCCGCCTGCATTGTAGACCAGCGTGTCGAGCCGGCCGAAAGCGGCCTCGCATTCGGCGAACATCCGCTTGATGTCCGCCTCTTGCGCCATGTCACCCTGGATGAGCGCGGCTTGCTGGCCCTGAGCGCGGACATGAGCGGCAACAGCTTCGGCCGCCTCGCGGTTGTTCACGTAATTGATCGCGACATCATAGCCTCTTTCGGAGGCCATCTTGGCGATCGCGGCGCCGATCCCGCGGCTTCCGCCGGCGACGAGCATGACGGGTGCGGACATCGTGGTTTCTCCCTTGCTCATCGTGCGCCGCTCACCATCAGGCTGGCGCCAGCGACGAAGGACGCTTCTTCGGATGCCAGAAACAGCACCGCCTTGGCGACTTCTTCCGGCTTGCCGTAGCGGCCCATCGGAATCTCGAGGATTCGCTGGGGCGCACTGATTTCGTTGTTCATGTCCGTAGAGATCGGGCCAGCGCAGATCAGGTTCACGCGGATGCCTTCGGCTGCGACTTCCTTGCCCAGACCGTAGTTGAGGGCATCGAGACCACCCTTCGATGTGGCATAGGGGATCGCCCGGCCGGGCCCGCCATAGTAGGTGGCGCGCGAACCCATGAAGATGATGCTTCCGCCATGGCCGCCGCGGGCCGTGGACATCCGGCGGATGGCTTCGGCGCAGGCAATGTGGACGCCCAGCAGGTTGACATCCATGACCCGGCGCAGCTGCCCCCAGTCCAGGTCAGCAAGCGGGCCGGGATCGTTCTGGATGCCGGCGTTGTTGACCAGGCAGTCAAGCGTACCGAGCTTTTCGTCAACCTCGGTAAACATGCGCAGGATATCCTCCTCTACGCCCATGTCGGCCTTGATCGCTATCGCCCTGCGGCCGAAGGCGCGGACTTCATCTGCCACCTTCTCGGCACCGTCGGTCTTGCTGGTGTAAGTCAGCGCGATATCCCAGCCGCGCTCCGCGGCGAGCCGCGCGATGGCGGCGCCGATTCCCCGGCTTCCTCCGGTAACCAGCATGATCGGTGACGGCATGGTGTTTCCTTTCGGCTGGGTCTGAGCACTCGGCACTGCGATATGCCACGCCAGCGCGCCTGACTACGCCCAGTGCGGCGAAAGGCATTGCCCGAGACGGAATGACGACTTGAAGTGTGCCGCCGGCCGGCGGAGGCGAAGCAGATGACTCCGTCTGGCGATTGGCTTAGGTTTCCTGGTCCAAAGCAGGAGACGGTGCAATGGATGAACAGACCTCGGTGCTGGTCGTCGGCGGCAGTCTGGTGGGACTGACCGCGTCGGTGCTTCTCGCGCATCATGGCGTTCCTCATGTCCTGATCGAGCGGCACCGAGGAACGGCGATCCACCCGCGTGCCGCGGCATTCCATCAGCGCACCATCGAGATCTTCCGCAGCGTCGGATTGCAGGAGCAGATCGAACAGGCGGCCGCCGGGGAGTTTCTGCAGGACGGCGCCATCCTTTCGGTCGAAAGCCTCGGCGGGCCGGAGTTGGCGTGGTTCTACCGGTCGGTCAACGAAGGGGTGGAAGACCTCAGTCCGGCGCGGCGACTGTTTATCACCCAGATCGGCCTGGAGCCGATCCTGCGCAAGCGGGCACAGGAACTTGGCGCGGTCCATTGTTACGGAACCGAGATGACCAGCTTCGTCCAGCACGAGGACGGCATCACCGCCACGACACGGTCGCGCGACAGCGGGGCCGAGCGGCGCATAGTCGCACGCTACATGATCGGCGCCGACGGAGCGCACAGTCCGGTGCGGCAGGCGCTCGACATCGCGATGGAGGGGCGTGGTGCGTTTGCCCGCTGCGCGACAATCTATTTCAAGGCCGACGTCCGCGCGCTGCTGCGCGGCCGCAACCTGAGCGTAGTCTACGTAAATCAACCGGGGATGCTGGCTTTCTTCCGCTTTTCGATCAACGCGGACTCCGGTTTTCTGGCGGTATTCTCCACTTTTGACGCCCAAGGCCGGCGGGATTCAAGGCTTGAGCAGGAACTTTCGGCGCAAGATTGCACGGAACTGGTCCGCGCAGCCCTGGGCATGGCGGACGATTTTCCCGTAGCCATCGAAAACGTCCAGCCGTGGATTGCCTCCGCCGCGACGGCGGCACGGTTCCGCCAAGGCAACGTGTTCCTCGCCGGCGATGCCGCGCACGTGATGCCGCCGACCGGCGGGTTCGGGGGCAACACCGGCGTTGCCGACGTGCACAACCTGGTCTGGAAACTGGCCATGGTCCTTGATGCCCACGCCGGCCCGGCCTTGCTTGACAGCTATGATGCAGAGCGCCGTCCAATGGCGGCGCTGACGGTCGAGCAGGCCTACCGCCGTTATGTCGAGCGGGTCGATCCCTCGATCCCGGCGGACGGGCTCGCCGCTAGTCTCGCCGATACGGCGATTGAACTCGGATCAGTCTACCGGTCCGGCGCGGTGATCGCCGACGGTGAGGCGACGGCGCTGGTGGAGGCGCCCGAGACCGCGACCTCGCGACCCGGCACACGGTTCCCGCATTGCTGGATCGGCGATGGCCCGGACCGCATATCGACCATCGACTTGGCCAGCCGCAGCCTGATGTTGATTGCCGGCGATGCCGGGGACGGCTGGATCACGGCGGTGGACCGTCTCGGTCTGTCTGCCCGCCAGATCCGTGAACCAGCCGTGGCAGCCGCGCTCGGTCTGAAGCCGACCAGCGCTGTGCTGTTGCGGCCGGACGGTGTGGTCGGTTGGCGCTGCGACAACATCCCGCGGAATGCTGCGACAATCGTCGCCGACGCGATACGTCAGCTCACCGCCCGCACTCCCTGAGCGGCGCGGCCGCGCAGGACGCGGCGGCGGTGGAACCTTGGTGCAGTTTGGCCGGTTGAAGCCGCGCAGGTCAAACAACACGAGTACCGCGATGCATCAGGGGACTTCTCCCGCACTCCTGCCGCTGGAGCGGGTTGCTGTCTGTGTGGTGCTGGTCGGATCAATCATCACTCTTGCCTACGCCGCTGGTGAAAGCTGGTTTGGATGACACGCGCTGCGGGGATCGCCGTGATAGCGATTGTCGTTCTGGTGCTTGCATTGGTTATGGGTCTGCTGATGCTCCAAGGTGGAGCACAGCCGGACCAGTCCGCAATTCAGCCCTTTACCGGATCGAACGGTGCGGTGATCGCTCCGGCGGCACGCGGTGCGAATGACGGCGGCTGGCCGATCCCGGCCGGGGATTTCGCGAACAGCCGCTACACGGAACTCGGCGAGATAAACCCGGGCAATGTCGGCCGGCTGCGGACCGCCTTCACCTTCTCGACCGGCATCGTAAAGGGACACGAAGCGGCGCCGATCGTGGTGGGCGCCACGATGTACATCGTCACGCCCTATCCCAATGTCGTCTACGCGCTCGATCTCACGAAGCCCGGGGCCCCGGCGAAGTGGAGTTACCGACCGCGGCCTGCGGCGGGAGCACAGGGCGTCGCTTGCTGCGATGTCGTCAACCGCGGCGCTGCCTTTGCCGATGGGCGGCTGTTCTTCAACACGCTTGACAACCGGACGATCGCGCTCGACGCGCAAACCGGGACGAAGCTGTGGGAGACCAGGCTCGGCGAGATAAACCTGGGCCAGACGATCACGATGGCCCCGCTGGTGGCCGAAGGCAAAGTGCTGGTGGGCAACTCCGGCGGCGAGATGGGCGTGCGAGGCTGGCTCACGGCGCTCGACGCCGGCAGTGGACGGATCGTGTGGCAAGCTTATGCCACCGGCCCCGACAAGGATGTGCTGATCGGGGCCGGTTACCATCCGTTCTACCCCATGGATCGCGGCGTTGACCTGGGCGTCAAGACCTGGCCGCCCGAAGCGTGGAAGCTGGGCGGAGGGAATGCCTGGGGCTGGCTCAGCTACGATCCCGCGCGCCGGCTGGTCTATTACGGCACCGGCAATCCCGGACCGTGGAACCCGGCGCAGCGGCCGGGCGACAACAAGTTCACTGCCGGGTTGTTCGCACGGGATATCGACACTGGTCAGGCCCGCTGGTTCTACCAGACCACGCCGCACGATCTTTATGACCACGATGGAGTCAATGAGCAGATCCTGCTTGATCTGCCTTGGCACGGCCAGCGCCGCGAGGTCATGGTCCGGCCCGAACGCAACGGCTATTTCTATGTCATAGATCGCGGCACGGGTCAGGTGCTCTCGGCGGAGCCATACGGCCACGTCACCGCCTACAAGGGCGTCGATCTCAAGACCGGACGACTAATTCCAAATGCCGCGCTCGAACCCCGCGAAGGGATCACCGTGCGCGGTATCTGCCCGGCCGCGCCAGGCATGAAGGACTGGAATCCGGCAGCGTTCAGCCCGCTTACCGGGCTGGTCTACATCCCGCACAACGGTTCCGTCAGGTTCGGGTCAGCCGCCTACTGCGTTTGCGCGCCCGCAAGGCGATGGCCAGTCCGGCCAGACCCGCTCCGATCGCCGCCTTTTTCGCGAAACCGAGCTTGTTGAAACGCAGCTCGGACTTGATTCCCATCTCGGCGGGAATGTTCGGAAGACGGGCGTGGGAAAGGTCGTCGATCACGCCTTCGATAACGTTGACCCGGTCCGCGCCCAGCAGCAGCAGCCAGTGCAGCCAGTTGGACTCGCTCCAGCGAAACGCGGCTGCGCGGATCGTTCCGCTGAGCCGTGAGGGCGGGGTTGAACTCCCCACTACCGCAGGCCGGCGCAGGTACTCGTTCGACTGCAGGATCGGCACCTGCACGTCCTGAAGCGTCGGCCGTTGCCAGGCCGCGTCGTCGCCAACATCATTGGTACGGTTGCGCATCGGGTACGTAGGGTCATTCGCGGGATCGGCATCGACGCCCCAGCCGGGGATGGTGGATACGTCAACCGGGGCAGGGCCGAGTTTCTTCTCAGGCAAGTTCATCGCAGCGGTCCTATTGTCCATTAGGCATCAGCAGAGGCTTGATGCACCCATCCAGCTTCGCGGCGAACACATGGTACGCGTCCGACACGTCTTCGAGAGGGACGCGGTGAGTAATGATCGCCTTGGGGTTGATGTGACCGGCCTTCACATGCTCGATCAGGCGCGGCAGATGGCGCTTTACCGATGCCTGATTGGCCCGGATCGTGATGCCCTTGTTCACCACGTTGCCGATCGGCACGACGTTGCCGGTCGGGCCGTAGACACCCACTACCGATACGATCCCGCCCTTCTTCACGGAATTGATCGCCCAGTGCAGCGGGATGGCCGATCCGGCAAACAGCTTCACCTTGGTGCCAAGGAACCATTGCAGCGCGTTGCCGCGCGCCTCTCCGCCGACTGCGTCGATGGCGACATCGGCCCCCAAGCCATCGGTGGTCTTCTTCATGAAGACAACCAGATCGGCGATCTCCGCAAGTTTGTAGACCTCGGCCGGGCCGAATTGCCTGACGAAGTCCAGCCGGTAATCAAGCAGGTCGAACACGATGACCCGGCCCGCTCCGAACAGCCAGGCGCTGCGCGCCGCCATGATGCCGATCGGGCCGGCACCAAAGATCACCACCGTATCGCCCTTCTGGATGCCGCCCATTTCAGCCGCCTGGTAACCGGTCGGCACCACGTCGGTGAGCAACACGGCGTCGTCGTGGTCCATCCAGTCAGGAATCAGCGTCGGTCCGACATCGGCATAGGGCACGCGCGCATACTCCGCCTGGCCGACTTCCTCGACCACCCCGCAGAATTCGTGCCCGAAGGTCATGCCGACGCGGGTGTCCGGAACCAGACCGTGGTAGAGATGCAAGTCTGATCCGCAGATGCACGATCGCGTCACGCGCACGATCGCATCGCGTGGATGTTCAATCTCCGGCATCGGCTTTTCGGAAGCCCGGACCCGGTAAGGCCCTCGATAATCCATCGCTAGCATGCGCAATCTCCCGCGAAGTTCAGCGCTTAGAACCCGAGTTGATATTGCCCCCGGGTTGGACGTCCCGTTCGCCCAGCTGGCCGGTTCCATAATAGCCGGCTTCCGATTGCCCGCCGGCCCACTTGCGCGCGCCCTTGCGGCCCTTGCCGGTGTGCGGATTTGGGTAGGGACCGCCACCACTTTGGCCGTCCGTGGGCGGGGGCGAATTGGTCCCGTCGGGCGCACCCTTGAGGCCATCGTCGCTCATGCCTTGCGTCGCGACCTTGGAGGTCTCGCCTTCGCATTTCTTCTCGTTCATCTTGGCGCACATCCGATCATCTCCGCGCTTAGAACAGCGATGCGCTCAAGGCGTTCCGGACCGACCGTCTCAAATTTGGAACCTCGCAACTCAGGTTGCATTTGGAGCTTTCCCGCGATCTCGGTGGAACTTTTCTGGAGCAACAGCAATTTCGGGAGCGTAGCGCGCCGGAGAGGCGGGAGAGCCCGGAGAAAATGTTGGACGATGCGACGACCGGCAAAGCAACATCGTGGAGCGAGCACTTGAATCGCGCCAGCGGGCCATCCTGACATGGCGCGCGGGAACATGCCTCTTCACATCGGCTTCATCCCGGACGGCAACCGCCGCTGGGCAGCGCACCGGGGCAGACCCAAGGAGGCCGGATACGAGCACGGGATCGAGCCCGGATTGAGCTTGTTCGATGAGTGCCGGAGCCGGGGCGTGCCAGAGATTTCGGTGTTCTGCTTCACTCAGGACAACGTCAAGCGATCCCGCGTCCAGACTCAGGCCTTCACGGCAGCGACGACCGCTTTTGCCCAGGAAATTGTGCGGCGCGGTGCGGCACTGCTGGTTATCGGCG
>CANJBY010000020.1 GCA_947472735.1 Sphingomonadaceae bacterium | reverse complement strand
GTGGCGCTTGCCAACCACGCCATGCTTCACCTTGCCGGTGGCGGTGAGCTTGAAGCGCTTCTTCACGCCGCTCTTCGTCTTGAGCTTGGGCATTTTCGTCTCCTTTTCAGATCGACGTGTGGATCAGCCATGGCAGCCCTTTCAGCCAGGCGGATCGTGAATCACGTGTCGTGAAGCGGCGGCCCCTAGTGCAGCAAGCCGCCGAAAGCAAGCCGTTTGCTAGGCCGCTTGGATGACCGGAATGAGGTGATTTGCCCAGGGCCGTGATTCTGGCAGAACAAAGTTAGTGCAACCGCCGCGCTAATGCGCAAGCCACATGGACTCCCGATGCCACCCCCGATCCCGGTAAGACTTGTGCCACATGACGCGAACTGGGCGTCACGCGCCGCCGCCGAAGGGGCGAGACTTCAGCAGCACGTCTCCGCTATCATCAATGTTCACCATATCGGATCCACATCGATCCCAAACATTGTCGCAAAGCCGGTCCTCGATCTCATGCCGATCGTTGCCTCCCTGGCTGATTTGGATGCGGAGCGGTTAGCCATCGAAGCGCTCGGCTATGAGTGGCATGGCTCATACGGCATGGAAGGGCGTCGATACTGCACTCTGAATGACCCGGCTTCCGGTCAGCGGCAGATTCAACTCCACTGCTTCGTGCAAGCAACTCCTGCAGTAAGCCGCCATCTTGCGTTTCGCGACTTCTTGCGCAGTTCACCAGAGACCGCGCGAGAGTATGAGATTGAGAAATGTCGCTGTGCCGCACTTCATGCCGAGGACAGCCATGCCTACTCCATCTGCAAGGATGCATGGATCAAGCGCGCAGAGGTGGAAGCTTTAAGTCGTTACCGCTGAGTTCAATTTTCCGGCCGCGGCGTTGCCGCCAGCTTTTCGCCATAGGCAATCGCCGCCAGCATGTTGACGTGGCTGGCCTTGCCCGTCCCGGCGATGTCGAAGGCGGTGCCGTGATCGACCGAGGTGCGGTCGACGGGGGTTCCGAGCGAGATATTCACCGTGGTATCAAAGGCGATCAGCTTGATCGGGATGTGCCCCTGGTCATGGTACTGGGCAACGACCACGTCGAACTCGCCCCGGCTGGCGCGGTAATAGACCGTATCGGGCGAGATCGGGCCGCGCACGTCGATCCCGCGCTGCCGGGCTTCGGCAACGGCGGGAGCAATCACGTCGGTATCCTGTCGGCCGAACAACCCGTTCTCACCGCAATGCGGATTCAGACCGGCTACTGCAATGCGCGGGCGGGCCGTGCCGATCCGGCGGAAGAAGGCTTCGCCGGCGAGGATCGTGTCGAGCACCCGCTCAGGCGTGACCCGGGCGATGGCGTCCTGCAGCGAGACATGAGTCGAGACGTGAATGCAGGCGAGCTGCTCCGCCGCCAGCAGCATGAAGGAACTGCGAGCGCCGGTAAGGGCTGCAATCATCCCGGTGTGGCCATCATAGTGATGCCCGGCAAGATTGAGCGCTTCCTTGTTGATCGGCGCGGTGACGATGCAGCCGCCGTCTCTCAGCGCCAGGGCGATGGCCCGTTCGACATAGCGGAAGGCGGCATCGCCTGCTGCGGGATCGACCTTGCCCCACTGCGGGGCCGAGCCGGCAAGCGTCACTTCTTCGACATGCACACCGCTGCCACCGGGCGCGAGGTCAAAGGTGATCGGGGCGCCAGTGACGGTGCGCGCGCGTTCCAGCACATCGAGCGAGCCGACCAGAGTAACTTGCGCACGGCGCTCAGGGCTGAGATCAGCCATGGCACGGCAGGCGATTTCCGGACCGACGCCCGCCGGATCGCCGATTGTCAGCAGCAGTCTACGCATGGTCTAGCCGGCTCCCATTACCCGGTCCGGGTGCCGACTAGCCGATGCGAGTCTGGCCGCAAAGGCCAAATCGGTTATGCTGGCCGGCGACCGGGCATGATCCCGGGTCGGGGAGGACTTTGTAAATGGGCTTGCGGCTGGCCGTGGTGGCCGATGATCTGACCGGCGCGCTCGACAGTTCCGAACCGTTTGCGCGGGCCGGGCTATCGGTGTCCGTCGCGACCTCGGTTGCAGCCTTGCGGAGCCTGCCGAGGGCGCTGCCGCAAGTGGTTGCAGTCAACACCGAGAGCCGGGCGCTATCGCGTGAAGCGGCGGCAGCGGCAGTCAGTGCTGCCTGGGCCCTGCTCGGACCGCTTTCCCCGACCGTGTTGTTCAAGAAGATAGATTCGCGGATGAAGGGCCATGTGCAGGCGGAAGTCTGTGCGCTTTGGGATGGCAGCGGCCGCGCTCACGTGGTCGTCGCTCCGGCGATTCCGGCAATGGGCCGGCTGGTGCGGGGCGGCATGGTTAAAGGATTTGGCGTCGACGCCGCGATCCGCATTCCCGCGCTGCCGGATTGGCACGTGCCCGATTGCACCGACCTCGTAGCGATGCGCGCCGTGGCCGAGACGATCTTGGCTGGCGGAACCGGACTTCTGGCGGTCGGCGCCAGCGGGCTGGCCGAAGCTCTGGCGCTGGCAATGGCGGGACCGCAGATAGAGCCGGTAGCGGTACCCGCACCGCAATCAGTGCGGGAGCGGCGCATGATCATGGCCATCGGGTCGCGTGATCCGATCACGCTGGAACAGTTGTCAGTTCTCGCGCGGACCGAATTGCCCGGAGAACGCCCGATCGTGTTGCTGCCGCCCTCAGGTCAGATGAACCCGGCCGAGGTCGCGGCAGAGCTGGCACAGCGCGCCCTGGTCCAGGCGAGGGAATCGGGCGTTGCCACCATCCTGCTAAGCGGCGGAGACACAGCGTCAGCATTCATTCGCGAGGCCGGCCTGGAAGTGCTTCGGCCTGCGGGAGCGCTGGAGCCCGGGATGCCGGTTGCTCGTGGGGAAGCGGCTGGAACCACATTCACGTTGATCACGAAAAGCGGGGGCTTTGGTGTGCCCGACGCTTTGGTCAATGCCTGGCGAAGCTGGGCCGGCTAGGCCGTGGGCCGGATTCCACGGCCGCAATTGACCGCCGATGTCAGTGTTCGCAGGCAAGCGCCTCGACCACATCCTCCAGCCGGGCGGGATCTCCCAGCGCCAGCACGTGGCCGGTGCTCGCCGCGTGGAGCGGGTCGCCATTCCAGTCGCACATCATCCCGCCAGCGCCCTCGACCACCGGGACCAGCGCCGCCCAGTCATGCAGCTTGAGATTGGCTTCGCAGACGATGTCGAGCTGGCCGGTCGCGAGCTGGGCGTAATTGTAGCAATCGCCGCCCATCACCATCCGGCGGTGGTCCGTCTTCGCGGCGAGCGCCATGAAGTGTCCGCCTTCGTGGTTATCGAAATAATGCGGCCCGGTGGTAGCGAGCGTCGCGTCCGACAGGTTGCGACATGTGCGGGTGCGCACTTCGCGGCCATTCAGCGTGGTCGCCCGGCCGCTGGCGCCAATCCAGCGTTCGCCGGTGATGGGCTGGTCAATCACACCAAGCACGGGCCAGCCTTCCACCACCAACGCGATCAGCGTCCCGAAGATCGGGCGCCCCGCCAGAAAGCCTGCCGTTCCATCGATAGGATCGAGCACCCAGGTGCGGCCGGAATTCCCGGCCGTTGCCCCGAATTCTTCGCCGTGGACGGCATCGCGCGGCGCTTCCGCCTTCAGAATACGGCGCATCGCCTCCTCCGCTTCGCGATCGGCGATTGTCACGGGTGTCGCATCCCCCTTGCGTTCGCTGGACATCGGCGAGCGGAAATAGGGTTTGATGATGCCTCCTGCGGCGTCGGCCAGTCGCAGGGCAAGGGCAATATCGTCATCAAGCTTCATTGAATATTCTGTGCCCAGATTGCGCGCGTTCGGTCAAGTCTTGCCGCTTCCTTAACATTAGGGAGGCTAAATCTTGCAATGTCGCGGGCTTATTGTACAAATTCGACACCTAAGGATAGGGAACGGTCGCCACACATGGTCAAGCGGGGGACACCGGCGTTCGACAGCGCGTTCATACCGCGTCACGGTGTGTCCCGGCTAGGTCAACCGCTGTCCTATAACCGGGCACCATCGGCTGACCTCGCACCGTGGATCGCCCCGCCTATACGCGACGGATGTGGAAATTCCCGTAGGCCACACAATCGATTGCGGGTTGTTCAACGATACGACCACCATCCGTATGCAGTTGCGGGGAGAGTGGACCGCTCAAACGGCGGAAGGGCTGAAGCGGGAAGCACGGACTGCACTGATCTTCGGTCCGCAGAGCCGGCTCATGCCCGTGACCGTGAGCGGGAGCTTCACCAGCATCGGCATTTCGCTGCGCCCTGGCGCGGGCTTTGCCGTGATGAAGTTCAACACTGCCGACATCATAGATCGGATCCGGACTTGCGACGAATACGGCCTGCCCGGCAGTGCTGCTTTGTCCGGGCTCGAAGCCTGCGCCAGCGCCGAAGAGTGCCTCCAACTGCTCGAGGACATGATCAGGATGATCCTGAAAGAGACGGGCGCGGTGGAGCCGGACCCGGTCAGCGTTTATTTCGAAGCGGTGAGCATGGCCAACCCGACGCTTCCAGTGGCCGAGATCGCCCGGCAAGGCGGGATCGAATTGCGCCGGCTGGAGCGGATCGTGCGACGTGATTTCGGGATGAGCCCGAAGAAGGTCCTGCGTCGCGCCCGGGCGCTGGACATGGCCAGCCAGTTACGCGGCGTTGCCGACGAGGCCGAAGCCGACGAATTGGAACTGCGTTACTATGATCAGAGCTACCTGATCCGCGAGTTCACCGAATTGTTCGGCATGGCGCCAAGCCAGTTCGTGGCTACCCCGCAGCCGATCCTGACCCTGGCGCTCGAATCTCGCCAGGCGCGCCGGCTCGAGGCGATCGAACGGGTGGCTCCTGGGGCAAGGCGTCCTTGGCAGTAAGACTAGCTGCTGCGCGCTTTCCAGACCTTCACTGTGCCTGCATCCCCATCTACTCGCACCCGGTCGCCGGTCTCGATGCAGTCCAGCGGGTCGCGATCGAAGTCGGTCAGCGTGGGAACCCGGGTGACGACTGCGCCGAGCGCGGCTTTGGTGGTCATCACGTTGAACAACATGGCGAGCGGCGCGGTCCCGGCAAGGCGGGTCATGTGAAACACCCCCGACCAGCCGGATGAGCCCTTGGCGCCGGGAAAGACCAGGATCTTGCCGGCAAAGCTGACGCCTTTCAGTTCGTGGCGGTTTTCGATCACGGTGCCGGTCATGGCATTGACCCCGCCCCAGCCCGAAATTGTCTCGCGGGTGACCAGCGCCTCGCCCTCGGCGATGCCGCCGACCACGCGGCGTCCGATGAACACGATATCCGGTTCGCGTTCGATCACTTCACTGCTCATGATAGGCGCCCCTCCCAGCGGCTGGTGCAGGCCGCGTCGATGCATTCCGAAAGGGTGCCGTACCAGCCTTCGATCCCCATGATCGCCGGCAGGTAGTGCGTCTGCTTGGCGCTGTCGAAGCCGGCGACTCTGGTGCCCTTGGGCACCGCCTGGCTGATGGCGGAACAAGTGTCGGTCATCAGATAGGCGCCCGCCTCCTGCAGCACTCGGGTATGGCCGCAGGCGTCGGCGGTGGCCTTGACCGCGCGGCTGGTGAAGACCCACAGCTGGGTATTGGCGTGAACCTTCCGGCCCTCGATCAGGTGCGCCGCCTCGGCGATCTGCTCGATCGAATAATGCGGGCAGCCGAGCATGATGAAATCGACATCGCGCGAGGAGCCGACGCTGTTGAGGCTTTCCCAGGTGCGTTTGCGAGCTGCTGCATCGTAGACAAAGCGCTCGCCCCGCCGTGCCCCGCCAAAGGCCGCCTCGGCACTGGGCGCTTCGGGGGTGATGCCGACCATGTGGTACATCTCGACCCCGCCGGACGAAGCCGCCGCCGCGCCGAAATGCTTGTGCCGGATTAGCGAGGGTGCGCCGATCTGGCCCTCTAGTACCGGGATCGTGTCGTCCACCGTGCCGCCGGTCCAGTAGCCGAGCATGCCCCATTCGAACACGTCGTCGACCTGCACCTGCACCTGCGCCGAATGCTGTCCGCGACGGAACTCGTCGCGGTGGAAGCCCCAGTCGGGAATGCGCTTGGCCAGCATCGCCGCGCTGGTTGATTCGCGTCCCTCGCAATTGGTCCGCCCGCCGATCACCGAATTGCAGAACACCACCGCGCTGGATTCCATCCAGGCGCAGTGCTCGCCCATCACGGGGACGTTGCCGGCGATGTAGGGTGTGCAGGTCTTCAGCACCTGGATGCCGTGTGCAGCCACGTCTTTCTCGTCGGCCACGAAATTGTCATGCGCCGCCTCGGTCATACCCTGTTCGCGCCACAGCTCCGGATCCATCCCGCCTTGCAGGTGACAGGAAAAGGCGTTCATTCGCGGCACATCGACGGTCTCGTCGGAATCGAGATCGAAGTGCGAAAAGACCGCGCGGTAATCACCGCCCTGGTCGGCGTAGTACTGCTTGAGCCAGGGCGTCGATGAGCCGGGGACGCCGGCGACATTGTTCGTCTCGACGAAGCTTTCGGCTCCCAGCGCCTCGGCATATCGGATCAGCAGGTCCATCGCCTTGGCGACGGCCGGGCCTTGTGCGCCATCGCACATCGCCTGTTCGGCATCAGTCAGTCGCACCATGGTTCAGGCATCTCCCGTCGGATTGAGCACTGCGCCGGTCGACATCGGTTCGACGGCAATGCGATATTGTTCGAGCCAGCCCGAAGCCGGCACGCGGTAGTCATTGCGGAGCGGCGTGCGCGTGGCAAGTTCGGCGAGATCGACCAGCAGGTCGAGCCCGCGATTGGCCACGTCGATCCGAATCACGTCGCCATCGCGCACCAGGCCGAGCGGTCCGCCAGCTTCGGATTCCGGGGCGACTTCGGCCACGGTCAGTCCCTTGAGGCAGAGACCCGAAAGCTGCCCGTCGGTGATGAAGGCCACATCGGCCGCGATCCCGGCCGCGTCGATCGCAAACAGCACCAGCGATGCGCCACCGCCCATGGCCGGGCCACCCTTGAGCCCCTGGGTACGCAATACCAGCACGTCGCCCGGCACGATCTGGCCATCCTCAATGGCCTGCAGGGCGGAGTCGTTATCCTCGAACACCTTGGCCTTGCCTTCGAAAAACTCCGGCCGCTTGCCATCGGGAATGCCCAGCTTCACCACCGCACTCTCAGGTGCGAGACTGCCCTTGAGGATCACGATTGCCGGGCCCGGAGCGATCGGATTGTCCAGCGGACGGATGACCGCGGGATCCGCCACTGTCGCGCTGGCCAGTTCCTCGCCCATGGTCTTGCCCGTTACGGTCATGGCGTCGAGCGCCAGCAGCGGCTCCAGTTGCTTGAGCGTTGAGCGCGCGCCGCCGGCATCCTCGAAGCCCTCGATGCGCACCGCCCCGTTGGGCCGCACTGCGGACAGGATCGGGACCTTGCGGCCGATTTCGTCCCATAGCGCGAAAATGTCGACGTTCGTCCCGGCTTCAACCGCGGTGGCCTGGAGATGCTTGATCGCATTGATCGAGCCTGAAACCGCCAGCACTGTCGACACTGCGTTGCGAAAGGCGGATTCGGTCAGGATCTTGCGCGGAGTAAGTCCTTCAAGCACCATGTCCACGATCCGCGCACCGGCCTCGCGCGCTTTCTCGAACATCTTTTCGCTGTTGGCGCGCACCGGGGCGGAGCCGGGCATGCACATGCCCAGTGCCTCGACCACGCAGTGCATGGTGTTGGCCGTGGCCATCCCGGCACACACGCCGGGTCCGCGCACGGCCTGCGGGATCATTTGCTCGAGCGAATGCTTGGGCGGCTTGCCGAACCGGGCGCCGATCGTGCCTGACCACAAGTCCTCAAGATCGATGTGGTCATCGCCGATCATGCCCGAGGCCTGATAGCCGCCGATCACCAGAATCGTTGGAATGTTGAGCCGACCCGTCGCCATCAGGTGCCCCGGAGGGGTCTTGTCGCAGGAGGTGAGGCAGACCATCCCGTCAAGCATTGCCGCCTCGACCTGCGCTTCGATATCGTTGGTCACAAGATCGCGCGCGGCAAGGATGTAGCTGCCCGAGCGTCCGGCACCGGTAATGAAGTCAGACGGGGCGGTGGTGCGGACTTCAAACGGGACGCCGCCGGCCGCCCGAATCGCTTCCTTCACAACCTTCGCCACGCCATCGAGATGTGCAAAGCATACCGCGAGTTCGGACGAGGAATTGACCACCGCGATCTTGGGCTTGGCCATGTCTGCCTCGGTCAGTCCGAGAGCGTACCAATGTGACCGTCGAGAAGGGGAATCGGCGGAAAGGCTGCGCAAAGCGGGCATGGTTTCTCCTCCGGCAGGCGCTTAACGGGGTGCGTTTGTCTGGTAATTTGATTTGACCTATGTAGCATGTTACTTATATCGGGCCCGGTCAAGCCGCCGCAGGATGGATTTTGCCATCGGCCTGGCAAGGAAAGGATGCCCGACGTGCCTAATACAGTCGCCGATATCACCGTTACCCCGATCCTGCCCCGCTTCGGAGCGGAAATCTCCGGCGTGGACCTGACCCAGCCCCTTTCGCCTGAAGTAGCGCAGAAGCTGGTCGATCTGCAGGATACCTGGGGTGTCACGGTCTATCGCGACACCGGGCTCGACGATGCTTCGCACATTGCTTTCAGCCGGATCTTCGGCGTGCTCGAAAAGGCGCCGTCACGCTCGGGCAACGGCCGGACCAAGCGCCAGCTTCCGCCCGAGATCTTTGCCTCGTCTAACCTCGGTCCGGATAACGAGATCAACCTCGATCCCTCCGCCGCGATCTACCGCAAAGGCGATCAACTGTGGCACACGGACAGCTCGTTCATGCCGGTCCGCTCGGCCTATTCGGCGCTGCTCGCGCATGAAGTCCCCTCGAAGGACGGGCTCACCTGGTTTGCGGACACCCGTTCCGCCTACGACGATCTTCCGCAGGAGATGAAGGACAAGCTCGAAACCCTGGAAGCCGATCATTCACTGTGGTGGTCGCGCAAGCAGGGCGGGGCCGATATCGACGAAGCCGAAATCGACGATCGCGTGCTCGCCCGCCACAAGATGATCTACGAAGACAAGAAGACCGGCCGCAAGGCGCTGTATGTAGGGGCGCATTGCCGTGATGTCATTGGCATGAACCGTGAAGAGGGCCGCGCGCTGATCCGCCAGCTCAATGAGTGGATCGTTCGGCCCGAATATGTCTTCTCCGTTTCGTGGAACGTCGGCGACATGACGATCTGGAACAATCTGATCACCCAGCACCGCGGTGGCGAATTCGATGCGGTAAACGAGCGCCGCGACATGCATCGCACCACCGTGCGCGAGCATACCGAGGCCGATCCCGGTCCCGATCCGTTCAGCCGGCTGTTCACCGAAATGCCCAAGCTGATCAAGACCGAGGCCTGAGCCCGGATGAGCGAAACGCCCGAGGGTTCCGCCCCGCCTACCACCCGCGCCGTCAAGCAGTCGCTCGACCGCTTCCTCGCCTCCGACGTGTTCGAGGCGAACAGCCGCGCGCTCCCGCCCCGCAATGGCTTCGGCTATGTCGAGGAGGAAGCCCGCAAGGTCCCCGTCTACCACAGTTGCGATGTGCTGGTGGTCGGCGGCGGCCCGGCCGGAACGGCGGCGGCCTATGCTGCGGCCAAGACCGGTGCGGATGTGGTCCTGCTCGAACGCTACAATGCGCTCGGCGGGCTTTCGACAGGCGGCCTGGTCATCTGGATCGACCGGATGACGGACTGGTCCGGCAACCACATCATCAAGGGCTTTGCCGAAGACATTCTCGACCGGCTGCCGGCAGAGGGCAAGGCCGGACCCTCGCAAGACTTGTGGGGCTCGCGCGATCCTGTTGCTGCGAAATACTGGGGTTCGCGCACATCAGCCTTCCACGGCATCGTTTCGTGGGCGCCGACCATTGATCCCGAGCGTCTCAAGCTTGCCAGTCAGGAAATGCTGCTGGAGCACGGCGTGCGGCTGGTGCTCCATTCGTGGGCGGCGATACCAATCGTGGAAGACGGCCGGGTGGGCGGGGTGATCTTCGAGAGCAAAGCCGGGCGCCAGGCACTGCGCGCCAAGGTGGTGGTTGATTGCACCGGCGATGGCGACATCTTCGCCCGCGCCGGGGGTGAGTTCGAAAGCGATATCGAAGAAGGCGATGTTCACCACTCGATGAACACCGGCTTCATGCTCGGCGGGGTCGACATGGACCGCTGGATCGATTTCCGCACGAGCGATGCCGACCAGTTCAATGCCTTCATGGCGCTGGGCCGGGAGCGACTAGGGTTCTTCCAGCCGCCCTACGTATCCTGGCGCAAGGACATCGCGCTATTCCTTGGGCCGCGCCAATCGGGACTTTCTGCGCTCGACGTCGATGACATGACCGAGGTCGAGATCCGCTCGCACCGCTTCATGGCAACGCACTGCGAGTTCTTCCGTGAGAATGCCCCGGGCTTCGAGCAGGCCTACATGCTGCAAAGCGCATCGCAGCTGGGCGTGCGGCACACCCGCCGCCTGGCGGGCGCGGGCAAGATCGTGCGCTCGCAGTGGGATGCCGGACTGGTCGCGCCTGACGAGGTCGGGGTCAGCCCTTCAGTCAGCCCCAAGTTCCCGGTGATCTCTGTTCCTTACGGTTCACTGGTGCCGGTGCGGCTCGATGGGTTGCTGGCCGCCGGACGCCACATGTCGTGCGATGCCAATTCGCACGGCTTCATGCGCGAGATTCCGCAATGCTGGCTCACGGGCCAGGCCGCTGGCGCTGCCGCTGCGCTTAGCGTGTCTGAAAACTGCCAGCCGCGCGTACTCGACGTGTCGCTGCTGCAGTCCGAGCTGCGCAAGCAAGGCGCGGTGGTGCGCGAAGCGGCAGCGGTCGAGCCGGCGGCCTAGTCCTTCGCGGTCAGCGACAGGATTTCCTGCCCCGGACCCAACCGCACGACGATGTCCGCCCGCTGCGGCAGGCTGTCCATCAGTGCGAGGGTAATCCGCTCGTAATGCGCGAGGAAGCGATCTAGCGCCGCTGAATCCATGCGGCGGTCCGGTCCGTCGCCGGCCGCAAGTTTGCTTTCCTGCAGGGCGCGATTGGCACGGACGGATGCAAAGTCCGGCGGGAGCAGCGCGACGAGCAGATCCAGCCGTCCGAACAGAGCGGCGTAAGGGCCCGCGAGCGCCGCGTTGACATATTCGCGCCAGCGCCCGTCGGCATCCTCCAGCCGCTCCAGCGCGTTGATCGGGCGGGATAGCGCGTCGTGGTCCTGCGCCTCGGCGCCGACACACCAGCCTTCGAACAGCACGATATCGGCATCGGTTGCGGTTTGATGCCAGCTATCCGGTGCGGCCCGGTCGTCCTGCGCCTTGTCGAACCGCGGCAGGCGGATAAACTCGCTTTCGCGCTGCTGGAACGCATCGAACGCCTGCTCCATCAGCCGGACGTCGTGCGTGCCGGGCACCCCTCGTGTCGCCAGCAACGGGTGCACCGTCTCAGCAAGCGCCTGCCGCTGGGCGTGGGTCAGGTAAAAATCGTCGAGCGAGAGCGTGACGCAGCGCAAGCCGCGCTCGGACAGAAGTTCCGCCAGGAAACGGCAGACCGTCGATTTGCCGCTGCCCTGTGCCCCGGATACGCCGACGAACAGCGGCTTCTGCCGCCTGGCGCGAGCGCTGTCGGCAATGTGTTCTGCCATCGGGATCCACCAGCGCTCCACGATCTTGGCGTAGCTTTCCGGCAGACGCTCTGCAGCGATCAATGCGTGCCATGGTTCAGCGCTCAAAGTCCGGCTCCTTTCGCGGCGGTGGAAGCCAGATGACGGGCAGATTGGCAAGCGAGGCGAATGGTGCCATGCAGGCTTTTCCTCTTCACGCTGTCGGGAACGCGATGAACGATCCGGACCCCCCTCACGACCCGTTCCAATATCTCGCGCCGCGTTTTTCGGATTACTATCCGGACGATGCCCGCGAGACCATCGAGTTCATCTTCTCGCGCAAGCTGATTCTCGGCACGCGGCGCTGGATCCAGTACATCGACCGGGCAATTCAGCGCGCCACCGGACAAACCCGCGCACGCTGGCAGACGCTGCATGCCATCAGCTTTTCCGAACCGCCCGTGACAACGGTGATGCTGGCCGAACGCCTCGGTGTGCGCTGGCCGACGCTGGTGCGCACGCTGGGAAATCTTGAGGCAGACGGCCTGATCGAGAAGATCGAAAACCCGGAAGACGGTCGTTCCCGGATCATCCAGTTGACTGACAAGGGGCACGATGTCTTCCGCAAGACCAAGGCCGTGCTCGATCCCGAACGGCACCGGGTCCTTGCGGAACTGAGCGATGCCGAACTGATTGCTGCCACGGCGGCGGTCGATCGGTTCCTTGCGGCAATCCACCGCGAAGCGGGGCCGGCGGACCCGGAATAGATTGCGGCTCAGCATACCCTGTCGGGCAGCTCCTCGCCTTTTGCGAAGGCTTCCACATTGGCCAGAACCCGCAGTCCCATGCCGATCCGCGTCTCGCGCGTGGCACTCCCCAGATGCGGCAGGAGCGTTACGTTGGGCAAGCCGACAAGCCCTTCCGGGATTGCCGGTTCGGCCGGATAGACATCGAGCCCGGCGCCGCCGAGGTGGCCTGACTTCAGTGCAATCACCAGCGCGGCGTGATCGACCACGGTGCCGCGCGCGGTGTTGATCAGGATCGAACCCGGCTTCATCGTGGTGAGCTCCGCTTTGCCGATCATGCCGTTGGTTTCAGCTCCACCCGGAATGTGGAGCGAGACCACGTCCGAGATCGCCAGCAGTTCTTCCAGCGATGCGGCCTGTTCCACTGCGGGCTCGCCATGCTCGACTGTAACCGGGCGGCGGGCATAACAGGCGATCCGCATGCCAAGCGCGGCATGGGCTTTCACCGCGAGTGATCGCGCGATCTTGCCATAGCCAACAAGGCCCAGCACCTTGCCGGCCAGCGAGGTGCCAACCAGATGCGTCGGGCGCCAGCCGGTCCAGGTCCCGTCTTCGGCTTCATGAAGTCCCTCCGGTGTGCGGCGGGCGACCATCAGCATCAAGGTCAGCGCCAGTTCGGCAGTCGCATCGGTCAGAACGCCGGGGGTGTTGCTGACCATGATGCCGTGGCGCTTGCAGGCTTCGATGTCGATATGCTCAAAGCCTACGCCGTAGTTGGCGATCAGTTTGGTCCGGATCTGCGCACCCTCGAATAGCGCTGCCGGAAGTTTGTCGCTGACGGTCGGGCAGATCACGTCATAGCGGCCCAGTGCTTCGCGCAGCTCGTCCTGCCCAAGCGGTGCATCCGTGCTGGAAAGGGTGGCGGCAAAGCGATCGGTGAACGCCGCCTCGGCCTCGGCGGGCCACTGGCGGGTCAGGAGGACGTCCATCTTGATTGCTCCGGAAATCTTGCAGTAGATCGGCTGCTCTAGGCTTGACGCGCCTAGCAGTTCGGCCATTGTGTGTAAAACGCTACGTAAACCGGGGGTTGGGTGCTGCCGAAAGGTCGGATCGGCTGCCTTTGAGCGCGGCGCTGCCAACATCATCCGGATTTTCAGCGGAGCCCGCCGTGGTCAAACTCAGCGCCAATCTCACCATGCTATTCCAGGACCTGCCGTTCCTTGACCGGATCGACGCGGCGGCGGCGGCCGGGTTCAGGGCGATCGAATGCGTCGAGCCCTATGTTGCGCCGGTGGAAGAGATCATCGCGCGGATGAAGCGGCCCGGACTTGAGTTCGCGTTGTTCAACATGCCTCCGGGTGACTGGGCGGGCGGCGACCGCGGCACTGCAGCCAACCCTGCGCGACAGGACGAGTTCGCCGCCAGCATTGATTTGGCACTGCGCTATGCCCTGGAGACCGGCACCCGCGTGGTCCACCTGATGGCGGGCAAGATCCCCGACGCCGCCGATCGCGCAGCCTGGACTGCGATGCTGGTCGACAATATTCGCCGGGCCGATGATGCCTTCGCCCCGCATGGCATCACTATCGTGCTTGAGCCGATCAACACCCGCGACATGCCGGGCTACTTCTACAGCACCACCGCGCAAGTGCTGGAAGTGATGGAGGCGGCCGGGCGTGAGAACGTGAAGTTGCTGTACGACATCTATCACATGCAGATCATGGAGGGCGATCTGGCCCGCACGATCGAGCGACTGCTGCCGCGCATCGGCCATATCCAGCTGGCCGACAATCCCGGCCGGCATGAACCGGGCACTGGCGAGATCAACTATCCCTGGCTCCTCGCCCAGATCGACCGGCTCGGCTATGCCGGCTGGATCGGCTGCGAATATGCGCCACTCGGCGATACCTTCGCCGGCCTTGGCTGGGCCAACCCTTATCTCGACTGATTGAACGACACGGAGTTTGTAATGATCGTTGGTTTTCTAGGCACCGGTATCATGGGGCGCCCTATGGCCGGGCACTTGCAGGCCGCAGGGCACGCGCTGCTGCTGGTCCAGCACCGCTCCCCACTGCCCGAGGAACTGGTTGCCGGCGGCGCCAGGGCCTGCGCCAACGCGCAGGAACTGGCAGCCGGTTCGGACGTCGTGATCCTGATGCTGCCCGATACGCCCGACGTCGAGGGCGCACTGTTTGGGACGAGCGGGATCGTCGCCGGACTCAAGCCGGGTACGCTGGTGATCGACATGAGCTCGATTGACCCGGTCGCAACACAGGATTTCGCCAGGCGGGTGGCAGCGGTCGGCGGGCGCTATGTCGACGCGCCGGTTTCGGGGGGTGAAGTTGGCGCCAAGGCGGCGAGCCTCTCGATCATGGTCGGCGGAAGCGAGGAAGACGTTGCAGAGGCGATGCCGCTGTTCGAGCTGATGGGCAAGAACATCACCCGCGTCGGCGAAGTTGGCTGCGGACAGATCGCCAAGGTTTCCAACCAGATCATTGTCGCGCTGAACATTGCCGCCGTGGCCGAGGCGCTGGTCTTCGCTTCCAAGGCCGGTGCGGATCCCGAAAAGGTCCGGCAGGCGCTGCAGGGCGGGTTCGCGTCTTCGCGAATCCTCGACGTGCACGGCGAACGCATGACCAAGCGGACGTTCGACCCGGGCTTCCGCATTGCGCTGCACCGCAAGGACTTGAACCTGGCGCTCAATGCCGCACGAGCGCTTTCGGTTGCGCTGCCCAATACCGCAGCCACCGCACAGCTGATGGCGGTGTGCGATGCCAATGGCCTGGGTCAGGCGGATCACTCTGCGCTGGTTCAGGGGGTGGAACTGCTCAGCAACCATCGGATCGGTTGAGCGTGATCGCAACGAGACGCGTTGACTCGACTCGTCCGGACTGCTTACTTATCATGTTATGTAATTGGGCCGGCAATGTACCGGGCCGTCCTTTGGGAGAACCTCGCTAATGGCAGCAACTTACGACAAGTCCGACCCTCGCTCGAGGATGGCCTCTTCGACCAGCACCGGGACCGGCACCACCACCACCCAGCCGAGCTACGGCCTCTACTACCAGGACCCCCCGGTCGACAGCGATGCCAACGGCAAGAGCTGGTACACCCGCGGCCAGAACTTGATCGTCAACTACATCGACGCCGCTCCCGGCGGGCGCTTCTCGCGCCAAGGCCAGGTCGACGAGTACATGATCGTGCTGGCCGACGAGAACACCCCGTGGGAGGCCACTGCCAAGGGCGAGACCAAGAGCGGCCCCGGCCATAACGTGATCATCGTCCCGCCGGGCGACAGCGAAATCGTGCTGCCCCAAGGCGGACGCGTGGTGCGGTTGTTCACCACTCAGTCGGACGACCTGTGCAACAAGTGCACCAACAACGATACCTATGCCGAACATGACCCGGCAATTCCGGCGTTCCAGCCCTGGCCCGAGCCCCCATCGGGCTTCAAGCTGCGGGTCTATGACATGCAGAAGGAGCGTGAGCCCGGCAAGGTCGGCCCGATCTGGCGCTGCACCACGATCATGCTCAACTTCCCCCCGCCGGGCGGTCCGCGCGACATCACCAAGATGTCTCCGCACAGCCACGACAGCTTCGAGCAATGCTCGCTGGTGATGGGCGGGGAGTTCCTGCACCACATGCGCTGGCCCTGGGGGCTCGATCGCAATGACTGGCGGGAGGATCAACACCCGGTGGTCGGCAATCCCTCCGCAACGATGATCCCGGCCCGTGTGATTCACACATCGGTCAGCATGGCGCCCGAGAACAACCGCCTTGCCGATATCTTCTCGCCGCCCCGCCTCGATTTCTCGTTGCAGGACGGCTGGGTCAAGAATGGCGACGAGTATCCTTTGCCGCAAGCCGCCGAAGCATAAGCACATCAGATTCCGGTGCCGGCCAGGGAGAGCGCCGGCACCGGCCCTACGGGGAGAAGGGGAGAGACATGGCGAAACAGAAGGTGCGTATGCCACCGCTGCGCGACGAACAGCTCAATGCCGCGCAGGAAGAAGTGATCGGCCCTTTCCGGGCAATGAAGGCGGACTTCAACGTGTCGCGCATCTTTGTGCGTCACCCCCGCGCCCTGGCCGCATTCCGAGTCTGGGCGACTTACGTGATGATCGACAAGAACGCGCTGCACGAGCGCGAACGCGAGATCGTCGCGATGCGGACCGCCTGGCAGATCAAGGCTCCTTACGTCTGGTCACGGCACATTTCCTACGGCCAGAAAGCCGGATTGAGCGATGCCGAGATGGCGGCGATCAAGCGCCCGGAGAGTGAGCACAACTGGAGCGCGGCGGATCTCTCGCTGATCCGGGCGGCGGACCAGCTGGTGAAGAACTTCAACCTCACCGATGCGGTCTGGGACGCGCTTTCCAGCCACTTTACCGAAGAACAGTGCATCGACGCGATCCTGTGCTGCGGGCACTTCTGCCTGCTGGGCATGTTCCTCAACACCGCCGGCGCGGAGCTTGATTACGACGTGCCGCACGATCCGGACTTCGATTGATGGGACAGGCGTGGCGGTTCGGCCGTCGCGCCGTGCTGGCCGGCCTGGTGACGCTGCCGGCCCTGCGCATTGCGGCGGCCGCGGCGGCTCCGGCGCAGCAGCAGTGGACGACCTTGACCGGGTTCGAACGGATCGAGGCCCAACCGAAAGGGAGCGGACAATGAAACGCGCGATTCTGGTGCTGGCCTTGCTGGCGTCCCCGCTCACCGCGATTGCGAAGACCGATGCAGCTGCCCTTGCCCAGCGCGTGCAGCGAGTTGAAGACTATCTCAAGATCGAACGGATCCAGGTCGACTATGCCGGGTACTTCGACCGTCGCGACATCGAAGGCTATGTCGGCCTGTTCACCGAGGACGGCGAATGGGCCAACGAAGGCGGCAGCCACAAAGGCCGCAACGCGATCCGCGCCATGCTGACCGGCATGATCGGCAATTCGCCGGTACCGAACCTTGCCAACTATCACATCGTCAGCAACCCGCGGGTCGATCTGCACGGCGATACGGCCACCGCCACATCGCGCTACGTGTTCGTTACGCGTGGGCCGGAGGGTCAACCGACGCCCGTCCTTTCCGGGGTCTATCATGACGAGCTGGTGCGCCAGGGCGGCCGCTGGCTGATCAAGAAGCGCTTCGCCGAAACGGTGATGCCCACCGCCGAGGAATACCGGCGGATCATGCAGGCCCGGCAGGGCGCCGCCAAGTGAAGCGCGGGGCGCTTGCGCTGCTGTTTTTGCTGGCGAGTCCAGCAGCGGCCAAGGCCCCGCCGCTCTCCGTGCTCGAGGCGCAGATCCAGCAGGCCGAGGACGAGATCGCGATCCGGCGGATCATCATCGACTACAGCTGGGCGCTCGATCACCGCGATTTCGAGAAATATGCGAGCCTGTTCGGCCGCGACGGCGAATGGATCAACGGCTCGCTCGTGCGCAAAGGCCATGACGAGATCATGCAGCTGTTGACCGGACTCTATCCCAATACCCCGGCCGATTACGTCAACCGCGAAAGCCTGCACATCATCACCAACATAGAGGTCAGTGTTTCAGGTGACACGGCCGTGGCCCACACGCGGCACCTGCTGATCAAGCGTGCGCCGGGCGGTCGGCTAGTCCCCTCGCTCGCGGGGCGTTACGATGATCAACTGATCCGCGAGAGCGGGAACTGGCGCTTCAAGCGGCGGGTCGACAATCCGGTCATGCCGACGCCCGAAGAATGGGGCGCGATCATGCGGGCTAGAAGGGGTGGAAAGTGATCAAGCTGGCATCGCTTGCGGCCATTTTCGCGATGGCGCTGGGCGGCACCGCCTCCGCCAAGGCGGACGAAGCGGCTGACCGGGTGGCGATTCACGAGTTGTTGCTGGCTTACGGATCGACGCTCGACAATCGCGATTTTGCAGGGTTTTCCGCGTTGTTCGGCGCCGACGGCGTCTATGTCGCTGGCGGCGGGGCAGAAGTGAAGGGCCCCGAAACCGGCGCGCTGATGGAGCGGATCCTCACCGAAAGTCCACGGGCCCGGCGGCGACCCAACTTCCACCTGCTGTTCAACGAAGCGATCACGATCCTGGGCCCGGACCGCGCCCGTGCCACCTCGATGGGGATGTTCATGGTGCCCGCGATCGGTACGGGGCGGATCGAGGTTTCGTCAGTGGCGCGCTATGAGGATGAGCTGGTCAAGGTAAACGGCCGCTGGCTCTTCGCGCGACGCAAGGTCGTAGGCATCTCCGGTCCGCCGGCGGAACCGGCAGAACCGGTCAAGCCCTGAACGACCAGCCGGTCAGAACTTCGCCCGCTTCTTCAGGAATGCGGCCAGCAGCGCGTTGAACTTGCGCGGCTGTTCCATCATCAGGAAGTGGCCGGTATTGGGGATGGTGACCCCTTCCCAGTCGGGAAACAGCTCACGGGTGCGCTCCAGCCCGGCCGGGTTGCGCGAGCTGGCCCAAATCGTCAGCGCCGGAACGTTTACCACCTGATCGGACTGGATCGCCGGATCGAGCATCGCCGCATTGGCGCCCATCGAGGTTTCCTGCGACGGCCGCAGCATCATCGCGCGAATTTCGTTGCGGAGCGGCTCCGACGTCTGCGGCACGAACATACCCTCGATCGCGGCAACCCGGCGGGTGTGGGTCATCGGCGTGGCGCGCTTGGCCAGCTCGGCAAAAGGCCGGATATCCAGCGTGCCGTCGGCGGCGACCAGCCCGGCGAGATGCTGCGGGTACATCAGCGCATACATCCGGCTGACCCCTGCACCCATCGAATGCCCGACCAGCACGACCCGCTCAGCCCCAACCTCGGCCCGCACCGCCTCCACCGCGCGGGCGAACAGCGGGATGGAGAAAGCCGTCGGCTGGCCGCTTTGTCCATGACCGGGCAGGTCAAGCGTGACCACGCGGTAATGCTTTTGGAAAGCTGGCACTTGTCGGGACCACGAGCGGTCATCACAGGTCCAGCCATGGACGAAGATGATCGTCTGCCCGGTTCCGCGCACCGTGTAGTGGATGTTCAGGCCGTCAACGCTCGCGGCGTGCGCGGCCGGGACCATCAGCGGGGCGAGCAGGGCAAGCAGCCACCGCATACTCAGCGCCACAGCGGCGGTTCTTCGAACTTCGCGAGGCCCTCAAGCTGGAACTTCGGCGCGGTGTAGGGAATGTCGCCAAAGGCGGCGCGGCGTTCAAACTTCCAGCCATCCGCAGTGCGGCGCAGGCGATCATCGTAGTGGCCGAAATGCATGGGCACCAGCGTGTCATTGGGACCGCGGTGATAGTGCTGCCACTGGCTCTTGGCGCGAGCGGTGTCGCCGTTGAGCTCGATCACGAAATCGTGACAGATGTGGTAGGTTCGCTCCGCCTCGCTTGGCCAGGGCTTGCAGTGTGGTTCGAGTACCGCGGTAATTGCCGCGGGGCCGACCGCGCGCCCGACGATGCCGCTCCACTCGCCATCCTCGGTGAAACAATTGCCGTAGCCGACCAGATCGCGGCCATCGAGACAGTCCTGCGCGCGCACGAACAGCGCGCGGATCTCCTCGCGGTCCTCAAGCGCCTGCACGCGGCGGGCCAGATCGGCATGCTGCGAGGGCGCGGGCGTTTCAAGCTGACCTCGGCCCATTGCGCGGTTGATGACGTGACGGGAGATTTTCCACACCCCGTCTTCGCGGACCAGTTCATCATCATAAGTGCCAGTCTGCATGATGGTCGGCAGCTGGTCGGGGTCGCGGACCAGATAGGACCAGTTGACCAAAGCCTTGGCGCCGTCGCCGTTCACCGTGATGTCGAAATTGTTCATCAGGTGGATCGCGGTCTGGAAGCGGCCCTCGGCCCGAGCACCTTCCACCCGGTCGCGATATTCAGCGACCTGGGCGGCGATTGCGGCATGACCGGTGGCGGTGCCCCACACAGCATCGCGGGAAAACAGGCTGGCGTAGCCATCGTAATTCCCGCCATCGAGATATCGGGCGTAATCGCTGAAGACCGTGCGGATCGCTTCGCGGTCTTCCAGTTCCTGCAGCCGTGCCGCATCGCTCATCATTGCTCTCCCAAGCATTGTCTTACCGGCTCTGGCTGAAGCCCTTGTAACCGGCTTGCGCCACATCGGCGCAACGTTTCCTGAATTCGGTCAACCCGCCCAACCACAGCAGGAAGCGCCGCGGCTTGCCGGGAACGTTCGAGCCATACTGCCAGCTGTCGGCCTGATCGAACAGGGAGCCCTCGGCCATTTTTTGCGTGCCTTCGACCCAGTCATCCTCGGCCGCCTCTTCGGGTTCGAAGGCAGTGATGCCCTCGGCCTCGCAATAGGCGATTGCATCGGCGATCCATTCGACATCGTGTTCGATCGAAACCGGCACGTTGGTCGAGAGCGCGGGATTGCATGGTCCGCTGATCGCCAGCAGATTGGGGAAGTGCGCGAAGGCCATGCCGAGATAGGCCCGGGGCCCGTCTTCCAGCCGCTGCGCCAGGCTGACGCCGCCCTTGCCGATGATGTTCATCGCTCGGAATGGACCCGTCACCGCATCGAACCCGGTTGCGGAGACGATGATGTCGAGCGGATATTCCTTGTCACCAACGACAATGCCGTTTTCGCTGATCCGGGTGATCGGGTTGGCCTTTACATCCACTACATGGACATGCGGCAGATTGAAGGTTTCGTAATAGCGGCTGTCGAGCGCGATACGCTTTGCTCCGATCGGATAGCCCTTGGGCTCGAGGATCGCGGCAGCTTCCGGGTCCTTGACGATCGAACGGACCTTCTCGCGGAAGAAGTTCTCGACGAACTCGCCCGAGGCGCGGTTGGTGTAGACGTCCTTGAACACCTGCACGACGCGCAGCCCGCCTTCCTCCCAGCTCTCCTCGTAAAGCTCACGGGCCTTTTCCGGTCCAGTCTCGTCAAAGTCATGGGCCGGAGGGTCATAGGGCTGGCCCCCGCGATGCGCCTTGGCCTTGGCCCAGATCGCGTCGTAATTGGCTTTGTATGCCGCGGTCTGCTCTTCGCTGAGCGGCGCATTCTTGGCCGGCATGATATAGGCCGGGGTGCGCTGGAACACGGTGAGGTCGCCGGCAGTCTCGGCAATCACCGGGACCGCCTGGATACCCGTGGAGCCTGTGCCGATCACGCCGACGCGCTTGCCGATAAGGTCGACGCCTTCCTTCGGCCAGTGGCCGGTATGGAGGAACTGGCCCTTGAAGTCCTCGATCCCGGGGATGTTCGGCAAGTTGGTTGCGGTCGAGGTCAGTCCGCCGATCGCGGTGACAACGTATCGCGCGGAGACTTTGTCGCCGGCATTGGTCTCGACGTTCCAGCGTTTCGCCGCCTCGTCGTAGACTGCGCTGGTGACGCGCGCGTTGAAGGTCATGTCGCGGCGCAGGTCGAGCCGGTCGGTCACGAAATTAAGGTACTGTTCGATCTCGGGCTGGGCGGGAAAGCGCTCGCTCCAGGTCCATTCCTGGAGGACTTCCGGCGAGAAGGAGAAGCAGTAGAAGTAGCTTTCGGAATCGCAGCGCGCGCCAGGGTAGCGGTTCCAGTACCAGGCCCCGCCCGGGCCCTCGCCAGCCTCGAACAAGCGGCACTTCAGTCCCTGCTCGCGCAGTTTGTAGAGCATGTAGATGCCTGAGAACCCGGCTCCGATAACGATGGTGTCGAACTGCTCAGTCTTTCCGGTCATCTTCGCATCCCATTAGCTCTCGCCCCTTCAGGGGAGAGACACGCGGGCTTGGCAGCTTGTCTGCCTAGCCGGAGTAGAGAGGGGCAGCGCACATCCCCCTCTCCCAACCCTCTCCCCTGAAGGGGAGAGGGCTTCATGTGGTCAGATCGCCTCGGTCGGTTCCCCGTCGATCAGGATGGTCTTGGTCTCAAGATAGTGCATCAGCCCCTGCGCCCCACCTTCGCGGCCGACGCCGGATTGCTTGTAGCCGCCGAACGGCAGCGAGAAGTCGCTGCGCATGCCGTTCTGGCCCATGTTGCCGGTGCGGACCCTGCGCGAAACGCGCCAGGCATCGTCGATGTTATGCGTCAGCACCGAGCCGTTGAGGCCATAGTTGGAATCGTTGGCGATGCGAATCGCGTCGTCAATGTCGTCGCAGGGGATCAGGCTCAGCACGGGACCGAAGATCTCCTCGCGGGCGATCGCCATGTCATTGCGGACATTGGCGAACAGCGTCGGTTCGAAGAAATAACCGCGATTGAGATGGCTCGGTCGGCTGCCACCCGTGACGAGGTCGGCGCCTTCCTGCTGGCCCTTCTCGATATAGGATTCGACCCGGTGAAGCTGCCGCTCCATCGCCAGCGGGCCCATGTTGGCCGTGGCATCGTCGGAATAGCCGATCTTCATCTGCTTCATCGCCTTGGCTATCGCGTCGGCGATTTCGTCATGCCGGCGCCGAGGGACGATTGCGCGGGTCAGCATGGCGCAGACCTGGCCCGAAAGCAGCGTGATTGCGCCGGAGAGGGTGGCCGCGGCTTCCTCTGCCGAATAGTCGTCCATGATGATCGCGGCCGACTTTCCGCCCAGCTCCAGCGTACAGCGCGCGACGCGGCTGCCACAGACTTCGCCGATACGCTTGCCGGCGAGCGTTGATCCGGTGAAAGTGACCTTGTCCACGCCCGGGTTGCAGACGAGGTGATCGGCTGCCTCGCGGTGGCCCGGCACAAGGTTGACTACGCCGGGCGGCAGATCGGCCTCTTCGGCGCATTCGGCCAGGATGTAGGCTTCCAGCGGGGTTTCCGGCGAGGGCTTCATCACCACCGTGCTGCCTGAAAGCAGCGCCGGGCCGAGCTTGGCGGCCATGATCATGTAGGGCACGTTCCACGGTGCGATCGCCGCAACCACGCCGACCGGCTCGTGCACGATGTAAGCTGCAGGCGAGGCGTCGGAATGGACCTTCGAGATGAAGGGGAAGGTCTTGCCGAGGTCAATCGCGTCCTGAAGGTTCTGGGTGCCGCGGCCGGTCAGGAATGGGGCGATGGTGGCCATGCCGCCCATCTGTTCGGTCCATACCGCCGCCAGTTCCGGCTCGCGCTTGCGCAGCGCGGCGACGAAGCGCTCCATCGCTGCGACGCGCTCGGCTGGGCGCATCCAGGGCCAGGGGCCGTGGTCAAACGCCTTGCGGGCAGCGGCAACCGCACGATCCATGTCGGTCTCGTCGGCCTCGGCGACGCTGATTGTCACTTGTTCGGTATTGGGCGACACGATCTCGATCGAGCGGCCCGAATGGGCTTCAACCCACTGGCCGCCGATGAACAGCTTGTCAGGGTGGCGGATGGTATAGGCGCTCATCAATCTTCTCCTGGGTGTGCGGCGATTCGCGGTTGCCGCATCATTGCCTTGAACGGGGCCTGTGTCAGGTCACCTCGAAGTCGCTGAAATCCGGTTTCAGCATCATTTCGCGGATTTCGTAGCCGGTGAACGGCGTATTGGTAACGGAGCGGCCGAACCGGCTCCACCAGTAACTCTTGCTGCGCGGATCAGCCCAGACCTTCTTCGCGTTACCTTCGTCGACCATGCGGTTGTAGTGCCAGTAAACATCTTCCTTCACGTCGACCGCGGTACGCCGTTCAAGGATCAGCTTTTCGAGGCATTGCAGCAGGTAAAGCGTCGTGACCTCGTGGTACTGCGGCACGCCAAGCCCGCCGTTGGTGTTGGGGCCATAAAGCATAAACATGTTCGGGAAACCGGGCACCACGCAGCCGAGATAGGCGCGCGCACCCTCGTCGGCCCACATGCTCGCCAGATCGCGCCCCTCGCGTCCGGTGACCGTCATCGGCCAGAGCAGATCGTGAGCCTTGAAGCCGGTGGCGCAGACGATCACGTCGAATTCGTGCTCGCTGCCGTCGGCGGCGATCAGTCCGTTGGGGGTGAGTCGCTCGATCCCGTGCGGCACCAGCGTGACGTGATCCTTCTGGATCGCGTCGAGCACGCAGTCCTCCGGGTCGACCACCACCGGCCGCGCCGACCAGCAGGGATGCGGCGGGGTCATAATCTTGACCAGTTCGGGGTCCTTGAGCTTGCTCTCGAGGAACTCGATCGCCCGCTCGCGCGCTTCGGCGCCGGCCTGGCTGACGGAGTAGGGATCCTTGAAGTCGGGATCGATGTCGAACATCTTCACGAAGTCCGGGCCCGATCCGTAGATCGTCTTGAACCGCAGGAAGTTCGAGAAATAGGGGAAGTTGCGGTCAAGCCACATCAATTCGGGCTTGGTGCTGGAGAGGTAGCCGGGGATCGGGAAGATCCACTGCGGCGTGCGCTGGAATACGGTGAGCTGGATGCCTTCGATTTTCTCCAGTGCGGGGATCATCTGGTAACCGGTGCAGCCAGTGCCGATCACCGCCACCCGCTTGCCCCGAAGGTCTGCTTCGTTCGGCCAGCGAGCAGTGTGCCAGAGCTTGCCCTGGAATTCGTCCATGCCGGGAAAGTCCGGCACGGCAGGCCGGGCCAACAGGCCGACCGCACTGATTACGGCATTCGCCCGCTCAACCTTCTCGCCGCCCGGACCGTGGCTGACCACCTCCCATTCGCCGGCTGCTTCGTCCCAGGTAAGCTTGCGCACTTCCGTATTGAAGCTGATCGAATCCCGCAGCCCGAAATGGTGCGAGGTCCACTCGAAAACCTTCTGGCATTCGCGGTTGGTGCCGAAGGGCCGGGGATAGGGGAAATCGACCGCGAAGAGGTTGGTATAACCCCGGCTCGGCGTATCGACGCGCGCCCCGGGATAATGGTTCTCGTACCAGGTTCCGCCCACCTCATCGTTCTTTTCAAGGATGTGGAACGGGATGCCCGCGCGCTTGAGCTGCAAGGCGGCGTTGAGCCCGCCCATCGCCGCGCCGATGATCAGCACCTTGAAGCCGGTCAGCTGTTCCGGATCGGGTTCGGCCTGCCATTTGAGCGAGCGGCACCAGGGATCGAGCGCAGTTTCCTCGACCATCAGGTCGCGCGCCGGGTCCATGATGTAATCGCCCACGGTCAGGTCCAGGCTGCGGGCGACATTGTCCTTGCTGCCATAGTCGATCGGGCCGGCCCCGGCATCGCGGTAGGCCTTGAGGAAGTCGGCAGCCTTGCGGCGCAACATCGCGACAGCCTCGTCGCTGGCTGGCGCCATGGCTTCGACCCGACCGAACCGGAACTTCTTGAGCTCCATTGCTTCGACCTCGGAATCGCCGGTCAGCATGTAGAGCAAGCCGCGCAGAGCCATGGGATCGGCGTGCTCGAGCATGGCCTCGATCTGCTCGTCGCTGGCGGCCAGCAGTTCCGGCCGCTCGGGGCGCACCGGCATCTCGATCATTGGCATGCTTGCTCGTTCCCTTACCGCCTCATCCCGTACCCGGCACTTAACATGATAAGCAGTTTGCAACAAGAGCGTTTCACCCTACGCTTCCGGGGCCGAGCGGTGTTTGTGCCGGTCTGAAGTTACTGAAGCCCTTCGAGGGAATCGGACAAGGCCCGCAGTTCGTTTGCCAGAGCATCCAGCCGGTCGGAGCCGAAGCGCTCCGAATAGGCATTGAGCAGCCGGACCATGCGACCGGCGGTTTCCTGGACGAATGCCTGCCCGGTTTCGGACAGAGCTACCAACATCCGGCGCCGGTCATCAGGGTCGGTCTTGCGGATGATCAGCTTGCGCTCTTCCAGTTCCTTCAGGATCCGCGTCACGCTGGGCGCGCGCAGCAGGCTGGTCTCGGCCAGGCCGGTGGCATCGGTCAGCCCGCGATCGTTGATTACGCGCATCACGCGCCACTGCGGCTCGGTCACGTTGTATTCGCGCAGGATCGTCCGGAGCGGAGCAATGACGGCTTCCTTCGCGCCGAGCAGGGTTGCTCCGAGCGAGACCTCAAACGGTGGAAGCTTCCGGATTTCGCTAATGCTCGCCCCCTCACGGTTGACCTGCGGACTAAGTCCATTGCAGGTCCGTCGACATAACGCGCAGGTGCCGCCCCTGTCCATATCCTGCCGTGTCCCACCCCCGAGCATGTCAACAGCGAATGCCGGCAAACCGCTTGGGACTTGACGCACCGGCCCGGCGGCGAGACTCCTTCGCCAACTTGCGACTCGGCTTCGACTTCGCGTTGACACCTGGGGGGTGGGAAAATAATTATCATGTATATGTTTGGCGCAACCGCTCGGAAAGACGGTGTCGCTTGGGAAGGATGGCCTTGTACGATAGCCGGACCCGCGCGCGAAAATGGCGGCGGGCAAAAGCCGCAGATGAAAATCCCGTGCCGTCCGAAGCAAGCCGCTTAGGCAAACCAATTGCACGAACCAGACAGGCGGCCCACACATCGCCTGCTGCCCGAAAACAACAAAGAAAGGCACCGCACGACCATGAATGCACCTGCACAACGCCCCGGCCAGCGCGAGTTTCGCAAGCGCCTGATTAACCGCGAACCGCTGATCGGCTCGTTCCTCAAGTTTCCCGGGCCGCACTCGACCGAGATTTTCGGTTCGATCGGCTACGACTTCGTGATGCTTGATGAAGAGCATTCGCCCTGGTCGCGCGACCAGCTGGGCATGGGTATCCTGGCGGCCAAGGCCTATGACATAGCCAGCATCGTGCGCATTTCGCGCCCCGACGCGGCCAGCGTTCTGTCGATGCTGGATGATGGTGCGATCGGCATCATGATGCCGCATTGCAACTCTGCCGAGAAAGCGCGCGAGCTGGCCTCGTGGTCGCGCTATCGTGGCGGCACCCGGGGTTCGGGCATCGCCCGCAGCGGCGATTATGGCGCCCGTCCGGGCGGGATCGAGGCGCACTACGATTTCTCGGATGCGACCACCGCGGTTATCGCGATGATCGAGGATGCCGACGCGATCGAGCGGATCGACGAGATCACCGCAGTTGATGGCATTGACGCGTTCTTCATGGGCCGGGGCGATCTGGGCCTCTCGCTCAGCAACGTGCAGGGCACCAAGCCGACCGTGGCCGAAGCGGCTAAGATCATCGCCGAATCCGTCCTGCGCAACGGCAAGGCACTGTGCGCCGTGACACATGACATGGAATCCGACGATGCCAAGGCGATGAAGGACCTGGGCGTGACCGGCCTGATGGTCGGCAATGACTGGGGCTTCATGCGCGGCGCAGCGATGAAGCAGCTTGGCGGGTTCAATACCCTGATGAAGTCCTGAACGCAGGCGGGGAGATCTTGATGCAATACAACTATCTGGGCCGCAGTGCCCTCAAGGTCTCCCAGCTGTGTCTCGGTGCGATGATGTTCGGCGATGTCACCGACGAGACGACCACCCAGCGCATTATCGACAAGGCCCGGGAACAAGGGGTCAATTTCATTGATACCGCCGATGGCTATGCCCAGGGCCGGTCCGAGGAATACGTCGGCCGCGCTATCAAGGCGCAGCGCGACCACTGGGTGCTGGCGTCGAAGTTCTCGATCGCTACCGGACCTGGGCCGAACCAAGGCGGACAATCGCGCAAGTATATCATCCAGGCTGTCGAGGCAAGCCTCAGGCGGCTGGACACGGATTTCATCGACCTGATCTATTTCCACAAGGCCGACCTCGAAGCTCCGCTCGATGAGGGGCTGCGGGCGCTGGATGATCTGATCGCGGCCGGCAAGCTGCGTTACTATGGCGTGTCCAATTTCAAAGGGTGGCGGATCGCTGAAGTCTGCCGGATCGCTGACTCGCTCGGGATGGACCGGCCGGTGGCCAGCCAACCGCTGTACAATATGGTCAACCGCCTGGGGGAAGTGGAGCAACTTCCGGCCGCCGGACATTACGGCCTCGGCGTGGTGCCTTACAGCCCGCTCGCACGCGGCGTGTTGAGCGGAAAGTACAAGCCCGGTGTCGCCCCGCCCGAAGGATCGCGTGCCGCGCGCGGGGATCGGCGGATCCAGCAGACCGAATGGCGCGATGAATCGCTGCATATTGCGCAGGCGGTCGAGGGTCATGCTGCGGCGCGAGGCATGAGCACGGTGGCCTTTGCTATCGCATGGGTGCTGAAGAACCGCTTCGTCAGCTCTGCAATTGTCGGCCCGCGCACCGAAGAGCAGTGGGACAGCTACCTTGAGGCTCTGGACGTAGTGCTTGGACCCGAGGACGAGGCTTTCGTCGACAGTCTTGTAACGCCCGGCTACGCTTCGTCGCACGGCTGGACCGATCCGGTCTTCCCGGTCGAGGGCCGGCAAGTCCGCTAGGCTATTCTCCGGCAGCCCGCCGCGCACGGTAAGCGCGGGCATAAGGGGCAACGGCTTTCCAGATCAGGAATGCATCCAGCGGGCCCAACGCCAGCCGCGTGCCCACCAGCACATAGCGCAGATCCGCTTCGGACCCGGCGACAAAATCCGTGATCAGCGCGATCAGGGTCGGCCCGATCGCCCCGCCAATCGCGCCCATGGTGAACAGGTACATCGCATTGACCTGGCTGCGCATCGCGTTGGGCGTGGAGAGTTGCAGCGCGGAATTGTAGGCCGGGCCGCCCATCGTGCCGATAACTCCGCCGACCGCACCCACGCCAAGCGCCAGCCAGGGGCTGGGCATGAGCGGCGAAAGCACCATGAACGGCACGGCGAACAAGTGCGAGAAGCACATCACCCGCAAGTTCGCATCGTCGCGCCGCAACGCCAGCCATTCGGCGATCCGGGCTCCGATAAACAAGCCGCCTGCCGCGCTGACCAGACCAACCATGCCGAGCAGCGGCCCCGCCGTGGCCGGGGTCCAGCCATAAGTGCGCTCATAGAAGGCCGGGGTCCAAGCGATCGAGCCATAACACTGGATCGAACCTACCAGCACCGCGCCGAGCAACGGCAGGTGCATCGACCCGTTGGTGCGGACGAAGCCGAAGACCTCGCGCACAGGATACTTCTGGGGTCCCGGACCGGACTGGCGGCTCGGGTTCGGCACGGTCAGCGCGATCACCAGCGCCAGCAGCAAACCCGGTGCGCCAACCATGGCAAACAGCATCTGCCAGCTATGCACCGGACCAAAGCCGGGGATGGTCACGGTGTCGAACCCGGCAAGATAACCCAGCAGCCAGCCGCCGAGCATCAGCGACAGCGCTCCGCCGCCGAGGCGGCCCGCGATGAACAGCGCATAGGCGCGCGGCAAGTGACGCGGCTCCACCGCATCGGCGACCATCGAGAAGCTGGCCGGCGCGCTGGCCGACTCCGCTGCGCCGATAGCTGCGCGCGAAGCGAAGAAGGCCCAGAAGCTTTGCGCCAGGGTGCACAGGCCAGTAGCCAGGCTCCACACGGCAAGGCTGCCGGCGATCACTGCCTTGCGCCAGCCGCCATCGGCGATCCGTGACATCGGCGGTCCGGCAATCGCATAGGGAATGGTGAAGGCTATGCCGAGCAGCAAGCTGATCTGGGTATCGGACAAGGAAAGGTCGCGCTTGATCGGCTGGACCAGCAGCGAAAGCACCCCGGCGTCGATCTGACCGAGCGCCGACATCAAGGTGAGCATCCAGACCGTGTACCAGCCGCGTGGGATCGCCGGTTGTGCCGCTAGAGGTGCGCCTGGAGCGCTAAGTTCCACTTCAGACAAGCCTGCAAATCCCTTTGATGGGAGGACTAATCGCCGGCCAAGACCCGTTCACGCACGGCCTTGCCATAGGGACGGATGGCCATCCACAGCAGGTATGCATCAAGCGGAGCGAGCACCAGACGGAAGCCGACCAGGACATAGCGCAGGTACTCCTCGCGCCCGGCCACGAAGTCGGTCAGCATGCCGATCAGCAGCGGGCCCAGCGTGCCGCCGACTGCGGCGATCACGAACAGGTACAAGGCGTTGATCTGCCCGCGCATCGCGTTCGGCGTCGCCACCTGCAGCGAGGAATTGTAGCCCGCTCCGGCCATCGCGGCCACGCCGTTGCCCAGTGCCCCCAGCCCTACCGCCAGCCAAGGCCCCGGCATCAGCGGCGACATGATGAGAAACGGCACGCTGAGCGAATTGGCCAGAAACATAACCCGCAGGTTGGCATCGTCGCGCGTCTTGCCCAGCCGTTCCGCCAGCCAGGCCCCGACGAATAGCCCGACCAGGCTCATCGCCATGTTGGTCGGTCCCAGGATCGGCCCGGCCTTCGCTGGTCCCCAGCCATAGGTCCGCTCGTAAAAGGCGGTCATCCAGGCGACGGTGCCGAAGCTTTGCATGGAGTTGAGCAGAGAGGCGGCCAGCATCGGGCCATGCATCCGGCGGTTGGCAATCAGGAAACCGAACACCTCGCGCAGCGGATAGCCCTTGGGCTTGTGCCCGGCGCGGCGCTGCGGTTCGGGGACCGTAACCGCAATCAGGGCGGCGACGAGCAACCCCGGCAAGCCGAGCAGGATCATCACCAACTGCCAGTCGCGGATCAGGCCGATTCCGGCCACGTGCAACGGCTCCATACCTTCCAGCGCGCCCAGCAGCAGGCCGCCGGCCGTCATCGCGATCGCCCCGCCGGCGACGAAGCCGGTGACGTAGATCGCATAGGCGCGCGGAAGTTTGTCGCGCGGCACAACGTCGGCAATCATCGACAGCGAGGCCGGGCTGCTGCCGGACTCTGCCCCTCCGATCACCGCGCGACCCAGAAAATATTGCCAGAAATTTTGCGCCATCCCGCACAGCGAGGTGGCGACGCTCCAGATTGCGAGGCTGGCGATCACCACCGGCTTGCGGAAGCCCCGATCCGCGAAGCGGGCCACCGGCGGGCCGATCAGCGCATATGTGACCGAAAAAGCGAGCCCGGTGAGCAAACCGATCTGGGTGTCGGACAAGCCCAGGTCGCGCTTCATCGGCTGGACCATCAGCGAGATGATGTTGCGATCGACCTGAGCAAGCATGACCACGACGGCCATCATGACCACCGCGTACCAGCCCTTGAAGCCGGCTTGCTGAACGGGTGGAGCGAGTGGTGGCGTCCCGGCCTCGTCGGTCTGGTCCGCCATCGTGTCGCTCCCCCGTTTCAGCGCGTTGTTTTACGGAATGGCGTTCAGTCCATACCGAGCAGGGCAAGCGGGTTGGTCGAGATCATCTGCTTGATGTCTGCATCCGACCAGCCCAGCTTCATGCAGGTGTTGATCACGTTGCGGAAGCCATCGACCGGGTGGTCGTTGTTGGCCTGGCCGAGATCCGAGGCGAGGATCGTGCGGTCCACGCCGACGACCTGGATCAGCTCGTGCAGTTCCTCGGGCGGGAACATCGCCTTCTCTTTGCGCGACATCTTGATGTACATGCAGAACGAGTGCTCGATGTAGGCGCCGATCGACACCAGGTGGCGCAAGTGATCATGCGTCGCGTTGATGATGAAGGTCGGGTGATTGACCAGCAGGCGCTTCACACCGCGCTTCTTCGCTTCTTCGAACACCTTGATGATCTCGGTGGCGTGCAGATGCCCGCCGGACAGAATGATGTCATGCTCGGCGATCATGTCGAGGATCACCTTGACCTCGTCCTTGACCTCGCCGTTGTCGTCGATCGGGGTGAGCGGATCGAACGGGATCATCTTCTTCGAGGTGTGCGGGAAGCCGGCCTTGATTCCGTGATCGGAATCGATGTGGTTGCGCGACGAGAATGTCGGCATCCAAACCAGCTTTGCGCCCAGCGCGATGCCGTGATCCACCGCATGCTTGTTAAACCCGCCGAGCGAATTGTTCAGCGGCACGCCCGAAAACAGCGTGATGCCCAGGTGTCCGTGCGTTACATTGAGCATCTCGGTAATCGGCGTGGCCGAATAGTAGTGGTCCTTGATCAGCATGGCCTTGAAGCCGGCTTCGGCGGCTTCGGTCATCGCTTCGATGTGGTTGAAGCAACGCGGCATGACTGACGGGCCGGAATGGCAATGCAGGTCCACTGCGCCGACCATAAGTCCGTTGATGCGCTCCATCAGCGCAGGGTCGATTGCATCATTCCACTTGGTAGCCATGTCTTCCTCGCAAGCTCTCCGCGGCACCATGCCGCGATCCCGAAATCTTCTTCTACACGCCCTCCGCAACGCACTGGCGATAGACCTGCGCATAAGGGGCGAGCGCCTTGTATAGGGCGTATGCCGTGAGCGGTCCCAATACCAAACGGAATCCCGCTATTACATACCGCAGATCATTTTCCGAATGGGCGACATAGTCCGTAAACAAAGCCACCAGCGTCGGCCCGAGTGATCCGGCGATGGCATTCTGCAGGATGAAGTACATCACATTGATCTGGCTGCGCATCGCGTTGGGCGTCGAGACATTGATTGCCGCATTGTAGCCGGCCGCTCCGAGGGTGAAGAAAGTCCCGCCGATAGCGTTGAGGCCCAGCGCCAGCCAGGGATTGGGCATCAGCGGCGCGGCGACGAACAGCGGGATCGGCAGGGTCTGGGCGAGCCACAGCACGCGCAGGTTGGCATCGTCGTAACGCTTGCCCAGAACCTCCGCCAGCCGCGCGCCGGCGAACAGGCCGATCGTGCCCGTGACGAGAGTGATCGAGCCCAGCAGCGGTCCGACCTTTTCAGGGCCCCAGCCATACGTGCGCTCGTAAAAGGCGGGCATCCATGCGATCAGGCCATAGGTCTGGAAACCCATGCACAGCACGCCGGCGATCAGCGGCCAGTGCATCGCCCGCTGGCTGATGACATAGCCCAACACTTCCTTGAGGGGATATCCGCCCTCCTTCACCGCGCCTTTGCGCACGGGTTCGCGCACCGTGAGCAGGAAGACGAGGGCGATCAGAAATCCAGGGATGCCAAGGATCACGAAGACCCACTGCCAGTAATAGACCGTGCCGATGCCGGCGATGTGCGTTGGCGGGATATGCGCCAGGGCTCCCAGCAGGATGCCGCCCACCACCAAGGAGAGCGCTCCACCGCCGAGGAACCCGGCGTTATAGATGGCATAAGCGCGCGGCAGTTTCTGGCGCGGGATCGCATCCCCGATCATCGACAAGCTGGCCGGTCCGCAGCCTGCCTCGGCCGCGCCGATTACCGCGCGGGAGGCAAAGAAGCCCCAGTAGCCTTGGGCCAGGCCGCATAGCGCCGTCGCCGCGCTCCACACTGCCAGGCATCCCGAGATCACCCGCTTGCGAATGCCCCGATCTGCCATGCGCGAGATCGGCGAGCCGCCTACCACGTAGAACAGGGTAAAGGCGCCGCCGAGCAGGAAGCTGACTTGCGTATCGGTCAGATGAAAATCGCGTTTCATCGGCTGAACGAACAGGGCCAGCACGCCGCGGTCGATCTGGGACATGATTGCGACCAGCGCGGTCATCACCACGGTGTACCAACCGGTAAAGCCCGCAGATTCAGGTTTGCTCGGCAGTGCTTGCGGCGCTTCGCTTGTGTTTGCTTCGCTCAACGTGCCATCCTTCCCAAGGCCCCCGCATTGGACAGCGGTTGGAGCCGATCCCGATCGGTGTTCCAGGATGCCGGGAAAAAGGCGCGGCGGCGCAGCGCCGCTTTACCGGAAGCTGACCGCATCGCGGGGCTCTCCCAACCACTGGTGGCGTTTTCGCCGTTGCGTGACGTTTCGCGGCCATCGCCACAAAAAGATAACATGATAAATATGTGGGCGACCTCACCGTGTCAACGCGCTATTCCTGCCGCTCTGGCGCGGTCATGCTCGCCGGGAACGGCAAAAAGAGTTGCGGAATGCACTGCAACGGCCACACATGAACCGGCAGGCGCAATGGCGCAGCACAATAGCGGAGTAGGACGGAATGAAACGCGTAGGCATCAAGACGGTATTGGCAGGGTTCACCGGGCTGGCGCTGGTCGCGGCCGTAGGCTCGTCGCTTTCGGCAGCAGGAAGCAGTGCGGCCGGTGCGGCAAAGGTCACCTGGGCGCCGATGATCAATTCGATCGTGGCACCATCGAAGAACCTCAGCGAAAGCCACTGGCTGTCCTATCGCGGCAAGTTCACCAAGAATTCGGTGGACGAACACCTTGACGATCCGCTGCTCAAGGGCGCGATCGACATCCATTCGCATTTCGGCCCTGATGCCTATGACCGGCAGTGGGATGCCTTCGAGATCGCCAAGCTCGCGCAGCAGCGCGGCATGCGCGGGATCGTCATCAAGAACCACTGGAGCGAATCTGCGGGCCTGGCCTACCTGATCCGCAAGCATGGCGACGTCCCGGGTCTCGAGGTGTACGGCGGCCTGGTCCTCAATGTCCCCGAAGGCGGGATCAATCCACAGGCGGTGCGCTATTTCGCCGAAGTGGAGGGCCGCTTCGGCAAGGTCGTGTGGATGCCCACCCACGATTCCGAGAAGGAAGTGAAGTTCCTCAAGGAAACCCGGCCCTACGTGGTCGTCTCGCGCAACGGCCGGCTGCTGCCGACCGTGTTCGAAGTGCTGGACCTGATCGCCAAGTACAAGCTGACCCTGGCTACCGGGCATGTCAGCCCGGCCGAGATGGTCCAGATCGTTTCCGAGGCACGCCGCCGCGGGATCGAAGGGATCATCATCACCCATCCTGGCCTCGGACCGATGTTCACCGACCCGACCATGGACCAGCTCAAGCAGGTCACCGGCATGGGTGCCTATGCCGAAGTGGTTGTGTCAGAACTGCTCGGGCCCGGAAAGGCGGCCGCGATCAACACGATCCGCACCCTGGGCGCGCAGCACTGCATCGTTTCGACGGACAGCGGATTGATCGGCACGCCGAACCATCCCGATGCCATGGTCAAGGCGATCCGCATTCTTCGCGAAGCCGGCTTCAGCGAGGCCGAACTCAACCTGCTGTTCCGCGCCAATCCTGCCAAGGTGCTGGGCTTGCCAGTCCAGTCCTGAACTGCCGATGGGCTGACCTCGGTCCGCCCCGGCATCCTACAGCAGGTTGCGCAAGGGGTTCGCCGCGGGCGATTCCCCTGACACCTC
>CANJBY010000019.1 GCA_947472735.1 Sphingomonadaceae bacterium | reverse complement strand
GGGAAATCGGCTTCCGCTACGCTACAGCCGCTTCCCCGACGCCGATTACGCCCCTGCCTCGATCGAGGCTTTTTGTTTGCAACGACTGGCCCCTTTTTAAACCGGGGAATGGCCCATTTTTATACCGCGCTTTACAGTTGTGACGACGGACAATCGTTGCACCGGCCGGAGATCGGCCGAAATCCGAGTATTCTCCCTGGGCGAGAGCCGATCACGCGCCATATTGGCGCTTCGTCGTTCCGCGATTGCGCACCCGGGGAAGGTCCCGGCGATGCCGCCAGTCGCGGCTCCGGCGATGAAATGAAGAAGAGGCGGCGGAACAGATCCGCCGAATACAGACTATGACTTACAAGACCACCCGCGGCCTGCCGCACCCCTCACACTCCCTGCGCCGCGATGCTGCTTATGCCCGCACGGCAATGGATCGCATGTCTACAGCGGGCATGATCCCGACGCCCGAATTGCGACGACTGGTTGCAACGATGGTCGATTGACCACCACTTTCCCAACGGCCGTGCTCCCGCATGGCCGCCGCCCAGGAGTTCCGACATGGACCTGAACCACGAATACACCGCGCACCAGCGTTCGCTCATGCGCGCCGAAGTGGCCGACAGCGACAGCGAACGGGTTGCGCGGCTGGCTGCGGCCTCGCGGATCGCAGGGCGCATCAGCGACTTCCAGCACGGACTGGGCGCGGCCGCGGCCTGCGCCTGGAGCCGGGCGCAATTCCTGAACAGCGCGCAAATTCGCGCAAACACCGAAACGCTTGCATAAAGCAGCGAAAAGGTCCAATGCAAATCCTGCTCTCGTTGAATTTCGGCGGGTATCGACGCCTGGCGTAAAAATCGGAACATTCCGGTTTTTTCGACTTGAATACGAACTCCTTTCAATTGACGACTTGACGCACGACCACCGGCCCGCACTTCCGTGGGCCGGCTCAGACCGTTTCTTGAAAGGAAGCGACTATGACTATCGGAACCGTAAAATTCTTCAACGATGACAAGGGCTATGGCTTTATCCAGCCCGACGATGGCTCGGCCGACAGCTTCGTGCACATCTCTGCCGTTCAGGCTGCAGGTATGTCGACGCTCAACAAGGACCAGCGTCTCAACTACGAAGTCGAGACCGGCCGCAACGGCAAGGCCAGCGCAGTCAATCTGAGCGCTGCCTGATCGACCAAGTGGCGCCCCCTGGCCGTCTCTGACGGGCCGGGGGGCGCCACTGTCCCCCCCGACAAGGACGCTTGCCCATGACTCTTAGCTACGAATTCCTCATGGCTCGTGCCGAGGAAGCCGCGACGCAGGCCAGTTCCGCGTTGCTGGTTAACGTGCGAGAGAGAGCGCTGCGGTCCGAAGCGGCATGGCGCGAAATGGCTGACCGCGCGCTGGAGATTGCCGGCGAACGCGAAAAGGCCCGTATCGAGCGCGAGGATCGCCAGGCGGCCGAACGGCTTGAAGCGGAAACTCCGCCGGCTACTTTCAACTAAACCTGATTAGGCCGGACCAAGCCAGCGCTGCGGCGCGGCAGGCCGGCCCGGATCGCTTCCCCGATCCTACCTGCGCGATATGCGCCTGCGACGTCGCCGCCCGATCGGGTGCGGCAGCAAAACCGTCACACCAAAGCTGAGCCCACGCCGGAACCCAGGAAAATCCTGTGGTCTAACCGTTCATCTGGCAGGCAGCGGCGAGGCCGCTACGCCGGTTCAGCCGGTGCGGGGGCCCGAGCCCTTGCGATGATTGAACTTCTTGCGCGGCGGCGGACCGGGACGCCGTGCCGGCTTGCCCTGGTGGCCGGTGGGGCCGTTTGCCATCGGCTCGATCTCGACCCCGTCGTCATCGCCGGCGGTGCGCTGGACTGCTGCGAGGAAGCGGGCGGCGATCGCGCCGGGAACTTCGAACATCGTCTCGCTGCCGGTGATGCGGATTGCACCGATCTCGCTGCGGCTGACATGCCCGCGGCGGCACAGCAGCGGCAGGATCCAGCGTGGATCGGCGTTCTGGCTGCGGCCGACATTAAGCCGGAACCAGGCGCTGCCTTCGAACCCTGGACGCGGGCCTTGTTGCGGTGGCTGGGCAGCAGCCTCCCCTGCGAGCAGTTCCTCGGGATCGGGCAGTCTCGCCCGGTGCGCCTGGACCAGCGCCACCGCGATATCCTCGATGCTGCGTTCGGCGATCAGGCGGGCGGCGACATCGCTGTCACCCTCGCGCGGTTCGACCGGGGCGAGCAGGGCGGTCAGCAACCGTTCGCTGTCTGCGGCGCGGATTTCGGCGGCCGACGGCGGTCCGAGCCATTCGGCGGCAATACGCGCGCTGCGCAGCATCATCTCGACCCGGCGGCGACGCGGGAACGGAACCAGCAGAATCGCGGTGCCCTTGCGTCCGGCGCGTCCGGTGCGGCCCGAGCGGTGCTGCAGCGTTTCGGCATCGCGCGGAACTTCCACGTGAACCACCAGCGACAGCCCGGGAAGATCGATCCCTCGCGCTGCCACGTCGGTGGCCACGCAGACCCGGGCGCGCCGGTCGCGCAGTGCCTGCAAGGCGTGATTGCGTTCGTTCTGGCTGTGCTCACCGGAAAGGGCGACCACGGCAAACCCGCGTTCGGTCAAACTGGCGTGAAGATGGCGGACATTGTCGCGCGTGGCGCAAAACAGCATGGCCGTTTCCGCTTCGTGGAAGCGCAGCACGTTGACTACGGCGTTCTCGATGTCGGCCGGGGCGATTGCCATGGCCTGATAGGCGATGTCGCCATGGCCTTGCTCGGAAGCGGCACTCGAAATGCGCAGCGCATCGCGCTGATAGCGCCGGGCCAACGCGACGATCGGCTTGGGCATGGTCGCCGAGAACAACAGGGTCCGACGGGTTTCGGGCGTGGCGTCGAGCAATTCCTCGAGGTCCTCGCGAAAGCCCATGTCGAGCATCTCGTCCGCTTCGTCGAGCACGGCGGCGGCAATGCCGCGCAGATCGAGCGCGCCGCGTTCGAGGTGGTCGCGCAGGCGTCCCGGGGTGCCGACGACGATATGCGCGCCGTGTGCCAGCGCACGCCGTTCGCGCGAGGCATCCATCCCGCCGACGCATGTCGCAACGCGCACGCCGGTTGTCTCATACAGCCAGGCAAGCTCGCGGCTGACTTGCAGCGCCAGTTCACGCGTGGGTGCGATCACCAGGGCCAGCGGCGCCGAGGTAGCCCGTGCGGTTCCTTCCGCGGAGAGCAACTCGGGAGCCATGGCGAGACCGAAAGCGACGGTCTTGCCGGAACCGGTCTGGGCGGAGACCACAAGGTCGCGCCCCAGCGCTTCGGGTTCGAGCACGGCGGCCTGGACGGCGGTGGGTTCGGCATAGCCGCGCGCGGCGAGTGCTTCGCCGAGCAGAGTAAACGGGGTCTGAAAGGTCATAGTCTTTCGGCTGGGTTGAGGGCAGCCATTGCGGCCGCGAGCGGGCAGTGGCCCGCCGTCATGCTGCGTTGATAGGCTTTTCGCGCTTGCAGCACAATGGGAATCGGCCCAGGTCGGGCAGATGGACTTCGATGACCAGATGCGCCGCTACTTCGCCACCGCCGATATCGCCGAAATCGCGCCGGGTGCACTGGTTGCGGGAATCGAGCAGATGCAGGTCGATTTCGGCATGGAGGCAGACCGGGGTCGGCGCTTCGCGCTGTGGACGCTGATGTACCTGCTTGGCGCGGCGCCGGACCTCGACGTGGCCTTCGAGGACCCGGCGGACCGCGACACCGCGCGCGATTTCATGGATCTTATGGCGCGCGCCGCAGAGGACTAGCGGGCCCCGAGGCGGAAAAACCCGCGCTCTGATCCTCAATCCGCGGTGGTGGTCGTAAAATCGAGACCGAAGGTGCCTGCATCGCCCTTGGTGACCGGGCGATTGCCGGTAGCCAGCAGGTTTTTCGCCAGCTCGGCCCTTAACTGTTCAAACCTGGCGCGGCCGGCCGGCGGATCCTGATCGGGGAAGGCGGCTTCCATTTCGCGATTGCGCTCGATCACTTCGGGCAGAAACTCGCGGTTGGTAAAGATGTGGAAGCGGTTTTCCCTGATCGCGGCGACAACGGCTCGGCCAGTGTCGAGCGGATCGATGGCATCGCGCGCGGCGTCCCACAGGGCCTTCTGGAAATCGCTGGCCTCGGCCTCGTGGAAATCGGTCTCGGGCTGGTCCTCGGGCGGAAACAGCATCCCGGTGCGGGTCGCGCCGGGGAACAGGCAGGACACCCCGATGCCAAGCGGGGCCAGCTGCATCCGCAGGCTCTCGGTGAAGCCGCGCACGGCATATTTGGCAGTGGAATAAGCCGCGAGACCGGGCAGCGGCACGATCCCGGCCATTGACGAAGTGTTGACCACGTGCCCGCCTTCGCCCTGGCGCTTGATGATCGGCACAATCAACTTGGTGCCGTTGATCACCCCGCCGAGGTTGACCGCCATGGCCTTGTCCCAGCTCTCGAACTCGGGATCGTCGGCCAATCCGCCGCCGTTTACCCCGGCGTTGTTGCACAGCACGTGGATCCGCCCGAAAGCGTCGATCGCTTCGGCGACTGCGGCAGCAAGATCGGTCCGGTCAGCCACGTTGGTGCGGACGAAGTAGGCGCTGTTGCTGCCTTTCAGCAGCCCGCGCGCCTTTTCGATGTGGTCCGCATTCCAGTCGGCCACGACGACCTTCATGCCTTCCTCAAGGAAGGCGCGGATCATGCCGAAGCCGATCCCGTTGGCCCCGCCGGTAACGAAGGCGACCTTGCCCGATAGCTGTTCCACAGTCCCGCTCCCCGTCAAAGCGTCAGTAAGCGATGGTGAAGCGCGCCCGCGAATGGCGGTGCTGTTCCAGCTCGTCGACCATGGCGATGGCAAAGTCGGCAAAGCTGATCTTGCTCTCGCCCTGGTCGTTGGTGACCAGCTGGTCACCGCCCAGCCGGAATGTGCCGGTGCGTGGGCCGACCTCGATCAGCGCTGCGGGAGAGAAGAAGGTCCAGTCGATTTCCGTCTCGTTCCTCAGGTCCTTGAGGAACTTGATACCGCCCAGGATTGCCGGTTTCCATTCGTCAGGGAGATCAAGCGTCTCGAACAGGGTCTTGCCGGGCGCCACCTCGAGGCTGGCGGCACCGCCGGTGACGAGCAGGCGGTTCACCCCGGCCGCCTTGAGCGCGGAAAGCAGCGTCTCGGCGGGGACATTGAAGTGCAGCGCGCTGATCACGGCGTCCGCGTGCTTGATCAGGCCGGCCAGCGCTGCGGGATCTTCAGCATCGCCGGCCACGGCGGTCACGCCCGGCGCGGGCTTGATTGCTCCCGGCTTGCGCGCGATGGCAATGACTTCATGGCCGCGTGCGGCGAGTTCGGCAGTGATTTCCGATCCGGCTCGGCCGCTGGCGCCCAGGACTGCTACTTTCATGATTCCATCTCCGTCTATTTTGTAACGATTGATAACGAGCCCGCGACGCTTGGCAAGCGGCGCGGCGTCGTCAGCCGCTCTGCGCGGAGAAGACCCGGTTCAGTGCGGCGGTCCGGAGCTGCGAGACTTGCTCGACCTGAGGCGCGCTCGCGGCGAAGCCGAAGCCGTGATAGGCTCCGGGAATGACGTGCAGTTCGGCCGCAACGCCGGCGCGGGTTAGCCGGCGAACCCATTCGATGTCTTCCTCGAGGAACAGATCGAGCGCGCCGACCGAGATGAAAGTCGGCGGCAAGCCCGAAAGATCCTGCGCACGGGCCGGAACCGCCGCGGCCGGGACATCCGGCCCGCCCGCCTCGACGCCGAGCAGCGACGTCCAGCCGAAGCGGTTCATCTCCGGCGTCCAGATGAAGTGACCGACATGAGGGTGCGGATCGCTGGTGGTGCCGGTGCGATCGTCCAGCATCGGTGCGTCCATCAGCAGGAAGCAGATCGCCGGTCCGCCCTGTTCGCGCGCGTGCAGTGCCAGCGCGGCGGCGTGTCCGCCACCGGCGCTCTCGCCCATCACCACGATCCGCGCCGGATCGATCCCCAGTTCCGCGGCGCTGGCGTGCATCCAGCACAGCGCCGCGTAGCAATCCTTGAGCGCCCCGGGCCAGCGGGTCTCCGGGGCGAGGCGATAGTCAACCGAGATGACGACGCAGTCATGCGTCAGCGCGGTGGCACGGCACAGCGCGCCAAAGGTAGCCGCATCGCCGATCACAAAGCCGCCGCCGTGGATGTGCAGCACGGCCGGACGCAAACCGGTAGCTGCGCCTGGCGGAGTGTAAAGCAGCACCGCTGCGTCGGGCTCGCCAGCGACGCCTGGCACCGTGCGCTGTTCCTGCCGCACCACTTCGAGCGCGGGCGGGGTCGGCAGCGGCGGGCGGGCGGCGGCCGGATCGCGGTGAGGGGCGATGCCCTGGCTGAAGTCGATCTCGGGAAAGACTTCAAGGACGGACCGCAGTTCGGGGGCTACGCGGGAATAATCAGCCATGCTCTCTCCTGTTTGCGCGCGGTTCTGGCGGCAAGCAACGCACGGCGCAAGGGCCGACGCGGGTGACGGATCAGTTGAGCAGGGCGGTAGAGGATGTCGGAACGCTGGCCTTCGCTTCAATCAGCGCGGCGATCAGCGCCAGCGCGAAGCTCGGCCCCTCAGTGTTCACTTCGTCGGGCCACTCGGCCAGCACCACGGTGGCCATGTGGTGACCGTCGGGGCTACAGGAGAGCATGTAGGCGGTGCCGGCGGGAAGCAATTCGATCGCCGCGCTTTCCCAGGCACCCGTCGCGATCAGCTGCTCGATCCGCAGCGAGGCCGATGGATCGGGCTTACCGCAGGCCGCAGCACGCCGCAGCAACTGCTCTTCATCGCCCCCAGCCAGCTTGCGCGCAGGCGTCGGCCAGAACGCGCCAATCGGCGGCAGAGCCCTCAGGCAGTTCAGGAGGTCGGCGGCGCGCCATGGCGCCGCTGCACCCAATCAATGTGCCAGCATGTCAATCTAGGTTAATGCAGGGGACCCGGAAGCTGGGGAAAATTGGTGGAAATACCTAGCGGAATCAGCGCACCAGCGCTCCCTCGATGGCGATGCGAATCGCCTCGGAGGTGTGGCTCGCGCCCATCTTGTTCAGCATATTGGCGCGGTGAATCTCGACCGTACGCGGGCTGATGTCGAGTTTCTGGCCGATCAGGCGATTCGACAAACCGTCCGCCACGCCGGCCAGCACCTCGCGCTCGCGGCGGGTAAGGCGCTCGATCCGGCTGCGGGCCATGGCCTCGCGCAGGCGGGCGCTTCCCGCCAGCTCGGCCCGATCGACCGCACGGGCAACCGTCTCGGCCAGCTGCTCGGCGTCGAACGGCCAGCACATATAGTCCACCGCGCCTTCGAACATCGCATCGGAGATGTGCTGCGGATCGGCGGCCTCGGCAAAACCGACTACCGGGAGCCAACGCCCGGTCACGGTCATGGTGGCGAACAGGTCGGCGATTGCCGGACCCTGATCGTGCACCAGCAGGATTCCGCCGGACGGCCAGTGCCGCGTCAGTTCGTCGATCGTCTCGAACGGCTCTACGTGGAGAGCGGTCCCCCCAAGACAGTGGGCGAGGGCGGCGCGGCGCCGGAAATCGGCGTCGACCAGGGCGATGGTGTGGGCTGCTTTGCTCATGGTTAATACCTAGCAAGTCCGCCCTAGGGAGTGTTGCGGGGATGCATCCGAAACCACCGGCTTCTGGCCGGAAAATCCTCCATTCCCGAAGGAATAACTAAGCAAAGCAACGTAGTTTCGGCCCTGAGACCCCGTGCTTGGCCGAAGCGTTGCTAGCGACAAGCGGATGGTCCGGCTGGGGCGGGAGATCGGCAAAAGTGGAAGGGCTGGTGCTCGGTAAGGGCCGGGGGGGGCAGGAAAATGGTTTGTTAGGGTGGCGCAAGTCGGCGATGATGAGAATGAAAAATCCTTGGCTTCGAGCAAGGAGTATCCGAACATTTCCGAGGCTACATGCAGTTTAATGACTTCGATCCGGCCAGGTTCCTGCTCGATCACTGGCAGAAAGAGCCGCTACTGATCCGCAGTCCGTGGCGGGAATGGATCAATCCGCTTGAGCCGGACGATCTGGCGGGGCTTGCGCTTGAAGAGGGTGTCGAATCCCGGCTGGTCGTGCAGGGGCCCGCCGGATTGAGCCTGGAGCATGGGCCTTTCCGGGAAGACCGGTTTCAGGCGCTGGGCGCCACGCCATGGACCCTGCTGGTCCAGGCCGTCGATCAGCACTGCCCCGATGTTGCCGCGCTGTTGGAGTCGTTTCGCTTCATCCCCAGTTGGCGCATCGACGACGTGATGGTCAGCTGTGCCAATGATGCTGGCGGCGTTGGCGCCCACTTCGACCAGTACGACGTGTTCCTTGTGCAGGGAGCCGGCCGGCGGCTTTGGCAGATCGGCACCGAGTGCGATGAAGCAACGCCCCTGCTGCCGCACGAGGATCTGCGCTTGCTTGCGCAGTTCGAGGCGAGCCAGGAATGGATTCTGGAGGCGGGCGATATCCTCTACCTTCCTCCCGGTCTTGCGCATAACGGCGTGGCCGTCGGCGATGGGTGCATGACCTATTCCATCGGCTTTCGCGCGCCTTCCCGCAGCGAACTGATCTCCCGGTGGTGTGACCACGTCCTGGATTCGCAGGCAGACGATATCCGTTATGGCGACCCCGGCCTCGCCGTCCAGTCTAACCCCGGCGAGATAACCGCCGCCGCCCTCGCCGAATTGCAGCGCCTGGCACTGGACAAGCTTTGCGACCCCGAGGGCTTCGCCCGCTGGTTCGGGCAGTACAACACCGCTCCCAAGTATCCCGAGATCGACTGGGCCCTGCCGCACCCCCTCACGCTTGACGAAGTGCTGGCCATGGCCGCTGCGGGAATTCCGATAGCCCGCAATCCCGCCAGTCGCTTTGCCTTCACCCGGGCGGAAACGGGCGAAATCCTGTTGTTCGTGGATGGCCAGTGTTTCGACTGTCCGGGAACTGCGGCCCGGTTCGCGCAGGATCTTTGCGCGATGGACAACCCGTGCCTGCCACAGGAACTGGCGGAGAACGGCGATTGCGCGGCGCTGCTACTCGCCCTTTGCAACCAGGGCAGCGTGGCTTTCGACGACGAAGACTGACCGCGGCGTCAGACCTGGATTTCGCGCCATTCGCCGCTGCTCAGACCCTCGATCGACCAATCCCCGATGCGCCACCGCACGAGGCGCAAGGTCGGATGGCCAATCGCAGCGGTCATCCGGCGCACCTGGCGGTTGCGCCCTTCCCGGATCGTCAGTTCGAGCCAGCAATCGGGGACATTCTTGCGGTAGCGGACCGGAGGGTCACGCGGCCAGAGGGAGGGCGCGTCGATCCGCCTGACTTCGGCAGGGCGGGTTGGCCCGTCGTTCAGGAGCAGTCCGCGCCGCAGCTTGTCCAAGCTGGCTTCGTCGGGTTCGCCCTCCACCTGGACAAGGTAGGTCTTGGGCGTCTTGAAGCGCGGGTCGGCAATGCGCGCCTGCAGCCGGCCATCGTCGGTCAACAGCAACAAGCCCTCGCTGTCGCGGTCAAGCCGCCCGGCCGGATAGACGTTCGGCACCGGGATCAGTCCGGAAAGCGTCGGCCGCGCGGATGACGCGTTGCCATCATCGGTAAATTGGCAGAGCACGCCAAAGGGCTTGTTGAGCAGGATCAGTCGCGGCATTCCCGCTTCGTGCCACCGGACTGCCGGTCTGGCCAGCGCAACGGCGCAAGAATGCAGGGAACGATGCGGATCAAGGTCTACTTCGATGGCGGCTGCCGGCCCAATCCAGGCCGAATGGAGCTGGCCGTGGTCATTCGCGGGCAGGCACATGTCCGGCTGGATGCGGGCTTTGGCACCAGCCAGGACGCGGAATGGCTGGCCTTGATCGAGGCAGCCCGGCTGATCCGGGGGCTGGCAATTTCCGATTTCGTCATTCTCGGAGACGCGCTCGCAGTGATTGGCCCGGCCACCGGTGCGGTGAAATGCCGACGCTCGGCGATCGCGCATCTGAGGGTCCTGGACGATCTACTCCCTCTTCGCGATCGCTCGAACATTCGCTACATCAAACGGGCACAGAATCTGGCCGGCATCGCCCTTGCAAACTTGCCCGGTCGTTGAGCGGGCACGACATTGTGCTACGGGCCACCGTGCGGGTGTGCCAGATATCGCCAGCGTCGGCTTTGTAGGCGCCAGCCAACGTCGCCCATCCTTGGTTGACCAAGTTCAACATTCCCCCTAAAGGCGCGCTCTTCCAGGGCCAAGTTCAACGACGCCCCGGATAGAGCTGAACATTGCCGGGGCGCCTGCTTTCACAGGTAAACCGTCAAAGTAACCCGGTCTTTTCAGCCGGGTGGAGTGTTTTCGGCTCGCGTTTGTGACCGGCGGGGCATGGCCTCGACAGCGTCGCTTGCGCGATTCGGCTTCCCTTCACCTGCGCCGCACAGGCCCTTAGCAAGGTGAAGTCTTTAAATGCCCACTATCAATCAGCTGATCCGCAAGGGTCGCGAGCCGCAGAAGGCCAAGTCCAAGGTCCCGGCGATGGAGCAGAACCCGCAGAAGCGCGGCGTCTGCACCCGCGTCTACACGACCACCCCGAAGAAGCCGAACTCGGCGCTGCGCAAGGTCGCGAAGATCCGCCTGACCAACCAGCGCGAGGTCATCTCCTACATCCCGGGTGAAGGCCACAATCTGCAGGAGCACTCGGTTGTGCTGATCCGCGGCGGCCGTGTGCGCGACCTTCCGGGCGTGCGCTATCACGTGCTGCGCGGCGTGCTGGATACCCAGGGCGTCAAGGATCGCAAGCAGAGCCGCTCGAAGTACGGCGCCAAGCGTCCGAAGTAAGCCCTCAGGCTGGTTTTCAGTGGCCGGCGCGATTGCCTCGCGCGGCCCAAGATAAGGAATTCATGCGATGTCACGTCGTCGTCGTCCCGAGAAGCGGGAAATCCTGCCTGATCCCAAGTTCAAGGATCAGATCCTGTCCAAGTTCATGAACAACCTCATGATGGACGGCAAGAAGTCGGTTGCGGAAAGCATCGTTTACGGTGCGATGGAAACCATGGAAACGCGCGCCAAGAGCGATCCGATCCAGCTGTTCCACGATGCGCTGAACAATGTGAAGCCGCAGATCGAAGTGCGCAGCCGCCGCGTTGGTGGTGCGACGTATCAGGTGCCGGTGGAAGTGCGTCCCGAACGCGCTCAGGCGCTGGCGATCCGCTGGCTTATCACGGCTGCGCGCAACCGCAGCGAAACCACGATGAGCGCGCGTCTTTCGGCCGAACTGCTCGACGCTGCCAACAACCGCGGCAACGCGGTCAAGAAGCGTGAAGACACTCACCGCATGGCCGACGCCAACCGCGCGTTCAGCCACTATCGCTGGTAGAAGGACACTAACATCATGGCACGTAGCCATCCCCTTTCGATGTATCGCAACATCGGCATCATGGCGCACATCGACGCGGGCAAGACCACGACGACCGAGCGCATCCTGTTTTACACCGGCAAGTCCTACAAGATCGGCGAAGTCCATGACGGCGCCGCGACGATGGACTGGATGGAGCAGGAGCAAGAGCGCGGCATCACGATCACGTCCGCCGCGACGACCTGCTTCTGGAACGACCACCGGATCAATATCATCGACACCCCCGGCCACGTCGACTTCACCATCGAAGTCGAACGTTCGCTGCGCGTGCTCGATGGCGCGGTCGCCTGTTTTGATGGCGTCGCGGGCGTTGAGCCGCAGTCGGAAACCGTATGGCGCCAGGCCGACAAGTACGGCGTTCCGCGGATGTGCTTCATCAACAAGCTCGACCGCACCGGCGCGAACTTCAAGTACTGCGTCCAGTCGATCATCGACCGCCTGGGTGCCAAGCCGGCCGTGCTGTACATTCCGATCGGTCTCGAGGCCGACCTGAAGGGTCTGGTCGATCTGGTCCAAAACCGCGCTATCATCTGGAAAGACGAAGCGCTCGGCGCCGAATTCTTCTATGAAGAGATCCCGGCCGACCTGGCCGAGGAAGCCGCCCGCTATCGCATGGAGCTGATCGAACTGGTGATCGACCAGGACGACGACGCGATGGAAGCCTATCTCGAAGGCAATGAACCCGACGTCGCGACGCTGAAGGCCTGCATCCGCAAGGGCACGCTGAACCAGTCGTTCGTACCGGTTTGCTGCGGCTCGGCATTCAAGAACAAGGGCGTCCAGCCCCTGCTCGACGCCGTGGTCGACTATCTGCCTTCGCCGCTCGACATTCCCGACGTCCAGGGCGTCAAGATGGACAGCGACGAGAAGGACAGCCGTCCGCCGACCGACGATGCGCCGTTCAGTGCGCTGGCGTTCAAGGTGATGAACGATCCCTTCGTCGGCAGCCTTACCTTCATCCGCATCTATTCGGGGACGCTCACCAAGGGCACCTACCTGAACTCGGTGAAGGACAAGAAGGAAAAGGTCGGGCGCATGCTGGAAATGCACGCCAATGACCGCAAGGATGTTGAAGAAGCCTTTGCCGGCGACATCATCGCGCTTGCAGGCATGAAGGAAACCACCACCGGCGACACGTTGTGCGCGGAGCGGTTCCCGATCGTGCTGGAACGCATGGAATTCCCCGAGCCCGTCATCGAGCTTTCGGTGGAGCCCAAGACCAAGGCCGACCAGGAAAAGATGGGCATCGCGCTCAATCGCCTTTCGGCCGAGGATCCCTCGTTCCGCGTCTCGACCGACCATGAATCGGGCCAGACGATCATCAAGGGCATGGGCGAACTGCACCTCGACATCATCGTCGATCGCATGCGCCGCGAGTTCAAGGTCGAAGCCAACGTCGGCGCGCCGCAGGTGGCGTACCGTGAATACCTCGGCAAGCCGGTGGACATTGACTACACCCACAAGAAGCAGTCGGGCGGCACCGGCCAGTTCGGCCGCGTGAAGGTCAAGGTCACCCCGGGCGAGCGCGGTTCGGGCTTCGTCTTCAAGGACGAGATCAAGGGCGGCAATATTCCCAAGGAATATATCCCCGCGATCGAGAAGGGCTTCCGCGAAACAGCAGAGACCGGCAGCCTCATCGGCTTCCCGATCATCGACTTCGAAGTGCTGCTTTACGACGGCGCCTACCACGACGTCGACTCGTCGGCCCTGGCCTTCGAAATCGCCGCCCGCGGTGCGATGCGCGAAGTTGCGCAGAAGGCCGGCATCAAGCTGCTCGAGCCGATCATGAAGGTCGAGGTCGTCACCCCCGAAGACTATCTCGGCGACGTCATCGGCGACATGAACAGCCGTCGCGGCCAGATCCAGGGCACCGACACCCGCGGCAACGCCCAGGCCGTCGAGGCGATGGTCCCGTTGGCCAACATGTTCGGCTATGTGAACCAGCTGCGCTCGTTCACGCAGGGCCGAGCCAACTACTCGATGTTCTTCTCCCACTACGATGAGGTCCCGGCGAATGTCGCGGCCGAGGTGAAGGAGAAGCTTGCCTAAGCGGCAAGATGATACTAGGGGCGGCGCCTGATTCAGCGGGCGCCGTCCAAACCCCGCAGATTCTATACAATCGAACAGAAGGTTTGAGACAATGGCGAAGGCAAAATTCGAGCGGACGAAGCCGCACTGCAACATCGGCACCATCGGTCACGTCGATCACGGCAAGACCACGCTGACTGCCGCAATCACCAAGGTTCTCGCCGAGACCGGCGGCGCGACTTTCACCGACTATGCCAACATCGACAAGGCGCCTGAAGAGCGTGAGCGCGGCATCACCATCTCGACCGCCCACGTCGAGTACGAGACCGCCAACCGCCACTATGCCCACGTCGACTGCCCGGGCCACGCTGACTATGTGAAGAACATGATCACCGGTGCGGCGCAGATGGACGGCGCCATTCTCGTGGTGAACGCTGCTGACGGCCCGATGCCCCAGACCCGCGAGCACATCCTGCTTGCTCGTCAGGTGGGCGTGCCGCAGCTCGTTGTCTACATGAACAAGGTTGACCAGGTCGACGACGCTGAAATCCTCGAACTGGTCGAGCTCGAAATCCGCGAGCTGCTTTCTTCGTACGGTTTCGACGGCGACAACATCCCCGTGATCCCGGGCTCGGCTCTGGCCGCTCTCGAAGGTCGCAATGACGACATCGGCAAGGAATCGATCTACGCGCTGATGAAGGCGGTTGACGAGTTCATCCCGCAGCCGCCGCGCCCGACCGACAAGCCCTTCCTGATGCCCGTCGAAGACGTGTTCTCGATCTCGGGCCGTGGTACTGTGGTGACCGGCCGCGTCGAGACCGGCATCGTCAAGGTTGGCGACGAAGTCGAAGTCATCGGCCTCAAGGACACGCAGAAGACCGTCGTGACCGGCGTCGAAATGTTCCGCAAGCTGCTCGACCAGGGTGAAGCTGGCGACAACATCGGCGCGCTGGTCCGTGGCCTGAAGCGTGAAGACGTCGAGCGTGGCCAGGTTCTGGCCAAGCCCGGTTCGGTCACGCCGCACACCGAGTTTGCCGCCGAAGTCTACGTGCTGTCGAAGGACGAAGGTGGCCGTCACACGCCGTTCTTCGCCAACTACCGCCCGCAGTTCTACTTCCGCACCACCGACGTCACCGGCGAAGTTATCCTCCCCGAGGGCACCGAGATGGTGATGCCGGGCGACAACGTTGGTCTGGCTGTCAAGCTGATCTCTCCGATCGCAATGGACGAAGGTCTGCGCTTCGCAATTCGCGAAGGTGGCCGCACCGTCGGTTCTGGGGTTGTCAGCAAGATAACCAAGTAATATAGGCCGCGCTCCGCCGGAGAGATTCGCTCTCTCCGGCGGCCGGTTTCAACGATCGCTCCGCTCTTTCACAAAGCGGGAGAGGGCGGGTCGGTCGATTTTGTTTTTGCTCTTTCTCATCGGTAGTGGACATGGAAGCTCAGAATATTCGCATCCGCCTCAAGGCATTCGATCACCGCGTGCTGGATCAGGCGACTGGCGAAATTGCGGACACCGCGCGTCGTACCGGCGCGCTGATCCGGGGCCCCATTCCTCTTCCGACCCGGATCGAGAAGTTCACGGTTAACCGCGGACCGCACATCGACAAGAAGTCGCGTGAGCAGTTCGAGGTCCGTACCTACAAGCGGTTGCTCGATATCGTGCAGCCCAACGCCGCCACGGTCGACGCGCTGATGAAGCTCGATCTGGCTGCCGGCGTGAACGTCGAGATCAAGCTGGCGTAAGCCGGCTGAGCCGAAAGGCTCAAACCCATCGGCTTCGGCCGTTACGCAGGGCAACCTGCGCGGACACAGGGATACCTCCGGGGCTTGCCCCGGGCATGCGTCCCCCGTCTCGCCTCTCGTCACCGGGAGGCATTCAGCCCGGACGGGGCTCGTATCGATCTTGGGCTGAGCATGCCTGTGGGGATGGTCCTCACAGGCCTCTGTATGGAGTATGGATCATGCGCACAGGCGTGATCGCGAAGAAGGTGGGCATGACCCGCCTGTTCCAGGAGGACGGCCGGCACGTTCCGGTGACTGTCCTGTCACTGGAAGATTGCCAGGTCGTCTCGGTCCGCACGACGGATCGCGATGGCTATGTCGCCGTCCAGTTGGGCGCCGGCGCTGCCAAGCAGAAGAACGTCGCCAAGCCGCAGCGCGAGCATTTCGCCAAGGCTGAAGTGTCGTTCAAGGCGCGCGTTGAAGAATTCCGCGTTGCTGACGATGCCACGCTCGAAGTCGGCGCGACGATCGCTGCCTCGCACTTCGTTCCCGGCCAGCTGGTGGACATCTCGGGCCACACGCAGGGCAAGGGCTTCCAGGGCGCGATGAAGCGCTGGGGCTTCGGAGGCATGCGCGCCACGCACGGCGTGTCGATCAGCCACCGTGCTCATGGTTCGACCGGTAACCGCCAGGATCCCGGCCGCGTCTTCAAGAACAAGAAGATGGCCGGCCACATGGGCGATCGCCAACGCACCCAGCAGAACCTCGAAGTGGTTCGGGTCGATGACGAACGCGGCCTGATCTTCGTCAAGGGTTCGGTACCCGGATCGAAGAACGCCTGGCTGACCGTCAAGGACTCCGTCAAGGTTGCCCGTCATGCCGAGGCTCCCTATCCCGCCGGGCTGAAGAGCGCGGCCAACAACAACGCCCCGGCTGCTGCCGACACGCCCGCTGATGAAGCGCCGGCTGTCGAAGCGACCGAAGGTCAGGAGGGCTAAGTCGTGAAGGTCAAGCTTTCCAACCTCGATGGCACCGCCGGCAAGGGCGACATCGAACTCGACGATGCGGTATTCGGCATTGAGCCGCGTGCCGACATTCTTCACCGCGTTGTAACCTGGCAGCTCGAGAATCGCCGCGGCATCGCCCGCGCCACTCGCGAGCGTTCGGAAGTTGCGCGCACCGGCAAGAAGTTCGGCAACCAGAAGGGCGGCGGTACGGCTCGTCACGGCGATCGCGCTGCACCGATCTTCATCGGCGGCGGCAAGGCCCACGGCGCGCGTCGCCGTGAGTTCGACGTTTCGCTGAACAAGAAGGTCCGGGCGCTCGGGCTCAGGATGGCGCTTTCGGCGAAAGCCAAGGGTGGCCTGGTGGTGGTCGACAACCTCGACCTCACGGACGCCAAGACCAAGGCCGTTGCCGAACAGCTCGCGAAGGCGAACTGGGGCAAGAAGGTGCTGGTGATCGACGGTGAAGCTGTGAACGAGGGTTTTGCCCGCGCTTCTGCCAACATCGTCGGGGTCAACGTGCTCCCCGCTATCGGCGCCAATGTCTACGACATCCTGAAGCATGACACGCTGGTGCTGACGCGCGCCGCGGTCGAAAAGCTGGAGGCGCGTTTCAATGGCTAAGGCAGCAATCGACACGCGTCACTATGACGTGATTGTCGCTCCCCACATCACCGAGAAGGCGACGCTGCTGAGCGAAGCCAATGCGGTAGTGTTCAAGGTCGCCGAAAGCGCGACCAAGCCGCAGATCAAGGCGGCGGTCGAGGCGCTCTTCGATGTCAAGGTGGTCAGCGTGAACACCTTGACCCAGAAGGGCAAGACCAAGCGGTGGAAGGGCAAGCCCTATCGCCGCTCCGACGTGAAGAAGGCGGTTGTTCGCCTGGCTGAAGGCCAGTCGATCGACGTCACCAGCGGTATCTGAGGGCGGGACGATGGCACTCAAGAACTATAACCCGACCAGCCCCTCACGGCGCGCGCTGATCCTCGTCGACAAGTCGTCGCTGTGGAAAGGCAAGCCCGTAAAGGCGCTGACCGAAGGCAAGCACAAGACCGGCGGCCGCAACAACAAGGGTCATGTGACCTCGCGCGGTATCGCCGGCGGCCACAAGCAGAAGTACCGCTTTATCGACTTCAAGCGTCGTAAGTGGGACATGCCGGCCACTGTCGAGCGGCTCGAATACGATCCCAACCGCACCGCGTTCATCGCGCTGGTGAAGTACGAGGACGGTGAACTCGCTTATATCCTCGCGCCGCAGCGCCTTGCCGAAGGAGACACCGTCATCGCCGGTGAGAAGACCGACGTGAAGCCGGGCAACGCCATGCTGCTCAGCCAGATGCCGGTCGGCACCATCTGCCACAACGTGGAGATGAAGCCGAGCAAGGGCGGGCAGATCGCCCGTTCCGCCGGGACCTATGTGCAGCTGGTCGGTCGCGATCGCGGCATGGTGATCGTGCGCCTGAACTCGGGCGAACAGCGTTACCTGCGCGGCGATTGCATGGGCACGGTTGGCGCGGTTTCGAACCCCGACAACCAGAACCAGAACTTCGGCAAGGCCGGTCGCACGCGCTGGCAGGGCCGGCGTCCGCTGACTCGCGGCGTCGCCAAGAACCCGGTCGATCACCCGCACGGCGGCGGCGAAGGCCGCACCTCGGGCGGCCGCCATCCGGTCACCCCGTGGGGCAAGCCGACCAAGGGTGCCCGCACCCGCAACAACAAGCAGACGGACAAGTTGATCATCCGTTCGCGTCACGCCAAGAAGAAGAGGTAAGCCACCATGGCACGTTCCGTCTGGAAAGGCCCCTTCGTCGATCTGCACCTGCTGAAGAAGGCGGAAGCCGCGCAGGAAGCTGGCAATCGCACCGGCCCGGTGAAGACCTGGTCGCGGCGTTCGACGATCCTGCCGCAGTTCGTCGGTCTGACTTTCAGCGTCTACAACGGGCACAAGTTCGTCCCCGTTTCGGTCAGCGAGGAAATGGTCGGCCACAAGCTTGGCGAATTTTCGCCCACGCGCACATTCCCGGGTCATGCCGCTGACAAGAAGGGCAAGCGCTGATGAGCAAGGCAAAATCCCCGCGCCGCGTAGGCGAGAAGGAAGCGCTTTCGGTCGGCACGACGATCCGTGGTTCGGCTCAGAAGCTGAACCTCGTCGCTGCCCTGATCCGCGGCCGCAAGGCAGAAGACGCGATGAACATCCTGTCGTTCTCGACCAAGGCAATGGCTGTTGACGCGAAGAAGGTGCTCGCTTCGGCGATCGCTAACGCGGAAAACAATCACAACCTCGATGTCGACGCGCTTGTCGTCGCCGAGGCTTCGGTCGGCAAGTCGATCACCATGAAGCGGTTCCACACCCGCGGCCGTGGCAAGTCCACGCGCATCCTGAAGCCGATCAGCCGGCTCCGCATCGTGGTCCGTGAAACCTCTGATGAAGCTGGGGAGGCCTGAACCATGGGTCACAAGAGCAATCCCATTGGCCTGCGCCTCCAGATCAACCGGACCTGGGACAGCCGCTGGTACGCCGAAGGCAAGGGCTATGCGAAGCTGCTTGAGGAAGACCTCAAGATTCGCAAGTTCGTCATGGAAACGCTGCCGCAGGCCGCGATCTCCAAGGTAGTGATTGAGCGTCCGGCCAAGCTGTGCCGCGTTTCGATCTATGCCGCACGCCCCGGTGTCATCATCGGCAAGAAGGGCGCGGACATTGAAAAGCTGCGCCTGCAGCTGGCCAAGATGACCGACAGCGACGTCAAGCTGAACATCGTCGAGATTCGCAAGCCGGAAATCGATGCCAAGCTTGTTGCCCAGGGCATCGCCGACCAGCTCATTCGCCGCGTGGCTTTCCGCCGTGCGATGAAGCGGGCCGTGCAGTCTGCTCTTCGGCTTGGCGCCGAGGGCATCAAGATCACGTGTGGTGGACGTCTTGGCGGCGCCGAGATCGCTCGCGTCGAGTGGTACCGTGAAGGCCGTGTGCCGCTGCATACGCTGCGCGCCCACATCGACTACGCCGAAGCCGAGGCTCTGACCGCTTACGGGATCATTGGCATCAAGTGCTGGATCTTCAAGGGCGAGATTCTCGGCCATGATCCGATGGCGCAGGACCGTTTGATGCTGGAGGCTCAGACCTCCGGCGTGCGTCCGGCCCGCGACGACCGCAGGAACTAAGCCATGCTGCAACCGAAAAAACACAAGTTCCGCAAGGCCTTCAAGGGCCGGATCAAGGGCGATGCGAAGGGAGGCACTGACCTCAACTTCGGTTCCTATGGCCTCAAGGCCATGGAGCCCGAGCGCGTCACCGCCCGCCAGATCGAAGCGGCTCGCCGTGCGATCACGCGCCACATCAAGCGCCAGGGTCGTCTCTGGATCCGCATCTTCCCGGACGTGCCGGTGTCGAAGAAGCCCGCCGAAGTCCGTCAGGGCAAGGGCAAGGGTTCGGTCGAATACTGGGCAGCCCGCGTCAAGCCTGGCCGCATCCTGTTCGAGCTGGACGGCGTTGCCGGTCCGCTCGCCGCCGAGGCTTTCAGCCGCGCTGCGATGAAGCTGCCGATCAAGACCAAGGTCGTGGCCCGACTGGGCGACACCAGCCACCTGGGAGCCGAATGATGGCCAACACGAGCTCTAACAAGGTTGGGGATCTGCGCGCCAAGAGCGACGACCAGCTGACCGGCGACCTGGCCGAGCTGAAGCGCGAGGCATTCAACTTGCGCTTTCAGGCCGCGACCAGCCAGCTGGAACGTCCGGCGCGCATCAAGGAAGTGCGCCGTGACATTGCCCGCATCAAGACACTGCAGGGCGAACGCGCCCGCGTGGCCAAGTAAGGAGCCAGACGTATGCCCAAGCGTATCCTGATCGGCACCGTCGTCTCCGACAAGACCGACAAGACCGTCGTGGTCAAGGTCGAGCGTAAGGTGAAGCACCCGCTCTACGGGAAGATCATCCGCCGCTCGAAGAAGTATCACGCACATGACGAAGACAACGCCTGCAAGTCCGGCGAGATTGTCCGCATCGAGGAAACCCGTCCGATGTCCAAGCTGAAGAGCTGGAAGGTTATCGAACGGGTCCAGACGGGCAAGACCGCCGCGATCGAAGCCGACGTCTGAGGCAAGTAACCAGATTTGGAACTGCCGGACGGGTTCCGGCAAGCCAGTGAGAAGGAACCGGATCGATGATCCAGATGCAATCCAACCTCGACGTCGCTGACAACAGCGGCGCGAAGCGCGTCCAGTGCATCAAGGTGCTGGGCGGGTCCAAGCGCCGGACGGCCGGCGTCGGCGACATCATCGTGGTGTCGGTGAAGGAAGCGCAGCCCCGGGCGCGCGTCAAGAAGGGCGACGTCCATCGCGCGGTAATCGTGCGCACCCGCAAGGAAGTGCGCCGCACCGATGGCAGCGTCATCCGCTTTGACAGCAACGCCGCCGTGCTGATCAACAAGAACGCGGAGCCGATCGGCACGCGTATCTTCGGACCGGTCGTGCGCGAACTGCGCGGCAAGGGCTACATGAAGATCATCTCGCTTGCTCCGGAGGTGCTGTGATGGGTGCCGCGAAGATCAAGAAGGGTGACAGCGTTGTCGTCCGCTCGGGCAAGGACAAGGGCCGTTCGGGCACCGTCCTCCAGGTCCTCCCCAAGGAGGGCAAGGTGTTGGTTGCCGGCGTGAATATCGCCGTGCGTCACCGCAAGCCGAGCCAGACCAACCCGCAGGGCGGGATCGACCGCCGTGAGGCGCCGATGGCAATCAGCAAGGTCGGCATTGCCGACCCCAAGACCGGCAAGGCTACACGCGTTCGTTTCGAGGCCGGCAAGGACGGCACGAAAGTTCGCGTAGCGGCCAAGTCCGGGGAGAAGATCGATGGCTGATAAGTATGTCCCCCGCATGCGTGCACGTTACGACGAGGTGGTCGCCCAGGCGATGACCGAGCGTTTCGGCTACAAGAATGCGATGGAAGTCCCCAAGATCGAGAAGATCACGATCAACATGGGCGTAGGCGAGGCGAGCCAGGACAAGAAGAAGGTCCAGACCGCTGCTGCCGAGATGGAATTGATCGCGGGCCAGAAGCCGGTGATTACCAAGGCCAAGAAGTCGATTGCGCAGTTCAAGCTGCGTGAAGGCATGCCGATCGGTTGCAAGGTCACCCTGCGCCGCGAACGCATGTACGAATTTCTTGATCGCCTGATCACCGTGGCGATGCCCCGCATCCGTGACTTTCGCGGGCTGAACCCGAAGAGCTTCGACGGGCGCGGCAACTACGCGATGGGTCTCAAGGAGCAGATCATCTTCCCAGAGATCAGCTACGACCAGATTGAGAAGGTGCGTGGGATGGACATCATCGTCACCACCACTGCCAAGACCGACGATGAAGCGCGCGAGCTGCTTCGCCTGTTCGGTTTCCCGTTCCCGGCGGAAGCCGAAACCGCACAAGCGGCCTGAGTTAGAGAGAGCTTAAGTCCATGGCGAAACTGAGTTCCGTAAACAAGAACGAGCGGCGCAAGAAGCTCGTGAAGAAGTACGCGGCCAAGTATGCGCGGCTGAAGTCCGTTGCCGACGACAAGTCGCTCGACGAGACCGAGCGTCTGATCGCGCGGCTGAAGCTTGCTGAAGTACCCCGCAATGCGAACCCCACCCGGGTGCGCAACCGTTGCGCCACTACCGGGCGTCCGCGCGGCTACTACCGCAAATTCGGCCTGTGCCGCATCGAGCTGCGTGATCTTGCCAACAAAGGCATGATCCCCGGCGTGACCAAGTCAAGCTGGTAAGGGGTAAACAGGATGGCAATGACCGATCCCCTGGGTGATATGCTCACCCGCATCCGCAATGGCCAGCAGGCGAAGAAGGACTCTGTTCTTTCGCCGGCTTCGAAGCTGCGCGCTCGCGTACTCGAAGTGCTGCAGCGTGAAGGCTATATCCGCGGCTACACGGAGGACGCCACCGGCGTTCACCCGCAGCTGCGCATCGAGCTGAAGTATTTCGAAGGCGAGCCGGCGATCAAGCACGTCGCTCGCGTCTCGAAGCCCGGCCGCCGCGTCTACTCGGGTTCGAAGGAACTCCCGGTGGTGCGCAACGGCCTTGGCATCACCATCGTCTCGACGCCGCGTGGCGTGCTTTCGGATGCCGAAGCGCGCGCTGCCAACGTCGGTGGCGAAGTGCTGGCGGAGGTGTTCTGATGAGCCGCATCGGCAAAAAGCCGGTCCCCGTGCCGGCCGGCGTTACCGCCTCGATCGAGAACGGCGTGCTGTCGGTCAAGGGTCCGAAGGGTACCCTGACGCTGACCTTGCGCGACGAAATCAGCTACGGCGTTGAAGAAGGCTCCATCCTGGTGAAGCCGGCTAACGACACCAAGCAGGCGCGAGCCTTCTGGGGCATGCAGCGCACGCTGGTCGACAACCTCGTTACCGGCGTGACCCAAGGTTACACCAAGGTCCTCGAGATCACCGGTGTCGGTTACCGTGCGAATGCCCAGGGCAAGAACCTGAAGCTGCAACTCGGTTACAGCCACGACGTCGATTATTCCGTGCCCGAGGGCATCGAGATCAAGACGCCGGACAACACCACGATCGAGATTTCCGGCATCGACAAGCAGAAGGTCGGCCAGGTTGCGGCCGAGATTCGCAAGTGGCGCAAGCCCGAGCCTTACAAGGGCAAGGGCATCAAATACCGCGGCGAGTTCATCTTCCGCAAGGAAGGGAAGAAGAAGTAATGGGCAAGCTTTCCCTGTTCGACCGCCGTCGCCGGCGGGTCCGTACCGCTCTCAAGGCTCGCGCCGGTGGGCGCCCGCGTTTGTCGGTCCATCGTTCGGGCCGCCACATGTACGCGCAGATCATCGACGATGCCGAAGGCCGCACCGTGGCCGCCGCATCGACGCTGGTCAAAGGCGCGAAGGGCCCTGGCGCCAATGTCGAGGCTGCTGCCAAGGTTGGCAAGGACCTGGCCGCAGCAGCCAAGAAGGCTGGCGTTACCGCCGTCGTGTTTGATCGCGGCGGTTTCCTGTTCCATGGCCGCGTCAAGGCGCTGGCTGATGCCGCCCGCGAAGGCGGGCTGGAGTTCTGAGCATGGCTGACGAAACCAACATTGAAGCCGTCGCCGTTGAAGCGGCACCTGCGGCCCCCGAAGGGGGCGAACAGCGTGAAGCTCGCGGCCGTGGCCGTGGCCGCGGTGGTAACGATCGGGGCGGCGGTGATCGCGGCCGGGGTCGTGGTGACCGTGAGCGTCGCGGCCGTGGCGGCGACGACGAGGGCGGCGAAGAGCTGATCGAAAAGCTCGTCCACATCAACCGCGTCTCCAAGACCGTGAAGGGCGGCAAGCGCTTCGGCTTTGCTGCGCTGGTCGTGGTGGGCGATGGTAAGGGCCGCGTCGGCTTCGGTCATGGCAAGGCACGCGAAGTGCCGGAAGCCATCACCAAGGCAACGGCTTCGGCCAAGAAGAAAATGGTTCGCGTTCCGCTCAAGGAAGGCCGCACCCTGCACCATGACGGCAAGGGTCGTTTCGGCGCCGGCAAGGTCAACCTGCGGTCGGCTCCGGCCGGTACCGGGATCATCGCTGGTGGCCCGATGCGGGCCGTCTTCGAGAGCCTGGGCGTGGCCGATGTGGTGACCAAGTCGGTCGGCACCTCGAACCCCTACAACATGATCCGCGCCACGTTCGACGCGCTGACTGAGCAGACTTCGCCGAAGTCGGTTGCCCAGCGTCGCGGCAAGAAGGTCTCCGACCTGCTGGGTCGTGGCGGCGCCAACGTCGCGGAAGCGGAAGCTGCCGCTGAAGCGATCACGGAGTAAGTCTGATGGCGAAGATCAAGCTCAAGCAGATCGGTTCCCCGATCCGTCGCCCGGAACATCAGAAGAAGATTCTGATCGGTCTGGGCCTTGGCAAGATGCACCGCGTGGTGGAGTTGGAAGACACCGCCGAAGTTCGCGGTGCGATCGCCAAGCTGCCGCACATGGTAGCGGTGGTCGACTGACCTAATCCGGCCCGGCCAAGCGCCGGGCTGTTTCCCATCAAGCGCGACTAAAGCGAAAGCGAGTGCAAGAACATGAAACTCAATGACATCCGTGACAACGACGGCGCCCGCAAGGGTCGCATGCGCGTCGGACGTGGTATCGGCTCGGGCAAGGGCAAGACTGCCGGGCGCGGCCAGAAGGGCGCCAAGGCGCGTTCGGGCGTTTCCGTCAACGGCTTCGAAGGCGGCCAGATGCCGCTGCACATGCGGATCCCGAAGCGCGGCTTCAACAACATCTTCGCCAAGGATTATGCCGAGGTGAATCTGGGCCTGATCCAGAAGGCGATCGACGCCGGCAAGCTCGACGCCAAGGCGGTGATCGATCATGCCGCGCTCAAGGCTGCTGGTCTTGCCCGTGGCGGCAAGAACGGCGTGCGCCTGCTCGCCAAGGGTGATTTCTCGGCCAAGGCCAGCTTCGCTGTTGCCGGTGTGTCGAAGGGTGCCCGCGAGGCGGTCGAAAAGGCCGGCGGCAGCGTCGCGCTTCCGGAAGCCCAGCCAAGCGAACACGAGAAGAAGACGGCGCGCCGCGAGGCCAACAAGGCCGCCAAGTAACGCTTCTGCCATCCCCGCAGGTGACTGTGGGGATGGCGCGTTTACGGGGTTTGGACATCGCCGCCGCATCCCTATATGGGGTTGATACGCGGTCCGGAACGGACCCCTACCAAGGCATTCAATTCCGATGGCTTCACGGACCGACAATATCGCGAGCAATTTGAATCTCGCGAATTTCTCCAAGGCGACCGAGCTCAAGAACCGGATCTGGTTCACGGTGGGCGCGCTGATCGTCTTTCGCTTCCTGAGCTTCGTGCCGCTGCCCGGCGTCAATCCGCTGATCCTGGAATCGCTTTACGCGCAGACCCGCGGCGGAATTCTCGACATCTTCAACACCTTCTCGGGCGGCAGCCTTGAGCGCATGAGCCTTATTGCGCTCGGCGTGATGCCTTACATCACCGCCTCGATTGTGGTGCAGCTTGCGGCCTCGCTCCATCCGGCGCTCGGCGCGCTGAAGAAGGAAGGCGAGACCGGACGCAAGAAGCTCAACCAGTACACGCGCTACGGCGCCGTGTTGCTGACGGCCATCCAAGGGTGGTTCATTGCTTCCGGGCTTGAGGCCTATAGCGCCTCGTCGGGTCTTCAGGCAGTCGTCAATCCCGGCATGATGTTCCGCGTTGGCGCGGTCATCAGCCTGATCGGCGGGACGATGTTCCTGCTGTGGCTGGGCGAGCAGATCACTTCGCGAGGGATCGGCAACGGCACCTCTCTGATCATCATGGCCGGCATTGTCGCGCAGATGCCGAAGTTCATTGGCAACCTGTTTGAAGGTGGACGCTCGGGCTCGGTCGGACCCTTCACCATCGTTGCCCTGATTGCGACGCTGGTGGCGATGATCCTGTTCATTTGCTTCATGGAGCGCGCCACCCGGCGGCTGCTGATCCAATATCCCAAGCGCGCGACGCAGAACGGCATGATGCAGGCCGATCGCAGCCACTTACCGCTGAAGATCAATACCGCGGGCGTGATCCCGCCGATTTTCGCCAGCTCGTTGCTGCTCCTGCCGCTCACCATCACCCAGTTTGCCGGCAATTCGGTGAGCCCGGATTCGACCGCAGGCGGCATCATCGTTTCGCTCAACCAGTACCTCGCGCACGGCAAGCCGCTCTACATGCTGCTCTATGCCGTCGGGATCATCTTCTTCTGCTTCTTCTACACCGCAGTGGTGTTCAACCCGGAAGAGACGGCGGACAACCTCAAGCGCAATGGCGGCTTTATCCCGGGCATTCGCCCTGGCAAGAACACCGCCACTTATCTCGATTACGTGCTGACCCGCATTACCGTGATCGGCGCGGCCTACATCACCATCGTCTGCGTCATCCCCGAGTGGTTCATCGCGCAGACCGGGTTGGGGCTGTTCTTCGCAGGCGGCACCAGCCTGCTGATTGTGGTCAACGTCACGGTCGATACCATCACTCAGATCCAGTCGCATCTGCTGGCGCACCAGTATGGTGATCTGATCAAGAAGGCCAAGCTCAAGGGCCGGCTGCGCTAAACGCGCGGCTTGAGGGAACAAGAGGGGGATTGCCGTGAACATAATCCTGCTGGGACCTCCGGGCGCGGGCAAAGGCACGCAGGCGCAGCGGCTCGTGGAACGCCACGGGATGCGCCAGCTTTCCACCGGCGACATGCTGCGCGCGGCGGTGAAGGCCGGCACGCCTGTCGGGCTGCAGGCCAAGTCGGTGATGGAGCGCGGCGAACTTGTCTCGGACGAGATCGTCTCGGCCCTGATCGGCGAAGAGCTCGACGCCATGGGGCCGAGCACCGGCGCCATCTTCGACGGCTATCCGCGCACGGCAGCGCAGGCGGAATCACTCGACGCGATTCTTTCAGCGCGCGGCCGCAAGCTCGATCACGTGATCGAGCTTGATGTTGATGAGGACGCTCTGGTCGAACGCATCACTGGCCGGTTCACCTGCGCCAATTGCGGCAAGGGCTATCACGACAAGTTCGAGCAACCGCGCCAGCTTGGCGTCTGCGACAAGTGCGGATCGACCGAATTCAAGCGCCGGCCCGACGACAACGAGGAGACCGTGCGTACGCGGATGGCCGAGTATCGGGCCAAGACCGCGCCGATCCTGCCGATCTATGACGCGCGCGGGATTGTCAGCAGGGTCAACGGTATGGCAGAGATGGACCACGTCACCGCCGCGATCGAGAAGATCATCGCCGGCTGATTATCCCCGCAGGTCTGGCGGGGCGAGACCGGGAGAACCGACGTGCGTCCTGTCACCGTCCTGCTCGCCATTGCCTGTCTCGCAAGCGCACCGGCCCGAGCTGAGGTCATCGAGCAATCCGAAACCAGCTTCGTCATCCATTTCGAAAGCGACGTGGCGGCAACGCCGACGCAGGTCTGGAATACGCTCGTCGCGCCGCAGGGCTGGTGGTCCAAGGATCACACCTACTCTGGTGATGCCAGCAACCTGTTTATCGACAGCCAGGCCACCGGCTGTTTCTGCGAAAAGATCCCGGCGCCGGAAGGCCAGCGGATGGGCAGTGTCGAGCATGCGCGGGTCATTGCCGTCCTGCCCGGGCGGATGCTGCGGATGACAGGCGCGATCGGACCGCTTCAATCCGAAGCGGTAACCGCGACGTTGACCATCGCACTCAAGTCTTCAGGTGACTCCACGCATCTGAGCTGGAACTATGTGATCGGCGGAGCCATGCGCCTGAAGGTCGCCGATGTTGCGCCGCAAGTTGACAAGGTGCTGGGTGAGCAGTTTGCCGGTTTGGTCGCGAAGGCCGGCGCAGCGGCACTGCCGGCAGAAGAGCCGACGCCGCGGAATTGATCTGTTTTTGACCTTTGCCAGCGATGCTTGTATGCAGGGACATCAGCCCATGAGCGTACCGGATCGTACATTCCGGGCGACGTGCTGGTGCGTGGTCGATGCGACGTTGACACTGCTGGCGAATCGCCTTAAGCGCCCCTTTCACTCGAACAGAGCGGGTATGTCCGGCAGGTAAGCGTCGATGCGCGAGCCAACCGGACTTTTTGCCGTTCTTTCAGTGTCAAGGCGTTGAGATGGGGTGCGAACGCGGTTCAAGCCCTGTGGAGCATGGAGAAGTAAGTGGCTCGAATTGCCGGGGTAAACATCCCCACCAACAAGCGCGTGATCATCGCGCTCACCTACATTCACGGTATTGGTGCCCATCGGGCGAAGCAGATCGCTGACAAGCTGGGAATCGATCACAGCCGCCGTGTCCAGGACCTTTCCGATCAGGAAGTCCTGCACATCCGCGAAGCGATCGACGCTGATCACACCGTGGAAGGCGACCTGCGTCGTGAAACCGCGATGAACATCAAGCGGCTGATGGATCTGGCCTGCTATCGCGGCCTGCGTCATCGCAAGGGCCTGCCGGTGCGCGGTCAGCGGACCCACACCAACGCCCGTACCCGCAAGGGCAAGGCGAAGCCCATCGCCGGCAAGAAGAAGTAATTCTTCGCGACATGACTTCCAGCCGCGCCCTTGGCGGATAGCGGCAAGAAACAGGTAGGTAGACAATGGCACGCGAACCCCAGCGCCTTAAAAAGCGGGAACGCAAGAACATCTCCAGCGGCATCGCTCACGTGAATGCCAGCTTCAACAACACGATGGTCACCATCACCGACGCGCAGGGCAATGCGATTGCCTGGTCATCGGCCGGGATGATGGGCTTCAAGGGCAGCCGCAAGTCGACGCCCTATGCCGCCCAGGTCGCCGCTGACGATGCCGGCAAGAAGGCTGCGGAACATGGCGTTCGCACGATCGAGGTTGAGGTCAAGGGACCCGGCTCGGGCCGCGAAAGCGCCCTTCGCGCCTTGCAGGCGGTGGGTTTCACCATCACCTCGATCCGCGACGTTACCCCGATCCCGCACAATGGCGTGCGGCCGTCGAAGCGTCGGCGCGTCTGATTTGCCGTTCGCGGCAGGTCATCCGGCCTGTCGCAGTTTCGGATCGGCCGCAGCCCTCGATCGAGGACAACGGCCCTTTCCGCCAGAACATCATCCCAAGGGGACGTCCATGTCTGTCAATATCAAGAACTGGCAGGAACTGAAGAAGCCCAACGCCCTCGAGATCAAGCAGGGCAACGACCCCAAGCGCAACGCCACTTTCGTTGCCGAGCCGCTGGAACGCGGCTTTGGTCTGACGCTCGGCAACGCGCTGCGCCGTGTGCTGCTTTCGTCGCTGCAAGGCGCCGCGATCACGTCGATCAAGATCGAGAACGTGCTGCACGAATTCTCCTCGCTCGCCGGCGTGCGCGAGGACGTGACCGACATCGTGCTCAACGTGAAGCAGATCGCGCTCCGGATGCAGGGCGAAGGCCCCAAGCGCCTTCAGCTCTCTGCCACCGGCCCGGCCGAAGTCACCGCCGGTGACATCGCCGTAACCGGCGACATCGAGGTGATGAACAAGGATCTGGTGATCTGCCACCTCGACGAGGGTGCGACGCTCAACATGGAGCTGACCGCCGACACCGGCAAGGGTTACGTCCCGGCCGTGTCGAACCGCCCGGTCGATGCCCCGATCGGCCTGATCCCGATCGACTCGCTTTATTCGCCGGTCCGCCAGGTCTCGTACAAGGTCGACAATGCCCGCATCGGGCAGGAGCTTGACTTCGACAAGCTGAGCCTCGCGGTTGAAACCGATGGCACGGTCACTCCGGAAGACGCCGTGGCTTTTGCTGCGCGGATCCTGCAGGACCAGCTTTCGCTGTTCGTCCACTTCGAGGACATGGCCCCGACCGGTGGATCGCCGATGATCGGCATGGCCGCGGCTCCGTCCGAGGATGGCGATACCAACCAGCTCAATCGTTACCTGCTCAAGAAGGTGGACGAGCTCGAACTGTCGGTGCGTTCGGCCAACTGCCTCAAGAACGACAACATCATCTACATCGGTGACCTGGTCCAGAAGACCGAGGCCGAGATGCTCCGCACGCCGAACTTCGGCCGCAAGTCGCTCAACGAGATCAAGGAAGTCCTGAGCTCGATGGGTCTGCGCCTCGGCATGGACATCCCTGGCTGGCCGCCGGAAAATATCGAGGAAATGGCCAAGAAGCTTGAACAAGAGCTGCTGGGCTAACCCGAAATGGGCGTCCCAGGGCGCCCCAAACGGTAGCGGCGGCCACCGAAAAGTGCCGCCAGGATCGGGCTACCTGATACGGGCCCCCTACGAACGAAGGAATGGAACATGCGTCACAAGCTTGGCGGCCGCAAACTGCAGCGGACCTCGGCTCACCGTATCGCGATGCTGCGCAACATGGCTGCATCGCTGATCAAGCACGAGCAGATCCTCACCACCACCTCCAAGGCCAAGGAACTGCGGCCCTACGTTGAAAAGCTGATCACGCTGGCCAAGCGTGGCGGTCTTTCCAACCGCCGCCTGGCGCACGCGCGGATGATGGACGAGGCGCAGGAAAAGAAGCTGTTTGAAGTGCTGGCCGAACGTTACTCGGCACGCAATGGCGGTTACGCCCGCGTCATCAAGGCCGGCATCCGCGCCTCGGACGCTGCGCCCCTCGCCGTGATCGAACTGGTTGACCGCGATACCTCGGCCAAGGGCCAGGACTCGGGCCCGGTGCTGACCGAGGAAGACGCCGAGTAATTTGATCGGGCCGGCTCGACGTTCGTCGATTCAGCGATTGCATAGGCGGTTGCGGATGTTACCATCCGCGACCGCTTTTTGCGTTGGGGAGAAGCACGTGTCCGGTTCCGCCCGAGCGCAGATCGCCGCATTGCTGCTGGCCTGCATGACCACTCCTTGCGCCGCCAACGCCGGAGCCTCTGCCCCCATGAGCTACCCCGACACCCGCCGGCTCGATCTCGTCGAGGACCATTTCGGTGATCAGGTGGCCGATCCCTATCGCTGGCTGGAAAACAGCGTGCTGACCGATCCCGAGGTGGGCGAATGGGTGAGGCAGCAGAATGCCGTGACCGATGCTTATCTCGCCAGCTTGCCGCAGCGCGACTGGTTCGCGAAGCGCACGCGCGAGCTCCTCTCCTACGAGCGGTTCGGGTTGCCGGTGAAGGCGGGTGGACGCTATTTCTACACGCGCAACTCGGGCCTGCAAAACCAGTCGCAGTTATTCGTTCGTAGTGGGCTTGCGGGCAAGCCCAGGCTGCTGCTCGACCCCAATCTCTGGGCCCGCGACGGCGCCACCGCGCTGGACGAGTGGAAGCCGTCCGAGGATGGCCGACTGCTGCTCTACTCGGTGCAGGATGGCGGTAGCGACTGGCGGACCTTGCGCGTGCTCGACGTGGCGAGCGGCACGGTGCTGACCGACGCGGTGCACTGGGCTAAGTTTACCCAGCTTTCCTGGGTAGGCAGCTCAGGCTTCCTCTATTCCCGCATGCCCGAGCCCAGGCCGGGTGAGGAGTTCACCGGCAGGGCCGGCAATTCTGCGATCTATTACCATCAGCTTGGCACACCGCAAAGCAGTGACCGGCTGGTCTATGCCACGCCTAGCCACCCTGAGCTCTATCACGAGGTCTTTCTCGCCTCCGACGGGCGTTATGGCGTGATCCGCAGCTACGATGGCACTGACGAGCGTTTCGAGCTGCGCCTGCTGGATCTGTCCCGGCGCGGCGCAGCCCGGTGGGAGCCGCGCGTGCTGGTCAGCGGCTTCGACCACGACTGGAAGCTGGTTGACGCGATCGGTCGGCGCTTGTGGTTCGTCACTAACAAGGATGCGCCGCGCTACCGCATGGTCGCCGTTGACCTGACGCATGAGCAGCCCGCTTGGAGTGAGGTGATCGGCCAGCGCGATGAAACCCTGCGCGATGGCACGATCGTCGGGCGCACGCTGGTGGTATCGTACCTCAAGAACGCAGCAAGCGAGGCGATCCTCTACGATCTCCGCGGCGGCGGCGCGAGGCGCATCGCCCTCAACGATATCGGCACGGCGAGCGGCTTCAAGGGGCACCCGGGCGATCCGGAAACGTTCTACCAGCTGTCGAGCTTCAACCGGCCGGCAACGATCTACCGGATGAACCTGGCAACCGGCGAGACTGCAATATTCGCCGCACCGGCGCTGACCTTCAAGCCCGAGGACTATGCGGTCGAGCAGCGCTTTTACACCTCGCGCGACGGGACCAAGGTGCCGATGTTCGTCGTCCGCAAGCGTTCGCTGGCAGCGGCGGGAAGGGCGGCGCCGACGCTGCTTTATGGCTATGGGGGGTTCAACATCTCCCTCACTCCCGGCTTCTCGGCCTCGCGCATGGCCTGGCTCGAGGCCGGCGGCGCCTTTGCGCTGGCCAATCTGCGCGGCGGGGGGGAATTCGGCAAACCGTGGCACGAAGCCGGGCGGTTGGCGGCAAAGCAGAACGTGTTCGATGATTTCATCGCCGCGGGTGAATACCTGATCGCGCAAGGGATCACCCCGAAGGGCGGCCTGGCAATCCAGGGCGGTTCGAATGGCGGTCTGCTGATTGGCGCCGTGGTCAACCAGCGGCCCGACTTGTTCGCCGCTGCCAATCCTCAAGTCGGTGTGATGGACATGCTGCGCTTCGATCGCTTCACCGAAGGCCGCACTTGGGTCGATGATTACGGCAAGCCCGAAGTCGAGGCGGATTACCGCGTGCTGCGCACTTATTCGCCGTATCACAACATCCGGCCCGGTGCGGACTATCCCGCGATCCTGGTCACCACGGCGGAAACCGACGACCGCGTTGTGCCGGCCCACAGCTTCAAATACGCTGCTGCCTTGCAAGCCGCCCGGGTCGGCATCCGTCCGCATCTGATCCGCGTAGAAACCCGCGCTGGGCATGGTTCGGGCAAACCGACGGACAAGGCGATTGCTGAGAGTTCAGACGTCTTCGCCTTCTTTGCGCAATGGACCGGGCTTATGATCCCCGGGCATGCACCGCCAACTACTGTTCAGAAAACGGCTCGCAAAGATTAACGTGAGCTAACGCGCCGGTTCAGCCTCGTCTCACTACGAATCGCTTAGTCCTTGTCTTGTACCGGGCATTCCCGCCCGAGAGATGCAAGGACGATAAGCCATGAAGACCTTCACCAAAGCCCTGGTCGCCACTGCCGCCGCCGGCGCAATGGCGGTTTCTGCGGCTACCCCGACTTTCGCTCGCGACGGCCGCCACGATTACGGCATCAGCGCTGGCGAAGTGATTGCCGGTGCGCTGGTGATCGGCGGGATTGCCGCGGTCGCCGCCTCTGCCGGAAACCGCGACCGCTACGAACGCTACGGCTATGATCGCGGTAATGACAACTATCGTGGCTATGATCGTCGGAGCACCGGCAGTCCGCGCCGGGCTATTGAACAGTGCGTCTATGCCGCAGAGCGCGACGCACGCCGGTCATCGTACGGCCGGGCGGATGTTACTGACATCCGCGACGTGCGTGAGACCCGCTGGGGCTGGGAAGTGCGCGGGCGGATTGCGGTCAACTCAATGGGCCGGGGCTGGCGCGATGGCGACGACCGCTACGGTCGGGGCTGGGATCGCGACTATCGCGGCTGGAACGACGGCCTGCGCGGATATGACAGCGGCAACTTCAAGTGCCGGGTCGAACGGGGCCGGGTGACCGACCTTGATTACAGCGGGATCCGTGGGCTCTAACCCAGTTGTGGACAAGTGCGAGGCGGTTCAGGCTGGTGACAGTCTGGGCCGCCTAGGCTTGCGGGGCGAGTCGGAGTGTATCCGACTGTAAATCGAAGGTTTGCAGACATGGGGCTCAATTCCATCGGTAAGTGCTCAGCCCTCGCATTGGCCGCTGCCGCGGCGATGACGCTCGCACCTATTGCGGCCGAGGCCCACGGCCGCGGCGGTTGGGGCGGAGGCTGGGGTGGCCGCGGTGGCTGGGGTCATCGCGGCGACGTGGACGGCGGCGACATCCTGGCCGGGATCCTGATCATCGGTGGCATTGCCGCCATTGCCAGCGCGGCCAGCAAGGCCAACAAGAATCGCGACGCTCGAGACACCGATGTTTACCGCGACCGCGACTATCGCACCGACCGTGATACCGCGCCCCGCTATGGCGAGCGCGACGAGCGCCCGAGCTGGCAGGAAGGTCGCGGCATAGACGGTGCCGTGAACAGCTGCGTCAGCGAGGTTGAGCGTTCGCAGCGGGTCGATACAGTCGAATCCGTGGACCGTGACGGGCAGGGCTGGAAGGTTCAAGGCCGCGTGGCAACGGGCCGGGTTTTTGCCTGCTCAATCGATGGCGATGGGCGGATCCGCTCGGTCACCGTCGACGGACATGCAGCCCTTGCGGCAGAACCGGCTGCGGCCGGCTGATCAGTCCTCGCGGACCCGACGGTACGCGGGCAGCGCCAGACCTGTCTGGATCGCCATCCCGCGCAAAGCGAGCCCGGCCAGGGCGGAGCCGCTCCAGGTCAATTCGCGTGGCAGGCCGGCAAGTTCGCCCGCCGCGCAAAGCGCTGCCGAGAGCGCGGCGGCGGTGACATAGAGTTCGGGCCGCATCAGGATCGAAGGGCGGCCTGCCAGCACATCTCGGATGATGCCGCCGACGCAGCCCGTGATGATCCCCATGACCACGGCCGAAACCGGGGCCACACCGTAAGCCAGGGCCTTGGCGGTGCCGAGCATCGAATAGACGCCGAGTCCGGCGGCGTCGGCCCATTCCAGCGCTTTGCCTTCCCAGAAGCGGTGCGGGGTAAACCACGCTACCAGCGCGACGGCCAGACAGACCGGCGCAACCCAGGGATCGCGCACCCAGAACACCGGGGCGTCGATCATCAGGTCGCGCAAGGTGCCGCCGCCGACGCCGGTGATCAGCGCAAAGAAGGCGAGGGTGACGAAGGTCTGCCGCATCCGCGCCGCCAGCAACGCGCCGGTCAGTGCGAAGATCGCCAAGCCGATGAGGTCCAGGACCGGGGGAAGGGCCGGGACGAGCATGGGGTCAGTCTTCGACCAGCTCCTGAAGCCGGGTCATCAGCGCCTGGATGCGGGTGGCCGCCTCGGTAAAGGTGGCAACTTCATCGCGCCGGTTGTTGCCGCGCGCTTCCTTCGCAGCCTCGACGTATCCTTCGAGGTCGACCTCGAGCGCATCGACCAGAATTTCGATCTCATCGGTGGTGAGCTTGAGGGTAATGGTATCGGCCATGGTTGGCGCTCCGTTCAGATGTGGATCGGCTTGCCGGTTACCGCCATTGCCGCTTCCTTGATAGCCTCCGAATGCGTCGGGTGAGCGTGGCAGGTATAAGCGATGTCTTCGCTAGTGGCGCCGAATTCCATTGCCTGGGCGGCCTGGGCGATCATCGTTCCCGCCACTGATGCAATCGCCCACACGCCAAACACGCGGTCGGTCTTGGCGTCGGCGATCACTTTCACGAAGCCGTCGGACTCGTGATTCGTCTTGGCGCGGCTGTTGGCCAGCATCGGGAACTTGCCGACCTTGATCTCACCGCGCGCCTTGGCGGCTTCCTCGGTAAGGCCCACGCCGGCAAATTCCGGCAAGGTGTAGACCACGCCAGGAATTATATCGTGAT
>CANJBY010000018.1 GCA_947472735.1 Sphingomonadaceae bacterium | reverse complement strand
TTTTACCACCCGCTCAGCAGGGGCCTTCACAGACGATTTTTTCAAGGAGGGTTGGGGCTTCATCTTCGTTCCTTCGTCACTACGACGAAGCCCCAACACTCCTTAAATCACAACCTCAAATCTGTGCCATTGGTGCTGACGGGGAACAGCGAAAAGTTCAACGCTGGCTCTGGAGGCGAGAGTGGAAGTTGCCAAGATACGCATCAATTATTGTCGTTAGCCAAGCCATTCGAGTGGCCAAAGGGCCGCTCGACCCAGTCGAACGACCCTTTTCCCCGTTCAAAAATTAAGCGCGACTATGCGAACTCCTGCGACCCTCGGGCAGTCCCGTGGACGCCCGACTTGCGGCAGCATGCGCCAAATTCCAAGTAAAGGAATGTAAACCATCTGCGAAAACGCTTCAATATCGGACAATTAGACGAAAGAATGCCTCGCAACGTCTGCAAAATACCGAAATTGGACAATTGCTGAGCGCATATGCTCGAGTCATGCAGCTATTGGCGCCAGCACCCGTGCTGCCCGATTCCCCACGGTTCTGCGATGGATCACCCCCAGCGATCATGGCGCAAGCCGTGTAGACTCGCCGGCGAATACTGTCATAGTCCATGCGGCGGGCATTCTGTCGGCAACGGGGGGTGGCAGATTGACCGACACAGCTGGTCGTAACGGCCTGGTATTGTCCGAGAGCCGCCGGTTACGGTTGTTCAGTTTCTTCCTGTTCTATTTCGGCCAGGGCCTGCCCTATGGTCTGACCACCACCGCCCTGCCGGTGTGGGTGGCGGCCAACGGTGGAACCAGTGCCCAGGTCGCCAGCGTATTGGCCATGGCCTACTTGCCGTGGAGCTGGAAGTTCATCGTTGCCGCGCTGATTGACCGATACGCTTACCTGCCGATGGGCCGCCGGCGCCTGTGGCTGATCCTGGCACAAGTGTTGATGTCGGCCGGCTTCGTGATCGCTGCCCTGCTGGCGCCCGGCCCCAAGGACATCCACATTCTGCTGATCGTCACGTTCCTGGTGATGGCCGGAGGCGCCACGCAGGATGTGGCGGTGGACGCGCTCGCGGTGGATATCCTGCCCGAGCAGGAACAGGGCACGGCCAGCGCCTTCATGTTTGGCGGTCAGGCAGTCGGCGGGGCACTGGCCGCGGCCGGGGGCGCAGCCAGCCTGCAGTATCTCGGCTCGGCAACCACGTTCCTGCTGTTCATTCCCTTCCTGCTGATCCCCACGATCTATGCAGTGGTCTTGCGCGAACGCCCGGGCGAGAAACGCTTTCCCTGGAGCCCGGGCACCACCGCCGCTGAGAATCGCGATCGGGTGGCGGAAAACTGGGCGGCGATCATCAAGGTCACGTTCAAATCGCTGATCAAGGGCCCAAGCCTGCTGTTCCTGACCGGCCAGAGCCTCAGCCGCACGGCCGGCGGGCTGGCCATCGCGATGTGGCCGCTACTCGGCACCCGGTTCATCGGTCTGGACGAAAGCGGCTACGGCAGTCTGGTCTCGACGATCGACCTGGTCATGGCGATCGTCGCGATCGGCATCGGTTCGTTTCTGACCGCGCGAATTGGTCCGCGGCGCGGCGCGATTATCGTGCTCCTCTTGTTCGCGGCGCTTTATGGCTTTATTGCGCTGGGCAAGGACCTCTGGACGACATTTGCCATTTTCGCCTGCATCTACGCAGTCTCGTCGGTGCTCACTGTCCTGATGAGCGTCTGTACCAATCCGCTGCGGATGCAACTGTGCGACAAGCGCGTTTCGGCAACCCAGTTCACCATCTACAACTCGATGGCCAACCTGCCGGTTTCGCTCGGCGCGACGCTGTTTGCCATTGTCGGCGGCGTAGATCAGCTGGCGCAGACCATGCTCTGCGCGATTTCACTTATGGTAGTGGGATCGATTGCCTATGCCCTGCTGAAGATGCCATCCGAACGCGGCGAAACGCTGACGATGGAAGAGTTCGAGGAAGGCCTGGCGCCAAGGGTGCAGTAAGGCCTTCCCGCAGGCTTCAGATGTGCAGCGCCTTCCCATAGGCCGCCAGCACGCTCTCGTGCATCATCTCGCTCAGCGTCGGATGCGGGAAGACCGTGGCCATCAATTCAGCCTCGGTTGTCTCCAGTGTCTTGCCGACCACGTAGCCCTGGATCAACTCGGTCACTTCCGCGCCGATCATGTGCGCGCCCAGCAGCTCTCCGGTCTTCGCGTCGAACACGGTCTTCACGAAGCCTTCAGGCTCGCCCAGCGCGATGGCCTTGCCGTTGCCGATGAAGGGGAAGTTGCCGACCTTGACCGTGTAGCCGGCTTCCTTGGCCTTGGCCTCGGTCAGCCCCACGCTGGCGATCTGCGGGTGGCAGTAAGTGCAACCCGGGATGTTGCGGCGGTCCATCGCGTGAGGGTGGACGTCCTTGTTGCCAAGCTCGCTGGCGATGCTCTCGGCCGCGATCACCCCTTCGTGGCTGGCCTTGTGGGCAAGCCATGGGCCGGGCGTGACATCGCCGATCGCCCAGATGCCCTTCACGTTGGTGCGGCCGTAATCGTCGATCGCGACGATCCCGCGCTCGGCCTTGATGCCCAATGCTTCAAGGCCGATGTTCTCGGTGTTGGGCACGATCCCGACTGCGACGATCACGTGGCTGAAATCGGCGGCGGTCACCTTGCCGTCCTTGCCCTTGATCGCGGCTTTGATGCCGGTAGCGGTCACGTCGATCTTCTCGACCCCGGCGCCGGTCATGATCGTCATGCCTTGCTTGGCCAGCGACTTTTCGAGGAACGCCGATACATCGGCATCCTCGACCGGGACGACCCGGTCCATCATCTCGACCAAGGTCACTTGCGCGCCCATGTCGTTGTAGAAGCTGGCGAACTCGATCCCGATCGCGCCGGAACCGATCACCAGCAGCTTGGTGGGCAATTCGAAGGGCGTCATCGCGTGGCGATAGGTCCAGACCCGCTTGCCATCGGCCTTGGCGAACGGCAGGTCGCGGGCGCGGGCGCCGGTGGCGATGATGACGTGCTTGGCGGTGAGGGTCTCGGTTCCCTTGTCACCCGTCACTTCAAGCTTGCCGGGCGCGAGTAGCTTGCCCTCGCCCATGTGCACCGTGATCTTGTTCTTCTTCATCAGGTGCGTGACGCCCTGATTGAGCTGCTTGGCCACACCCCTGCTGCGCTTGACTACCGCGTCCAGATCGGCCCGAATGTTGTCGGCGGCGAGGCCATAGGCGGCGGCGTGCTTCATGTTGTGCAGCACCTCAGCCGAACGCAGCAAAGCCTTGGTCGGAATGCACCCCCAATTGAGGCAGATCCCGCCGAGCAGCTCACGCTCGACGATCGCTACCTTCAGCCCGAGCTGACTCGCCCGGATCGCCGCGACATAGCCGCCGGGGCCCGATCCGAGGACAATGAGGTCATATTGTTCAGCCACGTGCTGCTACTCCTGGATAACCGCGCGCGGTGTGCCGGTACCGTCGACCGCGACAAAAGTGAAATTGGCTTCGGTGACCTTATAGGCCTGCTCTTCATGCCGGGGGCGGCGCCATGCCTCGGTGGCGATGAGCATGGACGTGCGCCCGACCTTGGTCAGCTGGCCATAGACCGAGACTTCATCGCCTACCTTGACCGGGAGCAGGAACTGCACCCCGTCCATTGCCACCGTCACCGCACGGCCCCGTGAATGGCGCGCGGCGATCAGCCCGGCGCCCATGTCCATCAGGCTGAGCAACCAACCGCCGAAAATATCGCCGTAAGCATTCGCGTCCGCCGGCATTGCGGTGACCCGGATTACGGGCTCCGTCGCAGGAGCGGCCATGTCAGGCCAGCATCCCCAGCGGCTTCTCGATGAACTCGCGGAAGGCGGCCATCAGCTGGGCGCCATCCGCACCGTCGATTGCGCGGTGGTCGAAACTGCCGGTGGCACACATTGCGGTGACCACGCCAAGCGCGCCATCCTCCATCACCCAGGGCCGCTTCTCGCCCGCGCCGATTGCCATGATCATGCCTTGCGGCGGGTTGATCACGGCCTCGAACTGCTTGATCCCCATCATGCCCATGTTGGAGAGACTGGCAGTGCCGCCCTGGAACTCGTGCGGCTGAAGCTTGCCGTCCTTGGCCTTGGCGGCCAGTGCGGACATCTCGGTGGAAATGCGGGCGATGCCCTTGCCGGCGGCATCGGTGATGATCGGGGTGATCAGGCCGGCCGGAATGCTCACCGCCACCGAAACGTCGGCGCGGGAATACTGGCGCATGACGTCACCGGCGAAGGCCACATTGCACTTGGGCACCGCGACCAGCGCCAGGCCGAGCGCCTTGATCAGCATGTCGTTGACCGACACCTTGACCCCGCGCGACGACAGCGCGTCGTTCAGCTCGGCTCGCAGCTTGAGCAGCGCATCGAGCCGGATGTCGACCGTGAGGTAGATGTGCGGAACCTGCTGCTTCGATTCCGTGAGCCGCCGGGCGATGATCTTGCGGATATTCGTGAGCGGCACGTCCTCGTAGGGAAAGCCATAATCAGGGATCGCCGTGGTGAGCGGTGCCGCAGCCGGCGCGGGCGCAGGAGCAGCGGCGGACACACCGGTGCCGGGCTTGGCGCCTTCCACGTCAGCCCGGACGATCCGGCCGTTCGGACCGCTGCCTTTGACCGACTTGAGATCGACGCCCTTGTCCGCGGCCACGCGCTTGGCCAACGGGGAGGCGATCACGCGATCGCCGCTGTTCGCAGTAGCTGGAGCAGATGCTTGAGCCGCGGCAGGTGCCGGTGCCGGTGCTGGCGCAGCAGCAGCCGGAGCGGCAGCAGGCTTGGCAGGTTCGGCTTTGGCGGCAGGCGCAGCCGAGGCGTCTTCGTCCTCGCCCGCCAGAGTCGCGATGACCGTACCGACCTTCACGCCCTCGGCGCCTTCGGCCACGTCGATCGAGACGATCGTTCCCTCGTCAACCGCCTCGAACTCCATCGTTGCCTTGTCGGTCTCGATCTCAGCCATGATGTCACCAGACGATACCTTGTCGCCCACCTTAACCAGCCATTTGGCGAGCTTGCCCTCCTCCATGGTCGGCGAGAGCGCGGGCATCTTGATGGCGATCGGCATGGGCGGGCTGGGTCCTCTAACGCGGCGTCACGAACGCTCAGTCCTTTGCCCAAATGGCGCGCAAGGGCAAGAACCTTGCGCGGAATACGAATGTGAAGGATACCGAAGCGGGAGGAGCGTGCGGCATGCGCGTCTATCTGGTGATCATCGACGAAACCGACGAAGCGCTTGTCGCGCTGCGTTTTGCTGCGCGGCGTGCGGTGCGGACCGGCGGCGCAGTCCAGCTTCTGGCGCTGATCCCGCCCCAGCCCTTCGTGGCTTTCGCCGGCGTGCAGGCGACCATCGAGGCCGAGGCGCTGGCCCATGCCGAAACATTGCTGGCCAGCGCGGCCGGCAACGTCTTGTCCGAAGGTGCGGCGATGCCGGAGATTTCCGTGCGCTCGGGCGACGGGGTCAAGATCGTCCGCGAATATCTGGCCGAACGGCCCGAAGTGGCGGCTTTGGTGCTTGGCGCGGCTACGGAAGGCGGACCCGGGCCGCTGGTCACCCATTTTTCGGGAGTCGGTGCAGGCCAGCTCCCGTGCCCGCTTTACATCGTGCCCGGATCGCTGGGCGAAGCGGACATAGACCGCCTCAGTTGATCAGCGTTTCCCGCGACCCTGGTGACGGATGTTGCCCGGGCGCCCGCGCTGTCCGACCAGATGCTTGCCCCGATGTTTGAGCGGCAATGGCCGACCCCGCGGCTCCACCGGCGCTGACCCGCCGTTCTCCAACTCGAACTTGAGCGCCCCGGTCAGCGGATTGGCTTCGGCCAGACGCAGGGGCAGGATCTGGCCGATGGCGTAGCTGTCGCCGCTCTCTTCGCCTTCAAGCACCTGGCTCCGCTCATTGTAGGAAAACCGCTCGCGGCCGAGGGTGGAGACCGGCACGAGTCCGTCTCCGCCAAGCCCGATGATCGTCGCGAAGAAACCGAACTTGCGCACGCCGGTGATCCGGGTCTGGAACACCTCGCCGACACGGGCCGAAAGCCAGGCGGCGACATAGCGATCAATCGTTTCGCGCTCGGCCTCCATCGCCCGACGTTCCGCGACGCTGATCGCATCGGACACGCGCGAGAGATCGTCACGGTCGCGGTCCGACAGGCCGGATGTGGCCGGCAGCCCGCTTTGCGGGGCCGGCTGCTCCAGCCCGTAAGCATCGACCAGCGCGCGATGGACCAGCAGATCGGCGTAGCGCCGGATCGGCGAGGTGAAGTGGGCGTAGCTGGCCAGCGCCAGCCCGAAGTGCCCGGCATTGCGTGGGCCGTAATAGGCCTGGGTCTGGCTGCGGAGGACAGCCTCCATGATCAACGCCTTCTCGGCATCGTCGGCGACGTCCTTGATCAGGCGGTTGAACAAGCCGGGCGTGATGACCTGGCCCAGCGCCAGCTTGCGGTCGAACGTCGCAAGATAGTCCTTGAGCGTGACCAGCTTTTCCCGGCTCGGCGGCTCGTGAATGCGGTAAACGACCGGGGCGACTTTCGCTTCCAACGCCTTGGCTGCTGCAACGTTCGCCGCGATCATGAAATCCTCGACCACCCGGTGCGCATCGAGCCGTTCGCGCAAGGCGATCTCGGTAATCCGGCCAGACTGGTCGAGCACGACCCGGCGCTCGGGCAGTTCCAGTTCCAGTGGATTGCGATTGCTGCGGGCGCTTTCAAGACAGCGCCAGGCATCCCAGAGATTGATCAAATTAGGTTCGGCGCGCCCTTCGTCGATGCGCGTCTGGGCTTCCTCATAAGCGATCACTTCCGCGATCCGCACGAGTGCCCGGGTGAAGCGCCACTCGACGATCCGTCCGTCGGCGGCGATGTGCAGATGGCAGGCCATCGCCGCGCGGTCCTCGCCCGAGCGCAGCGAACAGACGTCCGCCGAAAGCACCTCGGGCAGCATCGGAACTACGCGGTCGGGGAAATAGACGGAGTTGCCCCGCTTCCGCGCCTCACGGTCGAGCTGGCTGCCGGGGCGCACGTAGAAGCTGACATCGGCGATCGCCACGACCGCGCGGAAACCGCCGTTGCCGTCCGGCTCGGCCCAGATCGCATCGTCATGATCGCGGGCATCGCTCGGGTCGATGGCGACGATCGGGAGATGCCGCAAATCCTCGCGGCGATCGGCCGTCAGCGGCAATTTCGCCGCCAGCGCGCCTTCTTCCAGCGTTTCGGGAGTGAAGACGAAGGGAATGCCGTGCTTGTGGATCGCGATCAGGCTGAAGGCCCGGGGTGCCAGCGGATCGCCAAGCACATCGGTGACCTTGACGCCCGAGCGGGGACCTTTGCCGGCCGGTTCGGCGAGAACCAGCTGGCCGTTTTCAGCACCGCCCAGATCGGCAATCGGAACCGAATTGCGCTCACGCTTGTCCACCGGGGCGAGCCAGCCTTTGCCGGTGCCATCAATCTCGACCACGCCCAGCACCTGATCGGCCCGTGTGGGAAGCTTCTTCATGGGATGGGCGATCCAGCCCTTTCCGGCTTCCTCGGTCCGGGCCAGCAGGCGTTCGCCCACACGCAAGGCCGAGCCCTTGCCCTTTTCGCGGACCCGGAGCCGCGGTGGCGGCGTTGCGTCGTCGGGCTGCCAGCTATCGGGGATCGCCACCGCTTCGCCCTCGTCGATCTCGATCACGCGCAAGACGGTGACCTTAGGGACCCCGCCCATCCGGTGATAGGCGGTGCGCTTGCCGTCAATCAGGCCCTCGTCCGCCATGTCCTTGAGCAGGGCCTTGAGCTGGATTTTCTCCTGCCCTTTCAGCCCGAACGCCCGCGCAATCTCACGCTTGCCGGCCGGCTCATCGGCATTGGCGATGAAATCGAGGATCTGCTTCCTGCTCGGCAGGCCTTGCGGCAGCTTCGGCCCATTGGCCAATTCAGTAAGCCCGCGCGACGAAGATGCGCTCGACCGCCGGTGCGTCGGTGAACACGCAATTGCCTTCGGCAGGCGCGCTGTCCATCGGCGTGTTGCGGATCGTCAGCTTGAGGGCTTTGAGCTGCTGCACCACCGTCTCCAGTGCGTCTCCGGTCGGGCGCGACCAGTTGAGTTCGACCCAGCCCGGATAACGCTTCTCTTCGGCAAAGAACTCGGTCAGTTCGGCCAGCGTTCCCACTCCGCGATGAATGTTGGCATCGCGCCGGGCGGTAGCTTCGACGTGAAGCGAATGCTGGATATCCGCCACTTCCGCTGCCGCACGGGCAACGAAGCTGTCCCGAGCCTCGGCCGAGAAGTTGACCTTGCCGTCTTCGCGCCACAGCCGGTCGCGGCGGATCACCGAGACCTGCTCGCCGGCGGCATCACGCCCGCCGATCTCGAGGATCAGCGGTACGCCCTTCTTGACCCAGGCCCAGCGTTTCTGCGTCGCCTTGCCGGGCCGCTTGTCGAGCATGACGCGCAGCGGCTCGCCAAGCGCAGACTGCGCGGCGAGCGCCTTGCGCAGCTCTTCGCAGTAGGCCAGCAGCGCAGCATCGCCATCATCGTCGCGCAGCATCGGCAGGATGACGATCTGGTGCGGGGCAATCGCGGGGGGCACGCGCAAACCGTCGTCATCGCCGTGGACCATGATCACGCCGCCGATCATCCGGGTCGAAACGCCCCAGCTGGTGGTGTGGCACAGCGCCTGCTGCCCTTCGCGGTCCTGATACCGGATCCCCGCCGCATCGGCGAAACTGGTGCCGAGGTAGTGCGAGGTACCGGCCTGCAGTGCCTTGCCGTCCTGCATCATCGCTTCGATGCTGTAAGTCGCGACGGCGCCCGGGAAACGTTCGTTCTCGGGCTTTTCACCGGCCATCACCGGCATGGCGAGGCATTCTTCCGAAAAGCTGCGGTACATTTCGAGCGCCCGCAAAGTCTCCACCATGGCATCCTCGCGGTCGGCGTGGGCGGTGTGGCCTTCCTGCCAGAGGAACTCGCTGGTGCGCAGGAACATCCGGGTGCGCATTTCCCAGCGCACCACGTTGGCCCACTGGTTGGTGAGCAGCGGCAGGTCACGCCAGGACTGGATCCAGCGGGCCATTGCCGCGCCGATCACGGTCTCGGAAGTCGGGCGCACGATCAGGGGCTCTTCCAGCTTCGCCTCGGGATCGGGCACCAGCCCGCCCTTGCCATCAGCAATCAGCCGGTGGTGGGTGACAACCGCCATTTCCTTGGCGAAACCCTCGACGTGCTCCGCCTCCTTGGAAAAGTAGGAGAGCGGGATGAACAGCGGAAAGTAGCAGTTCTCGACCCCAGCGGCCTTGATCCGCTCATCCATCAGCTTCTGGATGCGCTCCCAGATGCCGTAGCCCCACGGCCTGATCACCATGCAGCCGCGCACGCCCGATTCCTCGGCCATCTCCGCCTCGGAGATGACATCCTGGTACCAGGCAGCGAAATCGGCGTCGCGAGTGACGGAAAGGGCGTGGCGGATATTGGTCATGCAACGTCGCCTAGCCGACCACCGTTCCGGGTCAACCCCGGATGCGTTACTTCGCCAGCTTGTCCAGTTTCGCCTGCATCGCGGCCATCTGGTCGCGCAAGGCGGAAAGGTCGTCGACCGGTTCCTCCGCCACGGGTTCCGCAGCAGCCTCGCCGCGTTCGAACCCCGGCATGAATGCTGCGGTTGCCGCCTTGAACATTGCCATGTTCTGCTGGGCCAGCTTGGCCAGCGGATTGGTACCGATGGTTTCTTCGAAGGCCTTGTGGAGCTTGACCTGGTTGGCCCGGAAGTTTTCCATCGAGGCTTCGAGATAGTGCGGCAGCAGCGACTGCATCGAATTGCCGTACATCCCGATCAACTGGCGCAGGAAATTGACCGGCAGCATCTGCTCGCCGCCGTTGGCCTCTTCCTCCATGATGATCTGGGTCAGGATCTGGTGCGTGATGTCCGTCCCGGTCTTGGCGTCGAGCACCTTGAAGTCGACCCCTTCACGGGTCATCTTCGCCAGGTGATCCAGCGTGATGTAGCTAGATGACTGGGTATTGTAGAGCCGCCGGTTCGCGTACTTCTTGATGATGACTGCGTCGTCGGCGTTGGCTTTGTTTGCCATAATCGGACTGTCCCGTGCCCCGTTTTTGCTGCACCGCAGTTTCGCACATGCGCTGTGCACTTGCAACAAGCGTGATGCTGCGCAGCAAAATGGAACCGTACCGGATCGGATCAGCGGGCGAAGCGCTTGCCCAGCAAGGTCAGCAATTCGTATTGAGACAAGCCACTGGCCGCGCTGGCGGCAGGCAAATCATAGGCAATCTCGATCCAGTCGCCTTCGCGCAGGTCCGGTCCATTGGCCAGGTCTATCACGGTCATGTCCATGGAAACCCGGCCCAACACTGCAAGCGGCCTGCCGGCGGACAGCATCGTGCCCTTGGCCGACCAGCACCTGAGGTAGCCGTCGGCATACCCCAGCGCTACCACACCCACCCGCATGGGCCGCTTTGCGATGAACGTGGAATTGTAGCCCACGGCATCGCCCGCCAGAAGCTCGCGCACCTGCATGATGGCCGCCATCGGTCGCACCACTTGCCGGATCTCCCCGGCCAGCGCCGGACACGGTACGCCGCCATACAGCGCGAGGCCCGGACGGGTCAGATCGCCGTGCCAATCCGCGCCGAGCATGATGCCTGCGCTGTTCGCCAGGCTAGCGCGGCGGTGCGAAAGCAGACCCCTCGCCTCCTGCCAGCGGGCGAGCTGCAGGGCGTTCATCGGCACGTCCTCCTCGGCCGAAGCGAGGTGCGAATGCAGCGTATCAATCTGAAGCCGGCGCAGCAGCGGGTCGCCGAGATCGGCCATCGCGAAGCCGAGACGGTTGATCCCGGTGTCGATCATCACGTCGCACACCCCGCCTCCGGCATCGAGCCAGCGCCGCGCTTGCTCGGGCGAGTTGATCACCGGGCGCACGCCCTTGTCGATCGCCCAGCGCACGTCGCCGGCAGAGAGCGGGCCGTGGAGGAGAACGATCTGGCCGGGATCGACCAGGTCGATGATATCCGCCGCCTCGGTGGTGTAGGTCACGAAGAAATCGCGGCATCCGGCGGCGTGAAGGATCGGGACTGCCTGCCGCGCTCCGACGCCGTAGGCATCGGCCTTGACGGCCGCGCCAGCGTGGGCGGCGCCGGACAGCCGGTTCAGCGCGGCCCAGTTATGAGCCAGCGCCGGCCCATCAAGCTCGAGCCGGAGCGCTGCCGGCAGCGCTTCAGCCGGCATGGTCTTCGAAGTCTCGCGGCGGCCCGCCCTTCAGGCCCCATGCCGCGACGACAAAGGCAACCAAGGTGACCCCCCACGTGTACCACAATCCGGAATAAGGATCACCGGTCTTGGCCACGATGTAGCTGGCGATAAGCGGCAGGAAGCCGCCGAAATAGCCCGTGCCGATATGGTATGGGATCGACATCGAGGAATAGCGGATCCGCGCCGGAAACATCTCCGTGAGCAGGGCCGCAACCGGTCCATATGTCATCCCGGACAGGAACATCAGCGCGAGCAGCCCGGCAATTATCCCGATCGCCTGCCCGGCCGAAGGAGTCTGCTTGCCCAGATCATAACCGGCCGCGCCGAGCCACGACTGCAACTGCTTGCCGCGCACGCTCTTGTCAGCCCAGGCATATGTTTCCAGCGGAGCGGCCGTGCCGCCAATGGCGAGCGACAGGCCGGGCTGCGCGCCGACGGTATAGGGGACGCCGGCCCCGGCGAGATCGGACAGCAGCTTGCCGCAGTCGGTCGCCTGATCCTTGGCGAAAGGATCATAATCGCACTGCGGACCGGACACGACGATCGGCGCTTGCCGGGCAGCGCTTGCCAGCCCGGGGTTTGCGGCGTTGCCGATCCACCAGAATACCGGAAACAGTGCGAGCAGTATCAGAACATAGCCCCAGACGATCGGCTTCTTGCGCCCGACCCGGTCAGACATGCGGCCGAAGTAGACGAAGAACGCCATGCCCAGCCCGGCCGAAATTCCGACGATCACTTCGGCCGGCGTATCGGCGATCTTCATCGGTCCCTTGAGGAAGCTGAGCGCGGAAAACATCGCGGTGTACCAGATCGCGGTCAGACCCGCGCCGACCCCGAACAGCGCCACGAATATGCGCTTCTTGTTGCCCGGATAAGTGAAGCTTTCGACCAGGGGATTGCCCGCCAGTTCGCCCTCTTCCTGCATCGCCCGGAACACCGGGCTTTCGGCAAGCTTGACCCGCATCCACAGCGAGATCGCAAGTAACGCGATGCTGATGATGAACGGCACGCGCCAGCCCCAGGCCGACCAGGCGGCTTCGCTCATCATGCCCTTGCAGGTAAGCACCACGATCAGGCTCAGCACGAACCCGCCGACCACGCTCGCCTGGATGAAGCTGGTGAAGTAACCCCGGCGTTCTGGCGGGGAGTGTTCGGCCACGTAGATCGCTGCGCCGCCATACTCGCCGCCCAGTGCCAGGCCCTGCAGCACCCGCAGCAGGATGACGATGACCGGCGCTGCGACGCCAATGCTCTCGGCCGAGGGGATCAGGCCGACGCCCGCCGTCGCGATGCCCATCAGAGTCACCGTGACCAAAAAGGTATATTTGCGTCCTAGGCGATCACCGAGATAGCCGAACAGCACCGCACCCAGCGGCCTGAAGCCGAAGCCGACGGCAAACCCCGCCCAGACCAGCAAGGTCTCCAGCGTGGCATTGCCCGAAGGAAAGAACGTCTTGCCGATGATCGCAGCAAGCGTCCCGTAGATGAAGAAATCGTACCATTCGAAGATCGTGCCTGCCGAAGAGGCTCCGATGATCAGACGGATATCCGCCGCGCTGGGCTGCACTTGCGGATGACGCGCCGGTTCCATACGCACTATTCTCCCACCCCGATTCAACCTGGCTCTAGGTTACCCCTCGGGCGCCGACAAGCGTTGGGGTGCCTGCGGGGCCGATTATCCCTCGGCTTCGCACACGACCATCGCCAGCCACTGCGCCAGGCAAGCGCAACCCATGGCGCAGGCAACTTATCTTTCCGGCAAGGCCTTGCAAGCCGGTGTCGGATAGTGTCGTGATTATGCGATGGAGCTCCTTTCCGATCCGGTTACGCTGGCAGTCGCCTGCCTTGCCGTCGTCATCGTCGGCATGGGCAAGGGAGGCTTCACCGGCATCGGCGCCCTTGCCACCCCTTTGCTCGCCCTGTGCCTCCCGCCGGTGACCGCCGCTGCGGTGATGCTGCCGGTGCTGATTTCGCAAGATGTGGTCAGCGTCTGGTCGTTCCGGCGCAGCTGGGACAAGTGGATCGTGGCCTGGATGCTTCCGGGGACGATTGTCGGGATCGGCGCGGCCACTTTCTATGCATCGGCGGTCAAGGAAGAGCAGATGCTGCTCGCCCTGGGGCTGATCACCCTGGCGTTCGGGCTCTACCGGCTGTGGGTTGAGCGCGGAGGCCGGATCGTGGCCGCCAGCAACTCCCCCGGTTGGGTCGGTTCGTTATACGGGATCGCGGTTGGCGCCACCAGCCAGATCGCCCATGCCGGCGGCCCGCCATTCCAGATGTGGGTCACCCCTCGCCGCTTGCCGATGGCGACATACGTCGGCACCAACTCGGTGCTGTTCGCCCTGATCAACGTGATCAAGGTCCCCGGCTATTTCCTGCTGGGCTCGCTGAATCCCCAGACCCTGTCGGCAGCCGCGCTGCTGCTCCCGCTGGCGGTGGCGGCGACACTGGTTTCGGTGCGGGTGGTGCGAAAGCTCGACAATGAGCGGTTCTACCTGATGGTCTACGTGCTGATGGTGCTGCTTGGCAGCAAGCTCGTCTGGGACGGGTTGAGGTGACGGCCGAGAGTTTCGATTACATCATCGCCGGCGGCGGCAGCGCAGGCTGCGTTCTGGCCAACCGCCTGAGCGCCGACCCCCGCAACCGGGTGCTGCTGCTCGAAGCCGGCGGGCGCGACAACTACCTGTGGGTCCGGATTCCGGTGGGCTATCTCTATTGCATCGGCAATCCCCGGACCGACTGGTGCATGCAGACCGAGGCCGAGGCGGGGCTCAATGGCCGGAGCCTCAAATATCCGCGCGGGCGGGTGCTTGGCGGAAGCTCTGCCATCAACGGCATGATCTACATGCGAGGACAGGCCGCGGACTATGACGGTTGGCGCCAGTCGGGCTGCACCGGCTGGGGGTGGGACGAGGTTCTGCCCTATTTTCTCCGGGCCGAGGATCACCACGCGGGCCCTACTTCGCTGCACGGCTGCGGCGGCGAAATCCGCGTCGAAAAGCAGCGTCTGCACTGGCGCATCCTCGACGCCTTTCGCGAAGCGGCGGAGCAGTACGGGGTTCCCATGGTCGAGGATTTCAACCTGGGCGACAACTCCGGCTCGTCCTATTTCGACGTCACCCAGCGCAGCGGCTGGCGCTGGCATGCGGCCGATGCCTTTCTCAAGCCGGTGCGTTCGCGGGCCAATCTGAAGGTGGTGACCGGGGCGCTGGTTGACCGGCTGGTGATCGCCGAGGGCCGCGCTGTCGGGATTCGCTACCAGCTTGGTAATACTGCGCATCAGGCTCAAGCCAGAGGCGAAGTGCTGGTCGCTGCCGGAGCGATCGGCTCGCCTGCGATCCTTGAGCGCTCCGGGATCGGGGATGCAGAACACCTCGCCGCGCTGGGCATCGCGCCGCTCCATCACAATCCCGCCGTCGGCGCCAACCTCCAGGATCATTTGCAGCTGCGGTGTTCCTGGCAGGTCAGCGGGGTACCGACGCTCAATGAAACCGCCGGGTCATTGCTCGGCAAGGCGAAGATCGGCCTCGAATACATTCTGCACCGCACCGGGCCTATGAGCATGGCACCGAGCCAGCTCGGCATGTTCCTGCGCAGCGATGCCCGGATGGCGACGCCGGATCTGGAGTATCACGTGCAGCCGCTGAGCCTGGAGGCATTCGGGCAGCCGCTCGATGCCGTACCGGCCTTTACCGCCAGCGTGTGCAACCTGCGCCCTTCGAGCCGGGGGCGAACCTCCATCCGCAGTTCCGATCCGGCAGAGCACCCCGCGATTGAGCCCAACTATCTCTCGACCGAAGAGGACCGCTTGGCGGCTGCCCGTTCGATCAGGATCACGCGGGAGATCGTCGGTCAGCCCGCGCTGTCGCCCTACCGCCCGCTGGAAATGCGGCCCGGGCCGGCGCTGGTGAACGAAGACGATCTCGTGCGCGCGGCCGGCGAGATCGGCACGACCATTTTCCATCCGGTCGGCACAGCGGCCATGGGCCGGGTCGTCGATGCGCGATTGCGGGTCTGCGGGATCGCCGGCTTGCGGGTGATCGACGCCTCTGTCATGCCCCGGATAACATCCGGCAACACCAATGCCCCGGTGATGATGATCGCTGAAAAGGGCGCGGAAATGGTGCTGGCCGACGCGCGTTAGTCGGTTGTTTCCGGCTCGACATGGAACGGCCGGTACGCCGCGGCGCGCGGCATCGTGCGCAAGGTGATGATGGCGGCGATGCCGAAGCACGTGGCAACCGCGAAGGCGGCTCCCGGGAAGTAGAACGGCGCGGAGTCCGACGTGAACCACGCCATCGGCTTGTTGAACACCAGCGGAGCGAGCATCGCTGCGAAGCCCGTGCTCATGGCGGCGATACCCTGCGTTTCACCCTGGGTCCGTTCTGTCACCCGGCGCGACATGATCGCCATCAGGCTGGGCTGGATCAACGCCTGCCCGGCAATGCAGACGATCAGCAGCAGTGCGACCACGCCCGAGCTGGTGAAGGCGTAAGCAGCAAAGCCGGCGGTCGCGGCAATCAGCCCGACAGTCGCCGCACCGCGCTCGCCCAGCTTGCGAACCGCGGGCTTGGTCAGGAACATCTGCGAGACCGCGATCGCCAGTCCGACCAGCGCCAGGCTGAAGCCGATCATCCGGTCGGACCAACCCAGCTGGGCGATGCACCAGAAGCTCCAGGTCTGGGGATAGACCAGCCCGGCAACCTGCCACAGCAGCAGTACGAGTGCCGCACGCACCATTCCTGGAATGGCGCGGGCCGCTCGGAATGCACCCAGCGGATTGGCGCGCGAGAGCTGAAGCCGCGCCGGTTGGCGGGATCGAGCGTCTCGGGAAACACAAACAGGCCATAAAGGAAATTTGCCAGCGCCAGCACGGCGGCGCCCCAGAACGGCACTTGCTGCCCGAACGTCGCCAGCAATCCGCCCAATGCGGGTCCGACCACGAACCCCACGCCGAAAGCCGCGCCGATCTTGCCGAAGTTTCCGGCGCGGTCCTCCGGTCGGGTGATGTCAGCGACGGCGGCCTGCGCCGGACCGAAGCTGCCGCCGAAGAAGCCGGTCAGAATCCGGGAAACGATCAGCAAGGCCAGGCTGTCGGACAGCGCCAGCAGCAGATAGCTGGCCGCCAGACCGCCGACCGCGACCAGCAGCACGATCCGGCGTCCATAGGCATCGGACAGATTGCCGAGGAACGGCGCCGCCAGGAATGCCGCCACGGCCGTCCCCAACCCGATCCAGGTCGATATATCAATGGACTGCGCAAGGTCGAGCTGGCCGATCCGCATCAACAAACGCGGCAGGACCGGCATGATGAAGCCGAAGCCCATGGCATCGATGAAGATCGTCACCACCACGAACCACAAGGCATGGCGCTCGCGCAGAGAGGTGGACGGCGAAGCTTCGGGAGAAACGGGCTCTGAACTGTTCATTGCAGGGGCGTCTTACAGGTATTGTTAGCAGTGCATACAATTTTCGCATGGATGCGCTGAGCGGGAGTTCGGCCCCAGCCCCTTACCAACAGCGCATTGCTAGAACACTACCATGCTCGTTTAGGATCCACCTGCAACAGCGGGCACAACAGATACCGATAGGGCCACAGCAGGAAGAGATTGAGTGCCGGGGTGACGATGCCGAACACGACCGGCACCGGCGTGCCTTCCAGCACCACGTTCCACCACACGATCACCCCGGTCATCGGCAAGGCCAGCAGAGCGGCGGCAAGCACCCAGCGGTTGGCGAGGATCAGCAAGCCGACCACCAGTTCCAGCGCCTTCACCACCGCGAAGATGTGCGAGGCGATCAGCGCCAGGATGAAGTTCTGCGCGGCCGGCATCTCGCCCAGCGGCTGGGTGAACACCTGCGGAAGGAAATACTCGATACCCGCGTAAGTAAACCACAGGCCGAACACGACGCGTGCGCCCAGATACAGCTTTTCCATTGATGCCCCTCTCCGCCTCGCGCTGCATTGAGCGCGAGTCCGGAGTGAAGGCTACCAGCGCGGTTCCTATTGGAAAAGAGGCTAGGACCCCACCGACCAGGTCTGGCCCTTGGCGAGCAGCTTGCCGAGATCCGCGCTTTTGCCTTCGCGGGCCTTGACGTCCTGGCCCAGCACCGCGTCCTCATAGGTCGGGCGCGGGTCGTCATACAGCACCCCGAGCGCCATCGGGAACGGCCCGAACGGCATCTCGACCAGCATGTGCGCGATCGAGCGGTTGGTGACATCATGGACAATCACGCCCGCCGCCTGCCAATTGCCATCGACAACATCGACCACCTTGAGCGTCAGCTTCTCGACATCGAGGGCGATGCCCAAGGTGCCCTTGGCGAACAGCATCGGTTCCCCGTTGGCGAGCCACAACTGCCGCTCTTCCGCGCCCTTGGGCATGGCGAAATCGTTGAATACGTCCTTGTTGTAGACGATGCAGTTCTGGAAGATCTCGACGAAGGCCGCGCCGCGGTGGGCGTGAGCGGCCTTGAGCACCGTCGGCAGTTCCTTCGACACGTCGAACCCGCGCGCGATGAACCGTGCGCCCGAACCAAGCGCGAACGCGCAAGGCTGGGCAGGCCGATCAACCGAGCCGAGCGGCGTGGTCGGGCTGGTGGTGCCGATCCGGCTGGTGGGCGAATACTGCCCCTTGGTCAGCCCGTAGATCTCGTTGTTGAACAGCAGCACCTGGCAGTTCAGGTTGCGCCGCAGCAGGTGCATCGTGTGGTTGCCGCCGATCGACAGCCCGTCGCCGTCACCCGTCACCAGCCAGACGTCGAGCTCCGGATTGGCGAGCTTGATCCCGGTCGCAAAAGCCGGGGCGCGGCCGTGGATGGTGTGGAAGCCATAGCTTTCGACGTAGTAGGGGAAGCGGCTGGAGCAGCCGATCCCGCTGACGAACACGGTGTTTGCCGGGTCCGCGCCGATTTCCGGCAGGGTGCGCTGCACCGCCTTGAGGATCGCATAGTCGCCGCAGCCCGGGCACCAGCGCACTTCCTGATCGGTTTCCCAGTCCTTGAGCGTGGTCTGGACCGCGATTTTGGTCATCTCGTTCATGGATTGGTCGCCTTGATGCTGGGCAACTGACCGGCATTGGGCGGCACTTCCTCGCCGCCGGCGTTGCCGGGTACCCGGTCGAAATAGGTGTCGATCGCCGCTTCGATCTCGGCGATGGCAAAGGGTTGCCCGCTGGTCTTGCTGAGCGGCTGGGCATCGACCAGGAACTGGTCGCGCAGCACGGTCTTGAGCTGACCGGTGTTCATCTCCGGCACCAGGATCCGCTCGTAACCCCTTAGCAGAGGACCGAGATTTTCCGGCATCGGCCAGACATGGCGGATGTGAACGTGGCTGACGTCCAGCCCCTTGGCGCGCGCCCGGCGGACCGCCTGGTGAATCGGACCAAAGGTGCTGCCCCAGCCGACCACCACGAGCTTCCCGGTGGCCGTACCGAGCGCAACGTCTTGCGGCGGGATGCTGCTCGCCACGCCATCGACCTTGGCCTTGCGGGCGTCAGTCATGGTCTGGTGCGCGAGCGGCGAGTAATCGATGTTGCCGGTTCCGGGGTTCTTCTCGATCCCGCCGATCCGGTGCATCAGCCCCGGCGTGCCCGGCTTGATCCACGGCCGCGCACCCTTTTCGTCGCGAGCGAAAGGCAGCAACGTGCCATCGGGTCCGTTGCGTTCCTCGAGAAACTTCGCAGGGAACGGCGCGAAGGTGCTGGGATTCGGGACTTTCCACGGCTCGGCGGCGTTCGCAATATAGCCGTCGGTCAGCAGGATCACCGGAGTCATGTATTGCGTGGCAATCCGGCAGGCCTCGATCGCGCATTCGAACGCATCCGAGGCACTGCGCGCCGCCACCACCGGGATGGGGCTATCACCGTTGCGGCCATAGACCGCCTGGTAAAGGTCCGACTGCTCGGTCTTGGTAGGCAGGCCGGTCGACGGCCCGCCGCGCTGTGAATTGACGATCACCAGCGGCAGCTCGGTCATCACCGCCAGCCCCATGGCCTCGCCCTTGAGCGCGATCCCCGGGCCGGAGGAGGAGGTCACCCCCAACTTGCCCGCATAGCTCGCGCCGATCGCGGCGCAGACCGCTGCAATTTCGTCCTCCGCCTGGAAAGTGGTTACGCCGAATTCCTTGAGCCGCACCAGATAGTGCAGGATCGAGCTGGCCGGCGTGATCGGATAGCCACCGAAGAACATCGGCAGACCGGCGAGCTGCGCTCCCGCCACCAACCCCAGCGCGACTGCTTCGGCCCCGGTGATGGTGCGGTAAAGCCCCGGCTGCGAGGCGACCGGATCGATGTGGACCTTGTGAATATGCCCGCCCAGCTCGGCCGTTTCGCCATAGGCGTGGCCCGCGTTGAGCGCTGCGATGTTGGCATCGGCGAGCACCGGGTTCTTGGCAAACTTGGCCTTGAGCCAGTCAATCAGCGGCTGCCGGTCACGGTCGAACATCCACAGCGCCAGGCCGAGCGTCCACATGTTCTTGCAGCGCAGCGCTTCCTTGTTGCCCAGCCCGAACGGCTTGACCGACTCGAGCGTCAGCGCGCTGATATCGAACGCCAACACGTCCCACTTGGCGAGGCTGCCATCTTCGACCGGGTTGGTCTCGTACTTGGCCTTGTCCAGGTTGCGCTTCGTGAACTCGCCGGTGTCGGCGATGATCAGTCCGCCGGGCTTCAGCGCCTGAACGTTGGTCTTGAGCGCGGCCGGGTTCATTGCCACGAGCACGTCGGGCGCATCGCCCGCGGTGTCGATTTCAGTCGAACCGAAATTGATCTGGAACGCGGAGACGCCGAACAGCGTGCCCTGCGGCGCGCGGATTTCGGCCGGAAAGTCCGGGAATGTGGCGAAATCGTTGCCCGCCAGCGCGCTCGACAGGGTGAACTGCCCGCCGGTGAGCTGCATGCCATCGCCACTGTCGCCGGCAAAACGCACCACGACCGTTTCCGGCACGGCGCTGCCCGCGGACTTTGCAACTTTGTCGTCACTGACCAATTGTGTCGCCATCGTTGTCCTCTTTTCGTGGCGTGAAATACGTGTTCCGCCCCTACGCTTCCCTACGGCCCCCGCACAATCCAAGATTTCCTGCACGCGGCCTAGATTTTCTGTCCCATATCCAAGCGGCCTACAGGGAAAGACCCGCCCGGGGCGCTAGTCAAGCGGCAAGCCTGCGCCTATCTGCGCTAGCAGTGGATTAACGCCTGCGGGGAAACCTATGTCTGATTCGCCTCCCTTTATTCGTGACGATGTCAAAGCCGTGCTGGACCTGATGGCCACTCTCAGGGGCACGCCCCTGCCCGACCTGCCGCTGGAGCAGGCGCGCAAGGCCTTCGAGATATCCCGGCCGATCATGGAAGCCGACCCGCGCCCGCTGGCCGTAATCCGCGACCTTGCCTGTCCCGGACCCGGCGGCGACATCCCCTTGCGGCTCTACGATGCCCGCGCAGAACGCGAGGCCGGCCCGCTGATCGTGTTCTACCACGGCGGCGGTTTCGTGATCGGCGATCTCGATAGCCACCACAACTTCTGCACCGCCATTGCCGAAGCGATGGACCTGCCGGTCGTCGCGGTCGACTATCGCCTCGCGCCCGAACACCCCTTCCCCGCCGCCGCCGACGACGCCGAGGCCGCGACCCGCTGGCTCGGCACCAGCCCGGCGGAGCTGAGCCGCCAGGTTACCGGCCTCATCCCGATGGGTGACAGCGCCGGGGGCAACCTCGCCATCGTCGTCACGCAGGACCTGCAGGCAAAGCCCGCCGCGGTCCCGGTCGTGCTGCAAGTGCCGATCTATCCCTGCGCTCACGCCCGGTTTGACGGGATGGAGAGCTTTTCGCGCTTCGGTGCGGGCTTCATGCTCGATGCCTATGCGATGAACTGGTTCTTCGATTGCTACGCCGCCGCCGAGCACGAGGTCCGCGCCTATCCGATCCTCGGCGATCTCTCGAACACCCCGCCGACCGTGCTGATCACCGCCGGACTCGACCCGATCCGCGACAGTGGCCGCACTTATGCCGCCGCCCTGATCGCCAACGGTCGCGACGTGACCTACATGGAATTCGCCGGCACGATCCATGGCTTCGTCAACCTGCGCAAGGCTCTGCCCAGCGCGAATGAAGATGTCGCCCGCCTGTTTGCCGCGATGAAGCAGGCGCTTGGCCGATGAGCGGAGAATACACGCACCTGCCTTATCGTCCCTGTGTCGGAGTCATGCTGGTCAACGCGGCGGGGCTGACTTTCGTCGGCAAGCGCATCGACACCCGCGGGCAGCCCGACGAGGGCGGGGTCTACTGGCAGATGCCGCAAGGCGGGATCGATGACGGCGAAGATCTGCGCGATGCCGCCCTGCGGGAACTGTGGGAAGAGACGGGAGTGCTCGAACAGCACGTCACCCTCCTCGCCCAGACCCGCGAGGAACTGCTGTATGATTTGCCTGACGAGCTGCTCGGCAAGCTGTGGGGCGGACGCTATCGCGGCCAGCGCCAGCACTGGATGCTCGCGCGCTTTTCCGGCGAGGACAGCGACATCCGCCTCGACGCGCATGATCCGGCCGAGTTCTGCGAATGGCAATGGATCGAGCCAGATCTGCTGCCGGACCTGATCGTGCCGTTCAAGAAACGGGTCTATCGCTCCGTACTGGATGAATTTCGGGCGTTGATCTGAACGGTTCTTAACCTTGTTATTCAAGACGAGCGGTTCTTTTCTCCCCTTAATTGGTGTTTACGAGGAAAACCTCGCGGCATATGAATTCAGCAATCGCCGTGAACTGGAACATTGGCTATGAATTTCATCATAGGTACTTCTGCTGATGAAACGCTGACAGGAACCGACGGCGAGGACACTATCGAAGGCCTGGGTGGGGTCGACCTGCTCAAGGGCGGAGCGGGAGCGGATATCTTCCGTTTTTCGGTCCGCGGCTTCAGTTACGATACCATCGGCGATTTCGTCCAGGGACAGGACAAGATCGACCTGTCCGGGCTGAATATCGGTAATTTTGACACGCTGCGCCAGTTCATCTCGCAATACGGCACGCAGACGTTGATCACGTTTTTCTATGCCAGCGCCTACGAAACGATCATCCTCCCGGACTTCGTGGCAACGCAGCTGACCGCCTCGGACTTCATCTTCAACACCTCCAGCGCAAGCCTCTCTGTCGAGGGCACCAGTGGCAACGACATGCTGATCGGCGGCAATGGTGCCGACATACTAAACGGCGGAGCCGGCTACGACACGCTGGCGGGCGGCGCGGGGAATGACATTTTCGTCTATTCTACCTCGGTATTTGGCTGGGATACCATCCAGGACTTCACGCAGGGGCGGGACAGGTTTGACGTGTCCGCGCTTGGCATCCCTGACCTGGAGACGATTCAGGCCTTCATGAAGACAAACCTGAGCTGGCCTCCTGTCACTGGCACCATGGTCATAGACACCGTATTCCCCGACCTTCTACCATGGCAATTCACCTCGGCGGATTTCATTTTCGACACGTCCAGCGCCAGCCGGTCTTTGACAGGAACTGCCTCTATCGACCTACTGTTCGGCGGCGATGGCGCGGACATAATCGACGGTGCAGGTGGTAACGACCTGCTGGTGGGCGGCGGCGGTGACGATATTCTGATCGGCGGTACTGGAGATGACCAATTCCGCTTCGCCACCGCGAATTTCGGCAACGACACGATCACCGATTTCAATGATTACAATGAGAGATTGGTGTTCGACGCGTTTCGCGTAAGCAGTTTCGCGGAGCTGAAAACCTATTTTTCGCAGGATGGCTCTGATGCGCTGCTGACAATTCCTGCCTGGGCCGGCAGCGGGTCGATCAAATTGGCTGACACATGGGCGACCAGCCTGTTTATGATCCCTCAATACAACTTCGAAATCGAAACTTACAAAAAGTTCTTTCCGTCTGGCGGACCGATCCTCGCCGATTTCGCAATCAGCGCCGGCGGCTGGTCTAGCCCGGATCTTTACCCGCGTCATCTCGCCGATGTGGACGGTGACGGCTTCACCGATATCGTCGGCTTCGGACAGAACGGGGTGCTGGTTTCCTATGGTTCGGCCAGCGGAACCTTTTCGACCGCAGGTCTGGTGGTTTCGAACTTCGGCCAGTCAGCCGGTTGGACCTCTGACGATGCCTATCATCGCGAACTGGCCGACGTGAATAGTGACGGGCGGGCCGACATCATCGGCTTCGGGCAAGCCGGAACGCTGATCTCGCTCGCCAAGGCCGATGGCACCTTCGCCACGCCCTTCGTCACGATCGCCGACTTCGGAGCGGCGCAAGGCTGGAGGAGCCAGAACGGGTTCGCCCGCACCACCGGCGACGTCAACGGTGACGGCTTTGCCGACCTGATCGGCTTCGGCGAGGCCGGCACGCTCGTCGCGCTGGGCAATGGCGATGGCACTTTCGGGGAAGTAAAGCTCGCGGTTGTCGACACGCTCTTCGCGCCGGAAAGCGAACCTAGACCGAGCCCAACCGACAGGGCGCGCTACGTTGCCGACGTCAACAATGACGGAAAGGCGGACATTGTCTCGATCAAGAGCACCGTGCTCGACATCTCCTATGGGTTGGATACAGGCCGTTTTACCGAGCGGGCGGATCTCTACTCGTACAAGTTAATTACCGATACATTCGGGCTCTATGTCCATCCGGGTTGGGAAGATAATCCGAACTACTATCGTGAACTCGCGGACATCAACAATGACGGCTGGATCGACATTGTCAGCTTCAGCGACGCGGGGGTCTACTCCGCACTGAACCAGACGCCCTTGATCTGACCGCCCGTCCCAAGCCTTTGACAAAGTTCACGAGGCAAGCAACTGTCGCTCCAAAGCGGGAGAGACGGGGAATCATGATCGGATCACTGGAAGGCAAATTTGCCGTCGTCACTGGCGGCGCCTCGGGCATCGGACGCGCCTTGGCGGAAGGTCTGCTGGCCGAGGGCATGAAGGTGATGATCGCCGATATCGAGGAGGGCCGGCTGCAACAGGCCGCGGCCGAGCTTGGCGTTCCGGGGGTGCGGACCGACGTTTCGAAGAGCGATGACGTGGCCGCCCTCGCCGCTGCCGCGGTCGCGGAGTTCGGCACGGTCCATCTCGTCTGCAACAACGCCGGGATCGGCCCGATGGCGGCGCTGGCCGAGCTGACCATGGCCGACTGGCACTGGATGCTGAACGTCAACCTGCTCGGCACGATCCACGGGGTGATGCATTTCCTGCCGATCCTGCGCGCGAACGCGGAAGGCGGGCATTTCCTCAACACCGGCTCGATGGCCTCGCTCAAACCGGTGCCGAGCCTCGCCACTTACTGCACCGCCAAGTACGGCGTACTGGGCCTGAGCGAAGTCCTGGCGCTGGAAATGGAAGCGGCCGGTGCACCGGTCGGAGTTACCGTCCTGAGCCCCGGACCGGTCATGACCGATATCGGCAGCAGCACCCGCAATCGTCCGGCCGAATTGGCCGGCGGGCTCAAGGACGTGCTGCTTGAGGATTCGGTCCAGTTTCAGGAGCGCACGGTGGACTGGATACCGCCGGCCCGGGCGGCGCAGATCGCCATCGACGCGATCAAGCGGGGCGATCCTTATGCCATCACTCACCCCGCTATGCTGGACGACGTGCGCGAGCGGCACCGCGCGATCGAAGCCGCGTTCGAAGCCGAAGCAGCGCGGCGGGAGGGCTGAAGCATGTTCGATCACACCCTCATCCAGACCACCCCGCCCGAGACCATGCCGCGCACCGACGCAGATCCCTTCACCCGCGAATGGATTGCGGCTCTTCCGGAAAGCGATGCCTCGCTCGCCAAGCTGGGGGATGCGGTGTGGCTCGACAAGTATGACAGCATCGCCGTGATGCGGCACGATCCGATCCGGACGATCCTGCCGGACTGGCGCCGTTTCACCTCCACCGCCAAGCCGTTCTACGATCCCTTCACGCTGGTCCCGCCGATCCTGGTGGTGCAGGACCCGCCCGAACACACCGTCGCCCGCGATGCACTGATGCGGTTCTTTTCACCCGCAGCGCTGGCTCCGTGGCGCGCGGCGTTCGCGCAGGAAGCGGACCGCGTGATCGACGCGGCGCTGGCCCGCGGCACGGTTGACGCCGTGGCCGACATCGCCGCGCCGTTCGTGCTCAAGGTCTTCCCCGACATGCTCGGCTTGTCCGAAGAAGGCCGCGAGTTTATCCTCGATTTCGGGGACGCGGCGTTCAACACCGTTGGGCCGAACAACGCGATCTTCCAGGCCTCGTTCGAACGCGCCGCCCCGGCCTTTGAATGGGTCGACCGCAATACAACGCGCGAAACAGTGGTGCCGGGCGGTTTGGCAGACAAGATCCTGCGGCTGTCTGACGAAGGCATCGTGACCATGGCCGAGGCGGAGTTCCTGGTGCGGGCCACTCTTGCGGCGGGCTTCGATACCACGGTTTTGGGCATCGCGAACATCATCGGCGGGATCGTGAATTTCCCCGAGAACTACCCGCTGATGCGCGCCGAGCCGGCCCTGGCCAAGAATGCGGTCAATGAAATGCTGCGCTATGATCCGCCCGCGCGGATGCAGGGGCGCACGGCCAATCTCGATGTCGAGGTGGGCGGGATCCAGTTCCGCCAAGGCGACCAGATCTCGCTGCTGCTGACCGCCGCCGGGCGCGACGATCGCCGCTGGCAGGAGCCGGAGCGCTTCGACGTGCGGCGCACCGGCGCCAATGTCGGCTTCGGCGGCGGCATCCACCTCTGCATGGGACAAGTGCTGGCGCGGATGGAGAGCGAGGCGATCATTGACGCGCTGGTCCGCAAGGTGGCGGCGATCGAGGCGGCCGGCCCGGGAGAGCGCTTCATCAACAACGCCGCGGTGGGGTGGAAGCACTTGCCGGTGCGGCTGGTCCCGGCCTGACGGGCTGACTGGACGAGAACAACCCCGCTCAGGACGAGCGGGGTTGGACTACGGGTTTCAGCCTTTCCCCGCCGCTTCGCGCGCTTGCACCACTTCGAGCAGGATCCGCGAAGCCTGAATCGCGGCGGGCCACGATGCGTAGAAGGCCAGGTGCAGCATCGCCTCGCCCAGCTCTTCCTTGGAGACACCATTGTCGAGCGCGAGGCCGATGTGGTTGGGCAACTGCGCCGGACGGCCACCCGCGACGAGCGACGCCACGGTCAGCAGCGTGCGATCGCGCTTGGAGAGTTCCGGGCGCTCCCACACCTCGTCGTAAAGCACCCGGTCGGTAATATCGCAAAGTCCGGGCGCCACTGCCCGCAATTCATCGCCCTTGGCCGCGCTCGGTCGCCTCATCGCCTCTCCCTTTCTTTACTCAATCGCGCTTGTAGTTGCCCAGCCCCGGCTTGAAGGTCTTCTCGTCGAGGAACTGGGTCATGCCCTTTTCGCGGCCCTTTTCCGAATCCACGAAAGTGGTCTGGTCGGCCTTGGCCGTGAGATACTCGGCGGACGTTTCCCAGTCCATGTAGCGGGCGTACTTGTATGCCATGCGCGCCTGGCGCAGCACGGTGGGGTTCTTTTCGGCCAGCACCAGCGCGAGTTCACGCGTCCGCTCCCGCAGCTTGGCAGCGGGCACAGACTCATTCACCAGCCCCAGTTCCTTGGCGCGGCGACCATCGAACTTCTCCCCGGTCATCACATAATAGAGCGCCTCGCGGTCGCCCATCAGGGTCGAGAGCGCCTTGGAAACCACGCCGCCGGGGATGATGCCCCAGTTGATCTCGGAGAGGCCGAAGGTCGCCGCTTCGTCAGTAATGGCAAGGTCGCAGCAGATCAGCGGTGTGAAGGCCCCGCCGAAGCACCAGCCATTGACCATGGCGATGGTCGGCTTGGCATAGTGCATCAGCGTGCGCCACTGCCAGGCACGGTTGGCGCGGTAGGCGCGGTGCCGCTCGATATCGGAGACATCGTCGGTGGCGCGGAAGAAGTCCTTGAGGTCCATGCCGGCCGAGAAGGCATCGCCCTTGCCCGAAAGCACGATCACCCGCGCACGGTCGTCCATCTCCAGCGCGTCGAGCACGGCGTTCATCTCGTGGGCAAGGCCCACGCTCATCGCGTTCCGCTTGTCGGGGCGGTTGATGTAGACCCAAGCGATCCCCTCGTCGAATTCGACCAGGACTTCGTTGCCGCCCGGTACGGGCTTGCTGTCGCTCACTTTGTTTCTCCCGATAAGGCCGCGCCAGTGACCAGCAGCGCGTCAAGCGCGATTGCGCCCTCGCCTTCGGCCAGCACCATAAGCGGATTGATGTCGATTTCCAGAATTCCGAGGCCCGCCCGCATCGCCGCGCCGAGCCGCACCGCAGCGTCCGCCACGGCAGCAATGTCGCGCGGCGCGCGGCCGCGGAACTCACCAAACAGTTTCGAACCACGCAGCTTGCGGATCCTGGCCTCGGCCCGTTCCCTGGTGATGTCCGCAGGCAGCAGCACGGTGGCGTCGAGCGCTTCGGTCAGCACGCCGCCAAGGCCGACGAGGACCGAAGGCCCCCATTCGGGATGATCGCGCGCGCCGAGGATCATCTCGAGGCCGGGCTGGCTCATCTGTTCGACCAGGATGCCGTCAAGCTGTTCGCCGGCCAGACGCGAGGTCATCCCTTCCCAGGCCACAGCCAGCGCCGCTTCGTCCGCGAGGTTCAGCGCCACGCCGCCGGCGTCGCTCTTGTGCGAGAGCTGCACCGCCTGTGCCTTGAGCACAACCGGATAACCGATCCGCGCGGCAATGGCTCTGGCGTCATCCAGCGTGACCGCGAGATCTCCCTTGGGAACCCGCAACCCCAGTTCCCGCAGGAAGCGCTTGCCGACATATTCGGGTTTCACCCCCGGTTCGGCAAAAGGCGTGAGGCCCGTCGCCGCCGGAGTGCGATCATGCGTAGCGGCCAGCGCATCGGCATAGCGCTCGCAGATCGCGAAGGCGCGCATCGCGCGTTCGGTGGAGCGGAACAACGGGGTTGCGCTTTCGCGCATGGCCTTCAGAAACTCGGGATCGAGCGGGCCCTCATCACCAGTGATCGCCATGGCCACCGGCTTGGCCTCGGCCAGCGCGACCGGGACCACCGCATCGGACTTGGCCCGCTGCTGCGGCGGGGCGCCGCTGGTCAGCGAGAGCAGCACCGCGCCGATTGCCGGGTCGGCCACCATGGCCTTGGTGGTGGTGGCGTAGATCTCGCCGCTCATGAAGCCCGAGGTGCCTACATCCAGCGGATTGTCGACTTCCATCCCGGCCGGAATCAGGGCTTGCAGTGCTGCGGTCGTGTCCGCCGAAAACTCGGCCAGGTCGAGCCCGATGTCTTCCGCAAAATCGCAGCCCATGCCGCGGATCGCGCCGGAATTGGTGACTATCCCGAGCTTGCCCTGCGCCGGCGCGGGATAGCGGTGCAGCAGCGCCACCGCATCGAGCATCTCGTCCATGGTGTCGACCGCGACGACGCCCTCGTTCTCGACCGCGCTCTTCATCAGCGCATAGTCGCCGACCATCGAGCCTGTATGCGAGGCCGCCGCCGCCTGCCCGCGCGCGCTGCGCCCCGGGTGAAGCATCACGATCGGCACGCCGGCTGCCCGGGCCTTGCGGGCCACCGCCAGGAAGGCGCGCGGGTCGGCAATCTGTTCGGAATAGAGCGCGACTGCGGAAAGCCCTGCGCCATCGAGCAGCGTGTCGATCAGGTCGCCCGCCCCGGTCACTGCCTCGTTGCCGGTGGCGAGCGAGAAGGCGACCTCGATCCCGCGCCCGAGCATCGCGGCGCGAATGCCCGCAGCAGTGGCGCCGCTCTGCGCGATTACGGCGACCCGGCGCGCGGCAGTCAGCGCGCGCGGCTGAGCTGGCTCAAAAGTCAGGGCCACGCCATCGACATAGTTGATGAAGCCGAGGCAGTTCGGCCCGAGCAGGGCCATCCCGGCAGCCCGGCAGATCGCCGCGACTTGTTCCTGTTCGCGCCGGCCTTCTTCCCCGGCTTCGGCAAAACCGGCGGCAAAGACCACCACGCCGCCGACCTTGCGCCGGGCGCAAGCCTCGACCGAGGGGAGGATCGCCGCCCGCGGCACGTTGAGCACCACCGCATCGACCCCTTCGGGCAGATCGTCGGCCGACTTGATGCAGAGCCGCTCACCAATGGCGTCGCGAGTGGGGCTGATCAGATGGATCGGGCCGGGAAATCCGAAACGATCGCAATTGGCCAGCACCGCACCGCCCATCGTTGCCGGATCGGGCGATGCTCCGGCAATGGCGATCGAGCGGGGGCGCAGCAGGCGCGACAGACCCGAGCGCGTGGGCGCGGCGGCCTGGATGGGCGACGGCTGCGACACTGGAATTCTCCCCTTTTCGGCGCGGCGCAATGCCTCGGACCGGATATTGCCAGCCACATTGTCGGCCAGCCCTCGCGGGTCCAATGCCGATTGCGGCCGATACGATACAATCCCGCTATCGGTAGGCAAGAGCCCCGTCTGATGCCTTGCCGTTATCAAGCCTTTCGGCAGATGGAATTGGATTGTTGGCCGTTTGCGGCCTAGTTTTCTGCCGGATAGCAACAACAATCACTTCGGGAGAATTCACATGTACGGCCGCGATGATCTGCGCGCGACTCTTGCCACGGCCTCGACCGGCAAGTCGCCCACGTCCTTCAAGCGTTCGGGCTATGCCCGCTTCTGCGAAGAACCGCCGAGCGAGGTGACCGACCTTAGCGAAAGCTGGTGGTGCCGGGGCCATTCGATGGTCATCCAATACTGCGTGGCCAAGGCCGGCGAAGTGCTGACCCGCAGCGGCCAGCCCGACGAATATGCCGTGCTTCTGCCCGACGACGGCACCGAAGTGGAGATCGAAATTCCCGAAGGCAGCTGGACCATGGCTGACAAGGCTGTGGCCTTTGTTCCGGCGGGCGAGAGCAAGGTCACGGTCAAGAAGGGCGGCCGGGTACTGCGGCTGTTCAACAGTCAGGCAGCCGACCTGTTCGCGAAATGCCCGAATGCGTCGGACTACGCCGAGCCCGATCCCAATTGCGCGCCGTGGGCGCCCTGGCCCGATCCGGTCGGCGGGCGCAAGGTGCGGGTCTATTCCGGCAATGTCGGACCAGAGGAAGGCCGCTTCGGTCGGATCTATCGCGGCTCGACGATCATGGTGAACTTCGGTGACGGCCGCCCCGGCTTGCGCTCGCTCACCAACCTTTCGCCGCATCATCACACTGATTTCGAGCAGTACTCGGTCGTGCTCGATGGCGAATACACCCACCACTTGCGCTGGCCCTGGATTAGCGATGCGACCCAGTGGATCGAGGATGAGCACGTGCGTTGCGGCGCGCCGCATGTCGCGATCATCCCCCCGCCGGTTACGCACACCTCGCAAGGGCTTTCCGACGGGCTCAATCGCCTGCTGGACGTGTTCAGCCCGCCGCGGATGGACTTCTCGATCAAGCCCGGCTGGGTGCTCAACGCCGATGACTATCCGATGCCCGAGGGAGGCCAGTAAGGATGGACGATCGCATCAACGGCCTGCTCAAGGGCGCGATCGACCTCCATTGCCATTCCGGTCCTTCGGTCATGCCGCGCTGCCTCAACCACGTCGAGGCGATCAAGCAGGGCGAGGAAGCCGGCCTGCGGGCGATCCTGTTCAAGGATCACTACTATTCGGTCACCCCGATTGCGGCGCTGCTTGATGAGATCATGCCCGGTTCGGTCAAGCTGTTCACCGGGGTGCCCAGCGCTGACGGTGATCGCACCCGCTTTGCCTTGCGCGACCTCCTCGAACCGGCGATGCGCACGGAAACGTTGCTCGTCTGGGTCACCGCCTTTGCTTATGCCATCGTCGGCTATTTCCTGATGTCATGGAAGCCGACGATCCTCGCCAACGCGGGCCTTTCGCCCAGCATGGCCGCGGCCAGCGTCACGATCGGTTCCGCATTCGGGATTGCCGGACACCTCTCGATGGGGTTGTTCGCCCGGCGGACCGGCGAAGGGAGACTGACCGCCGTGTACTTCCTGCTCGCGACGATCAGCCTCTTTGCTTTCGGGACCGCGCCGGGCAATCCGATCGCGCTCATCCTGCTGGCCGGGGTCACCAATTTCTTCGTTGTCGGCGCCTACACCGGGCTGTTCCTGGTCGCGGTGGAAATGTATCCGCCCGAACGGCAGAACACCGGCCTCGGCTTCATCGTCGGCTTCGTGCGGGTTGGCGCCGCAGTCGGCCCGATCCTCGGTGGCTTCCTGCTCAGCGCCGGGCTGTCGCGGATGGACACCTATTTCGTCTTCACGGCGATCGCCGCCGTTCCCGCCGTGACCATGTATCTCGCCGCCCGCCTGACCGCGCGGCGCCGGATTTCCTCCAGTGCAGGTGCCTTAAGTGAAGCTTTTTGATGCCCATGCCCATGTCTATTCGGGCGATACCCAGCGCTATCCGGTCGATGTCTCCAACGCCAAGGAGAGCCCCGAAGCGCTGCTGAAGCGGATCGCCGACAACCCGATCGATGCCGCCCGGCTGCTGTCCGAGTGGGACTCGGCCGGGGTCAGCGCGGGCACGGCGGTGCAGTACAACTCGATCTACAAGAGCGACAATTCGTACATGCTTGACGTGGTCGATGCGCATCCGGGGCGCATGTCGGCGGTTCTGATCCTCGACGCGCGGCGCGACGATACCCCCGCCGGCCTCGCGGAACTCGCGGCTGCGCACGATGTCGTCGGCCTCAGGCTGTTCGGTTGGCCCGGTCCGGACGAGAATTACCCGTGGTTCGATTCGGCCGAGGCGCACCGCACGTGGGAAGCGGTCGCCAAGCTCGGGCTGGCGATGGACATGATGTACATCCCTGCCCCGGCGAGCCGCAACGTGCTGGACCGGATTGTCGCCCTCGCCCGGCGCTTTCCCGCCATGCCGATCGTGCTCGATCACTGCGGCTGGCCGCATGTCGATCGCGGCACCGCGGGCGCCATCGGTGAGGAACTGGCGGAGCTGGCAGACGTGAAGAACATCTGCTTCAAGTTCACCCAGATCAACTGGAACCGCTTTGCGGAGGCTGGCGGCGGGGTAGAGCCCGCCGGATTCGTGCGGCGGCTGGTCGATCTTTATGGTTCCGACCGCGTCATGTGGGGCTCGGACATTGGCAACACCAAGGACAGCTATGCGACCATGGTCGAAATGGCCGTGGCCGCGACCGCGCAGCTGACCGATGCCGAGCGCGATGCCGTGCTGCACGATACCGGGCGGAGAATTTTCGGTCCGCGCCGAAACTGAAACGCCACCTGCATTTCGCGATTCACATCCTGTTCAAGCGCGATTAGGCCAAATGCCTCTTTCCGCGCCCGGTGGGGTGTTCTTCAAGGTAGTTGAACGATGCGTCTGAAGTTGCTTGCCTTGCCGTTGGTCGGCGTTGCAATTGCCGGAGCTCTCGGGCTGGCCGGCCAAGGTGTGGCGCAGACCGCGCCGGCCGCTGCCCCGCCCGCTTTCCTGCAGTGCAAGGTCTGCCACGCCACCACCGCCAACGCTCCGCGCGGGCTCGGCCCCAACCTGTTCGGCGTGGTCGGTGCCCAGGCCGGCAAGCGCCCCGGGTTCACTTATTCCCCGGCCTTGACAAATTCCAACTTGCGCTGGGATCGGGCCAATCTCGAAGCCTTCATCACCAACCCGCGCACCAAGGTGCCGGGCAACCGCATGGCCTATGCGGGCATGGCCAATCCCGCCCAGCGCAAGGCTGTGCTGGATTACCTGCAAACACTGAAGTGAGTGGGTGTAAGAGCTTTTCGCCTCGTGGGCAGGCTATTGCCTATGACTCAGATCTCACCAACTCCCGTCATCCTGAAACAAGTTCAGGATGACGGTATGGTCGTGAGCGAAGTCGCAACTCAGTCGTAAGCGCCGATTTCCTTGAGCACTTCCACTGCGCTGGCCCAGCTTTCCACGCCGCCGGCAATGCCGATGTACATCGTGGTGTGAAGCAGCACTTCCTGGATGTCTTCCTTGGTCGCGCCGTTCTCGATGGCGCACTTCACCTGGCGGCGCAGCGGGATGTCGCGGCCCAGTGCCGCGGCGATCGCCAGGGTCATCAGTGCGCGTTCGCGGATCGTCAGGCCCGGGCGGGTCCAGGTTTCACCGAACAGGATACGGGTGACGTAATTTTCGAACGGCGCGACGAAATCATCGCACGTGTCGAGCCGGGCGACGCCTGCTGCGCCGAACAGTTCTTCGCGCATCGCGCGGCCGGCCTTGAAGCTGGGATCGTCTTTCATCAGCGACATCGCTATTCTCCTGGGGTTTGATCGTGGATAGGCTTGTGGCGCGCGGCGTGGCATGCTGAATGGCGTTTGTAAATAGCAACTCCGGGCGCACCACGCGGCCGGTGCGCAAAGGAGAAGAAGCAATGAAACGGCCCGCAGGCGGACGCGGAAAGCAACTCGCGGCGGTCGCTCCGCTGCTGAACCAGCTTACGCAAGAGGTGCTTTACGACAAGGTGTGGGAGCGCGAGGAGCTTTCCCCCCGCGATCGCAGCCTGATCACCATCACCACCCTGATCGCGCTCAACCGCGAACAGATGCAGGGCCACATGGAACTCGGCATCGAGAACGGATTGACCGTCGAGGAACTCGGTGAGGCCATCGCCCACATCGCGTTCTACGCTGGCTGGCCGGTGGCGACGAACGCGGCCCGCAAACTGCTGGATCTGGTCCAGGCGGCAGAGGGAAAAGCGGAGGGCTGAATTAAACCCGCTGCACCCCGGCGCTGCTGTATTCGCTGGTGAATTCCGCCCCCGGTCCTTCCAGATCGCGGCCCATCGCATCGTTGAGACGCGAGAGCGCATCGCGCAGCACGGTTTGTTCGGCCGCAGCCAGCGGGGCCAGCACCTCGGCCTCGAGCCGCCGCGCCTCGGCCTGGCAACGCGCGAGGCAATCGCGGCCGCGGGGCGACAGGGTCAGCTCGAGCAGCCGGCGGTTGGCAGCACTCTCGCGGCGCTGGATCAGTCCCTTGGTTTCCAGCAGCGCGACCTGCTTGATCATGGTTTGCGGCTTCACGTCATAGAACCGGGCCAGTTCGGCCGAAGTCAGGGTCGGCCTGGTCGACAGGGTGGTGAGGATCCGGAATTGCGCCGCAGTGATGCCCAGCGGCTGGAACACGGCTTCGAGACGGACATAGGCGCGGTACTGCACCTGCTTGACCAGGTGCAGGATCGAAGGCGCGGCATCGTCGGGTCGGGGCGTGGCCATGGGCATCCTAGTGTATGATTGCCGCGGTGCTGTCCAGCGAGGCAGTGGCGTTTGATCATGGCAAATATCATCCGTCCCGGTTGATTGTCGGAGCATTGCCGTTACTAGACTGACCCATGGGAATCCGGGTCCGGTGAAACAGGCCGCCCGGCGGGAGAGCGCTGCATGAACGATACCGTGGCCGGGAAAGTGGACGTCGACGGATTTCTGGACGGCCTGAAGCTTGGACGCTTCCACATCGTGGTGCTGGTGCTGTGCACCTTGCTGACTGCGATCGACGGGTACGAACTGTATGTCGTCGGCTGGGTGATCCCGAAGCTGGCGAAAGATTTCGACGTTCCGGCCACCGCCATCACTTCGGCCATGGTGTGGCAGCAGATCGGCATGTCGATCGGCGCGTTTCTGATCCCCCCGCTGGCAGACCGGATCGGCCGCACCCGGCTGGTGGTGCTGTGCTATACCGGAATGCTGATCACCGCGCTCGGTGCGCTGAACGCCCCGACGCTCGATCTGTTCGTGGTCTGCCGCTTCTTCGCCGGCCTGTTCGGTGCCGCGATGATCCCCATCGCTGTGACGATGGCCTCGGAAACGGCGCCGACGCGGCTGCGCTCCACATTCGCCACGATCACGGTCAGCGGGACCATGCTGGGATCGGCGATCGGTGCGGGGATGCAGGCGTTCGTGCTGGAGCCCTATGGCTGGCGCGGCGCCTTCTGGATCGCCGTGGCTTTGCCGGCGATCATCGTTCCGGCGGTCTGGCTCTACCTGCCTGAATCAGTGCGCTCTCTCGCAGCTCGCAACCCCGCTGATCCGATGATCCAGGTCGTCGCGCGGCGGATGCTGCCCGCCGGCGCGGAAATGCCCGAGGTCGTGGCGGCGCCGAGGCCAGCGGGCACCGCGACCCGGGCCATGCTTCGCGATGTCTTCGGCCCGGGCAAAACCCTCAAGACCTTGCTGGTCTGGGGCATCGCCTCGTGCTGCTTCGCTTATGTCGTGATGAGCCAGTGGAAGACCACGGTTTACCACCAGGTCATGAACCTCTCGTGGGACATGGTGGCCTCGCTTAACCTGGTCAACTCGCTGGCCGGATTTGCCGGAATGTTCCTGATCGGCGCGTTCATAGACCGGTTCGGCTTCAAGCGGGTGCTGGTCTCGACTTACCTGCTCGGCATGGTCTGCGCCGTGCTCACCGGCTGGCTGGCCCCTTCCCCGCTGATGCTGATCGCCGCTGGCCTGCTTGGCCTGTTCCAGCACGGCGGACAGGCCGGCATGTCGGCACTGGCCGCGGCGATCTATCCGGCTTCGCACCGGGCCACCGGCGTGGGCTGGGCCTATGCCGCCGGCCGGACCGTTGCCATCGGCGCGCCGTTTGTCGGCAGCGCGATGATCGCCGGCGGGCACTCCGGCGTGGCCATATTTGCCGTGCTTGGCGCACCGCTGGCCCTGGCCGGGCTGCTTGCGCTGATCGTCATGAGCCTGCCCGGCGCGCCGGTTATCACCCGCGCCAATCTTCGCCACTAAGTAACGGAAAACCTGACATGAACCGCCGCGAACGCGCCCTCGCCACGTCCGAACTCGAAATGGGCCTGGCCGACTTCTGGCACGACGTCGACACCAACTGGGGCCGCAATGCCGGGAGCTATTATGCCCCCGAAGCCGTTTACCAATCGGGCAAGCTCAATCTGGAAGGGCGCGAGGCGATCCAGAACTTCTACTACTGGCGCGAAGGCCGGGGCGAGCGGGTGGCGGTGCACGGTTACACCAACTTCCGCGCCGAATTCGACGGAAACGGCGGCGCCGTGGCGAACTGGTACATGCTGCTGTGGGCCGCCGATGGAGCCGCGCCGCTGCCCAGCACAACCCCGACGCGGATCAGCCGCGCGACCGAGACCTTCCGTTATGACGAGGGCGAAGGCCGCTGGCTCTGCACCCGGCGCGAACTGGTCAACCTGTTCCGGGGCGAAAACCAGCTCAACTTCAGCTGATCCGGCCGGCGTTCCGGCCACAAAAAACGGGGCGCTCCCATAGGGAACGCCCCGAGTTGGGTAGCTGATAGCGTCAGAATTTGGCGCGGACGCCGACCATGAAGTTGCGACCGACCTTGTCGTAGTACTGGCCGTTCACGGGTCCGCTGAGGATGATGTAGGGGGTCGGCGGCGGATCCTTGTCGAGCAGGCTGTTGACCGCCCAGAACATTTCGTACTTGCGATCACCCCCGAAGAAGACCTTGCCGAACAGGTTGAAGTGTTCCCCGTCAGCACCAATGGCACAGATTTGAGGTTGTGATTTAAGGAGTGTTGGGGCTTCGTCGTAGTGACGAAGGAACGAAGATGAAGCCCCAACCCTCCTTGAAAAAATCGTCTGTGAAGGCCCCTGCTGAGCGGGTGGTAAAA
>CANJBY010000017.1 GCA_947472735.1 Sphingomonadaceae bacterium | reverse complement strand
CTTGGCGCCGCGCTACCACCTTCGCCGGGGAGGGACTTTGACCATGCGCAAACCGCTGATCCGAACAGGCTGGGCCATAGTGGCTCTGCTCCTGCTCGCGCTATTCGCCCTGCTCACCTGGGAACCCTTTTTCGCCGAACAACCCGGCGCTCCGCCGCCTGACCGCGCCTATCGCGCCGAGATCATCCGCGACGAATTCGGCGTGCCGCACATTCACGGCGCGACCGATCCCGATGTCGCTTTCGGGGTGGCTTGGGCCCACGCCGAGGACGACTTCTCGACCCTGCAGGACGTGGTGGCGATGACCCGGGGCCGCTTCGGGGCACTAGGCGGCGCGGAAGGGGCGAAGATCGACTATGCCTATCACCTGTTCGGCGCACGCCAGCTTGCGCATGCCCAGTACGCCACTCTTCCGGCCGACGTTCGGACCTTGCTGGAAGCCTATGCCAGCGGCTTGAATCTCTACGCGCGGCGCCACCCGGGCGAAGTAAAGCTGGCGCGCCTGTTTCCGGCCAATGGCGAAGACATCGCGACCGGCTTCGCGCTGCGCCTGCCGTTCTTCTCGGGGATCGAGCGCGTGCTCGGCCCGCTGGTCGAAGGCACAGACCTGCGCCCCGAATTTGGCCCTCCGCTCGATGGCAAGCCGGCGGCCAGTTACGCCGAGGGCGGCGGCGATGTTGTCCCCGAGCTGGTCCAACAAGCACCGAACGGCAGCCAAAGTGCACCCGAAGCCGACGAGAACCTCAACGGATCGAACGCCTTTGCCGTTGCGCCCAAGCGTTCCGGAGACGGCGCCACGCGCCTCGTCTCCAACAGCCACCAGCCCTGGCGCGGACCAGTCGCTTGGTACGAGGTGGTGATCGAAAGCGACACCGGCTGGCACTTCGCCGGGGCGACCTTCCCCGGATCGCCTTATCCTTTCCTGGGCCACAACGACGACCTTGGCTGGACGAACACCCTCAACCGGCCAGACCTCGCCGATGTCTACAAACTGGTGCTCGATGCCGGGGGACAGAACTACCGGCTCGACGGCAGATGGCTGCCACTGGAACGCAAGCGGGTGTGGTTGCCGGTGCGGATGGGGCCGTTGGTATTGCCGGTGCCGCGCTGGGTTGCGCGGTCGGCGCACGGCCCGGTGATCGAGAATGCCCGCGGTGCCTTCGCACTGCGCTATGCCGGGATCGATACGATCGCCTCGCTCAGCGAATATTACCGCCTGACCCGCGCCCGCAACTTCGGCGAATGGCAAGCGGCGCTGGCGCAAATGGCGATCCCTTCGACCAATTTCATTTACGCGGACCGGGCCGGAAACATCGCCTATATCTACAACGGCCGCTTCCCCGAGCGGAAGCCCGGGTTCGACTGGCGACGGCTGCTGCCGGGCGATCGCGCCGATCTGATCTGGGCCGGAACTGCGGATTGGCGAGCGATTCCAAAGAACCTAAACCCAGCTTCAGGTTTCCTTTTCAACGCCAATAACACGCCTTTCTCCGCGGCCGGGCCTGGCAGTGAGCTTGATCCCAAGAGCTTCTCGCCGCTGTTGGGAATTGAACTCGACATGACCAATCGCGGACGCCGCGCCGCAAAGCTGATGGCTGCAACCAACCCGATCGACCGCCCGGCGCTTGAGCGGATCAAGTACGACACGGGCTACGAAAATGCGGGCTACGTGAAGCACACTCTGGACGCGATTGCCGGTCTCGACCTGCGCCGCGATCCGGATCTCGCCAAGGCTCGGGCGCTGCTCGCACAGTGGGATTTCGATATGGACGGCAGCGGCCCTGCCGATGCCCTTGCCGAACTGGTGCTCAAGCCGGCGATGTCCGCCGCCTACAATCATCGCCCGCCGCCCGAACCGCGCCAGCTGCTGGCCGAGTCCGCCGCGCACCTCGCGCGCTGGTTCGGTCGAATCGATCCGCCGCTCGCCGACGTCTTGCGGCTGCGGCGGGGCAAGGTGGACTTGCCGCTAACCGGCGGTGACACTCTGCGTGCCGCCTCCAACTGGGATGTCGCTGCTGACGGGCGCCTGGCGGTGAAGCATGGCGACAGCTTTCTGATGTTCATCGAATGGCCCAAGGATGGCCCGGTCCGTTCGGAATCGATCATGCCTTACGGCGCCGCGACCACCCGCCCCCGCAGTCCGCATTATGCCGACCAGGCCCCGCTATTCGCCGCGCGCAAGCTCAAGCCGGTGCACTTCACCCGCGCCGACGTAGCGGCTCACGCCGTCAGCCGATCTGTGGTGACCAACCGCTAGCCTACTTCGCCGGCCGCGCCGCCTTGGCCGCGGTTGGCGCGAACTCGTTCCCGAAGAAGTTGCCGGCATACCACTGTGGGCGGACCGGCGCGTCGGCGATCGTCCGGACGATCTGGTAATTCACCTCGGCGAACTTTGCCCCGGCCTGCCAGTCGATCGGCAGCGACAGGTTGTCGCTCGGCTGGTGGTAGTGCTTGGCGAGGAAGTCGCGGAACTTGGCCTCGCCCTCTCCCGCAAAACCGGTCATCAGGAACACCGCCGGGATCCCTTGCTGGACGAAGCGATAGTGGTCGGAGCGCGCGAACAGGCCTTCCTCCGGCAGTGGATCGGGCGACAGTGCAATTCCTGCCTTGCTCGCCGCCGCAGCCACCATCGGACCCAAGGTCGAGTTCTCTGCACCGAAGGCGATCACATCGCTGAAGCGGTACGTCAGTATCGGCATGTCGAAATTGACCACGGCCACCGGTGCTGCATCCTTGATCACCGGATTGCGGGCCAGGTAGTCAGAGCCGATCAGGCCCTTCTCTTCCGCGGTGAGCGCGACGAACAGGATGGGACGGCGCGGCCGGCTTCCGCCGCGGGCCAGCGCTTCCGCCACTTCGAGCATCGTCGCCACACCGGCTGCGTTGTCCAGCGCGCCGTTAGCGACCTTGTCGGCGCTGCCGTCGCGCGCTGTGGTGTGGTCACCGAGATGATCAAGATGCGCGGTCATCACGACCGCTTCGCTGGCCACCGCCGGGTCGGAACCTGGCAGCATCGCCACCACGTTGCGGCTCTCCCGGTCGGTCCAGCTGGACTTGCGCTCAATTGTCCCGCGCCCTTGCAGGGAAAAGCCGCGCGGACGGCCGCCGGGGCGGTCCGCTGCGGCCAACACCTGGTCAAGGGTCTGCCGCGCGCCTGCAAACAATACGCCGGCCGCATCCGGGTTGAGGGTCGCCGTGCCCTTGATCCCGGCTGCGCGACTGAACGTCTGCCCGTCCGCCCCGATCCAGCCCGCCGCAGGATCCTTCGACATCCGCACCCGGACGTCCCAGGCGCGGCGCGCCGTTTCCTCTCGGGTCGGGATGGCAATGATCCCCACCGCACCGCGCTTCATCGCCATCACGGTCTTCTCGGCGGAGAGGTGTGCGCCCAGTTCGCTGTTCATGCCTTTGGGAAAGCCGGTCAGCACCACCACGATTTTGCCGCGCGGATCGACCCCGAGATAGTCGTTGTAGCCAAGCTCGGGCCGATCGAAACCGTATCCGGCAAAAACCAGCGGGGCCTCAACCCTCTGCTCGCGCTCGACCAGGCTCGGCCCGATGAGCACTTTGTCGGTCGTATCCATCCGCAGGACGGTCTTGCCGGTGGTGAGCGTCAGCGCGGGCGTGCCGTCGAGCGCGGCGAAGCGCAGCGGGACGCGCTGGAAATACCTGCCATCAGCACCCATTGGTCTGGCGCCAATCGTCATGAAGCGGCTCGCGACGTAATTGGCCGCAATGTCGAACCCCCGAGTTCCGGCTTCGCGCCCGTCCAGGGCATCGTCGGCGAGGAAAGTGACGTGCGCACGCACCGCGTCCGGATCGAATGCGGGCACGGCGTCCTCGGCCAGGGCCGGAGCGGCAAGCGAAAGAGCAAGGGCGCTAAGCGGAAGCGCGGGGAAACGCATCGAAGATAGACTCCCGGGACAAGAAGGATGTGGCTGCTGGCTATCGGGTCACGTCCGGCCCGGCAACGACGCCAGGCGGACAGCAAGCGCGGCTCGTCGAAAAAGTGCCGCGGCCCCCATGGTCTTGCGTTGCGGTTCGGCTAGGGATCAACAGGATGGTTTTCGGATGACTGCGAATATGCGCCCTGCCTTTCTGCTTGCTTCCCTGTCGCTCGTCCTGGGCGGATGCGTGCACGAGGTGCGCATCCCCGAAGCGCTTAACCGGACTGACTGGGGCGGGTTCCCAGCGCTGCAACCGCGCCCCGCCCCGCTCGCCGATCTCGTCCGCGCGGTCGACATACCGTACGAACGTTTCACCCTGGCTAATGGCCTGACGGTCCTGGTCTATACCGACCGGAAGACGCCGATTGTCGGGGTGACGACGTACTACCGGGTCGGATCCAAAAACGAGCCGCGCGGGAAGACCGGGTTTGCCCATCTTTACGAGCACCTCTTCTTCGGCGGCTCGCAGAACGTGCCCAGTTTCGATGTCCCGCTGGAGGCGGCCGGATCGACTTCGACCAATGGGTCGACCTGGTACGATCGCACCAACTATGTCGAGACGGTGCCTACCGGGGCGCTCGATCTGGCGCTGATGCTCGAATCCGACCGGATGGGTCACTTGCTCGGCGCCGTGACCCAGGACAAGCTCGACAAGCAGCGGGCCGTTGTCCAGAACGAGAAGCGACAGGGTGATAACGAGCCGTTCGGGCTTGCGTCCTATCTCGTCAATGAAGCTTTGCTGCCCGTGGGACACCCTTACCGCCATGCGCCGATCGGCTCGATGGCCGATCTCGATGCGGCCACCCTGGCTGATGTGCGCGACTGGTTTCGGGATAACTATGGACCGAACAACGTGGTGCTTACGCTGACCGGCGACATCGACGCGGCCACCGCCAGAGCCAAGGTTGAGCGCTGGTTCGGCGATATTCCGGCTGGTCCTGCCGTCTCGCCGGTCGCAGCGGGTCCGGTGACACTGCCCAGCCCGGTCAGCCGCGAGATTGCCGATCAGGTGCCCAACCTGCGGTTCTATCGCGCCTGGACCGGTCCGGGAATCAAGGCAGCCGATGCACTGGCGCTGGATCTAGGGATGCGGGTGCTGGGCGGCCTCTCCGGCTCGCGGCTCGATAATGCTCTGGTCCGAGGCGAACAGCTGGCCACCTCGGTCACCGCCTCGCGCCAGCAGCACGAGCAGCTTTCGTTCCTCGAAGCGATGATGAACGTCCGCCCGGGCGGGGATCGCGCAGCGGCCGAGGCGCGCTTCGACGCGGTGATCGCGCAGTTCCTTGCCGAGGGGCCAAGCGAGGACGAATTGCGCCGCGCCGCCACTCAGGCGGCGGCGGAGCAGATCGCAGCGCTGGAAGAGGTTGGCGGCTTTGGCGGAAAAGGCGCCACCCTGGCCGAGGGCCAGCTCTATTCCGGCGATCCGGCGCGCTTTAGAGCCGAACTGGAGGCGATTGCGCAACTCACGCCGGTACAGGTCAAGGAGGCGATGCAGCGCTGGCTTGGTCGGCCGGCGGTGCGCCTCGCGGTGGTCCCGGGCGAGCGGACTATCAGCGGTGATGCCCTCGGCGGCTGGGGGGATGAGGCCAGCAGCCTGCCCCGCCCCAAGGGCCCGCCTAGCGTTGCCCCTCCTGTAACAGCGACCGGTGCGAAGCGTGACCTGCCTGCCGTCGCACCGGTCGGAGCACTGACGTTCCCGGCGGTGGAGCGCTTCCGCCTCGCCAACGGCATCCCGGTGACGTTTGCCCGCCGTACCGGCGTTCCCAAGGTCAACGTGGCAGTGAGCTTCGACGCCGGTTATGTGGCTGATCGGTTCGACAGTCCCGGGGCGCAATCGCTCACGCTCGATTTGCTTGAAGCTGGCACGACACGGCTGAACGCCACCGCTCTGGCCGAAGAGCAGGAGCGGCTTGGCGCTTCGATCGCTTCCGGGACATCCCCCGACGCCAGCATTGTGCAACTGGATGCGCTCTCGGCCAACCTCGCGCCCTCCCTGGCATTGCTGGCCGAAGTGATCCGCCAGCCGGCCTTCACCCCGGCCGAGGTTACTAGGCTCAAGGCCCAGCGCCTCGCCGCGATTGCCGAAGCCAAGGCATCTCCCACCGAACTTGCGATCCGCAGCGTCAATCCGATCCTGTATGGTCCCGGCCATCCCTATGGCATGGCGACCGATGGGCTGGGCGAGGAGGCCAGCGTTTCCAGCCTGACCCCCGAAGCCATCCGAACCGTGCACGACCGCTGGCTGCGCCCGGACCTCGCGCAGATCGTGGTCGTTGGCGATACCACGCTGGCTGAGCTGCAACCCCGATTGGAGCAGGCATTCGGTGCCTGGCGCGCTCCTTCCGCACCCGCGCCTGCCAAACGCCTCGATGCGCCAGTCCCCACGGCGCGCGCGCGGATCGTGCTGCTGGACCGGCCCAATTCCCCGCAATCGGTGATCCTGGCGGGGCGAGTCCTGCCGCTCACCGGGCGGGACCAGGGACACGAGGCGCTCGACCTGGCCAACGAGGTGCTGGGCGCGGGATTTCTTTCACGACTGATGGCTGACCTGCGCGAAGACAAGGGCTGGAGCTACGGCGTGTCGAGCTGGATCTCGGCCCCGAACGGTCCGCGCCGGTTTACGGTGCTGGCCCCGGTCCAGACCGATCGAACAGGCGACTCCATCCGCGAGATCCTGAAAGTGATGCGGGCTTTCCCCGCGAATCGCCCGGTCGCACCCGACGAGTTGGGCCGCGTGACCGATGGCAACATTCGCGGTCTGCCCAACCGCTTCGTCACAAATGCGCAAGTGCTCGCCGCGATCATGACGAGCGATCGGCTGGGACGCCCGGATAACTACTACGCCACCCTGCCCGATCGCTACCGAACCATTGACGCTACGGCGCTCAACGCTGCGGCGCGGACGTGGCTTCAGGCGGATGGGCTGACCTTCATCGTGGTAGGCGATCGCAAGGTCGTGGAGCCGCAATTGCGGGGGCTCGGCCTGCCGGTCGAAGTGACGAGCGCCGTTGACAGCGCCACGCCAAAAGACTGAAACTTGACCGGGATATCGCTGGGAGAATTGTCATGTCCGTTGCCGGAACCTACAACGTCACCGTCCAGTCGCCGATGGGCGATCAGGCAGGCACATTTACCGTGGTCGTTGACGGCGACACCTTTACCGGTTCGCTGAACGGAGCGCTCGGTTCGATGACGGCCGATAACGGCAAGGTCTCTGGCAACACGCTGACCTGGCAGATGGAGATGAAGGTCCCCATGCCGATGACGCTGGACTGCGAGGCCACAGTCGATGGCGACGCGATCACCGGCAAAGTCACCGCCGGGATGTTCGGCTCGATGCCGCTGACGGGTACCCGCGCCTAGCCCCGACCAAGATAGGGCTGCGCGATCGGCAGCATGGTCGCGGTGAGCAGGTTCGCCTCGTCGGGCACGGCCGCCATCAGCGCGATCAGTTCAGCGACGTATTGCGCTTCCATCATCTTGTCCGACGGCGAGGCCTTGCTCATCGCCGCCCCGCCCAGCTCGCTCACGGTCGAGCCAGGGTGAATGACCGACGCGGTGATCCCGTATTCGCGCCCATCGAGCGCGAGCGAGCGGGTCATTCCCTCGATCCCGTACTTGCTGGCGGTATAAGCGATGGTGTTGGCCCGGGGCATCTGGGCCGATAGGCTGCCGATATTGATGATCCGCCCGCGCTTGCGCTCGGCCATGATCTGGAACGCCTCGCGGCAGCACAGGAACGCGGCGGTGAGGTTGACCCCGATCACGTCGTGCCAGTGCTCAGTGGTAATCTCCATGGTCGGGCTGTGGCTGACAATGCCCGCGTTGGCGACCAGCAAGGTGATCGGCGAAAACGCCTCGGCATCGGCAAACAGGCCCTTCACATCGGCTTCGTCGGTCACGTCGGTCGCGCGGATCAGCACTTGCGCGCCCGTGGCGCTCAGTTCCTCGGCCAGCGCCTCCAGCCGATCGAGCCGCCGTGCGGCAAGAACCAGCCTGGCCCCGCAGTCGGCAAATTTGCGGGCGACGGCCGCGCCGATGCCCGAGCTTGCCCCGGTGATGACGGCAGTATGACGAGACAGGTCCTGCAATTTAGCCTCCGTGTTGAATATCGCGGAACGCCCATGCCCCAGACCGCAGCGCGCGTCCAATCCTGAAAGGGGGGAAATCCCCGTCCCGCCGCTTGCCGCTGCGCCGCACATGCGCGATCAGCACGCATGGCGATTCTCAGTGACCGTTGGATCCGCAGCGAAGCCCGCCACTCGGGCATGATCGAACCCTTCGTCGAGCATCAAAAGCGCGACGGATGCATTTCCTATGGGCTCTCATCCTACGGCTACGACGCGCGGGTAGCCGACGAGTTCAAGGTGTTTACCAACATCCACAGCGCGATCGTCGATCCCAAGAACTTCGACGCTGACAGTTTCGTCGACAAGAAAACCGACGTCTGCACCATCCCGCCCAACAGTTTCGCGCTGGCCCGCACGGTGGAATACTTCCGCATCCCGCGCGACGTGCTGGTGATCTGCCTGGGTAAGAGCACTTATGCGCGCTGCGGGATCATCGTGAACGTCACCCCGCTCGAGCCGGGCTGGGAAGGCCACGTTACGCTGGAATTCTCCAACACCACGCCGCTCCCGGCCAAAATCTATGCCAACGAGGGCGCCTGCCAGTTCCTGTTCCTGCAAGGCAACGAGCCGTGCGAGGTCAGCTATGCCGAGCGCGCTGGTAAGTACATGGGCCAGCGCGGGGTGACCCTGCCCAAGTTGTAAGGTGATGCTCCGCTTCGCCCTGCGCTACTCGGCCGGGATCTTCGCGCTGGGGTTCGTCCTGGGGATCGTTCGCACCCTGTTTCTGGCTCCGCGATTTGGCGCATTGGTAGCGGTTGCCTGCGAGCTTCCGTTCATGCTGGCGGCAAGCTGGTTCTGGGCGCGGCGACTGCTAAGGAGCTATCCCTCTGGCAGCCAACGACAGGCGCTGGCCACGGGCGCAACCGCCTTCATGCTGCTGATAGCAAGTGAAGCGGCACTGGCCTTCATCGCTTACAACCCCACGCCGAGGGAATGGCTGGCGAGCCTGATGACTCCCGAAGGGCGTCTGGGACTGGCCGGACAGGTCTTGTTCGCAGTGATCCCCGCGCTGGCGTGGCGCGCTAGCGTGGCCGTTTCAAAATGAGATAGACCGCCCCGGCCCCGCCGTGGCGTGGATGCGCCGGGCGCACGGCCGCGATTCGTGAGGCGTGAGGACCGAGAGTAAGCCAGTCGAGAAACTTCGCCCGGATCGCCCCGCGCCGCGATCCGCGGTCCGCCGGGCCATCGACCGGACGCGCCCGCCCGGTGATCAGCAACAACACCCGCGCGCCCTGCGCCCATGCCTGCGACAAGCCGTGATCGAGCCGGGCGTGCGCGGCATCGAGTGTCGCTCCGTGGAGATCAAGCGTGAAATCGGGTTGCAGCGCGCCTTTCGCCAGGCGGCGCTCCCACCCACCGTCGAGGCCGTGCCGATCAAGCGGGCGCAGTGCCTCTCCGGAGCGAGGAAGGGGACCATCGCGCAGCAATGGTGGAGGGGAAGGGGGCGTTTGGCGCGGTTTTGCAGCGGGAGTGACAACTGCCCGTGCCCCTCCAGCGATCTTCGCTTGATCCCCCTCCTCTGTGGTCAGGGATGGAAATTTGCGGCCCCGCATCGGCACGACCGTCCGTGCGACCCGTGCCCACAGTTCTGCTTCTTCCGGATTGAGCCCACGCGGCCGGCGCATCAGCGGGCTCCGAGCCGAGCCAGGGTACCGCGCGGGAGCAGCAGCACGGCCTCGCCGCGCCCGCTCATCCCGCCGGCAATGCGGCGCGCGTCCGGCCCCGCGCCCCAGAAGCTGTCAAAGCGGTTGGCGCCCTTGATCGCTCCACCGGTGTCCTGCACCACCCACAGCCCGTTCGCCTCGGAACGGTCGAGCGCGAGCCAGACCGGCGCTCCCAGCGGCACGAACAGGGGGTCGCCGGCCAAGGAAGCACGCGGACGCACCGGCACGCCGAGGGCGCCGACCGGTCCGTCCCCGGTCAGTTCACGAAAGAACACATAGCTGCGGTTCTGGCGCATCAACGCGCGACCATCCGCCGGATGATCGCGCAAGTATTTGAGGATGCCCTGCATCGACCCGGCGTACTGCCCGGGCCCGCTGCCGATCAGACCGCGATTGCGCATCAGGCTGCCGATACCAGTGTAGGAATGGCCATTCTGCGCCGCGAAACCGATCCGGATGAGGCTGCCATCAGGAGCGCGCAATCGGCCGGAGCCTTGGACCTGCAGGAAGAAGAACTCGGCCTGATCGGCCACCCACGCGATTTCCAGCCCTTTGCCCGACAATGCCCCATCGTCGATCGCAGCGCGGTCAAAATACGGGATGAAGGTTCCGTCCGGACCGTAGCGCCCAAGCGGCATGGTGCCATCATCATTCGGGACGGCTTCGCCCAGCTTTGCTCGAACCAGATCCGACGGCCGCGAATAAACCGGGACATCAAAACCGGGGCGGCGACTGCGTACGCCGGAGATTTCAGGCTCATAGTAACCGGTCACGTGGCTGTCGCCTCCGCCGACCACTGCGGTTTCGAACCACGTTTCGAAAAACCGGCGGGCGTCACTGAACGGCCACCCCGACGCGCTGTCGCAGACCGGTTTCCAGTCAAGCGTGCGGGTCAGCCCGCTGTTGTCGGTGCGGGAAACAAGGCGTGGACAACTCTCGCGGAAGGCATTGAGAGCGGGCGCAGCGCGGGCGGAAGTCAGGCCGAGAGCGGAGAAGTCGGGACCGGACCTAACGCCGGCGGACAACGCGTTGCTCGGAGGTGCAGGAACGTTGGAAGGCGGGCCGCTCTCAGGGATCAGGCGGCCGCACGAGGCGAGCAGCATAACCGCAACCCACGCGGCAAGGCGTTTCGCACTTGCCGCACGCACAGGGTTAGGCCTCGTCAGTCTCGTCGAGCAGCCAGTCCGGCTCGGAGGCGTTGACGTTGCGGCTGAACGTCCACAGATCGCGCATCACCATCGCATCATCGAGCGAGCCTGCGACGGCATTGCCATCCTTGTCGCGGGTGAGTGCGGCGAGGTCTGCAACGAAGCGCACCGTCACGCGCGCCATCGGTGCCTCGTAAGAAGCGCTGACGATTGCCGCTTCCTCGATCCGGACCAGGCGATTGTGCACGACCTCACCGGCGGCGACGCGCGCGTCAATCTCGCTGGCAAAGCCTTCGTAAACGTCGCGATCGACCAGGAGGGCGAGTTCGTCCTTGTCACCGCGCCAGAACGCCTCGAGGATCATCCGGTAGGCATTGCGGGCGCCATCGACGAAGCCCTGAACGTCAAAGCGCCGGTCAGCCATCGCAATTTCGCGCAGGCCTTGCTCCACTGCCGGTAAAACCGCTGGAACCTCACGCGCGCGCTGCTGGGGTACCGCTTCGGTCTGGCGGGGCTTGGACACCCCGGCGGCAGGATCGATCCGGCCTGGAATCACTTCTTCCTCATGCTCGGCACGGCGGCCCAGCACGGAATACAGCCGCAACGCCAGAAAGCCGGCGATCATGCCCATGATGATAATTTCGGGTGTCACTTGCACTGATCCATTGCGCCGCGCGGCCCTGCCGCATCCTGATGTTGTGCCTTAGATAATGGCTCAAGACAAATGAACAACGTGTGGATGCATCCAAATGCCGTATTTTTCGCGCGGGGTGCAGCAAGGCGGGAGAGCGGCAACCTCTGCCGAAACCGTTGCGGCCTTCTCGAGGGGATGCTAGGCGCGCGGCCAATCGAAATTCCCGCACTACAGGAACCTGACTTCATGTCTGACGACGGCAACGTGCTTTCCAACCTCGACCTCGGCCCGCCCGTCCCCAATGGCGAGGATACTTCGCCGAGTGCGGGCGTCATCTCGCAGTACGTGAAGGACCTCTCGGTCGAGAATCCGAACGCGCCGCAATGCTACCAGTGGCAGGATCCGCCGCAAATCGACATCCAGTTCAACATCGCCGCACGCCCGGTGAACGAGGATTCGACCGAGGTCCAGGAGGTCGAGCTCAAGATCGTGCTCAATGCCCGCTCGTTGCAGGGCACGGCCTACATCGTCGATCTGACCTATGCCGGTCTGATCGGCATGCGGAACCTGGCGCCCGAACAGATGCACGCCTTCACTTATGCGGAAGCGCCGCGCATCCTCTTCCCGTTCGCCCGCCGGGTCCTAGCGGACGCCGTGCGCGATGCCGGTTTCCCCCCGCTGATGCTGGAGCCGATCGATTTCAACGGCCTCTACCTGCAGCAGCTCGCCGCCCAGGCCGAGCAGCAGGACGAAGCCGGCGAAGCGCCAGTGGGCAACGCCTGACGCATGACCCGGCCCACCCCCAACCCCTGCCGTGAGCGGGAGGGGGGCGAGACTTGCCGAACCGGAGGTGAGGGAAGTCGCAGCAGGGTGGTCAGGTTGTTCGCATGAACCTCGCCAAAGCCCTCGGAACGGTTGGCGGGCTGACGCTTGTCAGCCGGGTGCTGGGCCTGGTCCGCGACAGCCTTTTCGCACGCTTCATCGGCGCGAGCTTCGCCTCCGATGCCTTCCTGGTTGCCTTCCGCCTGCCGAACATGTTCCGGGCGCTGTTCGCGGAAGGGGCCTTCGCCTCGGCCTTCATCCCGATGTTCAACCGCAAGGTGGGCGATCCGGAGGGTGAAGGGCTGAAAAGCGGCCTGGAGTTTGCCGAACAGGCGCTGGCCGTGCTGTTGCCAGTGCTGCTGGTAATGACGGTGATCCTCGAGATCTTCGCCTGGCCGGTCACCCTTGCATTGTCAGGGAAATTCAACGGGGTGAGCCATGACCAGTTCGCCTTCGCGGTCCAGCTCTCACGGTTCACCATTCCCTACCTGATGCTGATCAGCCTGGTGTCGCTGTTCGGCGGCATCCTCAATTCGCTGCACAAGTTCTGGGTCAATGCCGCCGCACCGATCCTGCTCAACCTGACGCTGATCGCGGCGCTGCTGGTCTTTCATTCCAGTGATCCGCTGATCACCGCCCGCAATCAGGCGATCGCAGTCTCGGTCTCGGGGCTGCTGCAACTGCTGTGGCTGGCTTGGGCCTGCAAGCGCAACGGGGTGAGCCTGAAGCTGCGCCGGCCGCGCCTCAATCCCGAGGTGAAGCGCCTGCTGATGCTGATCTGGCCGGCGGCAGCCGGGGCCGGGGCGGTGCAGATCAACCTCGTCATCTCCACTGCTCTGGCCGCGACTTTGCTGGCGCACGGTTCGGTGACGTACATCTACATGGCCGATCGGCTGAACCAGTTGCCGCTCGGGCTGATCGGCATAGGCCTGGGCACGGTGCTGCTGCCGACGATCTCCCGCCAACTTGGCGAGGGCAAGACCGATGCGGCGATGGAAACCCAGAACCGCGGGCTGGAACTGGCGCTGCTGCTGACCTTGCCGGCAACCGTGGCGCTGGTCGTCAGCGGCGTGCCAATCACTGCCGCGCTGTTCGGCTATGGCCGCTATACTCAGGCCGATACGATCGCCACCGCGCAGGCGCTGGCGGCCTTTTCGGTCGGCCTGCCGAGCTACATTTTGGTGAAAGTGTTGACCCCCGGCTTCTACGCCCGGCAGGATACGCGCACCCCGGTGCGCTACGCCACGATCTCGATGTTGGTGAACCTCGCCGGAAATCTCGCGCTGATTGTTCCGTTGCAGCACATGGGGCCACCGCTGGCGACCGCGATTGCCTCCACCGTCAACGTCGCGATGCTCTATCACACGCTGGTCAAGCGCGGGCATTTCGTGCCCGATACCCGGCTCAAACGCCGGGCCTGGCGGCTCGCGCTGGCGGCGCTGGCAATGGGCGTGGCACTGTGGGCCGCGCAGGACCGGCTGATGCCTTATGTTCACGGGACTTGGTTCGTCCGCTGTGCCGCGCTGGCGATACTGGTCAGCGCCGGTGCGCTGGTCTATGGCGCCGCCACGCTGGTGCTGGGCGCCTTCACCCGCGACGACCTCAAACTGCTGCTGCGCCGCCGCGCGGCCTGATCGACAAGAGTAGACACCATGCGCATCGTTTCCGGCATCCAGCCGACCGGCAATCTCCACCTGGGCAATTACCTCGGGGCGATCCGCAACTGGGTGAGGATGCAGGACGAGTTCACCGCGCAGGGGCACGAGTGCCTCTACTTCCTCGCCGATCTCCATGCGATCTCGATGCCGCATGTTCCCGCCGATCTGGCCGCCAATACGCGCGAGATGGTCGCCGCGCTGGTCGCGTGCGGGATCGATCCGGAACGCTCGATCCTGTTCAATCAGGCGCAAGTTCCCGCCCATGCCGAACTGCAATGGCTGTTGAGCGGCACGGCCCGGATGGGCTGGCTCAACCGCATGACGCAGTGGAAGGACAAGGCCGGCAAGAACCGCGAAGGCGCCTCGATCGCGCTGTTCACTTACCCGGTGCTGCAAGCCGCCGACGTGCTGCTCTATCAGGCCACTCACGTGCCGGTGGGCGAGGACCAGAAGCAGCATCTCGAACTTGCGCGCGACATCGCGCAGAAGTTCAACAATGATTTCGCCAGTGAAGCGGAGCCGGTTTTTACACTGCCCGAACCCATCATCCCGCCTGAGGCCGCACGGATCATGAGCCTGCGCGATGGTGCCGCGAAGATGTCCAAGTCCGACCCCTCGGACATGAGCCGGATCGACATGACCGACGGTGCCAACACGATCATGACCAAGATCAAGAAGGCCAAGACCGATCCCGAGCCGCTCCCATCCGAAAAGGATGGACTGGCCGGACGTCCCGAGGCAGCGAACCTCGTCGGCATCTATGCGGCGATGGCAGGGATGAGCGTCGATGCCGTGCTTTCGGACTTCGGCGGCAAGGGCTTCGGCACCTTCAAGCCGGCGCTGGGTGACCTGCTGATTGACCGACTCGCTCCGATCAACGCACGGTTTGTCGAGCTGCGGCAGGACCAGACGGCGCTGGATGCGATCCTGCGCAAGGGCGCGGCCAAGGCCCGCGCGCTTGCCGTTCCTACGCTTGAGCAGACTTATCGCGCTCTGGGTCTGGTCCGCGACCAGGGCAATCTCACCGTTTGACCAAGGCCGCCACACTCGATCTGATTGGCGAGAACATCCGGGCCAATGCGATCTGCCCCGGCTTTGCCGCAGGCTTGAGGCTGCTCTGAAGCAGTTCGGCTTCGAGCCTACAAAGCGGCGCAACATTCAACCCCTGTTCAGCGCCCGGGGACTAAGGCATGACGCATATAAACAACGGTCCGTCGCCTATCCAATAGCCCTGGACCCGTCGCGCAACAGAAAGGCGTCTTCCATGTCCGCTGTACCTCGTTCGTTGCACCACTGGTTGAAGCTCGCGATCGCACCTTTGCTGCTGATCGGGCTTGCCGCTTGTGCACAAAGTTTCAATGCCAAGGTTTCCCGCTTCCAGGCTGAGATGCCGGCCCCGGCTGGCCAGACTTTCGCCGTGGTGGCGGATGATACCGCCCTCGCCGGCGGAATCGAGTTCAGCCAGTACGCATCGCTGGTGGCGGAGCAGATGAACAAGCTGGGCTACGTGCCCGCATCCAATCCGGCCAGCGCGGATCTCATTGTGCGATTCGACTATGGGGTCGACAAAGGGCGGGAGCGGGTTCGTTCGGCTCCTTTGACCCGCGACCCCTTCTGGTCGCCATGGTACGGTTACAGCCGCTTCGGCTATGGACCGAGCTACTGGGGACGGGGCGGCTACTATGGCCACGGCATGTGGGGCTATGGGTGGTATGACCCCTGGTTCGACGAAGGCTATGAGAGCTACACAGTCTACACCAGTGGCATCAATCTGAAGATCGACCGCCGCGCGGACGGGCACCGCCTGTTCGAGGGCAAGGCCGAAGCAGCCTCCACCTCCAACCGCCTGCCCTATCTGGTGCCCAATCTGGTCGAGGCGATGTTTACCGACTTCCCGGGACACAATGGCGAAACCGTGCGGATCACCGTGGCGCCTGAGAAGAAGCGGAAATAACTGCAAAGCACGTGGAGGGGTTGCGCTGTTGGCACCCCTCCCGTTTGCGCCTGCAGTAGAAGCAGGGAAACCCTTGTTCTCAGGTTCCCAGCGCGGCGACCCCGCCGGTTGATCCGAACCCTCCGTCACCTCGCGCCGTTTCGTCGAGATGCTCGACCTCCAGCCATGAAGCACGCGTGACGGTAGCCAGCACCAGCTGCGCCACCCGGTCCCCGCGGCGGATTTCGAACGGTTCCGCGCCGAGGTTTATCAAGATGACCTTGAGCTCGCCGCGATAGTCGCTGTCGATGGTGCCGGGGGTGTTGGGCACGGTGATCCCGTGCTTGAGCGCGAGGCCTGAGCGCGGGCGGACCTGGATTTCATAGCCGTGCGGGATTGCCAGGGCGAGGCCCGTGGCGACTGCATGACGCGCGCCGGGAGCGATCGTGGCATCCTCGGCCGAGACCACATCCATGCCGGCCGCGCCGTGCGTTGCATAGACTGGCAAGTCCAGTCCTTCGCCGTGCGGCAGGCGCTTCACGGCAACGGGCACGTCAGAGAGCATTGGCAATCCTTTCGACGAGCGCGCGGGCCACAGCGCCCTTGGGCATTTCGGGCAAGCTTTCGACACCGTCGGCGGTGACGATGTGCACGGCATTGGACGCCCCGCCCATCACGTCTCCGGAAACGTCGTTGGCGATGATCCAGTCGGCACCTTTGCGGGCGAGTTTGGCCTGGGCGTGGGTGATCACGTCATGCGTTTCGGCGGCGAAGCCGATCAGCAGCCCGGGGCGCCGGGCGCTCTTCGCCAGGCCGGCAAGGATGTCGGGGTTTTCGGCCAGCTTCAGGGCGGGTACTTCGCCCGAACCGTCCTTCTTGAGCTTCCGGCCTGCTTCTTCGGCTACGCGCCAATCAGCCACAGCGGCGACCATGATCGCGATGTCAGCCGGCAGGGCGGCCTTTACCGCCTCTGTCATCTCCCGCGCGGTCTCGACGTCGATCCGCTCGACCCCGGCGGGTGTCGGCAGGCTGACCGGCCCCGCCACCAGCGTCACCCGGGCGCCCGCTTCGGCGGCAGCGGCGGCGATGGCAAAGCCCTGCTTTCCGGACGAACGGTTGGCGATGTAGCGCACCGGGTCGATCGGCTCATGGGTCGGGCCGGCAGTGACCAGCACGTGACGGCCGAATAGCGGGCGGTGGGCCGGAGTTGCAAAGTCGGGCTGCGCGGCGAGCAGCACGGAGCCTTCGACAAGCTCAGGCTGAGCGAAACTCGAGCCTGTCGAAGCACCTGCACTCAACATCCGCCCGATCCGCGCCCATACCGCCTCTGGCTCGGGCAAGCGCCCAGGGCCATACTCGCCGCAAGCCATTGGTCCTTCGTCCGGCTCCATGACCGTAACGCCGGCAGCGCGCAGCGTCGCAACGTTGCGGACGGTCGCGGCGTGCTGCCACATCCGCACATTCATCGCCGGAACGGCCAGTACAGGCTTGTCGGTGGCCAGCAGCAGCGTGGTCGCAAGATCGTCGGCGATCCCGGCGGCCATTTTTGCAATCAGGTCGGCCGTGGCCGGGCAGACCACCACCAGATCCGCCTCACGGCTGAGCTGGATGTGCCCCATCTCGGCCTCGTTCTTGAGATCCCATAGCGTGGTGTGGACCGGCTGCTCGCTCAGCGCGGCCAGAGTCATTGCGGTAACGAAGTGCGATCCGCCATCGGTCAGCACGCAAGTCACCTCGCCGCCGCCTTTGCGGACCAGGCGCACCAGCTCGCAAGCCTTGTAGGCTGCGATGCCGCCGCCGACGATGAGAAGGATTTTCGGACTCACCATGACTACAGCCTAGCCGAGCCAGCCCGCAGCCGCTACTGCCCAGGCTGCTGCCCCGCCCAGCAGCGCCGCTAGTACATAACCGAGCCAAGGTGCGCGGTGGCGTTCCCACACCAGCTGCACGTCCGGGAGCGGCGTCTGGACCGGCGCTCCGCCGCGCGGAGGGTAGCGTTCCTCGATCCGCCGGATCAGCGCAGGGACGCGCAGCAGCGTCTCGGTATCCTCGCGCAGCCGGTCGGCAATCTTCGCCTCGGGGCCAAGCTCGTCGCGGATCCAGTCGCGTACGAAGGGCCCCGCGACATCCCACATGTTGATCTCGGGATCGAGCGCGGTGGCAAGTCCTTCGACCATCACCATGGTCTTTTGGAGCAGTAACAGATGCGGCTGGGTTTCCATGTCGAAATCGCGAGTGATCGCGAACAGCCCGTCGAGCATCTGCCCGACCGAAAGCTCGCTGACCGGTTTGCCGCGCATCGGCTCGCCCACGGCACGCAAGGCGGTAGCGAATTCATCGACCGAGTGGTGCGACGGGACGTACTGCGCCTCGAAATGGATTTCGGCGACGCGGCGATAGTTGCCGGTGGTCAGCCCATAGAGGATTTCGGCCAGCCACTGCCGCGCACGCCGGTCAATCCGGCCCATGATCCCGAAGTCGATCGCGGCAATGGTCCCGTCCGCTTCGACGAACAGGTTGCCCTGGTGCATGTCGGCATGGAAGAACCCGCCGTCGATCGCCTGGCGCAGGAAGCCCAGCACCAGCCGCCGGGCGAGCGCCGGCAAATCGTGCCCGGCGGCGATGAGCGCGGAGACGTCCGACACTTTGACACCGTCGATCCATTCCAGCGTGAGGACGCCGCCGGTGGTGCGATCCCAATCAATCTGCGGAACGCGGTAACCGCCTTCCGCCTGCATCGCCTCTCCCAGTTCCGAGGCGGACGCGGCTTCGCGCCTGAGATCCAGTTCGCGCAGGGTCCAGCGCCGGAAATTGGCGATCACCGCGCGCGGGCGCAGGCGCTTCGCTTCTCCGCCCAGCGCCTCGAGATGAGCGGCGGCCCATTCGTAGGTCTCGATATCGCGAGTAAACTTCTCGCGGATCCCGGGGCGCAGGACCTTGACTGCCACTGTTCGCCCGTCGGTGGTGATCGCGCGGTGGACCTGCGCAATCGAAGCGGCGCCAACCGGCTCTTCCTCGATCGAGGTGAACAGCGTCTCGAGCGGCTTGCCGAAGCTCGTCTCGATCGCCTGTCGGATCATCCGGAAGGGAACAGGGGGAAGGCTGTCCTGCAAGGTCAGCAGGTTCCGCACCGCTTCCTCACCGACGAGATCGGGACGGGTGGCCAGCGCCTGGCCAAGCTTGATCGCCGCCGGACCGATGGCCTGAAAGGCACGGGAATAGTCCGGCTCGCGCGGCTGCAACGTGCCGAACCGCGCAAGTCTGAACAGCCGACGCACCGGAGCAGGCGTGTTGCGCCCCGTTTCCACGATGCGCAAAGCGCCGTGCCGCGCCAGCACACGGCCCCAGCGCAGCAAGCGCAAGGTATGCATCGCGGTAGAGGTCAAATCTTCCAGCCCGAATGGATCGCCACCACACCACCGAGAATTGGCTCCACTTTCGTGCGGACGAAGCCAGCCTTGCGGATCATTCCTTCGAATTCCGGCATCGGCGGAAAGCGGCGGATCGATTCGACCAGATAGCGATAGGAATCGGCATCGCCGGCGATCATCTGGCCCAGTCTGGGCACCAGCTTGTGCGAATAGAAATCGTAAGCTTCCTTGAACCCGGGCCATTCGGTGGTCGAGAATTCGAGGCAGAAGAACCGGCCGCCATGCTTGAGTACGCGCCAGGCCTCGTCCAGCGCCTGTTGAGTGTGGGTCACGTTGCGAATGCCGAAGGCGATGGTGTAGGCATCGAAGAAGCGGTCCGGAAAGGTCAGCTCCTCGGCGTTCTGGCGCGACCAGACGAGGTCATCAAAGCCGCGTTCCATCGCCCGCTCGATCCCGACATCAAGCATGTCCTGATTGATGTCGCTGACCGTGACGCGCGCGCCGCGTTCGGCCATGCGGAAGGCGATGTCACCGGTGCCGCCGGCCATGTCGAGGATCTGCTCTCCCGTGCGGGGCTTCACCCGGCGGACGAACTGGTCCTTCCACAGCCGGTGCAGCCCCGCCGACATGGCGTCATTCATAACGTCGTACTTCTTGGCCACGCTGGAAAAGACCGCGCCGACGCGGTCCGTCTTCTCCTCGGGGGAGATGTCCTGATAGCCGAAGGAAACCTGCTCGCTCATGCGCCGCGCCTTAGCCGCAAGTGCGGGTCCGTGCCAGAGAAAGCGTTCGCGAGCGTCGCGGTTATGCGGGGGCTGAGAACCGGTTCGGAGCGAGATGAGCCAGATAGTCAGGCTTGCCGACCTGAACGCCCTGCGCCCGCAGAATCGCGTAGATCATGCTGACGTGGAAATAGAAATTGGGCAGGACGTAACCGATCAGATAAGTCACCCCGTCAAAGCGCATTCCCGCTCCGCTCGGGAACGTCAGCACGATTTCGCGGTCTGCCCCGGCATCGAGCGCTGCAACGTCGACACTCTGCAGGAAGGCGATGGTCTTGTCGCAGCGCTCCTTGAGCTCGGCGAAGCTGGCTTCGGTGTCGGGCATCGCGGGAGCCTCGGCACCGGCAAGCCGGGCGACCGCCCCCTTCGCCGTGTCGGACGCCATTTGGAGCTGGCGCGGCAGCGGATGCATGTCGGCAATCAGCCGCGCTTCCATCAGCGTCCCTTCGGCCTGCTGCGCGGCGGCCTTGTCCAGCCAGTTCTTGACGTTGGAAAGCATGGTGACGAACACGGGCACACTGGCCTGATGAATCGAAAGCGGCATCGGTATCTCCCGGGGAACTGACTGACAGCAGCGGCCTAGGCCGAAGCGCCGGGGTATGGAACTGCATTCTTGTTCTACTGACCGCTCCGGATGGACATGCTCGAGGGACCGACCTAGGTCGGGCGCATGCCCGAGCTTCCCGAAGTCGAAACCACCGTCCGCGGCCTTGCCCGCTATCTTGATGGGCAGCGGATTGCGCGGGTACAGCTCAACCGGGCGGACCTGCGGCGTCCCTTCCCCCTCGATCTGGCTCAGGCGCTGACCGGGGCGCTGGTCACCGGTCTGGGCCGACGCGCCAAATACGGCCTGATCCACACCGATCGGGAGCAGACCATGGTCTTCCACCTCGGCATGTCCGGGCGTTGGCGGATCGAACCGGAAGAACTGGGCAAGCACGATCACCTCGTGCTCGAGACCGGGGCGGGCCACCGCCTCTCGCTGTGCGATCCGCGCCGGTTCGGATCTGTCGATTTGGTGGACACGGCCGCTCTCGACGAATGGGCGCCGTTGGCCGCAATGGGTCCTGAACCGCTCGGGGATGCGCTGGATGCAGCCCATCTGAAGGTCGCGCTAGCGGGCCGCACTGCGGCAATCAAACTGATGCTGCTCGATCAGCGGATTATCGCCGGGCTTGGCAACATCTATGTTTGCGAGGCGCTGTTCCGCGCCGGGATCGACCCGCGCAAGCCAGCGGGGCACGTCTCCGGCCCCGCTCTGACCCGGCTCGTGCCGCAGATCAAGGCGGTGATCGCGGAGGCGATCGAGGCTGGCGGATCGACCCTGCGCGACTATGCCCAGCCCGACGGACAGCTCGGATATTTCTCCAAGCACTTCGATGTCTACGATCGCGAGGGTCAGGCTTGCACCCGCTGCGGCGGCGTAGTGAAGCGGATTGCGCAAGGCGGGCGCAGCAGCTGGTATTGCCCGAAGTGCCAGAAGTGAGGGGAATGCTTGACGATTCGCAGGTCCGCAGTTAAGGGCCGCGCTTCCCGCGTGGACGACTCTTTGTTGGTCCGCGCCCGTATGCACGAGATTCAAGGAAGATCATGGCCAATACGCCGCAAGCCAAGAAGCGCATCCGCCGCAATGAACGCCGCGCCGAGATCAACGGTGCCCGAGTCGGTCGCATCCGTACTTTCGTGAAGAAGGTCGAAGCGGCGATCGCCGGTGGCGACAAGACCGTTGCTGCCGAAGCGCTTTCGGCCGCCCAGCCGGAACTGGCGCGGGGCGTTGCCCGGGGTGTGCTTCACAAGAACACCGCTGCGCGCAAGTTCGCGCGGCTGACCAAGGCGGTTACCTCGCTCTGATTCGCACAGCGATTCGCATCCTGGCGGAGCGGGTCGTGGGACGAACAAGGAACATGGGCCGGTGGCATTGCCGCCGGCCTTTTTCGTGCGCCCGATCGACCGCCTGCTGCGCTGCGGCAACCCCATGGAATTGCGCGATTCGGAAAACCAACATAGGTTAAAATCAAGCTTAACAACACGTTAGAAAATGCGGTCCGGGAAACTGCGCATACGGACTGAGTCAAGGCGGATTATTTCAGTTTTTTTACTGTTCCACACCTTGCCAGCGGCTCGGGATGCTCCATAAATCGCTCCTGCCCGACGGCGATTCCGCCACAGGGTATCATGTCTAAATTGTGTGTCATGCGTCCTGCCGGGGGGTTCGGACGTAGGGGACGTTGTGTCGCCAAATTGGGACGCAATTGGGCCGGTTTGAGAATCTTGGGGAGTGACGGGCGATATGACGGGGGGTATTCGTGCGGCTGGCGCACCGTCCAAAGGAAAGGTAGTCGGACCGCGCATGGTCGAAGATCAGGAAGCTCTGGATCTTGCCGCGGACTGGGCGGACATCAGCCTGGGGCTGCGTAAGGATCTCGGCCAGCAACTCCACGCGCAGTGGATCCGGCCGATCCAGCTTGGTAGTTTCTGCAAGGATACCGGCACGCTCGATCTCTATCTGCCCACCGAATTTTCGGCCAACTGGGTAACCGACCGCTTCGCCGACCGGCTCTCGCTGGCATGGAAGATCGCCCGGCCCGACGTGAAGCACGTGCGTGTCTCGGTCCATCCCGGCCGACGCGGCATGCCGGACTTGCGGCTGGGCAAGGAAGGGTCCTCGCGCCGGCCTGCCAATGATGGCTCTGTGCTAGGCAGCGAGGCCGGATCAATCGCATTGGGCGGCGATCTGGGAACGCTCGGGCAGACCTCGATCGGCCTTGACCCCACTTTGACTTTCACCACGTTCGTGACCGGCGCAGCCAACGTCCTGGCTTCCAACGCCGCGCAGCGGATGGCGGCGACCGAAACGCCGCAGTTCGCCCCGCTCTATCTCAAGGCAGCAACCGGCCAGGGCAAGACGCATCTGCTTCACGCCATCGGTCACAGCTACCTCGCCAGCCACCCGCGCGCCCGGATCTTCTACTGTTCCGCCGAACGGTTCATGGTCGAGTTCGTGCAGGCACTGCGCCAGAACCAGACGATCGAGTTCAAGGCGCGCCTGCGCGGCTTTGACTTGCTGCTGGTGGACGATATCCAGTTCATTATCGGCAAGGCTTCGGCCCAGGAGGAACTGCTTTACACGATCGATGCCCTGCTGGCCGAAGGCAAGCGCCTGGTCTTTGCTGCCGACCGTGCGCCGCAATCGCTCGACGGGGTGGAGCAGCGTTTGCTTTCGCGGCTGTCGATGGGCCTCGTCGCCGATATCCAGCCCGCCGACATCGAACTGCGCCGGATGATCCTCGAGCACCGGCTGCAGCGCTTTTCCTCTCCCACAGAGGTGCCTTCGGACGTGGTCGAGTTCCTCGCCCGGACCATCAACCGCAACGTGCGCGAACTGGTCGGCGGCCTTAACAAGCTGATCGCCTATGCCCAGCTGACCGGGCAGGCCGTTTCGCTCCAGTTGGCCGAGGAGCAGTTGACCGACATCCTTTCGGCCAACCGCCGCCGCATCACCATCGACGAGATCCAGCGCACGGTCTGCCAGTTCTACCGGGTCGACCGGACAGAAATGTCATCCAAGCGCCGGGCGCGCGCCGTGGTGCGTCCGCGGCAGGTGGCGATGTATCTGGCCAAAGTTCTGACGCCGCGCTCCTACCCGGAGATCGGGCGCAAGTTTGGCGGTCGCGATCATTCTACCGTGATCCATGCCGTTCGCCTGATCGAGGACCTGCGCACCCGCGATGCCGATATGGACGGCGATGTCCGCAGTCTGCTGCGCCAGTTGGAGAGTTGACGGTTTCTAGCCGCAACGGTCTTGCACATCGGCTTGCAACGCGCGAAATGGGCGTAGCAACTTACAATCTGCCGAGAGGAGCCCGCGATGGCCGAAGAATATGTCGTCCCTAAGGTCTGGACCTGGGACAAGGATAACGGCGGCGCCTTCGCCAACATCAACCGGCCGACCGCTGGCGCGCAAAGCGAAGTGGAACTGCCGCGCGGGAAGCATCCGTTCCAGCTCTATTCGCTGGGCACCCCGAACGGGGTGAAGGTGACGATCATGTTCGAGGAACTACTCGCGGCAGGTTTCGCCGGCGCTGAGTACGATGCCTGGCTGATCAACATCGGCAAGGGTGACCAGTTCGGTTCAGGCTTCGTCGCGCTCAATCCCAATTCGAAGATCCCGGCGCTGCTCGATGCTTCGGGCCCCGAGGAATTCCGGGTGTTCGAATCCGGCGCGATTCTCGTGCACCTGGCGGAAAAATTTGGCGTCTTCCTGCCGACCGCGGTCAAGGAACGGGCCGAATGCTTCTCATGGCTGATGTGGCAGATGGGCAGCGCGCCGTTTATCGGCGGCGGCTTCGGGCACTTCTACAACTACGCCCCGATCAAGATCGAATATGCAATCAATCGCTATGCGATGGAAACCAAGCGCCTGTTCGACGTGGCCAACAACCGCCTGCGCGAAAGCCGCTTCTTGGCTGGCGACGATTACACCATCGCCGACATCGCCGCCTATACCTGGCTCGGCAACCTTTATCGCAAGGAAGCCTATGGTGACGCCGGGGACTTCCTGTCGGTAGATGAATACGAGTCGGTCGGCCGCTGGATCGGCGAAATCGACGCGCGGCCGGCGGTACGGCGCGGCCGACTGGTCAACAGCCAGCGCGGGATTGCCGAACGCCATTCCGCCGCCGATTTTGACGTGCTCGACCCGGCGCTGCTGAACGGCTGAGAACCCCCCTTCCCTTTCCCGGCGCCGCCGTCTAACGCGGCGGCGCTGCTGGGGCGTCGCCAAGTGGTAAGGCACCGGTTTTTGGTACCGGCATTCGGAGGTTCGAATCCTCCCGCCCCAGCCAGCCGCCAATCAAGCGGTTGCTTTCGCGCCGGAAAGTGACCTAGGCTGAGGCCATGAACCGCGCGGGAACTATCGAAATCGCTGCCGGAGACTGGCGCGCCACCATCGTACCCGGTCTTGGCGGGGCTCTCGCCGCACTGAGCCGCCGCGATCACGACGTGCTGCGCCCGCTTCCCGACGGTTCCGCCAGTGCGCTCGAAGCCGCCTGCGCGCCGCTGGTGCCCTGGGGCAATCGGATCCGGCTCGGTCGCTTCAAGTTTGGCGGGCACGACGTAGCCTTGCCGCCCAATCACCCGTCAGATCGGCACGCTGTCCACGGCCTCGGCTGGACCAGGCCCTGGATGCTGGGCGAACTGGTCGGCGCCAGTGCCGAACTGGTGCTGGACCATGCCGGAGCCGCTGCGGGTGAAGCCTGGCCCTGGCCGTTCCGCGCGATTCAGCGGTTCGAGCTGGATGCAAACGGGCTGGCGCTGTCGATCGAACTGTTCAACACCGGTGCCGAAACGATGCCTGCCGGGCTGGGCTTGCGGCCGAGCCTGCGCCGATGGCGCGACAGCCGGGCGCAATTTTCCGCACGCGAGATGGCGCTCGCCGACCTTGAGCAGATCCCTACCGGTGAGCTGGTCAATGCCCGCCATTTTGGTGACTGGTCAAAGGGGATGACCGTCCCGTCGATCACGATCGACAATTGCTACACGCGCTGGGATGGCAAGGTCGAGATCAAGGATGGCCTCGGCACGATCACGCTGGAGGCCACGGGGGCCGAGAACCTGCACGTTTATGCCCCCGGCACCGGAGCGGAACTGGTGTTCGCGCCGATCAACCACTTGCCGGACCCATTCCACGCCGAGGACTGGAGCATGCCGGTGCTGGAGCCAGGCGCATCTGCGCGGATCGACTTACGCATCACGGAAGGTTGAGCCGGTCTAGAATTCGCTCGAGAGGTTGAGCATGAAGCGCCGGCGATCCTCGACCTGGATGGTGTTGGCCGAGTAGACTCGCCAGCCCTGGACGTTGAACAGGTTCTGCAGGTTGAACAGCAGCCGCATGTCCATGCCCGCAAGGTGAAGCGGCTGACGGAAGCCGATGTCGAGCGTTGTCCGCGAAGGAAGGCTCAGCTGCTCTCCGCCAAGACTGGCCTGCGGGCGATTGCCGACCGCCCGCGAACCCTGGAAAACGAAGCTGGCCGTAGGAGTGAAGCCGCCCATCAGATCGGTGCGGTACTGCGCGTCGAGCCGGACAAATTGTGAGGGCGTCCCGGCGGGGCGGTGACCGACCCGACCGGCGTCGACGGCGGGCCCGTAAACCTCGGGCTTCAGGAACACGCCGCCGGCCAATAAGGTCAGCCGGTTGGCAAAATGACCCGATAACGAAACCTCGACGCCCCGGTGACGCACATCGCCCAGTTCGGTGTAGCGGCCGGAGCTGTCAAACGTGAAGTAGGGCTTGGTGATCTGGAACGCCGACATGACCAGCGTGCCCGGACCGAACGCCCAGCGCAGGCCCGCCTCATACTGACGGGTACGGGTCGCCGGAAGCTGTTCGTTGCGATTGGTGGCGGTGTCGGGCGCGGACCCACTATCTTCCAGCCCGGTCTGGGTCCCACCGAACACCGCCAGACCGGCAGCCACGTCGAGCAGCAGGCTGGCGTTGTAGACTAGCGGATTGTCACGGGAGATCGTTGTCAGGCCGGTGCGAGCATCCTCGAACCGGGCGCGGTAACTGACTTTCTGGACGCCGAGATTTACTTTGCCGACGCCGGCCAGGGCGCCAATGTAACCCAGCATCAGCGATGTCTGGCGCAGCTTTCCGGTGTTGGGCTGGCCGAAGACCAACGCCTGCTCAGGATCGGCGGGCGGCACGCCGTAGCTAACCGTTCCGTAATCGACCACGGCGGACCCGCCGGATTCGGTCAACCGATCGCGCATTCGCACGCCGGCGATGATCCGATGCTGCCAGACCGGGCCGACCCGGTGCCAGGCGAGCAGCATTTCCCCGCTCAACGCCCAGTTATCGAGGTTGCGGTCCGCTACCAGCGAATGACGCGCCTGATTCGGGTTCGACGGGGAGATCGCATAGATGTCCGAATAGGCTCCGAACCGGAACTGGCTCGCGCGGAATATACCGCCGCGCAGCGACAAGCGCTCGGTCATCGGAGCCTTGAGTGTGAAGCCGTAGAGCACGTTGTTCTGGCCGCCCTTGGCCCAGGGTTCGCCCAGGTATAGCCCGCCGCGGGGCACGTCGGGCAAGGTGCTGCCGGTTACCACCGCGAGCGGGCGGCTCTTGATCCGGCGGTTGGCGATGATCGAATAGAATGGGCTGAATTCGACATCGTTGATCCGCAGGACCGGCTTTACCGCAATCGAGCGATTGTGAATGCTGGCACCGTCCTGGTTGTGCGGGCTGTTGATGCTGCCGCTGATCGAAACGCCCAGCCGGTCGCCGCGCAACGGCACCAGCAGGCTTAAATCGAGCTGGTAACCGCCATAAGGCGTCACCCCGACTTCAGGGTTGATTACGAGGTCTCGGCCAGCATTGCGAAGCGCGTTGTCGAAAATTCCGGTCGGCGCGGCGAACGGAAAGTCCAGCGCCGCGTAGCCCACGCGAATCGCGGAACTGCGCCGCAGGCGACCCGATATGATCCCCACCGGATCGAAATAGATCCCGTCGAAGCGGGTGTTTCCAGCCCGCAGCGGCGAAAAGCCGCGCGTGTCGCTTTCGTTGTAGATGCCAGAGCTCTCGCGTCCGGTATTGGTGCCGAAGGCATCGTCAGCATCGGCGACGGCGTTGTCCGGTGCGCGCGGCGCAGGTTCAGCCGATTGCGCGAGCGCCGGCAGCGGCAGGCTCAGCACGATCGCGATTGCGCCGGCTTCCACCCCGCTTCGAAGTCGTTTCATTAACTTGTGCACCAAAAAACTAAAGAGCAGGGGAGCAGGCAAAGCGCAACCCTGCAAACCAGACAATTTTGGTCTACTGGTTCGGTGCGCCGCGAATCCCGCAACCTGCGGCGCAGGAGGAAAGACAGCAATGCGTGCGACCCAAGCCTTCATCACCCGCACCGGCGGACCCGAGGTCATTGAATGGCGCGACGTTGATTTGCCCGCGCCCGGATCGGGCGAAGTGCTGTTGCGCCACGAGGCGAGCGGGCTCAATTTTATCGATACCTATCATCGCTCCGGGCTCTACGCCCTGCCCCTGCCGTTGCTGCTGGGGTCGGAAGGAGCCGGGGTAATCGAGGCAACCGGGCCGGGCGTGGACGACTTCAAGGCTGGTGACCGGGTGGTCTACACCGGTCATTCGGGGTCCTATTCCACCGCCCGGATCGTCCGCGCCGATGCGCTCTATCTTCTGCCCGATAGCATCGACTGCCGCACTGCTGCGGCGGCGATGATGAAGGCGGGCACTACGGAGATGCTCGCCGAACGCTGCGCACCCGTTGCCCCGGGTGGCTGGGCGCTGGTCCCGGCCGCGGCGGGCGGAGTCGGGCTGATCCTGGTGCAATGGCTCAAGGCCCGCGGTGTCCGCGTGATCGGCACGGTCGGCAGCCAGGCCAAGCTCCCGCTCGCGCAGGAAGCCGGAGCCGAGGCGGTGTTCCTCAGCGACGATCCCGAACTGGTCGCCAAAGTGCGCGAAACCACGGGCGGCAGCGGCGTCAACGTCGCTTATGACGGCGTTGGCGCGGCTAGCTGGGAAAGTTCACTCAAATCCATGGCGCGGCGCGGCACTTTGGTCAGCTTTGGCAATGCCAGCGGACCGGTGACAGGCGTAGCGCTGGGCTCGCTCCAGCAGCAGGGCTCGATCTACGTCACCCGCCCGACCATGGTGGACTATTACCGCGACCCGGCCGAACGCGCGGCGGGCGCGGCCCGGGTGTGGGAGATGATCGGCTCGGGCAAGGTGAAGATCACCATTGGCCAGACCTACCCCCTACGCGATGCGGCCAAGGCCCACGCGGAACTTGAAGCACGGCGCACCACGGGATCGACACTGCTGCTGCCGTGATTATCCGCCTTTGCGGGCAAACCAGATCGTGTGCTTTGGTCCCTTGCCGTTCGGGCGGGCGCGGATCTGGACCTCTTCCACGTCGAAGCCGGCGTCATCGAGCCGGCGGGTGAAGCCCGGGTCGGGCCCGGCGGACCAGACCGCGAGGATTCCACCCGGGCGCAGGGCTGCCAGCGTGTTGCGCAGTCCGCCCCGTGAATACAACCGGTAGTTTTCGTCGCGGACCAGTCCGTCGGGTCCATTGTCGACATCCAGCAAGATCGCATCGAACGGGTCGGGAGCAAGCAGGATGGCGTCAGCCACATCGCTGGTGCGGAGCAGCACGCGCCGGTCATCCAGACAGCCGTCGGTCAGTGCTGCCATCGGCCCGCGCGCCCATTCGATGATCTCGGGTACCAGTTCCGCAACGGTCAGATGGGCATTGGGGCCGACCTTGGCGAGCGCGGCCCGCAGGGTGAAGCCCATGCCATAGCCGCCGATCAGCAGGCGCGGCGCGGCCGGGTGGTCAAGCCGCTCAAGCGTCATCGTTGCCAGCGCTTCTTCCGAGCTGCGCATGCGCGTGCTCATCAGTTCATTGTGGCCCATCACGATCATGAAATCGCGATCGTGGGCGAACAGCCGCAGCTCCTCGCCCCCGGGGACCTGCGCCGTGCCGAGCAGCTGGCGAGTGATCACGCCGCGCGCTGGGCGCGTTCGACCGCTTCCAGGTTGAGCATCTCGGCGAGCAGGAAGGCCAGCTCGATCGACTGGGCCGCGTTGAGTCGGGGATCGCAGTGGGTGTGATAGCGGTCCGCCAGCGCCTCGTGGCTGATTGCCACTGCGCCGCCGACGCATTCGGTCACGTCCTGTCCGGTCATCTCGATGTGGATTCCGCCAGCGTGCGTGCCTTCGGCCCGGTGCACCGCGAAGAAGCCACGCACTTCGCCCAGGATGCGGTCGAACGGACGGGTCTTGTAGCCGTTGTTGGCCTTGATCACGTTGCCGTGCATCGGATCGCAGGACCACACGACCGGATGGCCTTCACGCTTCACCGCACGGACCAGCGCGGGGAGGCCGGCCTCGACCTTGTCGTCACCGAAACGGCTGATCAGGGTCATCCGTCCCGGCTCGCGCGCCGGATTGAGCGTGTCGAGCATCCGCAGCAGCGCGTCCGGCTCAAGGCTGGGCCCACACTTCATGCCGATCGGATTGCCGACCCCGCGCAGGAATTCGACATGCGCCGAATCGTCGAAGCGGGTGCGATCGCCGATCCACAGCATGTGAGCCGAGCAATCGTACCAGTCACCGGTGAGCGAATCCTGACGGGTCAGCGCCTGCTCGTACTGCAGCAGAAGCGCTTCATGGCTGGTGTAGAAGCTGGTGCCCTTGAGCTGCGGCACGGTCTGCGGATCGATCCCGCAAGCCTCCATGAAGTCCAGCGCCTCGCCGATGCGGTCGGCGGTTTCGGAGAACTTCTGCGCCCAGGGGCTGCGTCCGATATGGTCCAGCGTCCATTTGTGGACCTGGCGCAGATTGGCATAGCCGCCGCTGGAAAAAGCGCGGAGCAAATTGAGTGTCGCGGCCGACTGGCTATAGGCCTCGAGCATACGGTCAGGTTGGTTGCGGCGGGAGTCGGCATCGAAGTCGATCCCGTTGATGATGTCGCCGAGGTAGCTGGGCAGTTCGACGCCGCCCTGCGTCTCGGTGGGCGCCGAGCGCGGCTTGGCGAACTGGCCGGCCATGCGGCCGACCTTGACCACCGGCTGCTTGCTGGCGAAAGTCAGCACCACCGCCATCTGCAGCAGCACGCGGAACGTGTCGCGGATGTTGTTCGGATGGAATTCCGCGAAACTTTCGGCGCAGTCCCCGCCTTGCAGCAGGAAGCCCTTGCCCGCTGCTACATTGGCCAGATCAGCCTTGAGCGCGCGTGCCTCACCAGCGAAGACGAGCGGCGGAAAGTTGGCCAGCTTGTGCTCCACCCGGCCGAGTTCCTCGGCATCAAGATAGGCCGGAAGATGCCGCGCCTCGCGCGATTTCCAGCTCTCGGGGGTCCAGTTGCTTGCCACTTTGCCTGCTCCTTTCGCAAGGGGCGGCCCTTAGCGCCCCAGCGCCGTGATGGAAAGCAAGGAATTGTGCGGGATGGCGCGGTTTCGCTATCGGCTCCTGACAGCGGCCGGCACCTGGGTCGCCAGCGCCTGCCCTTCCGGGATTACGGCCAGCTTCCACGCCCGGCCGTTGTCCAGGAAGCGCCGCGCCAGCGTCTGGAGCCGCAGCGGCGAAGTCCGGGTGTAGTCCGTGAGGATCGAGCGGACCGCGGCAAAGCGGACGGGATCCTGGGTGCCCCCTTCCACCTGATACATGAAAAAGGCCGTGCTGGTGGAGGCGCGGGTGATCTGCTGGCGCAGCGGTTCGACCACGCGGGCAATCTCGTCTTCGGTGGCGGGCCGGTTGACAAGGTCCTGCGCAATTTCCTGCGCCGTGGCGAAGAACAGCGGCACGGCCTCAGGCTTGAGCTGGGCCATGGCAGCAAGCGAGCCGCCGGTCTCAAGGTCGATTGGCCAGTCGCTCATCACCTGGGGCGCGTAGCTTGCCCCGCTCTTCTCGCGCATCGCATCCATCAAGCGGTTGGTGAACAGGTCCGACAGGATCTGCAACTCGCGCGAGGTATGGATGCCGGCCATGCCGCCGCCGGTCGGCCAGGAAATGATCGCCGCCGCCTGGTCAGCATCGCCGCGGTGGCGCAGCACCACCGGCCCGGCGGCAGCCGGCAAGCGGGTACGCTCGATGATCTGCGCCTCGGGAAGCGGCGGACGCGGCTTGAGCGCTCCGAACGTCCGGCCGAGCGCTGCAATTATCTTGGTCCGGTCAAAATCCCCGAACACCTGCACTTCGATCGGTCCCTGAGCTAGGACCGGCTCCCACACGCGGCGAAAGCCGTCGGGCGTGGTGCGCTCCAGTTCCTGTGGCGTCGGCGTGCGATACCGGGGATCGCGATCGCGCTGGTAGAAGCGCAAGTCGCGTTCTAGCACGCCCTGCGGCGAAGTGGCGTAGGATTCGTATTGCAGTTGCAGCGCGGCCTTGGCCCGCAGTACCGGGTTGGTATCCCAGCGCGGCATGGCGAACTTGGCCGCGAACAGATAGATCTGGTCCTCGATGTCGGCGGGCCTCGTCTGCGCACTCAAGGTGAACGCCGCATCGTCAATCTTGAAGTCGAAACCCATCTTGCGCCCGGTGGAGATTCGGTCGAGCTCTTCCTGGCCGAGCGTACCGACTCCGGAGCCGACCAGCGCCATGTCGCCCAACGCCACATACGGTGCATCGGCCGGCTGAAAGGCCCGATATCCTGCGCCCCACCGGACTTTGACCGTAGCCCGGCCGGGATCGTCCTGCGTCGGCCAGATCAGCGCTTTGACACCATTGGCGAACTCTACCTGCTCGATTCCGAGCAAGCTGGTCTGGGTCACCGCCGTCGGCTCGGCCGGGGTGCCGATCGGAGCTAGCTGATCGAACGAGATCGGTTTGCTTGCCAGACGCGCCCCGGCGTCCGGCGTTACCGGCGCCAGCAGCGCTTGCTTGATCGCTGCGGCATCGCCCTCGCCGGCCTTTGGCGTGATATAGATTGCCCGGGTCACCGTGCCGGCGAACAGGGTGCGGGTATGCTGCAGCACCGCCTGCGGCGTGAACAACGGGATTGATCGGCGGAAAATGTCGTGCACCGTCTCGGGCGAGGCAACAGTCTCACGGATGTCGAGCGCGTTGACCAGATCGTCAGCCACCCGGCTACCGGGCAACAGACTGCGCTGCTCCACCGCGCTTTCGAAAGCGACGTTCATTTCCGCCACCTCCCGCGCAATTTCCTCCTCGGTTGGCGGACTGGCCATGGCATCAGCGATAACCGCGCGCACGTCGCCCAGCGCGGCGTGCCAGTCTGCTGCGAGCGGCGTGATCGAGATGAAAGTTCCGTCGACCGAACGCGACACATCGTCCTGACTGACTTGCGCGACCAGGTAGCTGCCGCCGCCCCGTGCTCGCGCCTCAAGCCGGCGATTGATGATCGCCTGCGCCACCGCGTCGGTCATCAGTCCCTGATTATAGACGATGGAATCGTTGACCTGGCGCCAAGGGCGCAAAATTGCCCAGGAGAGGCCGCGCGGCAGATCGGGCTCGACCAGAACTTTCGTTTCACCCACCGGATTGGCCGGATCGACCCCGGCGGGCGCCACCGGGTCGCCAAAGGTAGGAGCGGGTACTGGCTTGCCCTTGCCCTTCCAACCGCCGAACCACTTGGTCACCACCGCCGTCAGCTGCTGCGGCTCGACGTCACCGGCGACGACGATGACGGCGTTCTGCGGGCGATACCAGCGCGAATAGAAGGCCTGTACCGTCGCCTGGCGCGCGCCTTGCAATGTCGCGGCGGTGCCGATCGGGGCATGATCGGCCAGCGGCTGCCCGGCATAGAACGTTGCGCGGGTGGCATCCTGCACTCGCAGCGCTGTCCCACCACGCTCGCGCATTTCTGCGAGCACGATGGGCACTTCGGTGCGGACGTTGGCCTCTGACAGTACCGGTGCTGCGATCATCCCGGAAAGGAGCTTGAAGCTTTCATCCAATGCGGCGGGCGTGGCGTTCGGCAGGTCCAGCTTGAACACGGTCTGCGTCGGGCTGGTCTCGGCATTGGTGTCGCTGCCGAAAGTCGCGCCGAGGCGCTGCCAGGTCGGAATAGCCTCGGCCTGCCCCAGATAGCGTGACTGGCGAAAAACCAGATGCTCCAGCAGATGGGCATAGCCGCTTTCCGATGGCGTTTCGTACAGCGAGCCGACGTCCATGCGGATCCGGATCGAAACCTGGCCGGGCGGCACGCCGTTGTGGCGTACCGCATAGCGCAGCCCGTTGGGCAGTTCGCCAAAAGTCCACTCGCGATCAGGCGGGACGTCCGAGTTCTTGTAAAGCCAGGGGACCTCGGTTGAAGGCGCTGGCGCAGAACTTGCCGGAGCTGCCAGCAACAAGAGCGGAAGGAGGCAAGCGAGGCGCGGAGTGGCGCGTTTCGGCAAGTTCATGCGCAAGCTATAGGGGTGGCCGGGATTAAGCGCCAGTGAACAGGTGCGAATGACTAACCCGTGTTAGGCATGACAAATGTTGTCAGAAGCAATTGCCGCTATTGGCTCAAACCGCCGATGTGATAATTCGGTCGACGGAGCGACGCGAACATCGCGCGCTTCATCTAGAGGGGCAAAGCCATTACTGCGATTTTCAAGCTGAAGCTGATCGCCGCTGCGCTCCCGGTTGCGGCCGGGATCGTCAGTTCCACCGCCTATGCGGCCGATATTCCGCCAGTCTATGTCAGCGCGTCCGACGACGACGATGACCAGAACAACGCCTGCAACCTGCATCACAGCCAGGCCGTCTCGACGGTTCAGTCGGCATTGCGCAACCGCGGCATCAAGATCGGGTCGCAGGACGATTACTTTGCGGACCGAGCGCTGGTAATGTATTTTTCGCTCACCGCGCTGCGCCAGCAGAACAACTCGGGCGAACAGCTCACGCACTGCGCCGCTTATGTCGAGCTGGAATTCTCCACTGGCACCAACGTCTACAACCCGGTCAACAACCAGAAGCACTGGGCCTCGATCACGTGGTGTAACATCGGCACCCTGTTCAACTGGCGCGCCAGCGAAATCCAGAGCCGGGCCAACGAGGAAATGCGTGATCTGGTCGGCCGCTGCATCGACAAGTACACCAGCTCGATCCGCAACAACTGACCGGCCGGTCAAACGGCCGCGCGCGCCTGCCCGCAGTTCTTGCTCATACCATGCGGGCGGCGGCGCTGCCGATCTCGCCGAAGAAGCGTGCCATGGCATCGGCTGCCTTGTCGGTCAGCGTGATGAACGCGCGGCGGCGGTCTGACTCGTCCTCAACCCGCTCGAGCAGTCCGGCCTCAGTCATCTGCGTGATCCAGCGCAGCGCAGTGGTCGGGGGGACCCCGCTGGCGATGCACAAGGACGTCACCGAGACGCGGTTGTGCTCGGCTCGGGCCGCGGTAAGATCGAGCAGCATGTCCCAGGCCGGATCGGCAAACAGTTCGCCATCGAAGAACCGGGCGCGCAACTGGCGCTGGCGTACGATCCGCCGCACCAGCCGGGGGTCCGGAAGCGCTGGACGGGTCGCCCGGAGCAGGCGCTCAGCCGAACTGTCAGCGTCGGGTGCGGCATAGGTGCTGCGCGGCGCTTCGAAACGAAAGGCGCTGCCATCGGCCACGCTACCGTGCGGCGGCTGCGCGGGCTGCGAAAGCCGGTCAAGCCGCTGGGCAATTTCACTGACCTGCTCGGTCAACCGCAGCAGCGCGAGACGGTCGTCGTCCGAAAGCTCGCGCAGTCTGGTGACCGAGCACCGTGCGAGCGCCCGGCCCAGCGCGATCACCCGGTCCCCCCGGCTGGGCGCGACGAGAATCTGCGGAGCGGAGTGATCGAGACAGGCGAAGACATCTTCCAGCGCCTCGACCGACGTGGACACCACCAGTTGCGCTCCGCAATGCGCGGCGCGCAGATCGAGCCGGGACAGCGCGGCGAGCAGCACGGCATCAACCTGCGGGCAATCGACCAGCACGATCTCCCCCAGCGGGCGCGCCTCTCCCTCCAGCAAAACGTCGAGATCCGCGTCCTGCGCGACCCTCAGCCCGGCAGCATTGGCATCTTCTCGAATCTGGGTCCGGCTGTGCGGCAATTGGGCAAAAATCGAGACGGTGAGGGGAAAGCCGGTCGCATCATCTGCCAACTGACCATAGGAATACTGGATTGGCGGCATCATTGCGACTCCGTGTTCATTCGAACAGGAGTAGAACAAAGAGGGTCTATGTCAAGAAAACTGGGTCCAGAATGAACCTGAATTCCGGATCACTCCACGCGGAGCCTCGGCGCTCCGTCCAAGAATCGCGGAGGTCAACGAATGGCCGCACTCAGCCCCATCGCGATCAACACGGCATTGACGGGCGGCGGGCAGACGACCGCCCGCCGCATCCGTTCAATCCACAAACGGATCGCGCACGAGGATCGTATCTTCGCGCTCGGGACTGGTGGAAACCAGCGCCACGGGAGTCTCGATCAGCTCCTGCACGCGCTGGATGTACTTGATCGCCTGCGCCGGCAGATCGGCCCAGGAGCGCGCGCCGGCAGTGGTGCCTTCCCAGCCGTCCATTTCCTCATAGATCGGCTCCACTGCGGCCTGATCGGCGGCGTGGCTGGGGAAATAGTCCAGCACTTTGCCGTTCAGGCGATAACCCGTGCAGATCCGCACCTTTTCGAAACCGTCGAGCACGTCGACCTTGGTCAGCGCGATGCCGGTGACGCCGGAAATGGCGCAGGACTGGCGCACCAGCACTGCATCGAACCAGCCGCAGCGGCGTTTGCGGCCCGTGACCGTGCCGAACTCATGACCGCGTTCCCCCAGCCGCTGACCGACGGCATCTTCCAGCTCGGTTGGAAACGGGCCGGAGCCGACGCGGGTTGTATAGGCCTTGACGATCCCCAGCACGAAGCCGGTGGCGGAGGGACCGAGACCCGAGCCGGATGCGGCCGTACCGCTGACCGTGTTGGAACTGGTCACGAACGGGTACGTGCCGTGATCGACATCGAGCAGCACGCCTTGCGCGCCTTCGAACAGTATCCGTGCCCCGGCCTTGCGCACGGTGTTCAACCGCTTCCACACCGGCTGGGCATATTGCAGCACATAGGGGGCAATTTCGGCGAGCTCGGCCCGCAGCGCTTCACGGTCGACCGGGGGCTGGCCGAAGCCGGCGCGCAGCGCATCGTGATGGGCGCATAGCCGGTCGAACTGCGAATCGAGCGTATCGAGGTGCGCCAGATCGCAAACCCGGATCGCGCGGCGGCCGACCTTGTCTTCATAGGCCGGGCCGATGCCGCGTCCGGTGGTGCCGATTTTGCCGGCTCCGGCGGCGGCTTCGCGCAGGCCATCCAGTTCGCGGTGAACCGGCAGGATTAGCGGGCAGTTATCGGCAATCGCGAAGTTCTCGGTGGTGATCGAAACGCCTTGCCCTTCGAGCTTTTCGATCTCGGCCTTGAGCGCCCAGGGATCGAGCACCACGCCATTGCCGATGATCGAAAGCGTCCCGGTGACGATACCGGAAGGCAGCAAGCTCAGCTTGTAGACCTGATCGCCCACCACCAGCGTGTGACCGGCATTGTGGCCGCCCTGAAAGCGCACCACGGCGTCCGCACGGCTGGCCAGCCAGTCGACGATCTTGCCCTTGCCCTCATCGCCCCACTGGGCGCCGATCACGGTGACATTAGCCATGGATAGAGTCCTCCACCCTGCCAGGATAACCGCCACGCGCCCTTCGACAGGACTCGGCACGTGGGGTGGACGGGTGGGCCGGTATGGCCTCCATGCGGTGCGCGCCCTAGGGTCACCAGCCTATCGGAG